>JAISXH010000037.1 GCA_031270825.1 Bifidobacteriaceae bacterium
GCCAATCGCCGGCGCCGGCGCCGGGTTGAGTCGACCTCATCTGACGCCTCCCGCAACCAGGTGGCGCCCCAGGTGGCGCCCCAGACGCTCGACCTCACGACCTGTCCCAGACCGGTCGACCAGAAAGCCAGACGGTGTCATTTGGCGCCGCCGCTGGTTGGTTCCGGGCCACCGGTGTCGCCCGGCTGGTCGAGCTGCCATGGCACCGTCGCGACCACCACCCCGGGCAGGTGGCGCAAGCGGGAGGTCAGCCGGGCGGCCGAGCGGTTGTGGAGCCACCGCTCCCACCAGTGCCGCACCACCTTTTCGGGAATGTAGAGGACCACCATGTCCCTGGGCGAGCGCCGCCGCAGCGCCGTGATGTGATCGATCAGCGGGCGCGTGATCTCACGTCTGGGCGAATCAAGGACACGTAATGTGACCGGCACATTGGCTCGGTCCCAGGCCCGGCGCAGCTCCCAGACGCGGGCGGAATCGACCGCCACGGTGAGGGCCTCAAGGGAAGCCGGACGGGTGGCCCGGGCGTAGGCCAAGGCCCGGGCGGTGGCCCGATTCATCGCTGAGACCAGCACAATCCCGTGTACTCGGCTGGGCAGGCCAAGGTCGGCGCGGCTGCCACGGGGCAGTTTCAACTCTGAATCGACCCGGCGGTAATGCCGCCGGATCGAGACCATCATCCAGAAGGCCAGCCCCACCAGCCCGAGCGAGATCCAAGCCCCGTGGGTGAACTTAGTCACCACCACTATCGCCAGCGCCACTGTGGTCAGCGCCAAGCCGACCGCGTTGACGGCCCGCGAGAAGACCATTCGGCGGCGCTCCAGCGCAGTCTTGGCCAGCGGTAGCTGAACGTTCCAATGCCGCAGCATGCCCAGTTGGGAGATCGTGAAGGAGAGGAAGACCCCCACGATGTACAACTGGATCAGGCGCGTGACCGACGCGCCCATCAGCCAGATCAGCGCCGCCGAACCGATCCCCAGGGTGACCGTCCCGTGTGCCGCGACGCGGCGGTCGGAACGGCGGAAGAACTGTTTGGGCAAGAATTCGTCCTGGGCCAGCATCGACATCAACGCCGGCACCCAGCGGAAAGCGCTTGAGGCCGCCAGGATCAAGAGCAGGCCGACCAGCGCGATCACGATCACGTAGACCGGCGGCGCGGCGGCGAAGACGGTTTCGGCGATCTGCGCCCAGATCGGGTCTTGGTGGAAGTCGGCCGGCACCGGCCGGCCGTCCGCATACCGCAGCTGCGACGAAGGATCGGCGACGAAGACCGCGCCAACCTGGTCCGCCAGAAGTAGCGTGCCGATCAACAGCCCGGCGCAGGCCAGGCCCAAGAAGGCCAAAGATCGGGTGGCGTTGCGAGCCTTCGGATCGCGGAAAGCCTGCACGCCGGTCGAGATGGTTTGCACGCCGGCCAGCGCCACGGCGCCGGATGAGAAGGCCCGCAGCGCCAGGAAGGCGCCGCCCAGCGCCGTCAGCCCGGTCGTGAAACCACTGCTCGGAACCAATTCGAGGCCTTCGGCCGGAGCGGCGCCGAGCGAACCGGTCAAGAATTCGACGCCGCCTGCCAGAGCCGTCAGCCCGAGCGCCGCGATGAAGGCGTAGACCGCCAGGATGACGGTGTTGTCAAGGGCCTTCAGCCCCCGCAAGGAGGCCAGCATGATGACCGCGACCAGCCCGATGGCGACTGCTTTGGTGTGATCCTCAATCGGAGGGATGACGGCCGCCAGGTACTGGGCCCCGCAGGAGACCGACACCGCCACGGTCAACAGCGAATCGACCATGGCCGCGCCGCCGACCAGTCCGCCGGCCGCCAAACCCAGATTCTCCTTGGCCACGGCATAGTCACCGCCACCGTCGGGATACTCCCGGATGGTCTGCCGGTAGGAAGCGATCACCACCGCCATCACGGCGGCGATGGCCAGACCGACCCAGGGCGACAGAGACACACCCACCAGGCCGGCGGCCGCCAAAGTCAACAGGATCTCATCTGGGGCGTAGGCGACGGAGCTGAGGGCGTCCGGGGCCAGCAAAGGCAGGGCGTAGCGGATTCGCAATGGGCGTGGTTTCGCCCGGGGGGCGAATTCGCGGGTGGGACGCCCCAGGACCAAGCGGCCCAGGGCCCCCATCACGTCTGGCATACCGCCAGCCTATTACGCACACCGCGGCCATGGCGTGCCAGAATCGAACCGTGCATTTCATCGTCATGGGCTGCGGGCGCGTTGGCGCCGCCGCCGCCACCGCTTTGGAGGGGCACGGCCACACGGTCGCGGTGATCGATCAGGATCCAGCCGCCTTCCGTCGCCTGCCGGCCGATTTCACCGGCCAGAGAGTCACCGGGGTTGGTTTCGACCGCGAGATTCTCCGCCAGGCCGGAATCGCCCAGGCCTACGGCTTCGCGGCCGTTTCCTCCGGTGACAATTCCAACGTTCTGGCCGCCCGGGTGGTCCGCGAAACCTTCGGTGTCGACAACGTTGTCGCCCGCATTTATGATCCCGACCGGGCTGAGGTCTACCAGCGCCTGGGGATCGCCACCGTCGCGACGGTGCCGTGGGCCGCAGACCAAGTCCTGCGCGCGGTCTTGCCGGCCGGCGCGGCCGGCGAATACCAAGACCCGACCGGTTCCCTCACCTTGGGCCGGTTCGACCTCCACCTGGACTGGGTGGGCGCCAACTTGAGCGCCGTCGCGCGGGCCGCCGGCGGCCGCGCCGCTTTCCTGTCTCGTTTCGGCAAGGCGATCCTGCCCACCGAAGCCACCGTTTATCAGGCCGGCGATGCCGTGTACCTGATCCTGCCAACCGACAAGATGCTCGCCGCCGAGCGGGCTTTGGCCAGGCCGCCTGAGGACGAGTCATGATGCGGGTCGTGGTGGCTGGCGCCGGGTCCGTGGGCCGGTCGATCGCGCGCGAGTTGCTGGCAGGCGGGCACCAGGTCATCATCGTGGACAAGAATCCGGCCGCGATGAAAGTCGCCTCGGTTCCGGACGCCGAATGGATACTGGCCGACGCCAACGAGTTACGCACCTTGGCTGAGGCCAATCTGGACCAGGTCGACGTGGTGGTGGCTGCCACCGGCGACGACAAAGCGAATCTGGTCTTGGCCCTTTTGGCCAAGTCCGAGTTCGGCGTGCCTCGTGTTGTAGGCCGGGTCAACAACCCTAAGAACGAATGGATGTTCGATCAGCTATGGGGCGTCGACGTGGCTGTTTCGACACCCCGCATCATGACGGCCCTGGTGGAGGAGGCCGTTTCGGTGGGGGACGCCGTCCGCGTGTTCACCTTCCGGCAGTCCGACACCGATTTGGTTGAGACCACCTTGGCCGAGGACTCGCCGTTGGTCGGCAAGCTGGTGGGGCAGTGCGCCTGGCCGGACGATGCCGTGTTGGTCGCTGTCATCCGCGACGGCCGCCCGCTCACCCCCGATCCGGACGGATTCTTGGAAGGCCGCGACCAGTTGCTGTTCCTGGCCTCACGCGACGCGGTCGACGGCCTCCAACGCATCCTCGACGGCGCCTGAGGCGCAGTCGGGCCCGGGCCGGGTCTGTGGCGAAGCTGTGACGGCGCCGGCGCGGGCCTCGCAACGGATACCCGGCCAAACGGCGCTGGGGCAGGCCTCGGCGCCGGTGGCCGGCCAAACGGCATCGGGCGCGAAAGACTACAAATCGTCCATGGTGAAGGCGTTCTCCCCCACCTGGATGAACTTGGTGTAGGCGTCGATGCAGGTCTGCGGTTCGGCATGGAGCATGAGCTTGCCTTTGTGGATCCAGATGCAGTCGTCGCACATGTCGCGGATCGAGCCGAGCGAGTGCGACACCAGGAACATGGCCCGAGCCGACTGCATCAACTCCTCCATCTTGTTGGCGGCCTTGACCTTGAACTGGGCGTCGCCGGCGGACAGCGCCTCGTCGATCATCAAGATGTCCGGGTCCATATGAACGCCCACCGCGAAGGCGAGGCGTGTCGCCATGCCGGAAGAATAAGTGGTCAACGGCATGTCCATGAACTCGCCGATGTCGGCGAATTCGGCGATCGACTCAGCTCGTTCGGCCACCTGCGCGCGGCTCATGCCCTGGGCCAGGCCGCCTAGCACCACATTCTCGCGGCCGGTCAGCTTCGAGTTGAACCCGACGCCAAGGGCCAGCAGCGAACTGATGCGACCGCGCACCTCGATCCGTCCCGAAGACGGCGCCAGAATTCCGGCGATGGCCCGAACCAGGGTCGACTTGCCGGCGCCGTTGGCCCCTATCACGCCCAGCGCGGTGCCGACGGGCACGTCGAAGCTGAGGTTCTGCAGGGCGTGGACCTCGCGCACAGCCCGCTCGCCCCGGCCCAACCGCACCACGGCGCTCTTCAAAGTGGGCACCTTCTCGAACGTGGTCCGGTAAGTGATCGACAGATCCTGCACCGACACGGCCGGTGGTTGGCCCGCCGCGGCCGCCTTGCGGTCGGTTCTGGTCGTGTCAGATGCGGACAGCGAAATCACGCTCCTTCGACATGAAGAACAACGACCCGCCCGCGAAAGCCGCCAGCGACCAGCCCAGGCCCGCTATCCAAAGCTGCCAAGGCGCGGTCTGGGAGAACAACAGCGCGTCCGCCCAACCTCCACAGATAGAAAACATCGGATTGAACAACATCAGGCCGAACAGGTTCTCGTGCTGCCCGCCCGGGACATAGTCCGCCAGCGGCCACAGGACCGGCGATAAGTACATCCAAATGCGCAAGAAATAAGGTAAGAAGCTGCCGGCGTCACGGAAGTAGACCTGCAGTGCCCCCATGAACGCGGACAACCCGGCCGCGAAAACGATCATCAAGCCCATGAAATAGAGAGATTCCAGCATCTCCCATCGCCACGGCTCGTTGGTCAGCACCGCCTTCAGAATCAGGAACACCGGCAAGGTCGGCGTGAAACGGAAGAAGGCCGTCCGCACGGCGGCGAAGGGCATCAGAAGCCGGGGGAAAGCCATCCGCGAGATCAAGGCGCCGCCGCCCGTCACCGAACCAGACCCCGTGGCCACGGCGCTCTGAAAGAAGGTGTACAGGAATAGCCCGCAGCAAATCTGCGCCAACACCGGTCCGCCCTCGCGCAGCGGCCGCTGGGTCAGAATGATCACCAAAATGAAGTAGACCACCGCCAACAGGGTCGGGTTGATGATCAACCACAGCCGCCCAAAGACGGTGTCGGTGTGGGCCGAACGAATCGACGAACGCGAGAACTCGGCCGCGAACGGCCACCGGGCCACCAGGTCGCGCACATAAGGCCTGAACTTCGGCAGGCCGGCCCGACCGGCCTCGTAGATGTGGAGTTCGTCCCTGACTGCGGGCGACTCTCCAGCGCTCTTGGCCAATACTTTCCCTTCCTCAACCGGCCAGCGGACCCAGCCAATCCGCCGGACCGCGCCTACTGCTAGGACAAGACCGTCTATACCTTCCGTGTTTCCGCTGGTCAGCGATGCGCTGCCGGCCATCAACACAGTTGGAACCTGCTTTGACATGAACGATCCTAGGGCAGCGTTGGGAAACGCCGCCTGGCCGCCTCGGCGCGGCGGGGGTCAAACCCTCTGCGCGCCTACGCGACCGGAACGTGCTGCCGTTGTTCCTGGGAACCTGTTGAGCCACAGGGCCACAGGACCATGCGGCCCCACAAAGAATAGCGCCGATGGTCCCCAGGCCCTTCATTCTGGCCGGCCCGGCACCAGCCGTGTCACCGCTCTGGTCCGGCAGAAAGTAGAGTTTTCCGGGTGAACTCCTCTCCGACGGACCTTCCCGGTGTCAGCGTCTTCATGACCGTCCGCGACGAAGCGGACCATTTAGCCCGGGTCGTCGAGCAGGTGTTAGCCCAAGACTATCCCGGCCCCTTCGAGGTGGTGGCGGCGGTCGGGCCCTCCCGCGACCAGACCCGGGCCATCGCCGAGGATTTAGCCAGCCGCCACCCGACGCTGAGGCTGATCGACAACCCCTCGGGAGGCATTCCGCAGGGCCTCAACCTGGCCTGGCGCGCCACCAAACACGACTACCTGGTGCGCGTCGACGGCCATGCCCTCTTGCCGCCAGGCTATGTCCGCAAAGCGGTTGAACTGCTCGACCAGACCGGCGCCGCCAACGTCGGCGGCATGATGGTCCCTGAAGGAGTCGGGCCGTTCCAAAAGGCGGTCGCGCGGGCGATGTCCAGCCCGTTCGGCATCGGGCGAGTCCAATTCCACACCGGCGGCGGCCCGGGACCCGCAGACACCGTCTACCTGGGCAACTTCCGACGCTCCGACCTAGAAGAAGTCGGGGGCTACGACGAGGCGCTGGGCCGGGCGGAAGACTGGGACTTGAACCATCGCCTGGCCCAAGCCGGCAAGTTGGTCTGGTTCGACCCGACCCTGGGCGTGCTCTACCGCCCCCGCGACAACTGGCGGGCCCTGGTCCGGCAGTTCTTCTCGACCGGCCGTTGGCGCTGGCAGGTTGTCCGCCACGACCCCAAGACGGCGTCGCCCAGGTACCTCGCCGCACCCGGAGCGACCCTGGCGGTCGGAACGGGACTGATCATAGGGTTGGCGGGGCTGGCCAAGCTGGCCGGCGCCGGCGCCCGGACCGACCGTGGCCAGCGAAAGGCCCTCCGAAGGCGCAACAGCAGGCGGACTGACCGCATCTGGGTGGCGGCCCTGGGGCTCCCCGCCCTGTACGCGGCGGGAGTGACGGCGGCGGCAGCGGTTTCGGCCGGAGGATTGGACGGTCGCGCCAAGCGCCGCTTGCCGCTGGCCATCGCCACCATGCATCTCGCCTGGGGAAGCGGCTTCCTGCGGGGCATGTTCGACCAGCCCACCCGCAGGCCAAGCGCTGACGGCGATCCGTCCGAGGTTCGCGGCCCGCGACCTTAGCCGGCGCCGTCCAACTGGGCCCGCAGTTCCCGATACAGGCCCCTCAACTTTGGCGCGGACATCGCCTCCCAGGTCAGCGACCTGCGAGCGAGCGCGGCCTTGTCAGCGACCGCTGCGTCGAGTTCGACGGCGCGGGCGTCGAGATCCTCGAGCGCGTCAACGAACGCGCCCACATTCTCGCCCGCGCAGGGCCGCGCCACCGCCCACTGCTGGGCGAATCGCTGCTGCGCGGGGGCGTCCGTGCAGACTATGGCCAGGCCCATGACCGAATACTCGAACAGTTTGCCCGGCATGGAGAGGTCGTTTTGGCTGGTGCGGGAGAACACCGCCAAGCCCACGCCGTAGCCGCTCAGGAGTTCGCCCAAGCGGTGCGACGGAACGGCCGGGATGATCCGGAGGTTGGCCGGATCGCCGTCCTCTTCCAGGTAGCGGGCGAAGGCCGCGCGTTCGGCGTCGTTGTGGAAACGGTCCACCAGGTCGAAGGTGTGCGGCAGTCCGCGCCGTTGCGCCTCAGCGGCGATTCGAACAACGCGCCGCATGCCGTAGTCCTCGTTGAGGGTTCCGATGTGCACCACCCGGCGCGCCCGCTGCGAGAAAGGGACCAGCGGGACGCTCAGGAAGGGCGCGCCCAGGGGCGCGTTGAGCGTGGTGACGACGGCCGCGCCAGAGCTGGCGAAGGTTCGCGCAATCCCTTCGGCGGCGGCGTTGACGGCGCCCAGCTTCCTGGCCGACCGGACTTGGTAGGTGTCGATTCGTCGCGCCAGCCAGCGGCGCACCGCCGCCGGCGCCCGGACCTTGCCGGAATAGACGATTCCGTAGTATTCATGCACGTCATAGATCACCGGCCGCCCGGTTTGGCGCCGCCAGCGCCGCGCCTGCGCCAGCAGGTAGAAGTCATGGATATGCCACAAGTCGGCCTGCTCACGCCGGGCCGCCCCAGCCAGCCGCGCGACCACTCGGAGCCGGTCGGCCCGCGAGTGCGCCGACCTCATCAGCGTTTCGCCGACCGCCGGATCGGTCGAGGGATCTTGGTCATCCGAGAGCCAGATCAGTCGCACCCTGAAGCCCGCGTCAAGGGCGTCTTGGGCGCACCGCAGCACCCGGCTATCGCCGCGCTGGTGCACCGTCGGCACACACACCAGCGGCGAGTCTTGGCTGACATGATCCGGCGCCCTCAACCGCCATCGCGACGTCTCCACGATCCGCCCGCCGTCGCCAGGACCCGGTTCGGCCGCCGCGGCGGTCGCCGCTTCCGGGGCCGCGGCCGCTGGCTTGCCAGCCCCTTCGCGCCGCCGCCGGTCCCGCCTTGGGTCCAGTCGCCCGCCGTCGGGGACAACGCCATCGCCTGGCCGCTCGGCCGGGTTCAAACTCACACGTGGATACTACTTGGCCGATGCCGTCGTCCCGCCTTCCTGGCCGCGCCCGCATCGAGTTGTCCCCGACTTGCCGTCTCCCCCTTTGTCTCCCCCGCCGACCTCGGGTTCGCCGGGACTGGCAGTCTTTCCCTTTGCCCCGCCGACCTCGGGTTCGCCGGGACGGGCTCTCTTTCCCTTTCAGCCCAGGCGACCTCGGGTTCGCCTGTCCTCGGCGGCGGTCGGGTTCGCGGCTTTGCCGGCGGGGCGGCCCGTACCGCCTTCGCCCGTGATGGCCGATGTCGCGCGGCCCCCAGCGCCCCAGCGCCTGACTTGGGGGCCTCGCGTCAGGACGGTTTAGTAGCGTGGACCTATGGGTCCTTGGACGCGCGAACCGGAGTACGTCGACATCCTGGCCGATGGCACGGTCAAACAACTCAACCCCTTCACCGGCACAGAGGTCTGGACGGTGGCGGGGCGCGGAAACCGGCCACTCGGCATCGTCGAACGCCAACCCGAATCGCTCGACCCCGCTCGCGAAGACGCCTATTGCGTCTTCTGCCCCAAGCGCTACACCGACACTCCCCCCGAAAAGGCGCGCCTGGTCCTCCCGCCGGCCGCGCCCGAACCGCCAGCCCAGCCAACCTCCCCGGCCTCCCGCCCGCCGGCGCCGCCGTGGCCGACCCTCCTGGAGACCGGCGCCGAGGACCTGTTCCAGACCGTGGCGGAGTTCCGCCGCATCCCGAATCTGTTCGAGATCCTGTCCTTCGACTATTGGCGGGCGAATTACGGATACGAGCTGCCGCGCGAGTTGGCCGAGCACGCCCGCGCCTACGTCGCCAGCCCGGCGGGGCGCGCGCACATGGCCAAAATCGCGGCCGCCAAGGCCGCGGCCGCCGGCCAAGGCTCCGCCGCGGCCCTGACCGAAGACCAACTGGCCCAAGCGGCGGGCGCCTTCCTGGGGTCCGGGCATGACGTCATCGTCGCCCGGCGACACTTCATCGCCGGCGCCCTGGACGATTCCCAACTGGCCGGCGCCGGCACGCTCACCCCGGCCGAACACCGCCAGTTCATCGGCTTCACCGTCGAGGCCATGACCGACCTGTACCGGCGCAACCGTTACGTGCGCTACGTGTCGGTGTTTCAGAACTGGCTCAAGCCGGCCGGCGCCTCGCTCGACCATTTGCACAAACAGCTCGTCGCCATCGACGAGCACGGCGCGCAGTATGAGCTGGCCCAGGAATCGCTGCGCCAGAATCCCGAGATTTTCAACGAGCGCGCGGTAAACTACGCCGCCTACAAGAACCTCGTCATAGCTGAGAACGATCACGCGATCGCCTTCGCCGGCTTTGGGCACCGCTACCCCACGATCGAGATCTTCTCCCGGTCCGAGGCCCCCGACCCTTGGAGCCACCAGCCCGAAGAGTTGGGCGGTGTGGCTGATCTCCTTCACGCCATGCACGCCGCCACCGGCGCCTCCATCCCGACCAACGAGGAATGGCACACCCGCCCGGTCGACGCCAAGCTGGCGACCCCCTGGCGCATCATGCTGAAGTGGCGGATTTCGACCGTGGCCGGTTTCGAGGGCGCGACCAAGATCTATCTCAACACCATCGACCCTTACGCGCTGCGCGATCTGGTGGTCCCCAAGGCGTTCGCCCTGCGGGCCGAGGGCCGCATAGCTCCTGAAATCCGCATCGCGACCGAGGCTCACTGCCGCCCCAACCCGCTGCGCTACACCGCCAACCGGGGTCTGCCGCTGTTCTAGCCGCACCCGATTGGGCCTTCGCGGCCGGTCAAGTGCGGGCCCGGCGGGATTGACTTATCGTTCTGGCGTGGATCAGGCCGTTTTGCCCGCCGCCGTCGCCATCGTTGTGGGACTGGCGTTGGCGGTTGTCGCCTTCGCCCCCTTCGTGGCCTTGGCCTACCGCCGCTATAGGCGTTTGACCTGGCGTTATGTGCTCGCGTGGCTGGGCTTCCTGATCTACTTCATGGCGATCTGGGCCTACACCCTGCTGTTCTTCCCGGACCCGGATCGGTTGCACTGCGTCCGGCCGCAACTGCGGCCCTTCTACTCCATCGGCGACGTTTTCAACTACCCACATTCTTCGGTCGGCCAACTGCTGCACAACCCGGTGGTGGACCAGCTGGCGCTGAATGTGGCTCTGTTCATTCCGCTCGGGGTGTTCGTCCGGCTGTTGTGGAACGGCGGGCTGGTGGCCTCGACCCTGGCCGGCGCCGGCCTGTCGCTGTTTGTCGAGACGACTCAGTTGACCGGGGTTTGGGGGCTGTATCGGTGCGCCTATCGGGTGTTCGACGTGGATGACATCATGACCAACACCACCGGAGCGCTGCTCGGGGCGCTGCTCGCCCTGGTCTTGCCCCGCGGTTGGCTAACCCCGGCGGCTCAGCCGCCGGGCGTCCCGGCGCCGGTGACGCTGGGGAGGCGTCTGATCGCGATGGTTTGCGACGGCCTCAGCGTCTGGCTGATCGGCGGCGTGGGCGCCGCGGCCGCGACCATGTTGACGCCCTGGCTCGGAGAGGCCGATCCGGCCCGTTGGGCCACTTCCGCCGCATTTGGCGCCCCTTTCGCCATCCAAACCGCCTGCGTGCTCATCAGCGGCCGGACTCTGGGCGACCTGGCCACCGTGCTGCGTTGGGAACCGATGCGCCCCGCTTGGCTTTGGCGCCGCCTGGCCCGGTTACTGGGAGGGATTGGGGGATTTCAATTGCTCGGCCTGATCACAGGCCCGTGGTCGCTGCTCTGGTACTTGTTCGCCCTGGTGGCTGTGCTTGCCGCCGTCGTGAGTCGGCGCAGCCGCGGGCTGCCGGGTTTGCTCGGGCGTCAAGAGCTTGCTGACGCCCGCGAGTGACAAGTTCTCACATGCCGAGATAGTGTCCTTTACAAAACCAGTGTTTTGCGAATTCTTGGCATTCTGGTGTTGTCAAAGGGCGGCGATCGCATAACCGCGTTCACTGCCATGACTCCAAGCGCACAGTCTGAATCCGAAATCCGCCAGGACGAGTGCCGACCGCTTAGGGCCGGACCCTCCGTTCTCGACGTGAGCCAGAAGGGAGCCGAAGAATGCCAGCAGCAACCGCGATCGCCTTGCTTGACCGCCTTGAGATCATTCTGGAGGCTTTGGCCGAGATGCCGCCCGCTGAGCGCACGGAAACCGGCCTGTGTCAGGTGCTCGGCCGCAGCGGCCACCGCCCGCTAACCCATTCCGAGCGCCAGGCGCTAGCGGCCCTGGGCCGCGACCTGCGGCCCTGACCCGGCCGGTCGCCCCAGCCCTCCCATTGCGCGGGCCGGGCGGCCGTTGACGGGGGAATCGGCGATGCCGTCGCCGGGCAGAATCAACACAGTCACCGTCCCCCTGCTGATTTTGCTTGTTGGGCGGTGGCGGCGCGGCGGGCTAGTTGGATCGTGCCGGCGACCATGGCCAGGGCGGCGGCGACCAGGACGATCCAGCCGGCGCCTTGGGTCGCCAGGCGGGCGTCGAGCGCCCACAGGCCCAGGGTCACGGCCACGACCGGCTCCAGGACCTGGCTGGCCGGCAGCGAAGCGCCCAGATCGCCGGCGTGGAAGGCCGCCTGCTGGAAACCGGTCCCCACCAGCACGCAGACGACCAGCGCGTACAGGGGCCAAGAGCGGAACAAGGCGAGCAGGCCGGCCTGGTCCAAGTGCACCACCACCAGTTCAGTCAGCGGCGCGATGATCCCATAAACGACGCCCGTCAGCAGACCGAACACGAGCGCTTTGAGGGCCCCCTTGGCGACCAGGCCAACCAACCACAATCCCGCGCAAGCCAAGCCAAAGGCGAGCCCCGGCCACAACCAGGGCCGGACGGCATCGGACACCGAACCCTTAGTCGAATCTCCCACCACTGTGAAAACCGCCAGACCGGCCACCACCATCAAAGCCCAGACCAGGTCGGCCCGGTGGATGCGGCGTCCGTTCCACCAAGCGGCCAGCGGCAGGGCGAAGACCATGGCCGTGACCAAGACCGGCTGGACCAAGACCACCGAGCCGAAAGCCAAAGCGACGGCCTGGAAGGCGAATCCGAGGGCGTCTCCCAGGGCTCCCGCCCACCACAGCGGCGACCGCGCCAACTGCGCGAACAGGCGCAGGCCCCGTCCTTGTTCGACCGGCACCCGGACGGCCACATGCTGCTGCGACACGAACGCGCCGGCGAAGCTCAGGGCAGCCAACAGCCCCACCCCGATTGCTAGCAAATCCACCGTTCAGCTCCGGCTCCAAGCCAGGGTCAGTCCTGGCGCAAGACCGCGGTAATAGCCTCGAACACGGGGTTGCGCTGGATTTCCTCGATGTAGACCGGCCGGCCGTCGCAATCGGCCAACGGCACCGACCAGTTGGGGTACTCGCGGTCGGTTCCGGGCAAGTTCTGGGTCCGGCGCTCGCCGACCAGATCGGCCAATGACACGCCCAACATCACCGAAGGCGTGGACTGGAGGAAGCGGTGCAGCGCGCTGACGACTTCAAGCTCGTCATCAGCCTTGTCCGGGTCGAGCAGACCGCGCCGAACCAGCATTTCGACCATCATGGCCCGTTCCGCCCGGGCGGCGGCCTGGGCGTCTTCCAGGGGCGTGTCGAGCAGGCCGAGCCGGTCGCGCTGAGCCACGTGCTCGCCCGCCAGGTAGGCCGAGGTGGGCGGCAAATCATGGGTGGTGATGGCGGTCATAGCCAGATAACGGTAGTCCTCCGGATCGAGCAAGCGAGCGCCGTCGGCGGTCTTCTCAAACCAGACGATCGAGTTGCCCAGCAAGCCGCGCCCGCCCAGGTACTCCCGCAGTCCGGGCGGAACCACGCCGAGATCCTCGCCCACCACCACTGCCCCCGCCCGGGTGGCCTCCAGGACCAGGATCGACACCATGGCCTCGCGGTCATAGGCGACATAGGTGCCGTCGCCCGGACCCATCCCATCAGGAATCCACCACAGCCTGGTCAGACCCAGAATGTGGTCGATCCTGAGGGCGCCGGCATGGGCCAACACCGCCCTGAGCATGGACCGATAGGCCGCGAACCCGGTCGCCTGGAGCGCGTCCGGGCGCCAGGGAGGCTCCAACCAGCCCTGGCCCACCTGGTTGAAATAGTCCGGCGGCGCGCCCACTTCGACGCCCACAGCCAAAACGTTGCGATGCGACCAGCCGTCCGCCCCGTCCGGATGCACTCCCACCGCCAGGTCTTTGACAATCCCCACAGCCATCCCGGCTTCGACCAGGCGGTCCTGGGCCCGGGACAACTGCTGGTCGGCGATCCACTGCAGCCAGATGTAATAGTCGACGTCGTCGGCATGGGCGGCGGCGAACTGGGCCGCTTCGACGCTGCCGTAGGCCACCTCTTGAGCCAGGCCGGCCGCCTTGAGCGCGCTCCAGAGCGCGAAATCGCCAATCGCGGGCTGCAACTCGGCCCGGTACTCATCCAGGCCGGCTTGACGGTCAGGCGAACGCGGGACCTGATAGATCAACCGCAGCGCCTGGCCCTTGATGGTCCAGGATTGGTCGCGGTCAATGAATTCCGCGTCCGCGTCAGCGGCCTTGGCCTTGGCCGCCAGTTGGTCGACCGCGGCCCGGACGTCATCTGACGCCTGGGCGTATTCGTCGATCGCCTCCGGCCGGATGTAATAGGGATTGGTGAATTCCCTGGTCGTCGGCAGATAGGGGGACTGGGTGAAAGGCGCCACCGGTTCGGCCGCGTGAATCGGGTTGATCATGACGAAATCGGCGCCGTCATGCTTGGCCATCTCATATCCCAAAGTGGCCAAATCCTCGAAGTCGCCGGTTCCCCAAGAAGCATGCGACCGAGCCGAGTAAAGCTGGACCATGGGCCCCCAGACTGAATGCTCCTTCAGCTTGGCCGGCAACTCCAAGCGGTCGGGGCAGACAACCAGCACGCCTGCGCCGCTCTGGCCGCCGTCGACCCGCACCCGCAATCTGTGCCAGCCCAAGGGCAGGTCCGGCGGCAGTTGGCGGTAGACCCGGACCAGTTCGACTCCATCGACCCGCCGGCGATCCCCGTCTTCACCGACCGCCGATTCCAATTCGATCTGGCCGCCATCCACCCCCAACAACGGGTCGTCATCCAAGTCGATCGACAGACGGGCCGTCGCCCCCAAAGGAATGGTGACCGGCAGTCGGGCCTCGGCGCCCCGCCGGATGACGGTGCTGGCGGGGACCAGGTCCCTCCAACTGCCATCATCGAACCCGTCGAGCGCGGCCCGCACTTCCTTGGGCGTGGCGACCTTCACGCCCAGCGCCGTCAACACCGCCCGGACCGTTTCGGCGGACACCTTGGTCAATTCGCCTTTCCAGTTGGTGTACTCGGTCGTGACGCCGTGTTTGCCGGCCAATTCGGCCAGCTCGATCGAGGGCGCGCCGCCAACTCCCCGCAGCGTGTTCAAGAAACGTTGCCGCGGGCTGGAGGTTTGAGTCATACGCTCAAGGCTATCCCAGGGCCGACTGGCCGGGCTCTTAGGTGGCCCGCCGGGAATCCCCGGGGTCCGGCCAGCCCGGATTTGGGCCGGCCTCGGCCGGCGCCTGGGTCAAGATGGCCTCATGGTGATGGATCACCTCGGCCACGATGAAACCCAGGAATTTCTCCGCGAACACGGGGTCCAGGCCGGATTGATCGGCCAGGTCCCTCAGGCGGGAGATTTGTTGGGTCTCGCGGGCCGGATCAGCCGGGGGCAGGCCCGCGTCGGCTTTCAGATGGCCCACCCGTTGAGTGAACTTGAACCGCTCCGCCAGCAGGTGAACCAGCGCGGCGTCAATGTTGTCGATCGAATCGCGCAATTCGCCCAGGCGGACGGCTGCGGCCTCTGGCTCAGACCCGCTCCCAGGCAGTCCGGCCGACATCAAGCCGTCTTCTTGGCCGGGCCAGACCGCGCCGAGCCGACCTGGCGTTCCTTCGGCACGATGGTCGGGTTGACGTTCTCCAGCACCACCCCGCGGTCGATCACCACCCGCGCGATGTCCTCGCGCGACGGAACGTCGAACATCAGCGGCTGCAGGATCTCCTCCATGATGGCGCGCAGGCCGCGGGCGCCGGTCCCGCGAACCATCGCCTGCTCGGCGATCGCCTCGACGGCATCGTCGGTGAAATCCAATAGCACGTCGTCCAACTCGAACATGCGCTGGTACTGCTTGATCAGAGCGTTGCGCGGCTCGGTGAGGATGCGCTGCAGGGACGCCTGATTCAGCGGCGAAACGGTGGCCACCACCGGCATCCGGCCGATGAACTCGGGAATCAGGCCGAACTTCAACAGGTCCTCGGGGCGCACGTCATCGAAATCGTCTTCGCCGCCGGCGATGTGCAGCGGCGCGCCGAAGCCGATCCCGTGCCGGCCGGCCCGCTGGGCGATGATCTCCTCCAGGCCGGCGAAGGCCCCGGCCAGGATGAACAACACGTTGGTGGTGTCGAGCTGCAGGTAATCGGCGGCTTGCGGGTGCTTGCGCCCGCCCTGCGGCGGCACCGAGGCGACGGTGCCCTCAAGAATCTTCAGCAAAGCCTGCTGGACGCCTTCGCCGGAGACGTCCCTGGTGATCGAGGGGCCGTCGGCTTTACGCGCGATCTTGTCGATCTCGTCGATGTAGACGATGCCGGTCTCGGCCCGCTTGACATCTCCCTCGGCGGCTTGAATCAGCTTGAGCAGAATGTTCTCGACGTCTTCGCCGACATAACCGGCCTCCGTCAGGGCCGTCGCGTCAGCGATCGCGAAAGGCACATTCAGCATCTTGGCCAGCGTCTGGGCGACATAGGTCTTGCCGCAACCAGTTGGGCCGATCAGCAGGATATTGGACTTGGCGATTTCCACCGGCTCGCCATCAGAACCGCCCAAACCGCCCAAGGCGCCCGAACCAGCCTGTCGTTCGCCCCCGGCGCCGGCGGTTCCCGTTTCCGCGCCCGCCACGCCGGCGGAGCCAGCTCCCGGCGAGCCCAGCGCCGTTCGGGCCCTGCCCTGACGCTCGCCGGGGCGCTCGCCGGGGCGTTCACCCTGGCGTTCACCCTGGCTGTGGTCGCGGCCGGGACCGGCCCGGCCCGGCCTAGACCGGGCGGCGCCGGGCGCCGAGGCGCCCTGGCTGGAGCGGATGCGCTTGTAGTGGTTGTAGACCGCCACCGACAAGGCCCGCTTGGCCCCTTCCTGGCCGACCACGTACTGCTCCAAGAACTCGAAAATCTCCTTCGGCTTGGGCAGTTCGGCCACTGCTGGGCCACCTTCTGGTTGCGCCTGTTCGGCCAGAATCTCGTTGCACAGCTCGATGCACTCGTCGCAAATGTAGACCGAGGGACCGGCGATCAGCTTGCGCACGTGCTTCTGCGACTTGCCGCAGAACGAGCATTTCAGCAGGTCCGCTGCGCCATCGGAAATCATCGGCATAGGGCCTCCTTGGTCAGTCTGGCGGGGAAGATTGGCTCCATGGTAACGCCTGGAGTCCCCGTGCCGCCCGGCGCCGCGCTGTCCCGGCCGACTTCCGCCCTCCTCGCCGACCCGGGCCCCGCCCATGCGGCCCCGGTCAAGAACCTTGAGTTTCTACGGGACGATCTCCACGGCGGAGCCGTCGGGGAGTGTCAGATGGCCGAAGTGGCGGTGGTCTAGCGTGGCGACGCGACGGGTCTTGAAGCGAGCGGCCAACACCAGGTTGGCCGCGTCCGTCAGTCCTATGGCCTCGTTGGCGTGCCGGTCTATCAGCGCCGTCGCCTGGGCCAGGCCGTCCGCGCCAAGAGCGGAGACGCGCCAGCGTCGGTGGGCCAGCGCGGCGAGCGCCGCGCGTTCCTCGCGCACGCCGTACCGGCTCAGGATCAGGTAGTCGAGTTCCGCCAGGACCAGTTCGCTGACCACGAAATCCCCGTCGCAGGCGGACAGGGCGGCCTTGACGGCCTGGTGGTCCGGCTCGGCGGCGTCCAGGTAGGCCAGCAACGCGCTGGTATCGACAATCACCACTGGCCGAAGCCCTCGAGGAACTTGTCCGCGTTCCGCGCCACGTCTGCGCCGCCCCTGAAAACCCCGCCCGGCGGAAGCTCCCGTACCGGCTCGCCCACCACTTGGCGCACCGCCTCCCGGATGAGGTCCGCCTCCGAAACCCGCCGCTCGGCCGCCTCCGCCTCCAATGCTCGCTTGAGTTCCTCGGGCAGATAAACCGTCGTCTTAACCACTAACGTATGGTAACACGTATAGCACCGCCCCGGGAGGCGGTTCGCACCTGGTCTCCGGGCGCGCGTTCAAGGCCTGACCGCCCGACAAGTCTGGACGTCAGCTTGACACCTCAGGGGGATCGCCACCGGCAAACGGCGCGCACTCCGAACGACATCTCACCCGGTCGGCAGAGGGAAGGGGAGGGCCTTGCCGACACGAGCCCGGGCAACACGAGGCACAGCGCCGCCGGTGGAATAATCGTCAGATGCCCGCAACCAGCGCTTCGGTCGAATCGCCGTATCTGGCCTTTGACCGTCACACTTGGGCCGAATTGGCGACCTCCACCCCGCTGCCGCTGACCGAGGCGGACATCACCCGGATCGGGGGCATTGGCGATGAGATCTCTTTAGACGAGGTCGACGCCGTC
The DNA here is from genome assembly GCA_031270825.1 of Bifidobacteriaceae bacterium. Classification (GTDB taxonomy): domain Bacteria; phylum Actinomycetota; class Actinomycetes; order Actinomycetales; family WQXJ01; genus JAIRTF01. The sequence goes on from JAISXH010000037.1 coordinate 17,794, forward strand.
TACCGCCCGCTCGGCGCCCTGCTCAATCTCCACGCCCACGCCTCGCACTACCTCCATGACGTGCGCGGCATGTTCCTGCGCGATTCGACGGTGCGCACGCCCTATGTGATCGGGATCGCCGGATCGGTGGCTGTGGGCAAGTCGACCGTGGCCCGCCTGTTGGTGGAGTTGATGGCGCGCTGGCCGGACACTCCCCAGGTGCAGCTTCTGCCCACCGACGGTTTCCTGTATTCGAACGCCGAGCTGGAGCGGCGCGGCCTGGCGGATCGCAAGGGTTTCCCCGAGTCCTATGATCGCCCCGCGCTGCTGCGCTTCCTGGCTAAGGTCAAGGCCGGCGCCGCCGAGGTCACCGCGCCGGCCTACTCCCACCTCCGCTACGACATCCAGCCCGACCGCCTGACTGTGGTCACCCAACCGGATGTGCTGATCGTGGAGGGACTCAACGTGCTCCAGGCCGCCCGCACGGACCGGCGCGGCGCCACCGAACTGGTGGTCTCCGATTTCTTCGACTTCTCGATTTACGTCGACGCGGACGAGGAGCACATCCGCCGCTGGTACGTTGATCGCTTCTTGGCCCTGCGCGACACGGCCTTCACCAGCCCCGAATCCTATTTCCATCGCTACGCCTCGATGTCCAGCGCCCAGGCCGCCGCCTACGCCGAAACCGTCTGGGACACGGTCAACTCGCCCAACCTGGAGTCGAACATCCTGCCCACCCGTTCGCGGGCCTCGCTGATCCTCCGCAAAGGGGCAGATCACCTGGTGGAACGTATCCGCTTGCGCAAGATCTAGGCCCGGCGGGCTGGTCGACGCGGCCGGCTCGGAGTTGAGCGCGGACTGCGCCGCAGCCCCCGCGGCCGGGGGACGGCATCGGAAATCCGTCGCGCGACCAGGCGCTTTGACCTACGATGCCGTGCCTTGAGTGGCGTTGTCGCCGGGCCGGCGGCGGACCTCGAGTCGCCCGGACGCCAGCGGGCGGACCGACAGCTCGGACAAGTCGGCCACCACCGCCAGAATCCTCGGATCAGCCGGCGCCGGCGCGCCCCCGGCGACCACGATCACGCTCGCGCCGCTGGCCAGGGCGGCCTCGATGCCGGCCGGGGAGTCTTCCAAGATCAGACAATCCCCGATCGGCACGCCCAGTGCTCTGGCCGCCGCCAGATAGCCGTCGGGCGACGGCTTGCCGTCGGCGACGTCTTCGGCACAGATCGCCACCGCCGGCATCGCCAGCCCGGCCGCCGCCATCCGCACTTCCGCCAGCGGCCGGGAGGCAGAGGTCACCAGCGCCAGTTTGGCCGGCGCCCCCGGCTCGGGGCCAACACCGCCGCCGTGCCCGATGCCGCGCCACAGGTCGCCCCCTCCCCTCACCTCGGTCACACCTTCCGTCAGGCTCATCTCTTGAGCCTGCAGCTTTTGGGCGGTGGCCTGCGGGTCTGGGTCGCCGGGGTCGAACCGGACGACGGTTTCAACCGGCCGCCGGCCGTGGGCGAATCCGACCACCTCGGCCGCGTCGAGGCCGTGGGCAGCGGCATATTCAGTCCAGACTTGGCGCACCGCCGCGCTCGAGTCGACCACGGTCCCGTCCATGTCGACCAGCAGCGCCCCGATTTCCACCCGGCCCAGGCCAGCCGCTCCCGGCCCGGGGGTCCTGTCGCCGTCAGGCCCGTCGACATCCTCATGACGCCCAACGGCGCCCTCACGGTCGTCGCTGTCGCCGCCGCGGTCGTTGCGAACGGCATCGTCGCAGTTCGGGCCGTCGCCCTGGCCGGGACCGGCGTGGCCGCCGGCGGCATTCGTTTCGCCGGCCAAGATGGCGGCGGCCCGCTCGACGCAGTCACGGGCCGGTCCGGCCGCGCCGGTGAAAACCGGGATTCTCATCGCGGTCATGACCCGCTGCATGCCCAGGCCCATGTGTTCCACCACCACACAGCCGACTTGATGTTCCCTCAGGAACCGCACGATGCGGGCGTGGTGCGACCCTTCGCCGCCGCTGCCATGAAGGTCGCCCCAACCGACCTGGTGGACGCTCCAGCCGGCGATTCGGCCAGTGGCGTCAACGCTGGCCACCGCCACGGCCTGGGCCCTACCCCAGCCTGGTCCAACCCGTCCGTCCGGTTCCACCGGGACACAGAAAATCACACCACCAGACCCTAAACCCAATCGCTGCGCGCTGGTCAACGCCGCCGCGTGCGGCGGCTAACTGGTGTCCTGACGGGGCGGCCACCCACCGGTAGACGACGCCGCCGAGCACGGCCGGCTTGACTATTCAGCCAATGGGGAGTCGCTGCCCGTGGCCGAAATCTGGTCCGGCGGGTCTGCCCTGGGCGGACGCGGCGCGGCATCGCGGACCCAACTAACGATTCCCCCACCGGTCCGCGCTGGGGACGCTAGCGCCACAGGGAGACCAGCCAGACCAGGACGGGGGCAAAAACCAAGGCTGGCAGGAGGTCGGCGACGTTGATCTTCTTGATCGCCGCCAAACGGATGCCCAGGCCGATCAAGATGATGCCGCCGGTCGCGCCGAGGGCGTCGATCTGACCGGTCGAGAGGAATTCTCCCAGGCCCAACCCCAGCAGAGTCAACGAGCCCTGGTATAGGGCCAGAGGGATGATCGAAAACAACACGCCCACCCCCAGGGTCGAGGCGAAGGCGATGGCGGCGAAGCCGTCCAGGATGGACTTGACTATCAATTGCTCGGCGCCGTTCCCCAACCCGTCGCTGAGCGACCCCAGAATCGACAGCGGCCCCACACAAAACACCAGCGTCGCCGTCACCATGCCCTCGCTGAAGCGTCCCGGCTCGGCGCCGCGCGCCAGTTTGCGCCTGAGCCAATTGGCGCCGGCGTCGATCCGGTCCTCCAACCGGATCAGGGAACCAAGGATCGCCCCGGCCAGCAACGCGCCCAGGACGATCAGCATCGGCGCGCTGGCGCCGACCTCGCCGGTCAACGCCGAGCTGAGGCCGTCGCGGATGGCCAGGGCGCCCAGCACCATGGTGAACAGGCCCAGGCATTGGGTGAGCAGCAGTCGGGTGCGGGCGGGGAAACGGTTGCCCAGCGCCAAGCCGATCGCGGAGCCCAACACCACCGCAGCCACGTTGATGGCAGTGCCGGCGCCTGTGAACACGACCCTAATCATAGGGACGCCGCGGCCGCCCCAAGGTCGCTCTGAACCTTGAGTGGTCTAGCCGGGGATTGTGATCCAGTCCTGGCTCAACGTCTCGGCCGGTTCCAAGTCGGAGTCATTCGGGCCGGCGCCGCCGAGGCAGACCCAGCCAACCAGGTCGCCGCGCGGACCGGGCGCGAGCCGGGCGAAGGTCACGCCCAACCGGCCTGGATCTAGTACCGAGAAGGACCCCAGGCCGGCGCCCAGCCCCTGGCCGAGCCACTTCAGGTAAGCCTCCTTCTTGACCCAAACCTCCAGGAAGCGCTCTGGGGCCAAGGCCGGCGGCGCGGTCAGGATGTAATCGCGTTCGACGGCCGCGAATCGCCTGGCCACACTCAGATCAACCGACCGGCCCGCCACTTCGAGGTCCAGGCCGCAGGCGGCGTCCGCGAAGGCGACGCCGACATAGGGACCGCAGTGAGAGATCGAGAAGTCAAACTCGGGCCATTCGGCCAAGAACGGTTTGCCTGGACCGGTCCGCGCCCAGGCCCAGCTTGCCGGGGCCGGTTCGGCTCGGACACCGTCCCAGGCCGATCGGGCCCGCGCCTCCACCCAGTCGCGGGCCAGAGCCGAGGCTTCACGCCGCCCCAGCCGTGCCGGCGCCAAAGCGAGTTGGACGTGGGCGCCGCTAGACGGCATCGGAGGCCCGGCGCGCGACTGGATGGCCGCCGAACTGGGCGCGCAAAGCCGAGACCACGCGGATGGCGGGATTGTCCGCGCGCCTGGAGGCCTGGCGGGCGTACAGGCTCAAAGCCGTCACCGGCACAGGCGTCCCCAGGTCGAGCGCGCTTTCGATCATCCAGCGGGCTTCGCCCGAATCTTCGGCCCGGGCAGCATAGCCGGACAGGCCGGGATCTTCGGCCAAGGCCTCGACCAGCAGGTCGAGCAACCAAGAACGGACCACCGAACCCTGGCGCCAAGACGCCAGCACACCGCCGGGATCGGTGATCAAGTCGGTGGCGGCGAGCACATCGTAACCCTCCCCCAGGGCCTGCATCATGCCGTATTCGACCCCGTTGTGGACCATCTTGGCGAAGTGGCCCGCGCCCACCGGGCCGGCATGGACAAATCCGCCGCCGGGCGGGGCCAGGGCTGTGAACACAGGCATCGCCCGTTCGATGTCCGCGGCCTCGCCGCCCACCATCAGCGCGTAGCCGTTCTGGAGGCCCCAAACGCCTCCGGAAACGCCCGCGTCCACGAAATGGATACCGCGTTCGGCCAGGCTGGCAGCATGGACCGGGTCATCCCGATAGGGCGAATTGCCGCCGTCGATCACCAGATCGCCTGCAGTTGCCAGGTCTCTCAACTGGTTGATCACCTGGGCTGTTGCGGCGCCAGCGGGCACCATGACCCAAACCAGCCGTGGGGCGGGAAGCGCGGCCACTAAGGCGGCCAGTGAATCGACGTCTCGCCCGGAGCCGGGATTCGGGTCGAATCCGACCACCCCGACTTGGTGCTCGCGCAGGCGCTGGGCCATGTTGGCGCCCATCCGTCCCAGCCCCACCATGCCGATTGTCATAGCCGGCGCGCTGGTCAACCCGAGTTCGCGGATCACCCATTCGACCTCCTCGCCTGGGCTGAGGCCGAGGTCCAAGTCGACGGTGACGTGGTCCTCGTCGCGGCCGAGTTCTTCCAGGTCCCCATATTGCGAAGGCAACAGGGACGCGGGCATGAAATGACCCTGCCGGGCGCGCAACCGCAATTCGACCGTGGCCGGCGACCCGGCCAGGTGCACAAAGACCACCCCGGGAGCGCGCAAGCGGTCGCGATGGGAACGTTTGAGAGCCGCGCAGGTTAAGACCCCGCGCCGACCGGCCTTGATCTCGCGGTCGATCCATTGGCGCAGGTCCTCCAACCAGGGCCCCCGATCAACCTCCTCGAGCGAAATCCCAGATGCCATCTTGTCGACGTTGGACTGCGGATGGAAGTCATCGGCATCGGCGAAGTCCCAGCCCAGACGCGCCGCCATGAGCGCGCCGGCGGTGGTCTTGCCGGAACCGGCCACGCCCATGAAGACGACCACCCGGACTTGGTCGCCGGTGGCCGAACTGGAGTTGCCGGCCGACGCGCCCGTGCCGCCGGCGCCGGCGCCCCCAGCCGGGCCGGGCGTCCCAGCCGCAGCAGATTGTTCGTTCATCATTGCCTCCTCGCACAAACACGCCAACCATTAGCACAAACACTAGGGCCGTAGCCGGCAATAGGCACTCCCCGGCCGGCCAGGTCTTGAACCCCTGCCCAGCGAGCCGGCCCAAGCGCTCCTTGACGAGCCAGAGCTGGGCCGTCTTTTGCACCGGTCACCACCAGCCCAGCGGACTCCGATGACGGCCGGATTGCGCACGCCGCCCATGCGTAGAGCCTGACCACTGGGCCGTGCGAGACATGCCGCAGGACGGTGAAGAGACCCTTGCGTACCTTGTAATAATCGTATAATCTGCTTATATGATCGGGGCCGATCGACCACACAATCAATGAAGATTGGAGCAGAAATGAACCTAAAGCTACACCGGGGGCTCGCTGCCACAGCCACATTTTGCCTGATCGCCGGCCTAGCCGCCTGCGCAGACTCCGGGGAAGACAACCAGGACACCAGCGACGGCAAGGCCGCCGGAACTCTAGTGGTCGCGAACTACCAGTTCCTGGAGTCAGGTCGCGGCGAGGCCTTGTGGAACGGCCTCCTCCAGTACGAATCTGCCAACTCGGATGCCAAGCTCGAACAGAGCGCCTCGCCCTACCTTCAGTATGTCGACAAGATCAACACCGAACTCGGCGCGGGTGCCGGACCCGATGTGTTCGTGATCCAAGAGGCCCAGTTCGCCACCCTGGCCGAGGCGGGCCTGCTCGCAACCTTGAACTCCGCCGTCGAAGGCAGCGACATCACCGACCTCAACAGCGGCCTGAAGATCGACGGAAACCAACTCGGTGTGATCTGGGAGCAAGTGACATACGCCCTCATCGCCAACAAGAACGTGATCGAAGACGCCGGCATAACCGAGATGCCCACGACCGTCGACGAGTTGATCGCCGCCGCGTTGCAAGTTCAGGAACGCACCGACGCCAGCGGCTTCGCCGTGAGACACCTCATGAGTGAATTCGAGTCCTGGTGGATGGACTACAACGTCTGGCCGTTTGGTTTCGACGGGGCGTGGTCGGACGGCGAGGAACTCACGATCGACTCACCTGAGAACATCGCTGGTCTCGAAGCGTATAAAGCCGTGTACGACGCCGGCATCATGCCGCTGGGAGATGACGCCTCAACCTATCGCACCAAATTCAAGGAGAATCAACTGGCCTTCATGATCGAAAACAACGGCGCGACGTTGTCTTTCACCAGCGGCGGGGCCATCACCGGCCAGGACATTGAGTCGTCACCGCTGCCGTTCGAATACCCCGGGCAGCACCAACGCATCGTCCTAGCCGTCAACGCGAACTCAGACAACAAAGCCCTCGCCCTCGACTTCATCAAGTGGTTCGTCAGCCCTGAGGGCCAGACAGCCATTCGTCCAGGCCTTGGCGCCAGCACTCTTGCAACCGACGTCCCGCTAGGGGCCGATTTCGAGGCCGCCAACCCATGGGCGCAAACTTTCCTGGATGCGGCCGCGACGTCCCGAAGCAACCTCATACCTGGATTTGAGACCGAGACCAAGCCGATCATGCAGGTCATCATGCAGGCAGTCGAACGGTCCATTACCCAGGGGCAGGATCCGGCGGCCGCGCTGGCTGAAGCCCAAGAGCAAGCTCCTGCGGCTGTCGGCTGACCGATGCCCACCCGCGACTGCGTGCGCAGGTCCCGACCGGTCACCGCCTAGAGCCAGCGAGGTGTCTCTTGACGCTGTCTGCTGAGGTGACCGAGCGGGTCGCGCCCAAGAAGCGCCGGCGCGACCTGGCACGGTACCTGTATATCGCGCCAGCAACGCTGTACGTCCTCATGTTCGCCGTCGTGCCGATGGTTCGAGGCGTTTGGCTCGGCTTCACCGACACGAAGCTCACCAATCCCTCCGGGGGCCGATTCATCGGGCTCGACAACTACACGTCGCTGCTCGGGTCAGAAGCTTTCTGGAATTCGATTCGCACAACCATCCTCTACACCCTGGTGACGGTCATCGGCACACTCGTGCTGGGAACCAGCGCCGCCCTGGCGCTCAACCGCGCGTTCGCGGGGCGCGCCCTCCTCCGGGGGCTTCTGACCTTCCCTTACGCGATGCCGACCATCGCGGCCGTCTTGGTGTTCATATGGATCTATAACCCGTCCAGCGGCCTGTTCAATCGAGTGGGGCGAGTGCTCGGGATAGGAGAGGCGGGTTGGCTGACCGATCCCGAGTATGGGCTCGCGTCCGTCCTTATCGCGACGATCTGGAAAGTCTTCCCGATCGTGATGCTGATCGTGCTGGCCGCCCTGCAATCCGTGCCCGAGGAGTTGCGCGAAGCGGCACGGGTTGACGGAGCCGACGCCCTCAGCTCCTTTCGGGGGATCGTCCTCCCCCACATCATGCCCACGCTGCGGATAGTGGCGCTGCTCATGACGATATGGTCAATCCGGCGCTTCGAGATCATCTATCTGCTCACCGGCGGAGGCCCGGTCGAGACCACCAACACGGTGGTCGTCAGCATCTATCGCCGCGCCTTCAGCGATCTCGACCTCAGCACCGCGGCCGCTTTGGGGGTGTTCGGACTGCTGCTCTCCTTCATTGTGACTGTGGCCTTCTTCATCATCGAGACTCGCGAAACTCGTAAGGAGGCCTCTTCATGACCCGCGTGAAGAGGCTGCCCGGCATTGCCGCCCGGGCGCTCGTAGTCGGCCTGTTCGTGATCATCGCGGGCTTGCCCGTCTACTGGATGGTCAACACGGCCCTGTCGACAGACGCCGAGCTCTACCGCACCGGTCAGGACTGGTGGTTGCATCTGGAACGCCTCGTCGACATCCCGGGCACTCTGTCAACGGTTCCGATTCTCAAGTGGATGACGAACTCAGCGGTGATCGCCGCCGGCACCATGACGCTGAGCCTCATCCTCTCGGTGCTGGCCGCCTATGCGCTCAGCCGTTTCAAGTTCCACGGCAAAGGCGTGGTTGCTTTCATGCTGTTCGCAACTCAGATGCTTCCTGAGGCGCTGATCGTGGTTCCCCTCTTCGCGATTTTCGTCAGCCTCGGCCTCCTCAACGAACTCTACGGGTTGGTGCTCGCCAACACAGCCTTCACTATGCCTGTGGCGGTGTTCATCCTGAAGGCGGCTATTGACAAAATCCCCCACGAGACGGAAGAGGCCGCCAGAATAGACGGATGTCCGCGGTCAAGCCAGCTCACAATGATCATACTCCCGCTGATTCTACCAAGCATAGCGGCGGCTGCTGTCATCAATTTCTTTGACGGATGGAACGAATTTCTCTTCGCAAATACCTTCATAGCTGACGCCGAGAAATGGCCTGCTTCTGTGGGACTCGTGTCCTTCATTGGACAATACGGGACGCCGCTGGCGACCGTCATGGCTGCGGCGGTTCTGTTCACTATTCCCGCCGTCGTGTTCTTCTTGGTCGTCCAGCGTCAGATTGTCAGCGGGCTCACCGCCGGCGCCGTGAAAGGATAACCCCAATGACGACAATCACCTTTTCCGATGTGAACAAGAGCTTTGGTCGCACTCGCGTGATTGAGCACTTCAGCGCCGAGATCTCTGACCGGGAGTTCCTGGTCTTGCTGGGCCCGTCTGGATGCGGGAAGTCAACCATGCTGAGGATGATCGCGGGCCTCACAGACATCAGTTCGGGGGAGATTCGGTTCGACGGCACTCGCATCAACGAGCGCGAGCCGCGTGAGCGGAATGTTGCCTTCGTCTTTCAGTCCTACGCGCTCTACCCACACATGACGGTCCGTCAGAACATCTCTTTCCCCCTTATCATGGACCGGTTTTCGAAGTGGTATCACCTGCCGATCCTGAACTCGATCATGCGCCGTCTCATAGCCCGCAGGCCTGACGTGCGCGAGCAGGTTGAACAAGTCGCCAAGACACTCGAGCTGGAGCCGTATCTAGAACGCCGGCCCAAAGCCCTGTCCGGGGGACAACGCCAGCGCGTCGCCCTGGCCCGGGCCCTGGTTCGCGACCCGGTGGTCTATCTGCTCGACGAGCCCCTTTCGAATCTCGACGCCAAGTTGCGTTCTCAAATGCGGGCCGAGATCTCAGCCCTGCATCGCCGCGTCGGCAAGTCGTTCATCTACGTGACGCACGACCAAGTCGAAGCCATGACGATGGCCACCCGCGTGGTGGTCCTGGACAAAGGAAGGATTCAGCAAGTTGGCACTCCAGCCGAGATCTACACCGAACCGGCGAACGTTTTCGTGGCCGGGTTCATCGGGTCACCACCCATGAATCTCATACCGATGGAGGTGGGGGCAGGCGTCGCCAGAATCGCCGAGACCGGTGCTAGAACCAGCCTGACTCCGCCGGTGGCGGAAGGTGATGTCCTGCTCGGCATTCGCCCGGAGCGTCTTTCCTTGACCCGTCCAGACGAACCCGGTGCGGTGACGGCCTACGTGGCCAGTGCCGAGAACCTCGGCGGCGAAACTGTGATCGGTTTCCGCTTCCACGACATCCTTGACGACACAGTCGTGGCGTCGGAAGACCCCGGCGGAACTCATCACGCGCGCGTCTCGGGGGCACCGCCGATCAGTGTCGGGGACCGAATCGGTTTGGCCATCCCGGCCGACGGACTGTGTTGGTTCGACACCGAGACCGGCCTGGTCTTGAAGCAATCGTCGGTGGTGGAGGCATGAGCGCGCGCACCGGCTTCATCGGACTCGGCAAAATGGGCGAGCCCATGGCCCGCAATCTGCTCAAGGCCGGCATCCCAGTGGCGGCTTGGGACATCATCCCGGCGAAGGTCGAAGCGCTGAGGGCCGCAGGCGGCGAGCGCGTCGAAAGCGCCTCGGACGTCGCCCGCGAGGTTGTCATCACCATGACCGTGGACCTTCCCGAAGTGGTGACTCTACTTGAGGGGCCCGAAGGGCTGCTGGCGGGATGGGCCAAGCGTGGGATCACCGATCCAATACTTGTGGTCATGAGCACCGTGTCGCCGACCGCGATCCGCCAGTTCGGCCTCGATGTGCGCGCCTCCCACCAGGTACATGTCGTTGATGCGCCGGTGAGCGGCGGCGACATAGGGGCTCAGCGCGGTACTCTGAGTATCATGATCGGCGGCGCCGAAGCCGATGTGGCCCCACTGGAGGGGCACTTCGCGGCCTTGGGCACAGTAGCGCGCCACCTCGGGCCGTTGGGTTCTGGGCAGATCGCCAAGTCCTGCAACCAGATAATCGTCGCCGCCACTGTCATCTCGTTGGCAGAGGCCATGGTCTACGCCCGGCGTTCAGGACTGGATCTGGCAGCGCTGGTCGAGCTGCTCCAAGGCGGCCTCGCCGACTGCGAACTGCTGCGCCAAAAGGGCTGGCGACTGCTGCAGCACGACTACGCGGGCGGCGGCGCGCTGGCCAACCAAGTCAAGGATCTCCGCTTCGCCCTTGAGCAAGCGCGTATGATTGGCGTGCCTCTACCAGGCGCGGCGGCCAGCGCTGAGTTCTTCTCGGGACTAATGGCGATGGGGTTCGCCGACGAAGACCACACCGCAGCTCAACGCATCTTCGAGACCCTGGCTGGCGAGCAGGGCGCATTGGATGAACAGTAGGAGGCCGACACATCGTGAGCGGAACTCATCGCGCGGCCACTGAACGCAGCCAGCGCGTGTTCGCCGGCGGATCGCGGCAAAGCTCGCGCATCCTCGAGCGCGGCCTGCATGCCCAGGTGGTCCACACGCTCGGCCGTGACATCGTGGACGGAACACTGGCCACCGGCCAGGCACTCATTCCGGATGACCTGTGCTCGCGCTTTGCGGTGTCGCGATCAGTGATCCGTGAGAGCCTGCGGGCGCTTGAGTCCCTGGGGATGGTGTCCGCCCGCCCGCAGGTGGGCACACGGGTTTCTGCCGAGGAGAACTGGGACCTGCTGAACCCGCAGGTCGTGCTCTGGCGTGGCGAAGGCACCCAGTACCTCCGCCAGATGCATGAACTCCTGGAGCTCCGGCTCGGTGTCGAGTCCGCCGCCGCCGAACTGGCGACTCAACGCATCACCGCCGAACAAGTCGATGCCCTGGCCAGCGCGGCCGAGGCGATGGCGGCGGCGGCGCAGGCGCAGGACGCCGAGGGATTCCTGGAGGCCGATGTGAGTTTTCATGACATCCTCCTGCGCAGTTCCGGAAACGCCATCATGGCCCAGTTCGCCGACACCGTTGGCGCCGTGCTGCGCACTCGCTCGGGCGACACAGGTCACACCATCCACGATCGCACCGGTCGGTCCATAGCCAATCACCGCCAACTCGCCGCGGCGCTGCGGGACCGCGATGCGGACGCGGCTAGACGCTGGGCTCGCACGATTGTGCAGGAGACACTGACCGAGTTCTCTGATCGCACCCCACGCGCCGCCTCGCTCTAGTCCCATGAACTGAAGAGAAACCTCACGCGCCCCAGAAAAATGCATATAATATGATTAGTAGCGGCACAGCGGCCGTTAGAAAGGGAACCATGGATCTCCACAACCAGCTCCTCGAGCGAGAGCGGCGCGGCCAACCGATCCGGGTTGGCGTGATCGGGGCGGGGCGTTTCGGCGCGATGTACCTCGCTCAGGCTCACACCACCCCCGGCCTCCACATCGTCGCCGTGGCCGATATCAATCCCGAGCGGGCGCGCACAGCCCTCGATCTGGCCGAGTGGCCGGACAGCGAACTCGTGTCCACTGTGCCGCAGGCCCTGGCCAGCAGGCGTTCGCTGGCATTCGTCGAAGACGCGAACCAGCTCTTCGTGGAAGGCATCGACGTGATCATCGAAGCCACCGGAAACCCCATTGCCGGTGTCGCCCACGCGCTCAAGGCGATCGCGGCCAACCAACACGTTGTCATGGTGACGGTGGAGGCGGACCCGTTGGCGGGACCGGCGCTGCGCCAGCACGCTCGGCGCGCCGGAGTGGTCTACACCCTGGCCTACGGCGACCAGCCGGCGGTCATCTGGGAGCTAGTCGACTGGGCGCGCACATCCGGCTTCGAAGTCGTGTGCGCGGGCAAAGGAATGAAGTTCCTCCCCCACTACCACGAGATGACCCCGGACAACGTGTGGGAGAACTGGGAGTACTCGAAAGAGCTGACTGACTCTGGCCAACTCAATCCCCGCATGTACACCTCGTTTAGGGACGGAACCAAGGCCGCGATCGAGATGGCCGCAGTGGCCAACGCGGCCCGCCTGGCGCCTTCCGATGAAGGGCTAACCTTCACCCCTGGCTCGCAAGAGGAGATCGCTTCGATCTGCCGTCCCCGCTCGCAGGGCGGAGTGCTCGCCCATTCAGGCAGCGTCGAGGTCATGTCGAGTGTCACCCCTGACGGGAAATGGGTCCGCCACCACACCCAGGAGGGCGTGTTCGTCGTGGTCAAAGCCACTAATCAGTATGTGGCCGACTGTTTCAAGGACTTTCCCGGGGCGGCGAGTCCCGACGGCCAGTACTGCGCCCTGTACCGCCCCTACCACTTCATCGGCCTCGAAGCCAACATCTCCGTAGCCAACGCCGCCTTGCGCGGCGTGGCCACAGGCGAGCCAGTGGCGTTCTGCGGAGATGCCGTGGCCACCGCCAAGCGCGATCTTCGCGCCGGAGAACGCCTCGACGGCGAAGGCGGATACACGGTTTGGGGAAAGCTCATCTCAGCGCGCGCCTCGGTGGAACGCGATGCCCTGCCCGTGGCGATGGCGCACGATGTCAAACTCATCCGCTCCGTCCCGCAAGGTCAAGTCGTCACTTGGCAGGACGTCCAGGTCGACGAGTCACACGCGCAGGCCCTGGAGCTGAGGAAGCAGACCGTGGCCTTGCTCGACCAGGGCCCGGACCAGCGACCGGGGTGGCTGCCCAATGAGAGTTAGCCTCTTCCCGAAGGGGGAACTCGACGACCTGGTCGGCGGCAGAACGGACGTGAACGCCTGGATCGCCCAGGCTGCGTCACTCCCGATCGATGGCGTCGAGTTGTACTTCCGCTTCTTCCCGGCAGGCGATCCAGCCGCAGTCAGGCGGGTCGGCGAGGCCTTGGCCGCCGCTGACATAGCCATGCCGATGCTGTGTGTGTCACCCGACTTCGCCCACCCAGACCCTGGCGTCAGAAGACAACAAATCGACGAATATGGCCGCTTTATCACCATTGCGCGCGAACTCGGCGGTGCCGGCGCCTCCTGTCGAGTGCTCTCCGGCCAACGCCACCCCGGCGTCGATCCAGACCAGGGCGTCCAATGGGTGGTTGAGGCATTCGAAGAACTCATTCCCACCGCCCGCGAACTCGATGTCGTGTTGGCGTTCGAGAATCATTACAAGGACGGCTACTGGACCTACCCAGAATTCGCCCAGCGCCGACAAGTCTATATGAGGATTCTTGACGCGATTGACGAACGGCTACATTTCGGAGTGCAATTCGACCCGTCCAACGCAATAATGGCGGGAGAGGATTCGGTCGACTTGCTGCGGTCCGTCATCAATCGTGTGGTCACAATGCAGGCTTCTGACCGCCAGCTTGCGCCGGGAGCAACGCTCGAGTCCTTGCGGCGGGCAGATGGCACCGTGGGCTACTCTCCCGATCTGCGGCACGGTGTGATTGGCCAAGGGCTCAACGACTACCCGGCGATCTTTGGCCTATTGCGAGATGGCGGCTACGACGGTTGGATCAGCATCGAGGACGGGGTCAACGGTTGGGATGAAATGCGTGCTTCGGTCGATTTTCTCAATGAGGCTCGGGAAACCTATTTTGGCGGATCTCGTGACATCCGAATCACGGCTGTCGAGCGCGCTCGCGAGAGAGTCAGAGGAAAACTGGCATGAAGGCACTCGTGAAGTACTCGCTGGATGGCCCGGGCATTGAGATCCGTGACGTCCCGGAACCCGCCCTACGTCCGGGCACAGTGCTCGTGGCGACCCGGGCGGTCGGGGTTTGCGGTTCCGACGTGCACTTGTGGCGCAACGCGCATAGCTGGGAAGTCACCCTCCCGGTGGTGATGGGCCACGAAATCGCCGGTGAGATCGCGGGCCTGGGCGAAGGAGTCATCGGCTGGTCCATCGGTGATCGAGTTGTCTGCGAGACCGCTGGCAGCATCTGCGGCCGCTGCGCCTACTGCCGCAGCGGCCGGTACAACATGTGCCCGCATCGACTCGGCTATGGGGCCCGGCATGACGGCTTCTTCACTGAGCATGTGGTGGTGGAACCTCGCATCTTGCACCGGATACCTGACTCGGTGCCCTTTGAGATCGCCGCCATGACCGAGCCGTTCGCAGTGGCTTTCAACGGGCTGGTGGAGCGTGGAAACGTGCGCCCAGGCGACCACGTCTTGATCCAGGGGGCCGGCGCGATCGGCGCGTTGAGCGCGCAGATCGCACGCCTGCGCGGAGCGGCCACAATCACCGTGGCCTGCACTGACCGAGACAGTCTTCGCCTCGAGGCTCTGCGCGGATTGGGAGTCGACACAATCATCAACACCCAACGCGAGGACGTGCTCGCGCACGTCGCCAGCCTGGGCGACGGCCTGGGGTCAGACGTTGTCGTCGACGCGACCGGCGCCAGCGCGGCCCTCAGGCTGAGCCTGGACGCCGTGCGACCGGGCGGGATCATCGTCAAGGTGGGGTGGGGACCTCAGCCTCTCAACTTCAGCTTGGACCCGCTGGTCGCCAAGGCGGCCACTCTGCTCGGCAGCTTCTCCCACACCTGGGGCACCTGGGAGCGGGTGCTGGCGCTGTTGGCCCTCGGCCGGTTCGATTCAGGGGCCGTGCTGGGCGGCACCTATCCCCTCGGGGACTGGGAGCAGGCCTTTGGCGACATGGAGACCGGCCGAAACATCAAGTCCGTCATGGTGTTCGGCGGCTGAGTCCCGTTGCAGATCGTCCGCGAGTCCACTGCCGGGAAGTCTCGTCCGCCCCGCCGAGTCGGGCTCAAATCCGTTTTCAGCGCTCTACCGGGCGACGGCGTGAAGGCGATGCTGGCCCGGAGCGAACGCCTGTGGCGCCCTGAGACGGGAGGGCGGTCGCGTGGCTGACGTGAATGCGGCCCAAAACGACCCAGAACTCCTGCTGGAGCCGGGGCGGATCATCGAGGTCCCATATTCCGCCAAGAGTTGGCCGATCGGGGCCGGAATGCTCCAGTTCCCCGCGATCACCGACAGTGGAGAAGCGATGGCGCAAGCCGACCCCAAGACTTGGCGGGCCGTGCTGTCCGCTGTTCCCCACCAGGGAATGCGGGCAATCGAGCTCTCCAGCCGGTGGATCGACTTGGCCGCTTTGACCACACCGCGCAGGCGGCAATTGCTCAATGTAGTCGCGGACTTGGGCCTGGACGTGGTCGGCTACCTGGTGGCCGGTCGACCAGTCGGCGACACGCGCGAGGGGCCCGCCAACCTCGAGCTGACCCATCGCTCCATCGACGCGGCCGCCGATGCCGGCATTGGCATAGTTTGCGTGGGTTTGCACCAGTTCTCACCGGCGCAGCCGGACGGTCGGCTGTGGTTCTGGACCGTCCAGGACGCGCAGTACCACGAGGATCCCGCAGTGTGGGAACGCTCAGTGCGAGCGATCGCCGAACTCGGCGACCACGCGCTGCGAGCCGGTGTTCAGATCTCGGTTGAGACCTATCCGGGCACGCCTGTGGGGACCAGCTTCCTGGCCGCGAAGTTCATGGATGAAGTGGGGCACGCCGCAGTCGGCCTGAATCCCGACTTGGGAAATCTCATCCGGGTGCAGGGTCCGGTGGAGGACTGGCGCATCACGGCCGCGAACCTGCTTCCGCGAGCCAATTACTGGCATGTGAAGAACTACGCCCGTCTGGAGAATCCGTCCACCGGCACGGTGCTGACCCATCCCGCCAGCCTCGTGGAAGGCGTCCTGGACTACCGCAAAGCCCTCCGCTTTGCGCTCGCCAACGGCTTCTCGGGGCCAATAGTGGTGGAGCATTACGGCGGCGATGGGCTATCGGTGAGCGCGGCCAACGCACGCTACCTGCGGGGATTACTGGATTGGATGATTCCCCGGCCGCAGGCCGAGTGATGCCTTCACGCCGACAGGCTCACGCCTGCGGAGGCCGTGCGAAGAGGCCGCCGGTCGCTTCTCAATCGCGCTCCTCAGGCTCGTCCGGGTGGTCGGGGCGCAAGACGGAGCGGATCCAATCCAGGCGCTCACCGACTTGGCGCTCGAAGCCGCGGTCGCTGGGACGGTAGTAGACGGCATCGGCCAAACCGGAGGGGGCGTACACCTGCGGCGCCACGGCGTGCGGGGAATCGTGGGCGTATTGGTATCCCTGGCCATGGCCGAGGCGCTCGGCGCCGGGGTAATGGGCGTCGCGTAGGTGCGCCGGGACCGGACCGGCCCGCCCGGCCCGGACATCAGCCAGCGCCTGGTCGACGGCCGTGGAGGTGGCGTTGGACTTGGGCGCGGTGGCCAGGTGGATGACCGCCTCAGCCAGGGGGATGCGCCCCTCCGGCATGCCGATCAGCTGGACGGCCTGGGCCACGGCCACGGCGGTCTGCAGAGCCGACGGGTCGGCCATGCCGATGTCCTCTGCGGCCAAGATGATCAGGCGCCGGGCGATAAAGCGCGGGTCCTCGCCGGCCGCGATCATGCGAGCCAAGTAGTGCAGGCCGGCGTCCACGTCGCTGCCGCGAATGGATTTGATGAAGGCGCTGGTGACGTCGTAATGCTGGTCGCCTTCGCGGTCGTACTGGACCACCGCAACGTCGATCGCGCGCTCGATCTCCGGCAAGTCGATCACCGCCGGGCCCTCGCCCGATGCCGCCGGTTGCCGGCCCGCTTCGACAAGGCCCCGGCCCGATGCCGCCGTCCCGGCCGCCGCTTCCAGGACCGTCAGGGCGCGGCGGGCGTCCCCGCCAGCCAAGCGGACCAAAGCCGCCCGCGCCGGCGCGGTCAGCGAGACGGTCCCGGCCAGACCGCGCGGATCTGCCACGGCCCGATCGACCAGTTCGCCGATGCCCTGGTCCCCCAACGGCTCCAGGGTCAGCACCAAGGAACGCGACAGCAGAGGCGATATGACCGAGAACGACGGGTTCTCGGTAGTCGCCGCGACCAATGTGACCAGCCGATTCTCCACCGCCGGCAGCAGCGCGTCCTGCTGCGACTTGGAAAAGCGATGGACCTCGTCGATGAACAAGACCGTCTCGCTGCCGGTGGCGAGCGAGCGTCTGGCCTGATCCAGGACCGCCCGGATGTCCTTCACCCCGGCCGAGACGGCGCTGAGCTCCCGGAAATGTCGCCCTGAGCCGCGCGCGACCAGATAAGCCAAGGTGGTCTTGCCGCTGCCGGCCGGACCCCACAGGATGACCGAAGACGGCATCGCCCGGCCGGCGGTGTCCTGGGCCGGCTCGATCAACCGACGCAACGGCGAACCGGCGGCCAGGACATGGCCCTGGCCGGTGAACTCGTCAAGGCTCCGCGGCCGCATTCGGACCGCCAGCGGCGCCCTTGGGTCCGGTTCGCCGGTGGCGGGCGAGCCAAGCGCGGAGTCGAACAGATCCACCCGCCCAGCCTAAGG
This sequence comes from Bifidobacteriaceae bacterium, assembly GCA_031270825.1. Classification (GTDB taxonomy): domain Bacteria; phylum Actinomycetota; class Actinomycetes; order Actinomycetales; family WQXJ01; genus JAIRTF01. The sequence goes on from JAISXH010000037.1 coordinate 35,545, forward strand.
CCTGGCCGCCGCAGGCGCTCTGATGTCCGTTGGTTGCCCTTAAGGACCCCAAGGTCAATGCAATAGCCTTGAACCCGTGTTCCTTCACCTCGCCAAAGGCATCATCCGGCACCCGCTGATCACAGTGGCCGCGTGGGTCGTGGTGACGGCGGCAGGGGCCGGCCTGGCCGTCTTCGGGGTGACCGGCCAGGGCTTGTTCGACCGCGTCAACTCCGGCGCGCCCCTGGCCGCGGACTCCGAATCCGCCACCGCCGATGCCCTGATCGAGGCCGGTGCGACCGACTCCCAGTCAGTGACCATGGCGGTCTCAGGCCTGGATCTCGCCGACACGGCGGCGGTCGGCAAGATCAGCGCCGCGCTAGCCGACATCCGGGCCGACCTGGCGGACATCGACGGGGTGGCCGCCAATCCCGGCGAGAACGCCTACCCGCTGGTGATAGATCCGCTCAATCCCTCCTTCTGCCTTGACCCCCAGGTCGATCCGGCCAGTCCCGAAGCCGCCGCCTGCGCGCTGGCCAATCCGGTTGTGCGAGCCATGGTGGCGAAAAACGAAGACGGCTTCTTGCTGACCGTCTCCATCGCCAAGGGTCTCAGCGAAAGCCAAGAGGACCGCGCCGCCGCAGCCGTCACCGCCCGCCTGGACGCGGCCTGCGCCGAACTCGCTGAAACGGTCAAGGGCGTCAAAGCGATGGTCGGCGGCGAACACCTGATTCTGGACGAGATCATCTCCGACATGAAACACGACCTGGAACTGGGCGAGTTCATCTCGCTGCCGGTGGCGCTGGTGGTGATGGTGCTGGTCTTCGCCGGCTTCTTGGCCGCCGCCATGCCGGTGGCCGGCGCCCTGGCCTCGATCTTGACCTGCATGGGGGCGGTTTTCGGCTTCACCTATGCGATCGACATCCACACCTCGGTGATAAACGTGGCCACGCTGGTCGGAGTCGGGCTGTCGATCGACTACGGCCTGTTGGTGGTGTCACGCTTCCGCGAGGAAGTCAGGCGTCCCGGAGCGACCGACCACAACGATCCGGCCGCCACGAAAGCCGCCGTCAGACAGGCTGTGGAGACGACTGTGACCACGGCCGGAAGAACGGTCTTCTATTCAGCTTTGACCATCGCCATGTGCATCGCCGGTTTGATGGCTTTTGAGCCGTCGATCTTGCGCACTTACGGCCTGGCGGGTCTGATCGTGGTGCTGGCGGCGCTGGGCACGGCCGTCACGCTGGTGCCGGCGCTGCTGACGTTGATCGGCCACCATCTGGTCAAGATCTCGTGGCTGCGCCGGGTGCCGGGCCTGTCGTTTCTGTACGCGCGGGCTTCTGACGTCTCACCGGACACCGGAGTGTTCTCGAAACTGGCCATTGGCGTGCAAAAACGGCCCTGGTGGGTGATGGGCGCAGTGCTGGCGGTCTTGATCTTCTTGGCGCTGCCGATCAAGGACTTGGAACTGCGGAACTCCACCGTCGAGATGCTGCCGACCAGTTCGACCCAACGCGCTTTCCTGAACGAACTCCAAGAGAACTATCCCCTCTCCAGCGTCGACTCCATCCAGGTCATCTCGACCGGCAACCTACCGGACACCGAGAAATTCGCGCGCGACAAACTGAGCGACATCAAGGACGCCGAACTGGATTTCGCCCCGGCCGAATCGATCGGCGACCAGGCGCCTCAGGCGGCCGCGGTACTGCGCGACGGGTACGTCGAGGTGACTTTGGCGGTGACCGCCAAAGACCCCGAGGGACCCGAAGCCCGCGCGGCGGTGGCCAAGATCAGGTCCCTGGCCCCACAGGATTTCCAGATCTATGTCACCGGCCCGGCCGCCCGTCTGCTCGATTTCGAGGACCAGTTGGCCAAAGGCGCCCCCTTCGCCCTGGCGATCGTGGTGGCGGCCGGGTTCATCCTGTTGTTCCTCTTCACGGGTTCGATCCTGATCCCGATCAAGGCGTTGATCACCAACAGCCTGTCGCTGTTGGCCTGCCTGGGCATAGTGACCTGGATCTTCCAAGGCGGCCATTTCGGCTCCGTCCTGGGCTTCAGCGCCGTCAACGGAATCGAGAGCTACATCCTGGTGCTGTTACTGATCTTCGGCTTCGGTCTGGCCATGGACTACGAGGTCTTCCTGATCTCCCGGATCAAGGAATCGTGGGACTTGAATCACGACCCGCAGCTGTCGGTCAGCCAGGGCCTGCAGCACTCGGGCCGGATCATCACCTCGGCCGCGCTGATCATCGTCATGGTCTTCTTGGGCTTCGCGGCCGGACGCCTGGTCATTATCAAGGAAATCGGCCTGGGGCTGGCTTTGGCGGTCTTCCTCGACGCCACCTTGGTGCGGATGCTGCTGGTGCCCGCCACCATGTCGATCCTGGGCAAATGGAACTGGTGGGCGCCAAAGCCGTTGGCCCGCCTCCACGCCAAGTTCGCGCTCAAAGGTTGAGCGGCCGGTTCGGCCTGGGAATCCGGTGAATAGACCGGATTCCCAGGCCCGAAGCCGCACTTGCTTGCCGCGTTTCCTTAGGTCAGCGCTTCGCGCTGACCACGTCAACACGGTCGGAGCGTGGTTATTCACCACGCTCCTAGCCGGTCTGATCTACGTCCTTGGGGTTCGGTTTGAAGTCGACGCCGGCCTCGCGCCGCTGGAGGGCTGTGATCGGCGTCGGAGCGCCGGTCAGCGGGTCGAGCCCGCCGCCGGACTTGGGGAAGGCGATGACTTCGCGGATCGAGTCCGCCCCGGCCAGCAGCGCCACAATGCGGTCCCAGCCGAGCGCGATCCCGCCGTGCGGCGGGGCGCCGAACTGGAAGGCGTCGAGCAGGAAGCCGAACTTCTCTTGGGCTTCGGCCGGGCCTATGCCCATCACCTGGAAAACCCGCTGCTGCACGTCGGCGCGGTGGATTCGAATTGATCCGCCGCCGATCTCGTTGCCGTTGCAGACAATGTCGTAGGCGTAGGCCAGGGCCGCGCCAGGGTCGTCTTCGAACCGCTCGATCCATTCGGGGGTGGGACTGGTGAAGGCGTGATGCACAGCGGTCCAAGCGCCGGCTCCCACCGCCACGTCGTCGTCTTCGCCGGTCGGCTTGAACAGCGGCGCGTCCACCACCCAGACGAAGGACCACTCCCCCTCCCGGACCAGCCCAAGGCGTGCCGCGATCTCGGCCCGGGCGGCGGCCAAGAGCGCCCGCGACGGCCCCGCCGCGCCGGCCGCGAAAAAGACCGAGTCTCCTGGCTGAGCGCCTACGGCGGCGGCCAAACCGGCCCGCTCGGCATCGGAAATGTTCTTCGCCACCGGACCGCCGAGCTCGCCGGAATCTAAGACGGTCACGTAAGCCAGTCCCGGCGCGCCTCGCTGCTTGGCCCATTCCTGCCAGGCGTCGAAGGTCCGGCGCGACTGCGCCGCGCCGCCGGGCATGACCAAGGCCCCAACATAGGGAGCTTGGAAAACGCGGAACTGCGTGGCAGCGAAGAAATCTTGCAATTCGACCAGTTCCAAGCCGTAGCGCAGATCGGGTTTGTCAGAACCGAACCGACGCATCGCCTCCGCGTAAGTCAGACGCTCAATCGGAGGAATCTCGTAGCCGATCAACCGCCAAATCGCGCGCAGAACTTCTTCTGCCAGGGCGATCACGTCATCTTGGTCCACAAACGACATCTCGACGTCGAGCTGGGTGAACTCAGGCTGACGGTCGGCCCGGAAATCCTCGTCGCGGTAGCAGCGCGCGATCTGGAAGTAGCGTTCCATACCGGCCACCATCAGCAATTGCTTGAACAACTGCGGCGACTGCGGCAGCGCGTACCACTTGCCCGGCGCCAACCGCGCCGGCACCAGGAAATCGCGGGCGCCTTCGGGGGTGGAGCGCGTCAGCGTGGGCGTTTCGATCTCAACGAAGTCATGGGCGTGAAGCACATCGCGAGTGACCCGGTTCACCTCCGAACGCAGGCGCAACGCGGCCGCCGGCTTGGCTCGCCGGAGATCCAGATAGCGGTACTTGAGGCGCGTTTCCTCGCCCACCTCGACATGGTCGTCGATCGGGAACGGCAGCGGCTTAGACGGGTTGAGGACTAACACGTCTTCGGCCGCGACTTCGATCTGCCCGGTCGCCAGCTCTGGATTCTCGTTTCCCTCGGGCCGGCGCCGGACCAGGCCTTTGACTTGGAGCACGAATTCCGAGCGCAATTGGTGGGCCGTGGCCTCGTCGTGGATGACCACCTGGGCCACCCCGGAGGCGTCACGCAGGTCGATGAACGCCACCCCGCCGTGGTCGCGCCGCGAGGCCACCCAGCCTGCCAAGGTGACGATCTGGCCGATCTGCTCGGGGCGCAAGTCGCCGCAGCCATGAGTACGTAGCACGGCTAAGAATCCTAGCCTCCTCGCGCAGATCGGCTGCCGTGGAGTCGCGTCCGGGCGCGAAGGCTGGCCAACGCCGGCTGGTCTAGGGGTCGTTCCGGACGGGTTTGGCGAAGCCGACCGCCAGGTCCGCCAACGGCGGCGCCCAGGTGGCGGCGTCAGCGTCCACCTGCTCCCCCGAACGCAGGTCCTTGACCTGGTCGCCGTCGCCCTCAGACCCGGGAAACCACACGAAGGGTATGCCTCGCTGATCGGCGTACTTCAGCTGTTTGCCGAACTTCGCCGCCACCGGCGCCACGTCAGCGGGTATCCCCCGGCGGCGCAGTTCGGCGGCAATAGTGTCCGATGCCGTCCGGTCGCCCTCGGCCACCACCGCCACTAGCACCGCCGCCGGCGAGAGCCGGGAGGGCGCCAGCAAGCCAAGCGCCAGCACGCGGCTGACCAGACGCGACACTCCAATGGACAGGCCCACCCCAGGGTAGGTTTGACCGCCCGAACAGGCCAGCGAATCGTAACGGCCGCCTGAACAGACCGAGCCCAAAGACTCCTGACCCAACCAGACGGTCTCGTAGACCGAGCCGGTGTAATAATCCAAGCCCCGGGCGATCTTCAGGTCCGCCACCACACTGCCCGGCAGCCGCCGTCCAGCCGCTTCCAAGAGCGCGCTCAATTCGTCTAAGCCCTCATCCAACAAAGGGCCGCCCGTCCCAGCCGAAGCGGCAAGGCGACGCACGTCGTGGGCCACCTGGGCGGCATCGGACCCTGAGATAGCGGCCAAGTCCAAAGCGGCGCGGGCCTGGTCACTGGACAGGCCCTCGCCCGCCAGGCCTGCGGCCACCGCCTGCGGGCCGATCTTGTCCAACTTGTCGATCCAGCGCAGAACAGCGTCGATCGCGTCGCCCGAGCCGAGCCCGCGATAGAAGCCTTCGGCCACCTTGCGGTTGTTGACCAGCACCCGGAACTGGCCGATCCCCAAGGCGGCGAGCGCCTCCGCCATCACCAACGGCAACTCCACCTCATAGTGGAAAGGCAATTCGCCAAGCCCGATCACGTCCAGGTCGGCCTGGATGAATTCGCGGAAACGGCCTTCTTGCGGCCGCTCTCCCCGCCACACCTTCTGGATCTGATAGCGCTTGAATGGGAAATCGAGCCGGCCGGCGTTCTCTAAGACGTAACGGGCCAGCGGCACCGTCAAATCGAAGTGGAGGCCAAGCGTCTTCGCGTCATACCCGGTCTTGCCGGCGTCCTGGAGCCGTCCCAGCACATAGACCTCTTTCGAGGTCTCGCCCTTGCGGAGCAGATCGCCCAGCGGCTCGACTGCCCGCGTCTCGATCTCGACAAAGCCGTGTAGGGCGAAGACTCGGGCCAGCGTCTCGATCAGATGGCGCTCCACCGCCCTACCGGACGGCAGCCATTCCGGGAACCCAGACAAAGGGCGGGGACGAGCCATCAAGACTCCTTTTCCGCTAGATCGGACACAATTGGCGTGGAGTTTCCACCGGGCGGCTCGGCCCCGCCGCAAGCGGGATTCGGGCCGCCCACGTCAAGGTGGCCCAAGCCCGGCGGTGCACCACAGTGCCACCCGGCCGGCCGCGCAGGCGCGCTCTCCAGAGTAGTGGAGCCCGTACCGATAGACTTTTCGCTCGCCGGTAGTTGTCAAGGTTGGGGAGGTTCTTCGAGCATGGTGGCCAAACGCAACTTGCAGCGCGAACGCGAGCGTCGCAAGGCCCTGGCGCGTCAGCAGCGCCTGATCGCCAAGGCCAAGCGGCGGCGGCGCAACCAAATCATCGCCGGAGTGACCGTGGCGGCGGTCGCTGTCGGCGGTCTGGCCGCCGTGGTGGTCACCTCCGTGCTGTCCGGTCGCGACAAGACGTCAACGGCAGACTCCGGCACAGGCACGGCTGTCGTCTCCACTGATCCAGAAGCCACCGGCGACGCGACCACTCCCGGCGACGGCAAGGCCACCTACACGGCCGTGCCGGATCCGTCCTTAGCCGAGGGCCGCGAATGGACTGGCGCCATGGTGACATCGGCCGGCGAGATCGGCTTCACCCTGGACGGCGTGGCCGCCCCGCAGGCCACCGCCAATTTCATCCAGCTGGCCAACGACGGCTATTACGACGGCTCATCCTGTCACCGACTGACCACGGAGGGCATCTTCGTCCTCCAATGCGGCTCGCTGACCGGCGACGGGACCGACAGCCCCGGCTACCAGTTCGGCCCGGTGGAGAACGCGCCCGCCGACAGCGTCTACCCCGCCGGCACCATCGCCATGGCCCGCGCCACGTCCGAAGACTCCCAAGGAGCGCAGTTCTTCATCACTTACCAAGACAGCACCATCCCCGGCGGATACAGTGTATTTGGGCATGTCACGTCCGGGCTCGAAGCAGTTGAGCAAGTCGCCGCCGGGGGCACCGAGGATGGCGGCACGGATGGGCGGCCCGCCATTGCCGTGACGATCGATGGGATTGAACTACAGTGACCACCCCTGACACCAGCGCCACGCCGGCCCCGCCAGCCGACAGTGCCGCTGTTCCCCTTCCGAGCGCCGCCGACGCGGACGCGCCGTCACAGGCCGAACCGGAACCGGCTGACGCCGCCGCAGACGCCGATGCCGCCTCGACGCCGGCCGTAGATCCAGCAGAACCAGTCGAGGTCGCAGGCGAAGCCCCCGAACCGCAGGCCACGCCGGAGCCCGAGCCGGAGCCCGAGCCCGAGCCGGAGCCCGAGCCCGAGCCAGAACCGGAGCCGGAACCCGAGCCCGAGCCGGAACCCGAGCCCGAGCCGGAACCGGAGCCCGAATCAGAACCGCCAGCCGACGCGGACGCTGACGTTGACGCCGATGCCGCCTCGCCGCCGGCCGTGGAGCCAGCAGAACCAGCCGAGGTCGCCGGGGAGGCACCCGAACCACAGGCCACGCCTGAGGCGGAACCCGAACCCGAACCCGAGCCAGAACCGCCAGCCGACGCGGACGCTGACGTTGACGCCGATGCCGCCTCGACGCCGGCCGTGGAGCCCGCAGAACCAGCCGAGGTCACAGACAAGACGCCCGAGGCGGAACTCCAGACCGAGCCAGAACCACCGGCCGGCGCCGTGCCGCCGCCACAGGCTGAGCCAGAACCAGCCGAGGCCACAGGGGAGGCCTCCGAACCCCAGGCCAGACCCGAGCCGGAACCAGAGCCGCTGGCTAACGCTGAGGGCGTCTCGCCGCCGGCCGAGCCCACAAGCGGCCGGGCGGACGCCGCTATGGCGCCCGAGGCGACGGAGGGCGCCGAGGGTGAGCAAACGGCATCGGACACAGAGTCTGAACCAACCCCGGCCGGCCCCCCGATCCCGATCCCCAAGCCCGCGCCCCCGCGCCCCGGCCCCCGGCCCGGAATGGGCCCAAAACCGGGTGCGGCGACGGCGCCCCGACCGCCAGCGCCGGCCGCGGCGCCCACCCACGCCGACGAAGACGTGACCAAAGCCTCGAAATGGGGCCGAGTCGATCCGGACGGGACGGTCTTCGTTGTCGACGGCAAGTCGGAGCGGCCCGTGGGCCAATTCCCGGGCGTGCCGGCTGAAGAGGCCCTGGCGCTCTACGCCCGGCGGTTCCTGGACCTCGAGGCGCAAGTCGACCTATTCGAGGCCAGAGTCGAACAGCTGACTCAGCGGGACATCGACCAGACGCTCTCCAGCCTCAAGCAGGCTCTGGCCGAGCCGGCGGCGGTCGGTGACCTGGAGGGCCTGAGGACCAAGTACCGAGCCGTCAAGGCTCACGCGGCGGCTGTGCGCCAACGCATCGAGGCTGAGCGGGCGGCAGCCAAAGCCGAGGCGCTGGCCGAACGGACCGCGCTGGTTGAGCGCGCCGAAGCCATCGCCGAGCTGCATTCCGACCAAGTCAACTGGAAGCAGGCCTCGACCGAACTCAAAGAGATCCTCGATGTCTGGCGCGAGGCCCAACGCACCGGTCCCAAGATCGATCGCCCCACCGAGGACGAGTTGTGGCGCCGGTTCTCGCATGCCCGCACCGGTTTCGACCGCAAACGGCGGGCCTTCTTCACCGAATTGGACAAGCGCCAAGGCGCCGCCAAGCTGGCTAAAGAACAGATCGTGACCGAGGCCGAGAAGCTCGCCGCGTCGCAAGACTGGGGAAACACCGGGCGCGAGTTCCGCAATCTGATGGACCGCTGGCGCGCCGCCGGCAGGCTGTCAAGGCGCGAAGACGACGCCCTTTGGGAACGCTTCCGCGCCGCCCAGGACCAGTTCTTCAAACGGCGGGACGCCCAGCACGCCGCCAACGACGCCGAACGGGAAGCCAACCTCGCGGCCAAGCTGGAGGTTGTCCAAGAGGCCGAGCAGTTGCTGCCCGTCCGCGACATCAAGATCGCCAAAGCCAAGCTGCGGGACTTGGAAGACCGCTGGGACAAGATCGGCCATGTGCCCCGACGCGACCAGGACAGGGTCGAGGCCCGCATGAAGGCGGTCGAAGACGCCGTCCGCTCAGAGGAAGAACGTGGCTGGAGGAAGTCCAACCCGGAGACCATAGCCCGAATGGAATCGATGACCAGCCAACTCGAGGCCGTCATCGCGGGCCTGGAACGCAAACTGGTCAAAGTCGAGGCCACCGGCGACGCGACATCCATCGCGGCCCTCAAAGAGGACATCAAGGGCCGCCGCCAGATGCTCGACAGCCTGCGCCAATCCGCGCAGCAGGGTTGGGAGTAGCGGGACCGGTCGGGCCGCCTCTCGCGGCCCTCAAAATCGGCCGCTAGGAGCGTGGTGAATAGCCACGCTCCGACCGTGTTGACTTGGGTCAGCGAAGCGCTGACCTAAGGAAACGCGGCAAGCAAGTGCGGCTTCGGGCCTAGGAATCCGGTTCATTCACCGGATTCCTAGGCCCGCGCCCCGTTGGCCAACGCTCCGGGGCGGGACTCGCCCGCCTCGCTAGGCGTGATGACGCCCGGAGCCGGTGATGCGATAGGCGTCGAAGACGCCGTCCACGCGGCGGATGGCGGCCAACACCGCATCCAAGTGAGACGTGTCAGCCAATTCGAAGACGAAGCGATTGATGGCCACGCGGTCTTTGGTCGTGGACACCTCGGCCGACAGGATGTTCACATGGGCCTCCGAGAGGGCCTTGGTCACATCCGAGAGCAGATGGTGGCGGTCCAGCGCCTCGACTTGGATCTGGACCAGGTAGGACCCTTGGACGTGATCCCGCCATTCGACATCGACAATCCGCTCCGGCGATGTCTTCTCCGCCTCCTGGACGTTGGCGCAATCGACCCAGTGGACCGAGACCCCCGAACCGCGGGTGATGAAGCCAATGATTTTGTCTCCCGGCACTGGCGTGCAGCAGCGGGCCAACTTGACCCAGACGTCATCGACCCCGTGGACCACAATGCCGGGATCACCGCTGGCGCCGGCGGGGCTGAGCCGGTGTGACAATCCCGGCCGGGAGACCTCGACCACGTCTTCCTCGTTGGCGGCCTCCCCGCCCAGGGACGCCACCAGTTTCTCGACCATGGAATGGGCCGAGTAGCGGCCCTCGCCGACAGCCGCATACAGGGCCGAGACATCTTGGAACCGAAGCTCATTGGCCAGGGCGAGCAAGGTCTCATGCGACATCAGCCTCTGAATCGGCAGATTCTGCTTACGCATCTCCTTGGCGATTTGGTCCTTGCCGCGCTCGACCGATTCCTCGCGACGCTCCTTGGTGAACCACTGCCTGATCTTGTTGCGCGCGCGCGGAGACTTGACGAACACCAACCAATCGCGCGAGGGCCCCTGGCCGGGCGTCTTCGAGGTGAAGATCTCAACCACGTCGCCGGTTTGGAGTTCCGTGTCCAAAGCCACCAGGCGCGAATTGACCCGGGCGCCAACCGTCCGGTGGCCCACTTCGGTGTGGACGGCGTAAGCGAAGTCGACTGGAGTCGAACCCGAGGGCAGCGCCAACACGTCGCCTTTGGGCGTGAAGACGTAGACCTCCGCCCGACCGATCTCATAACGCAGTGAATCGAGGAACTCGCCCGGATCCTGGGTTTCGCGCTGCCACTCGACCAACTGGCGCAGCCAATCCATATCGGCGCCGCCATTGGCGGTCGAATGCGCCCCTTCCTTGTACTTCCAGTGCGCGGCCACCCCGTATTCGCTGCGTCGGTGCATCTCATGGGTGCGGATCTGGATTTCGACCGGCTTTCCGGAAGGCCCGATCACGGTGGTGTGCAGCGACTGGTACATGTTGAACTTGGGCCGGGCTATGTAGTCCTTGAAGCGTCCCGGCACGGGATTCCAGCGCGCATGCATAGCCCCCAGAGCGGCGTAGCAATCCCGCACCGAATCAACCAGGACACGAACCCCGACCAGGTCATAGATATCGGTCAGGTCGCGTCCCCGGACAATCATCTTCTGGTAGATCGAGTAGTAGTGCTTCGGCCGGCCGGTCACCACGCCCTTGATTTTGTTGGCCCTGAGGTCGGCCTTGACCTGCTCGGCCACCACCCGGAGGTATTCGTCGCGGGCCGGGGCGCGTTCGGCCACCACCCGGACCACTTCCTCGTAGACCCGGGGGTGCAGCGTGGCGAAGGAAAGGTCCTCCAACTCCCATTTGATCGTGTTCATGCCGAGACGATGAGCCAGCGGAGCGTAGATCTCAAGGGTCTCGCGCGCCTTCCGCTCCGCCGATTCCGTCGAGACATACTTCCAAGTCCGCGCGTTGTGCAAACGGTCGGCCAACTTGATCAACAGCACTCTGATGTCTTTGGCGGTGGCGATCACCATCTTGCGCACAGTCTCCGACTGCGCCGCCTCGCCGTACTCGACCTTGTCGAGTTTGGTCACGCCATCGACCATCTGCGCGATCTCGTCGCCGAACTCGCGCCTGAGTTCGGTCAGCGAGTAGGTCGTGTCCTCGACCGTGTCATGCAGAAGCGCCGCCGCCAAGGTGGACGGCGTCATGCCGAGTTCAGCCAAGATGGTGGCCACGGCCACCGGATGCGTTATGTAAGGCTCGTCGTTCTTGCGCACCTGGCCTTCATGGACGCGCTCGGCCACCGCGTAGGCCCGCTCCACCAATTCGGTGGAGGTCTTCGGGTGCGAAGCTCTGAGAGCCGCCAACACGGGTTCCAGGGCGGCTGGCACCGCTGGGTGCGTCCGGAAGCCGGGGAGCCAGGACAGCGGGCCGGTGTGGGCGCCAGACTCCACCTGAGCTCTGGGGGTGGTGCCGGCCTCAGTCATGCGCTAATTGTAGAACCGCCTGCGGGCCGAACCCCGGCTTTTCGCCATCGGCCCAGTCTGGCCGCCCGCCGCGCGGGCGGCGAACCAGTGAGCACAATCACCGTCCCCCTGCGGGATTTGGTTAGGTGGTCCAGATGCACTCTAGGTCGCGGCCGGGGAGTTTGGCGCGGCCGGCCAGGGAGGCCAATTCGATTAGGAAGCTCATGCCGATGACCTTGGCGCCAGCGCGCTCGAGCAGGTCGGCGGCGGCAGCCGCCGTGCCGCCGGTGGCCAGGACGTCATCCATGATGACCACGCGCGTGCCCGGCCTGATGGCGTCCTCGTGCATCTCCAGGGCCGCCTCGCCGTATTCCAGCGCATAGGACTCGCGCAGAGTCACCCCGGGCAACTTGCCCGGCTTGCGCAACGGCACAAAGCCCAGACCGGTGTGAAAAGCGGCCGGGGCGGCCACGATGAAACCACGCGCCTCGATTCCCACCACCAACTCACAGCCGACGCGCTCCAAGAAATCGGACAGATACTCGATCACCTGCCCAAAGGCGTACGAATCAGCCAGCAGCGGGGTGATGTCTTTGAAGATCACGCCGGGGGTGGGGAAATCGGGGATGTCCCGGCAGTGGGCCTCGACCAGGTCGCGGACCTGCCCCGGGGTGATCAAACCCACCGCTGTCACCTCCCCGAACGCGGCTTGCGCCGCGGTTGGGAGACCTGTCCGCGGTGCTCGCCCGCGCGCATCGCGCCGATGCCAGACAGGGCCGCCGTGCCGATCCCGGCGTCGGCTCCGGCCGCGACCGCTTCGGCCCGCTTGGCCAGCACCCGTTCGGTGTGCTCGCGAATCCGCGGCTCCCGGTTACGCAGAGCCACCTCCAGCGGCGTGGCCAAGAAGATCGACGAGTAGGTTCCGGCCGCCATGCCCACGAACAAAGCCAGCGAGATGTCCTGCAGCGACGACGGCCCCAACAACGCCCAGCCGATGAACAGAATCGCGGCCACCGGCAGCAGCGCCACCACCGAAGTGTTGATCGAACGCACCATGGTCTGATTGACCGCCAGGTTGGCGGCCTCTCCATAGGTGTACTGCGACTGGTCCAACGCGCCCTGAGTGTTTTCACGCACCTTGTCGAAGACCACCACGGTGTCATACATCGAGTAGCCCAGAACGGTCAGGAAGCCGATCAGCGTGGCCGGGGTGACCTCGAAGCCGACCGCCGCATAGACCCCCACGGTCACAATCAGGTCGTGGATCAGCGCCGTTATGGCCGACACGGCCATGGCCCAGTTCCGGAAGTACATGATCATGGCCAGGGCGACCAGCGCCAGGAAGATGATCGAGCCCCGTATCGCCTTGCCGGACACGTCCGAGCCCCAGGACGCCGACACCATCTGGTTCGACACGTCGGTGGTCGGCACATCATAGGCTTCGGCCAGAGCCGTCTTGACGCTTTGGGTTTCCTCACCACTGAGCTTGCCGGTCTGCACGCGCACGCCGCCGTCGCCAAGCGAGGAGACCTTGGGCGAGGCGTCGGCGCCCAGTTCGTCGCGCAACGCGTCCAGGGCCGGGCCCTGATCGGTCGAGGTGGTGCCGGACACCCGGAACTCGGTGCCGCCCACGAACTCCATGCCGAGGTGCAGGCCGGGCTTGAAAACCAAAACGCCGCAAACAATCACCACGCCGACGGCCACCGACAGCCAGATCTTGATCTTGGGCACCACCGCGTACGACCGGCGCCCGGTGTAGAGGTCGTTGCCCCACTGCGAGAAGCCCCTAGCCATCGCTATCGCCCCCTTCCCCCTCGGCGCCTGATTCTCGGGCCTGTTGAGCCGCCCGCCGCTTGCGCTCCGCTATCGACAAACCGGCGTCGCCGGCGACTTTGGTCGGCGGCTTCTTGACGGCCGGTTCTTGGTCAGGCCCGTCGTCCGGGCCGGACTCGTCCCCGGCCCCAGGGCCGCCGCCCGCCTCGCCGGCGCCCCCCGGACGTGTTCCAGCCGGGCGTGCCTTCTTGCCCGATGCCGTTTCGACCGTCAGGCTGTCAACTTCCGCCAGGTCCTCCTCAGCTAGGTCGTCTGCTTCGTCGAGGTCCTCCAAGACGGCCACAGCGCCACCCGAGCCGGCGCCGGCGACCGCCCGGTCGGCATCGGCGGCCGCGGCGAAACGACCCCTGCCGACATAGCGAACCGCGCCCGGCGCGCCCAAACGGAACGGATCCAGGCCAGACCAGGGATGGCCCTCGCCCCAGAAACGAGTCTTGGTCGCCAGCAACACCACCGGATGGGTGAACAGCATGACCACCACCAAGTCCATAACCGTGGTCAGGCCCAGGGTGAAGGCGAAGCCGCGCACGCCGCCCACCGCCACCATGTACAGAACGATCGCCGCGAGGAAGTTGACCGCGTCCGAGGCCCAAATGGTCCGCCGGGCCCGCAACCAGGCCATCTCCACCGCCACGCCGATCGGACGGCCGACCCGCAGCTCGTCACGGATGCGTTCGAAATAGACAATGAACGAATCAGCCGTGATGCCGATAGCGATGATCAGGCCGGCCACGCCAGCCAGCGACAGCCGGTAACCCTGCGTCCAGCCCAGCAGCACAATGGTGCCGTAGGAGATGCCGATGGCCAAGATCAGCGACAGCACCGTCACCCCAGACAACGCCCGGTACTGGAAGAAGGAGTAGACAGCCACCAGGATCAGGCCGATCAGACCGGCCCAAAGCCCGATTTCCAGCTGTTCGGATCCGGCCGTGGCCGAAATCTGGTCCTGCGACTGGACCACGAAGTTGATCGGCAACGAGCCGAACGACAGCTGGTCGGCCAGGGTTTTCGAGGTCTGTTGGGTGAACGAGCCCGAGATTTGGGCCTCGCCGGTCAGGATCGGGTCGTTGCACACCTCAGGCGCGGAGATGACCAGGTCGTCCAAGACGATCGCGAACTGCCGCTTGGGGTCTTCGGCATTGGCCTTGCAGGCCGCGTCCAGTTTGGTGGTGACGGCGCCGAACTGCTTGCCGCCGGCGGAGTTGAAGGCGATGTCCACTATCCACTGACCAGTGGTGTTGCCCTGCTGGGTGGTCGCCATGCCGTTGTTGGCCTTGGTCAGCTCGGAGCCTTGGACCATGACCGGGCCGAGGATGTAGGCCGCCGTGCCTTCCTCGTCGCAAGTGACCAGCGGCTTGTCGGGATCAGAGGGATCGTTGCCGCGCGATGAGCCGACCATTGAGCAGTTGATGGATTCGGCCACGGTCTGGGCTTTGGCGGCCTCTTCGGTGATGCCGGTGGCGGTCTTCTGGGCGATCGTGGACTCGGCGCCTTCCAACAGCTTGGCGTACTCCTCGGCCACGGCCCCGTAAACGATCGTGTCGTTGAGGCCGTTGTCCAGCCGCGCGGTGTAGGCCTCGTCCGGCGGGACCGGCATATTGCCGGTAGAGGCGTCGACCTTCGACGTCGGGGTGGGCGCCGGGGAAGGACTGGTGGACGATGCCGTGGGGCTGGGCTCCACACTCTCCTCGGTTGTCGGGGTGGTTTCGCCGGTCTCAGTCTCAGCGCCGTCGCTGGGCTCTTCTCCTGTTTCGCCTTCTTCGCCTTCTTCGCCTGTTTCGCCTTCTTCGGCGCTGGGCTCGGGCGACGGCGTGTAAGACGGGTTCGGGTAATACCGGGTCGACCAGGCTTCGCCTTGGTCAGGCGTGGCGCCGGTGACATACAGGACAGTCCTAAAGGTCATCTTGGCCGACTTGGTCACCAGGTCGAGACTCTCTTGGCTGGGGTCGCCGGGAATCGAAACGACGATATTCGAACTGCCCTGACGGGCGACCTCGGCCTCGGTCACGCCAGAAGCGTTGACGCGCTTTTCGATGATCTCTTTGGCCTGGTCCAGCTGCTCGTCCGTGACCTGGGCATTTGATTCGGAGGCCTGGGGGGTCAGGACCAGCTCGGTGCCGCCTTCGAGGTCGAGGGCGAACTTCGGCAAGAACCCGGTCTTGCCCGCCGCGGCGCCAATTCCGATCGCTCCGAACAGAAGGATCACCAGCACCACCAGCACCAGCAAAGTGCGGCCAGGCCGGGCCTTTCGAGAGTGTGTAGCCACCTAAGTGTTTCTCCTTGGATGATTTGCGGGCGAAGCCTAAGAGCTGAAAGACCTACTTGTCTTGGTCTTCCGGCTGCGATTGGTCCTGTCCGCCGGCGGGGTCCGTGTCGGCATCTGCGGGCGAGCCGTCAAGCTCTGGCTCTTCGGCCGAGCCGTCAAGCTCTGACTCCTCGGCCGAATCCGGCAGCTCATCCTCGTCGAGAGGATACGGTTCGGTCAGATTGCCCCATTCCTCATCCGAGACCACCGACTTGATCGCCCGGCGCAGGTAGGCCGATTCATCGCCGCTAGGCGACATCAGCGTCAACACGTCGCCGTTGACTTGGGTGACCACACCGATCATGCCGCCCACGGTCATGACTCGCTGGCCGACGTCCAACGCCCGGCGGAAATCACCCTGCTGTTGTTGCTGCTTCTTGTTCCGCCGAGACATGAACCACATCAACAGGATCATGCCGCCAATGAAGATCAGCAACACGTAGTTGCCGCCGCCTCCCCCTGGCTGGGTCGCCGGCTCCTCACCTTCGGCCAACACGGCGACATCGAAAATAGTCAACGAAAACACTCCTCGGTCAATGGGATGCGAAAAAAGACATTACGTCCGGGGTGAGTCTAGCCCACCCCACGAAAGGTCCGGCCGAAGCAGAGAAATCTCTGGGCTGAGGTCGGGGGCGCCGCCGATGGGCTGGCCCAGATGGGTGTAGGCCGCAGGGGTGGCCAAGCGACCGCGAGGCGTCCGCGCAATCAAGCCTTCGCGCAGTAGGAAGGGCTCCACCACCGTCTCAATGGTGTCCGGCTCCTCGCCCACGGCGGCCGCCAAGGTGGTCAATCCGACCGGCTGGCCGACGAAGCGGCGGACCAGCACCTCGAGGATGGCTCGGTCGAGTCGGTCCAGTCCGCGCTCATCCACCTGGTAGACGTCCAGAGCGGCCAGAGCGGCCTCGATGTCGGCCACGCCGGTGCCCCGGACCTCGGCCCAATCCCGCACCCGGCGCAGCAGACGATTGGCGATCCTGGGCGTGCCGCGCGAACGCGAGGCCACCTCCCGGCCCGCCTCGGCGGTGACCACCAGGGCGAGCAGCGCCGCCGAGCGCGCGATCACCCTTTCCAACTCCTCGGCCGAGTAATAGTCGAGCTGCCCGGTGAACCCGAACCGATCCCGCAGAGGAGCGGGCAACAGCCCCGCTCGGGTGGTCGCGCCGACCACCGTGAATGGTGGCAAGGTCAGAGGAATGGCGTTGGCGCCGGGCCCTTTGCCGACCACGACATCGACCCGGAAATCCTCCATGGCCACGTACAGCATCTCTTCAACTGGCCGGGCCAAACGATGGATCTCGTCGACAAAGAGGACTTCGCCCTCTTCCAGCGAGGTCAGCACCGCCGCCAGATCGCCGGCGTGTTGGATCGCCGGACCGGATGTGACCCGCATCGAGACACCCAGTTCGGCCGCGATGATCATGGCCAGAGTGGTTTTGCCCAGCCCCGGCGGCCCGGACAACAGAACATGGTCTGGCGGCATGTTCCGGGCCCGGGCGGCTTCCAGCACCAGCGAAAGCTGATCCCGGACCACTCGCTGGCCCACGAATTCGCCCAGGTTCTTGGGCCGCAAGGCGGCCTCGATAGCTCGTTCTGTTCCGGACGCCGCCGGTGAGAGCGCTTCGCGCGCCAGCGGCTCGGCGCTGATCGATTCGTCGTTCATCGGTTCGCCTGCCGTCCAACCGCGCTTCGGCGCCGCGCGCAGGCGGCCCCCCGGCTATTCATCGGTTCGCCCGCAATCGTCCCAGCGCGGCCCTCAGCAACCCCGCCACCTCTGTCGGCGCATCCGGTTCGGACTGGACGGCCGCCACCGCGGCGGTCGCCGCCTGGGCGTTGAAGCCGAGCTGCATCAGCGCCATCAGAACCTGTTCGCCCTCAGCGCCGGCGCCCGGCAGTCCGCTCGATCCGGGCACCCCGGCGCCGCCTGTGGCCGGGGCCAGCTTCCCAGCCAGTGTGATGACCAGCTTCTGCGCGCCCTTGCGGCCGATGCCCGGCACCGTGGTCAGGGCCGTGACATCTTCGGCGGCCACCGCCTTGGTCAGCCCGTCCGCGCCGAGGGCCGAGACCAAGGCCAGCGCCAGCTTCGGCCCCACGCCGCTGGCGGACTGCGCCACCACGAAAACGTCACGTTCCACGGCATCGGCGAACCCATACAAAGTCAGGGAATCCTCACGCACCACCAGGTGCGTCAGAATCGTGGCCTGAGCGCCTTGGCGGAGGCGGTCGCGGGCGGCGGGCGTGAGGGTGACGGCCATGCCGACGCCGCCGCATTCAATGACGGCGGTGTTGGCGGTCAGGGACAACACTTCCCCCCGCAGCGAGGCGATCACGCCGTCACCCAAGTCTTGCGGCCGCGGCGGGCCGCCCGGGCGGCTTCGACCCAAGCTTTCTGGGCCGCCGTGGCGGCCTGGCCGGTGGGACTGAGCGTGCTGGGGCGCCAGGCGTGGCAGATGGCCAGGGCCAAGGCGTCGGCGGCGTCGGCCGGGCGGGGCGGTTCGGACAGGCCGAGCAGGCGTGTGACCATCCTGGCGACCTGATCTTTAGGAGCGTCCCCGTTGCCGGTGACGGCGGCTTTGACCTCGGTCGGGGTGTGCAACGCCACTTCGACGCCGCGCCGGGCCGCTTCGACCATGGCCAAGCCGGCGACCTGCATGGTGCCGGAGACGGTGTAGGCATTGTGTTGGGCGAAAACCCGCTCGACCGCCAGCGCGTCCGGCCGGTAGCGCTCGATCCAGGCGCCAATCGCGTCCGCCACGGCCGCCAGGCGGCGGTCGACGGTGTCATCCGGCGGGCTGGTGGCGATTCCGAAGGCGACCATTTGGACCCGTCGGCTGGGCTCGGAATCGACCACGCCCAGGCCGCAACGGGTCAGGCCCGGATCGACGCCCAGCACGCGCATAGACGGCTAAGCTCCCATCGCTTCGGCCAGGACCTCTTCGGAGGCGTCGAAGTTGGTGTAAACGTTCTGCACGTCGTCCGAGTCCTCCAGCGCGTCCACCACGCGCATGATCTTCTTGACGCCATCGGCGTCCAACGTCACCTCGAGCGAGGGCACGAACTGCACCTCGGCCAAGTCGTAGTCGATCCCGGCCGCCTGCAGGGCCCGGCGGGCGGCGACCAGATTCTCCGGCGCGGTGATGATCTCGAAACCGCCGTCTTGGGCGCTGACCTCTTCCGGATCCGCGTCCAGCACGGCGTCCAGGACCGCGTCCTCGTCCACGCCCTCGGCCGCAGGCACCTCGATGACGCCTTTGCGCGAGAACATGTAGGCCACCGAACCCGGATCGGCCAGCGAACCGCCGTTGCGGCTGAGCGCCAGCCGGATGTCCGATGACGCCCGGTTGCGATTGTCGGTCAAGGCCTCCACCAGCACGGCCACCCCGCCCGGCCCGTACCCTTCGTAGATGATCGACTGATAGTCGGCGCCGCCGCCCTCCGCGCCGGAACCGCGCTTGACCGCCCGGTCGATGTTCTCATTCGGCACCGACGACTTCTTGGCTTTTTGAATGGCGTCGAAAAGAGTCGGGTTGGCGGCCGGATCGCCACCGCCGGTCCGTGCCGCCACCTCGATATTCTTGATCAGCTTGGCGAACAGCTTGCCGCGTTTGGCGTCAATCGCGGCCTTCTTGTGCTTGGTGGTGGCCCACTTGGAGTGACCCGACATAGATGGCTTCTTCCCCTCTTCCTTAGGCAAAACCTGCGGTCAGTCTACCGGGGCGCCCTGAAGCCATCCTGGCCGACACACGCCGGCGACCGCTTGGCGTAGCCGAACGGTCGCCGGCGCGCAGAGCCACTACTTCGAGTCCAGCGCCTTCCGGGGCCGGCTGGCTCCGCCGAGTTCGACGGTTTGCAGTGCGGAATCAGCACAATCACCGTCGCCTTGCGGAAATCAGCAGGATCACCGTCCCCTTGCCTGGGGGCGGCGGGTTGGTTAGATGAGGCCGTCGGGGGGGGAATCGTCGATGTCGCAGGACTGGGGCATGGGGGTGCGGCCGGCCAGGTGCAGCCAGCGGACCAGGTGGCGCGAGCGCAAGCGCGTCGTCATCGACACCGCTTCGTTGAGGAAACGCCGGGCCAGGATGGCTCGGTACCAGGCCGCGCCCAGCTCGCGCAGCAGTGGCTCCCGGTCCGGGCGTTCCAGGTCCGCCTCGACCTGGGCGCGGTCGCCGGCGGCCGCGCGCAGCACCGCCGACAGCTCCGAATGCTCGGACCCCCATGGCGGCGCGTCCAGGGCCGCTCGCGCCGCCTCCGCCGCCACCATCGAAGTCACCGGGTCCCAGAGGTCCTCGTGG
Source organism: Bifidobacteriaceae bacterium (assembly GCA_031270825.1). Taxonomy (GTDB): domain Bacteria; phylum Actinomycetota; class Actinomycetes; order Actinomycetales; family WQXJ01; genus JAIRTF01. The sequence goes on from JAISXH010000037.1 coordinate 55,509, forward strand.
GCCAGGTCGAGCGCCACCGAAGCCCGGCGCATGAGCTGCAATTGGAGCGAATTCCAAGCGTTTTCCACCCGCCGGTGCATGCGGTCCACCCGGCTGGCGGCATACCAAACCGCCGTCACCACGGCTGCTGCCACCACCACCGCGATCAGCACGGCCCGCGTCCAGTCCATTGCCGCGCCTACCGACCCGTGACCGTGTCGTAGACGGCCAGGATGCTCTGCGTCACGGCCGACCAGTCGTAGCGCCACACCGCCCGGCCGGCCGCTTCCACCCGCTGTTGGGCGTCTTCCACGTCGCTCAACACGCCGACGATGCCGGCCCCCAAGGCCCCAGCGTCACCAGGCGTGAACAGGCGTCCCAGCCGGCCGCCGTCGAGGACGCGGGAGAAAGCCGGCAGATCGGACGCCACCACTGGCGCGCCGGCCGCCATCGCCTCGACCAGGACTATCCCGAACGACTCGCCGCCCAACTGCGGCGCTATATACACCGAACAGCCTGCGAACAGACCGGCCTTGTCGGCGTCGGAGATCGGACCGACCGGCTCCACGGCCGAACGTTCGGGACCCAGCTGACCGAGTTCCTCGGCGGCATCGCCGGCCCCGGCGATCACGAACCGGACTCCCGGGAAGGCGGCCTGCACCGTCGGCACGGCCGCCAAGGCGACCTTCAACCCTTTGCGGGGCTCGTCCACGCGGCCCAGGAACGCCACCACCGGGCGATCCTGGGTGGATTGCCAACGCGGGTCCGGATCGGATTGCGCGAAGGTGTCCACGTGCACGCCGTTCGGGATGATGACTGAATCGACGCCGAGATGGTCCATGACCGTGCGGCGGGCGTCCTCGCTCACCGCGATGGCGCCGACAATCTTCTCCATAGAGGCTCTGACCAGCGGGTACGCGGCGCGCAAGGCGCGCGAGGCGGTCTGGGAAGAATGGAAAGTGGCCACCAGCGGACCGTGCGCGTTGAGCATGGCCAGCATCCCCAGGGACGGGGCGATGGGCTCGTGGATGTGCAGCAGGTCGAATTCTCCCTCGGCCAGCCAGCGCCGGGTCCGGCGTGCCGACAGCGGGCCGAAGCTGAGCCGCGCGACCGATCCGTTGTAATGGATCGGCAACGACCGGCCGGCCGCCACGACATAGTCTGGCAGCGGCGTGTCCTCTTCGGCCGGCGCCAGAACCGAGACCTCATGTCCCAGCTCGATCAGCTCCCCGGCCAGGTCGCGAATGTGGAACTGCACCCCGCCGGGGACGTCATAGGAGTACGGACACACCAAGCCGATCCGCATCAGGCCTCCCCCAACCGCCCGGCCGGATCATGTTCGACCGGCGCCGCCTGGTTTCTGCGGGCCCGGCGAGCCGGGTCCAGATCGGCCACGAACACTTTCTGCAGCATGTGCCAATCGGCCGGGTGGCGCCGGATGGCGTCTTCGAGAAAACTGGCCCAGCTCTGGGTCATCGCCGCGACCTGTTCGGCTTTGGCCAGGCCCGGCGGCGCCTCGACCAGGTCAGAGAACTCGAGCACGTAGCCGGCGCCCTCGCGGTACATCGCCACCGCGTACAGTGGCCGGCCGGTGGCAAGGGCCAAAGCCGCCGGCCCCGGCGCCATCAGCGCCTTCTCCCCGAAGAAGTCGACCTCGAGACCGCCGCGACCCAAGTCACGATCGGCCAGCAGAGGCACCAACCACGGCTCTGCGGCCGCGCTGGCTTTTCGGGTGACTTCCAGCAGGCGTCGAAAAACCGGCTTATTCGGTTCCAAAGCGATGATGTTCAGGCCGATATGGCGGCGCATGGCCAGGAAATCCTGGAACACCTCTTCTGGCCGCAGGCGTTCGGCCACGGTCGTGATGGGCGCCAAGTTGCGAGTGGCCCAGGCGCCGGCCAGGTCCCAGTTGCCCAGGTGGCCAAGGGCCAGCACCGCCTGGACCGCGCTGCCGGAGGAAGAATTCGCCCCACCCACTTCAGCCTGGTCGGGACGCCGACGCGACTCTCCCAATTCGGCGCGGATCCGGTCCTCGTTAGCCAGCCGGACCATGCCGGTGGCCCGTTCGGGGGGCCACTTCCCGAGCTGAAAAGCCTCGCAGTAGTAGCGCATATAACGCCGCATGGCTTCGCGGACCAGCCGCCTGAGCGCGCGGCGGTCCAAGTCGGGACAGACCCGGCGCAGATTGGCCTCCAACTGGCGGACGCCTTTGCCCCGCCGCCAACTCGCCCAGTCGGCCGCCCCGGCGAAGCCGGCCCGAGCCAGACCTTCCGGCAGCCTCGGCACCCATTTCCAGGCCAGCGCGGTCAGGTTCACGGGCCCTCTACTGACGAGTCGACTTCTTCGACCGCAGCCGGTGGCGCCGGGTGGTCCCCGCCCGCCGGCGGGCCGCTGGCCAAGTCGGCGCCGGCGCCTGGGGGCGTGGCCAACTCGGCCGCCGCTGGATCGCAGGCGGCTGGTTCGGACTGGCCGGCCGACTCAGCCCGCGCCTGGCGGTAGACGGTCGCCGCCCGCTGTCCCACCGTCACGAAGCTGGCCGCCGCCAGCACCGCCAGGGCCACGGTCAGCACCACCGGGCTCAGACCCAGGCCGGTCACGAACGCCGCCACCAAGACCACGATCAACCGGTCCGTCCGCTCGGCGATTCCGACTGAGGCCTGGTAGCCCAACGCCTCCGCCCGCGCGCGCGTGTAGGGGACGATCGCCCCGGCCGCCAGCGCCGCCACGCCCGCGATCACCCCGCCGGTGTAGCCTTCGCGGGCCAGGTAGATGGTCAGCCCGGCGATGATGGCCGCATCCGCCAGGCGGTCGAGGGTCGAATCCAGAAACGCCCCCCACTTCGAGGCCGTGCCGGCCAGCCGGGCCATGGTCCCGTCCAGCGCATCCGTGGTCACCACCACGGACAGGACCACCGCGCCTTGCCACAGGTACCCGAAGGGGAACAGCGTCAGCGCCACCGCGCATTGCGCCAGAACCCCGACCACCGTCACCGTGTTCGCCCGGACATGGTGCTTGACCAGCCAAGCGGCCGGCCGCCCGAAAATCCGTTGCTCCAACGGCTTGGAGTTGGCCCCGAGCATCAGGACCCGTCCCAAGCGGCGGCAACGGCCTCGCGGGTGGCGCCCAGCAACTCCGGCAGCGCCCGCGAATGGGCCAGGATCGGGAAGAAGTTGGAATCGCCAGTCCAGCGCGGCACCACGTGCTGGTGCAGATGGGCCGAGATGCCCGCCCCCGCGACAGCGCCCAAGTTCATTCCCAGGTTGAAGCCTTGAGGCGCCCGGGCCCGGCGGACCGCCTCGACTCCCCGGCGGGTGAACTCCATCAGCTCCGAGGCTTCCGCGCTGGTCAGATCGGTTAGCTCGGGCACATGCCGGTACGGGCAGATCAACAAGTGCCCCGGGTTGTAGGGAAACAGGTTGAGCAGCGCGTAAACCATCTCGCCGCGGGCGACGATGAGCGCCTCGGCGTCTTCGCGTCCAGGCGCCAGGCAGAACGGGCAGTCATCCGGCTCGGCATTGGCCGGACGCGACGCGCCGCCCACATAGGCCATCCGGTGCGGCACCCACAGCCGCTCGATGCCGTCCGGCACGCCGCCCAGGTCCGCTCCCGCCTCGACGCCGGCCACCGCTACCGGTCCCGCCAATGCCTCCGCCGGGCCGCCCGGGTCAGTCGCGGCCCCGGCGCCGGCCAGGCCCGAATCACCAGGAACCGCCGGGCCGCCCGATGCCGCGCCCCCGGCCGGCGCCAAGCCGCCCGGGTCGCCGGAGTCGGCCTTTTCAGTCATTCTCCCGCCGTTCGATGGTCCCCAAAATGCGGGCCACGGCATCGTCCACCGGGATGCCGTTGTCTTGAGAACCGTCCCGCAAACGGAACGACACCGCCCCGGCGGCGGCGTCTTCGGCCCCGGCGATAAGCACGAAGGGGATCTTGTCCTTGGCGGCGTTGCGGATCTTCTTGCCGAAGCGGTCGTCGCCGTGGTCCACCTCGACGCGCACGCCGTGTTCGCGCAGACGCCGGGCGACCTGTCCCAGGTAGCCGTCGAATTCGGCCGAGACCGGGATCGCGCGAACCTGGATCGGGGACAGCCAGGTCGGGAAGGCCCCGGCGTAATGTTCGGTCAAGATGGCGAAGAAGCGCTCGATCGAGCCGAACAGGGCGCGGTGGATCATGACCGGGGTCTGGCGGGAACCGTCCGGCGCGGTGTACTCCAGGCCGAAGCGCTGCGGCATGTTGAAGTCGAGTTGGATGGTCGACATCTGCCAGGTGCGCCCGATCGCGTCGCGCGCCTGGACCGAGATCTTGGGACCGTAGAAGGCCGCGCCGCCCGGATCGGCCCTGATCTCCAACCCGGAGGCCATGCCGACCTCTTCGAGGGTGCGGGTGGCCTCGCGCCAGACCTCATCCGAACCGACGTACTTCTGGGGGTCCTTGGTGGACAGTTCCAAGTAGAAGTCGTTCAGGCCGTAATCCCCCAACAGGTCGACCACGAAGGCCAGCAGCGACGACAGCTCGTCCCGCATCTGGTCCTTGGTGCAGTAGATGTGGGCGTCGTCCTGGGTGAAGCCGCGCGCCCTGGTCAGGCCATGGACCACGCCGGACTTCTCATAGCGGTAGACGGTGCCGAACTCGAACAGGCGCAGCGGCAACTCGCGGTAGGACCGGCCGCGGGCGGCGAACACCAGGTTGTGCATGGGACAGTTCATCGGCTTGAGGTAGTAGTCCTGGCCCTGGCGTTTGATGTGGCCGTCGGGGCCGCGTTCCTCATCCACGCGCATGGGCGGGTACATGGCGTCGGCGTACCAGTCGATGTGTCCGGACAGCTCATACAGCCGGGACTTGGTGATGTGGGGGGTGTAGACGAAGTCGTAGTCGGCCGCGATGTGGCGCCGCCGCGAGTATTCCTCCATCTCCTGGCGGATGACCGCGCCTTTGGGATGGAACACCGCCAGGCCGGAGCCGATCTCTTCGGGGAAAGAGAACAAGTCCAGTTCGGCGCCGAGCTTGCGGTGGTCGCGGCGTTCGGCCTCGGCCAGGCGCTCGGTGTATTCCTTGAGATCCTCGGCGGTGGGCCAGGCGGTCCCATAGATCCGCTGCAGCTGGGGACGGTGCTCGTCGCCTCGCCAATAGGCCGCCGCCGAGCGCATCAGCTTGAAGGTGCCCTTCTTGACGAACTTGGTCGAGGGCAGGTGCGGCCCCCGACAAAGATCCTTCCAGACCACCTGGCCGTCGCGGCGGAGGTTGTCGTAGATGGTCAGGCCCCCGGCGCCGACTTCGACACCGGCGTCTTCGCCCGCCTCGCCGGGCTGGCTCTTGAGCCCGATCAGCTCCAGTTTGTAGGGCTCGTCCTGAAGTTCCTCGCGGGCGTGTTCGTCGCTGACCGCCCGGCGGTGGAAGGTCTGGCCCTGGGCGGCCAATCGGGTGACGACCTTTTCGAGCTGGCTCAGTTGCTCGGCGGTGAAAGGCTCGGCCACATCGAAGTCGTAGTAGAAGCCATCCTCGATCGGCGGGCCGATTCCCAGCTTCGCGTCCGGGTTCACCTCCTGGACCGCCTGCGCCAGCAGATGCGCCACCGAGTGGCGCAAGACCTTCAACCCGTCCGGCTCCATTATGGTGACCGGCTCGACCGTCGCCCCGTCAGGAATCGGTTGGTCAAGATCCTGCAATTCGCCGTTGACGCGCGCCACCACCACGTCATCGCGGTCGGCGAACAACTCAGCGCCCGTCTTGCCAGCCTCACCAGTGGACACTAGGTTCCCTTCCTCGAACTACCCGACTTGCCGCAACGAGCCTACCGCCTACCTCCCAAGTCCAACTGGCGGGTCGGTCCGATTCCCGAGCCGAAGCGCCGGTCGTGGCTGACCACGATCAACGCGCCCGGATAGGCGGCCACGGCTTCGGCTAGCAGTGCTTTGGCGTCCAGGTCCAACGAATTGGTCGGCTCGTCCAGCAACAACAACTGAGCGATGGGCCGGGTCACCAGCAGCGCCGCCAGATTGGCCCGCCAACGTTCGCCGCCGGACAGGGCCCAGACCGGCCGCTCGACTTTGGCGCCACGCAGGCCGAGTCCGGCCAGAGCCGACCTGACCCGCTGGATCTCTTCGGCGCTGGGCGGCGCCGGGCCCGCCTCCGGGCCGCCTGAGGCTCTCCCCTGGTTGCGCGCCGGGCCCGCCTCCGGGCCGTCTGAGACCCCGCCTTGGTCGCGCGCCCGGTCCCGCGCCGCCGCCGAGGCGTCCGGGCCGGATCCAGACCGCCCGGCCAGCGCCAGCACGCCCGTCGGCGCGAGGATGTTGTCCAGGGCCGATCGGTTGGGGTCGAGCAAGTCCAGGCTTTGCGGCAGCCAGCGCACCGGGACGTGCAAGCGGATCTCACCCGCGGCCGGCCGGGCCGCGCCGACCACACACCGCAACAAGCTGGTTTTCCCGATGCCGTTCGGCCCGGTCATGACCACACGCTCGGGTCCACGCAGGTGCAGTGTGACGTCGAGATCGGTGTGCTGGGGACGCACGTTGATCAGTTCCAGGACGTCGCGTCCGGGCGGCACCCGCGCCCCCGGCAGGTCGATCTTCCCCCTCTCAGCGCCGCCGAAAGCGTCTTTGGCCTGGTCCAGCCGTTCCCGCGCCGCCTCCAGGCGGTCCTCGTGAAGGCGTTTTGATTTCCCCGCAGTGGCTTGAGCCCGGCGCTGGCGCGCGTTGGCGAGGATCTTCGGCAGCGATGCGGCCGACTTGCGCCCAGCGGCGTCCCGCCTGGCCTGATGGACTTGAGCCTCGGCCCGGTCGCGTTGTTCGCGCCTGAATTCGGCCCGCGCCTCAGTCAGGGCCTGCCGACGGGCCGCCAACTCGGCTCGTTTGGCCGCCATGAAGGCGTCGAAGGGCGCCTGATACCAGGTCAACCGTCCCTCCCGGAGCTCTCCGATCCGGTCCATCCGGTCCAACAGGTCCTCATCGTGGCTGACCACCAGCACCAGTCCCCTATGCCGCACGATGCCGTCGACCAGGTTCGCCCTGAACCGCTGGTCGAGGTTGTTGGTCGGCTCGTCCGCCACCAGGATCGGGGCGCGGCGCCGGGCCAGCGCCGCCCAATAGACCATGACCGCCTCACCACCGGACAGACTGCCTAAGGGCCGGCCCAAGTCCAGGCCGGGCAAACCGAGCCTGGCCAACTCCGCCTCGGCCCGCTCGGCCACATCCCAGTCCTGGCCGACCAGGTCGAAGTGGCGCTGATCCAGACTGCCTGATTCGATCGCCGCCAACGCTTCAAGCTGGCGTTCGATCCCCAGCAGAGCGCCGACCGGCGCGGCCGGATCGAACTCGATCCGCTGCGGCAGGTAGGCGACCTCTCCCTGGACGGCCACCGTCCCGGCGGTCGGTCGCAACTCGCCGGCGACCAGCCTCAGCAGGGTGGACTTGCCGCCCCCGTTTGGCCCGGTCAACCCATGGCGACCCGGCCCCAAAGCCATCGACAGGCCGGAAAACAACGGCGCGGCATCGGGCAAGGCGAAGCCCAAATCGGAAACGGAAATAGATGGTGTGAGCCGAGGCATGCGCGCTCCAAGCAAATGTGGTGTTAGTCAGAATCTTGGCAACAGACTCAAATCCACATCTTGAAACGCGACCTCCGGCTCGACGACAGAACTCCCCGATCATACCAAGCAACAGCCTGACCGCGTCAGGAAATCAGAGCCCGCGCCGGTCGTTTGCGGTCTAGGAGTCGGGCGGCGGGCCCGGCGCGCGTTGGCCGCTGATGGCCTGGTTCTCCCCAGGGCCGGCCCTGCGCGTTCGCGGTCTAGGAGTCGGGCCGCGGCCTCGGCGCGCGTTCGCCGCTGAAGGCCTGGTTCGCCCGGGCTAGCGTTGCGCGTTTGCGGTCTAGAAGTCGTGCGGCGTGCCCGGTGCGCGTTCGGAACTGAAGGCCCGGTTCGCCACGGCCAGCGCCCCGGGGGTGTGCTCGGCGATCAGGCCGGCCCCGGCCAAAGCGGTGGCGCTGAGGCCGCCCAGATAAAGCGATCCCAACTCACGGACGTCGAGCGTGAGGTCGGCGACGGCATCGTCCGCCAGATCGGCGACCTTGGTGACCCGGGCGCCGTCCGGCCCACCCTCCAGACGCCAAACCGCGGCGTTGTCGCCGAGCAGGCGGTCCTGGACCGCCAAGCGTAGGTCAAGCGTCACGGCGTAGCGGCGGGCCCCGAGCGCGGCCGGGACATCGACCAGGCGGACGTGCTCGCGGTCGATCACGACCGGGCGGGCGCTGCGCCAATCCTCCAACCAGGCGAACAGCGGATCGTCCAACGGCAACGGCGGCGTCTCGACGTTGGCCACCAAAGGCAACGTCAAGAGCTGACGCCACAGCTCATGACCGCTCGGCGGGTCCACGGCCTGGAAAACCCGCACCGTGGCGGTCCCGTCCGCGACCCAACCGTCCCATTTGCCATCACGGCGCACCAGCGCATAGCCGGTCGGCTGACCTGCCCGGCTGGCGACCAGAATCCGCCAGGGCTCCAGGGCCGCGTCCTTCGGGCCCTCGTCTTTGAACAGCAGCCGGCGGCGCGCCTGAGCAGCCACATCAGTCCAGCCCGGGCGGGCGCCGGGACCCAGGCCGAGACGCCGGTCAACCGCCTCCACCACCGGCCCGTGGGCCTCGAAGCTGGCCGTCTCGAAGCGCACGTCGACTGGCGGCGTCGGCTTCGGCAGCCCCCGCATGGCCGCACCGCCGGGAACCCGCAACCGCGCGCCGGTGCTGCCCAGCCCGTAGCCGAAGCGCCCATAAATCGCCATCTGGGAAGCGAACAGCATCGACACCGGCGCCGACCGCTCGCGGCAGTCGGCGAAATGCCGGGCGATCAACGCCCGCAAGAACCCCCGTCCGCGGCACTCCGGCCGCACTCCGACCCAGGTCAGACCGGCTGCCGCGACGCGGCCACCAGGCGTCGGCACATCGAAACTCAGCGCCGAGGCCATGGCGCTCAACCGGACGCCGTCAGCGGCCGGCAGATCGACACCGATCGCCCAAGAGAAGTCCAGCGCTTCGACCGCGAGGCGCCACCGCTCGCCTTCCAAGCGGTCCGACCACACCAGCTCGTCGACTTCCAGCATTTCCTGGTCGCGCCCGCGGTCCAGACGCACCAGCCTCCCCGGTGCGATGCCGTTCACGGCCTCAGACAGAAAGCTCACCAGGGCAGTCTCTCACGCCGGGCCGTTCGCCAGACACGCCGAATGCGGTCGGCGCCCGTCATTGTTCCGCGATCGCTTCCAGCACAGGCAGCCGAGTGGCTCGCCGGGCTGGCAACAGGGCCGCCGCCACGGCCGCCTGCACGAGCACCGTTGTGGCCACCTGGCGGGACGAGGCCCCCAGCGCCCTCAGGATGGCCATTGAACGCAGTTGCTCTCTGACGATCATGGCGAAGGTGTCGGCGATGATGAGGGCCCCCACCAGCAAAGCGGCGACAGCCAAGGCGAGAACAACCAATCCAATGAACCCGAAGCTGGCGTCGAATCGGGTCCGCTGCGCCTCGCGCACGGCGCCCCCAAGGGTCGCGCCAATGGCGTCATCGGCCGGCAGAACCGCCTCAACCGCGCTTTTCACCTCTTCGGGGGCAACGCCGGCGGCCCCAGGCCAGGGCTGGATGAGGGCCGCCAGGGTGTCGTTGACACGGCTTCCCATCTCCGGCACCGCCGGGCCCGCTCTTTGGACGTACACGTCCGCCGTCTTGGCCGAAGCGGCCAGGGAAGCGAAGGTCTGCGCCATCATGGCCCGCACAGTCAAGGTCCCCGAGACGAACGCCACCCCCAGAACCACGGCCGCCAGACTCAGGGCGAATCTGGCCGGGTGGCTGCGCACGGAGCGCCAAGCCAGGCCTACCATGTCCGGCCGGGTCATCAGGGCGCGGGCGCAGGCCACACGTTGCTGCTGGCCGCCCGAGAGCTGCTTGGGAAGATGGCCCAGGCGGTCCTCCAGGTCAAGCGCGGCCACGATCGACCGGAACCATTCCCGATCCGTGCCCTCTCCGGCGATTAGCGCCGGCAAGAGGATGTTCTCCTCCGCCGTCAATGTGGGCGCCAGATTGACAGATTGGAAGACGAACCCAACCGTGTGGCGCCGCAACTCGGTCAGTTGCTTCTCAGGCATATCCGAGACCAGACGACCGTCGACATAAGCCTGGCCCGCCGTCGGCCGGTCAAGGCCGGCCAGACAGTGCATCAAAGTGGACTTGCCCGAGCCAGACGGTCCCATGATGGCCGCGAACTCGGCCCGCGCGAACTCGAGGTCGACCTCGCTCAGGGCCGTGACGGCCGTGGCTCCAGACCCTTAGACCTTGGTCAGATTGACCGCGCTGACCACCCCGCCAGCCTCAGGCGCGCTGACAGCCCGGCCAGCCTGAGACGGGGGGCGTCGCATCACACCAGGCTAGACGATGCCGCCGAAGAGGCAAGGTCAGCAGAACTCAGGCGGAATCGAGTCGCGATCGAGGATGACCCCTTCGTCGGCCGCCTCCCAAGCGGCCGCCGCGGCTGCTCGGATGGCCTGGTTGGAGGGGCCGGCCTGATCAGGGGAAGGGTCTTCGACCACCAGACGGTTGCCGTCCACCCAGGCGCGGGCCGGGCCGCAGGCCCAGTGATCTGATCGCGCGGCCGGGGCCTGATGCGGTTCGGCCAGCGCGGTCAGATCGCGCGCGATCATACTGGGACGCTCGGCCGCGCAGGCCACGAAAGCGTCGGCCGCGCTAGCGACTCCCGTCAGCACCAGCAGACCGGGATAGCCGGCGTTGTTGGCGCCGGCCATGTCGGTGTCCAGACGGTCGCCTATGACCAGGGGGTTGATAGCTTGGCGGCGTTCCGCCGCCAAACGAAAGATCAACGGATCGGGTTTGCCGGAGGCCTTGGGGCGCACGCCGGTGGTGACCACCACCGCCTGGACCATCGCCCCGTTGCCCGGGGCGAAGCCGAATTCGGTCGGGATGCTCAGATCCAGGTTGGTGGCGAAATAGGCCGACCCGGCCTCAATGGCATAACAGGCCTCCTCCAGGTCACGCCAGCCGAGCGTGGGGCTCCAGCCCTGGATCACCGCCGCCGGCCGTTCCACAGCGGCCGTGGCCAGTTTGAAACCGGCCTTGGCGACCGCCTCGGTCAGACCGTTGCCGCCCACCACCATCACTCGGGAACCCGGCTCGATCTCCCCAGCCATCAACTGCACTCCGGCCTCTGCGGCGGTGACGATTTCCTCGCGTTCGGCCGGGATCCGGACCGATCCCAGTTTGGCGGCAGCCACTTTGGGCGGCCGCGAAGCGTTGTTGGTGATAAAAACGAAACGGAGCCCGGCCCGGCGAGCGCTGGCGACGGCATCGGCGGCCTGGGCGATCGGAGCGTTGCCCTTGAACAGCACACCGTCCAGATCGGTCAGGGCCACGTCGAAATGCCGGGCCAGCGGGCTCGGCACATCCGCCAGCCAGGGCGAGGTCATTCCGGCTCCCAGACGAACTCTTGGCTGGCCGGATCGGCCCCGGCGGCGAGAGCTTCGATCCGCTCCGACGCCTCATCAAGGCGGCCTAGCTGCTCGGCGTCCAGGCCGGAGCGGCGCAGACGGTCCAAAGCGGCCCGCGCGGCGCCGAATTCGCCCATGTCGGCACGGGCCCCCGCCCCGACAATGGCCAACTCGACCGCCTCGTCCGGATCGAGCGCCGCGCGAGGGGTGGAGGCGGCGACTTCGACGGCATCGGCCGTCTTGCCGATCCCGCGCAGGGCGTCGGCCAGAATCGCACTGTGGTGTTTCTCCCCCGACAGGCGCTGGTAGGTCCTCAGCTCGCGCACCGCCTCGCCGTAGCGCTGGGTGTAATAGCTGGTCAGGCCGGCGTATTCGCGTGCCACCGCCATCCGTCCAGCGCGATCGGCGGCCGCCCGGGCGTGCCGGTAGGCGAGTTCGGGGACTTCTTCGAGATACTCCAGGACCATGGCCAGATGCCGGCCGACCAACTCGCCGTTTTGTTCGCCCAGGCCGGTCAACTGCGCCTTGATCCAGGGCGGCAGCGCCGCTGAAGTGATGTGGTCGGGGATAGTCGGCAGGTCTTCAGGCTGTAACCGGTTTCGCGGCCGCATACGCTGCGCCTCACGCGCCTGGTTGCGATCGGCGAAGTCGTTTTGGTGCGGTGGCATAGCCCCTCGATCTTACGCGAGTTGACTAAGCCCCGGTCCACGGGTCCAGACCGGCCCGCTGGCCGACCCTCAGCCTAGGTCGCGACCAAGGCGGGCGTCGCGGGCGGCCGCCAGCTTCGACTGCATGCCGAAAATCTCAATGAAGCCCCGAGCCTGAGACTGGTCATATGAGTCGCCCTCGTCATAGGTGGCCAGGTTGAAGTCGTAGAGCGAGGTGTCGGATCGCCGGCCCGTCACCACCGCGCGGCCGCCGTGCAGGGTCATCCGGATCTCACCGTTGACGTAATCCTGGGTTGAGGCGATGAAACCGTCCAGAGCCCGTTTCAAGGGCGAGAACCACTGGCCGTCGTAGACCAATTCGCTCCAGCGGGTCCCGACCAGTCGCTTGAAACGAGCCAATTCCCGCTCGACGGTGACGCCTTCGAGGTCGCGGTGGGCCTCGATCAGCGCCATCGCGCCCGGCGCCTCATAGACCTCACGGGACTTGATGCCGACCAGGCGGTCTTCGACCATGTCGATACGGCCGATCCCCTGCGCCCCGGCCCGGCGGTTGAGCTCTTGGATCGCCTGCAGCGGGCTGACGGCCACGCCGTCGATGCTGACCGGCACGCCGCGCGCGAACTCGATCACGACCTCGTCTTCGACCGGCGGGAAGGTCGGGTCGTCGGTGTAGGTGTAGACGTCCTTGGTCGGTCCGTTCCAGATGTCCTCGAGGAAGCCCGTCTCGACGGCACGGCCCCAGACGTTTTGGTCGATCGAGAACGGCGAAGACTTGGTGGTCTCGATGGGCAGGGCATGGCGTTCGGCGTAGTCGATGGCCGCGGCCCTGGTCAGAGCGAGATCCCTAACCGGCGCGATGCATTTGAGGTCCGGCGCCAGCGAGGTGATGGAGACTTCGAAACGGACCTGGTCATTCCCTTTGCCGGTGCAGCCGTGTGCCACCGTGGTGGCGCCGAACTGGCGAGCCGCCCGCACCAAGTGCTTCACAATGACCGGCCGCGACAACGCTGAAACCAGCGGATACCGATCCATATAGAGCGCGTTCGCCGCCAATGCCGGCATGCAGTATTCGCCGGCGAACTCCTCGCGCGCGTCCGCCACGTAGGCCTCGACCGCCCCGCAGGCCAGCGCCCGCTCCCGGATGGTCTGCAAGTTCTCGCCGCCCTGGCCCACATCCACCGCCACAGCCACCACTTCGGCGCCGGTGGCCTCTCCTATCCAGCCGATCGCCACCGAAGTGTCCAACCCGCCTGAATACGCCAACACCACTCGCTCAGTCATGAGCCCTCTCCTTCATTCGCCAATTCAGTGAACCGGGCCGCGACTTGGGGACCGCCGTCAACTGCCCGTGTCACCAGCACAATCGTGTCATCTCCGGCGATTGTCCCCATGACGCCGGGGAAGAATGACTGGTCGATCGCCGAGGCCAAGAAGTGCGCCGCCCCCGGCGGCGTCCTAAGCACCACCATGTTAGCGCTTCCCTCGGCGCTGACCAGCAGTTCCGCCGCCAGTCGAGGCAGTCGCCGGGCCAGTATCTCGCGGCCGAGACCGCCCTCCAGCGCCCCTTCTCCGCCCTCGGCGGGCAGGGCGTAGATGCGCGAGCCGTCCGCCAGTCGGACTTTGTCCGCCCGCAATTCGACCAGGTCGCGGCTAAGCGTGGCCTGGGTCACCTCGAGACCCTGCTGGCGCAGCCGACGGGCCAGTTCCGCCTGTGAGCGGACAGCCGAAGCCCGGACAATCTTCCTGATCAACCCTTGGCGCGCGGTCTTAGTGGCAGGCACCGAGGCGGCCACCAACAAGGGCTGTGCCCCTAGCTGCGCGACCCCCTCGGGCGTGGCCGCCATGTCAGCCCTGGGCTCGGGTCTGCGCTTGGGCCTGGGCCAAGAGCCAGATCAACAGGGCTTTCTGGGCGTGAAGGCGGTTCTCGGCCTCGTCCCAGACACGCGATTGGGGGCCGTCGATCACCCCGGCCGTCACCTCGCTGCCCCGGTAGGCCGGCAGGCAGTGGATGAAGATGGCGTCCGGCGAAGCCTTCGCCATCAGCGCCTCATCGACGCGATAGGGCACGAACGGCGAGCGCCGCTCCTCGGCATCGCCTTCCTGGCCCATCGACACCCAGGTGTCGGTGGCCACGATCTGGGCTGAAACCGCCGCCTCGGCGACGTCCTGGGTGACCGCCACCTTGGCGCCGGTCCGCGCCGCGATCGCCTCCGCCTCCGCCAACACCGCGGCCTTGGGCCGGTAATCGCCGGGCGTCGCGATCACCACCTCCATTCCGGCCACGGCGCCGCCGAGGAGGTAGGACTGGGCCATGTTGTTGGCCCCGTCCCCGAAATAAGCCAGCTTGGCGCCGGCCAGACGATCCACCCCGCCCAGGTGTTCAGCCGCGGTCTGCAAGTCAGCCAGCACCTGACAGGGGTGGTAATCGTCGGTCAGGGCGTTGACCACTGGGACGTCGACCAGCGAGGCCAACTCCTCGATCCGGTCCTGCCCATAGGTCCGCCAGACGATCGCGGCGACCTGGCGCCCGAGCACGCGGGCGACGTCCGCCACCGACTCGCGCCGGCCCACCCCGGCCAGCTTCCCGTCCACGAACATCGGATAGCCGCCGAGTTCGGCCACGCCGACGCAGAACGACAACTGGGTCCTGAGGGTCGGCTTGTCCGTCAACACCGCCACCGCCTGCGGCCCCGCCAGCGGCTGGCGCTTGAGCCGGTCGGCCTTGACTTCAATGGCCAGGCGCAAGATCTCGGACTGCTCAGCCGGTGACACGGAGGAGTCTTTGAGGAAATGCCGGACAGTCATGCCGCCTCCTTGATCAGGTCGGGGAGCGCTGTGGCGAACCGCTCCGCTTGGTCTTTGGTCAGGATCAGGGGCGGCGCCAGGCGCAGCACCTCCGGCCCGGTCGCGCCGACCAGGAATCCGGCCGCCTGGGCCGCTTTCACCACCGCCGCCGCGTCCGGCTCCTCTAGCACGATGCCGATCAGCAGCCCCGTCCCCCGGGCCGCCTTGACGCCGTCCACTTTGGCCAGCTCCCGGCGCCACCAGGCGCCCAGCTCGGCCGCGTGGCCGATGAGGCCTTCATTCTCGATGGCCGACAGGGTCGCCAACGCGGCCGCGCTCGCCAGCGGGCCGCCGCCGAAGGTGTTGCCGTGGTCGCCGGCCTGGAGCAGGCCGGCCGCAGTCGCGTTCATCGCCACCATCGCCCCGATCGGAAACCCCCCGCCCAGGCCCTTGGCCAGCGTCACCAAGTCCGGGGCCGGCCCCACCCGGGCGCCGCCCCGGCCGGTCGCCTCCGCCAACGCCGCCGCCGGGTCAGCCTCGTTCCGCAGGCTCGCCGCCGGCTCGCCGTCCCGCAGCGGCCCACCCAACTCTGGGTTCAGGTAAGCCATCCAGGCGCCGGTCCGGCCAATGCCGGCCTGGACCTCGTCAATCCACAGCAGCGCGCCGTATTGCCTGGTCAAACGCCTAGCCTCGGCAAGATAGCCGGGCGGCAGGGGGATCACGCCGGCCTCGCCCTGGATGACCTCCAAGACCAGGGCGGCCACATCGCCCGGCGCCAACTGCGCCTCCAAGGCCGCCACGTCGCCCGGCGCCAAGAACTCGGCCGGGCCGGTGAACTCGGCGAAAGGCGTCCGGTAGGCCGGCTTGGCGGTCAACGACAGCGCCCCCAAAGTGCGGCCGTGGAAAGAGCCCTCCAGGGCCAACAGCCGGTGGCGTCCGCCCTGGCGGCGCAGGACCGCCTTCAGAGCGGCCTCATTCGCCTCGGCGCCGGAATTGGTCAGGAAGACCCGCCCGCCCGGTCCCGCGCCAGTGATCTCCAGCAACTTGCCCGCCAACTCGAGCTGGGGCTCGCTGGCATACAGATTGGAGATATGCCCCAACTTGGCGGCTTGCCTCGAAATCGCCTCGACCCAGGCCGGATGGGCGTGGCCGAGCGCGTTGACCGCGATCCCGCCCAGCAAGTCCAGGTACTCGCCTCCGTCGGCGTCCCAGACCACCGCGCCTTGGCCGCGCGCGAGCGCCAGGACAGGGTTGAAAACCGGCAGCAAACGCTGACGGTAGCGTTCCAGCAACTGGTCACCGGACGGCATCGTCCACCCCCTCGACGCCGGAACCGGGCGGGCTGGGAGCGGCCGGGGCTGACGGCGCCGGCGGATCGACCACCATGGTGCCGACCCCCTGGTCGGTGAAAATCTCAGTCAACAACGAGTGCGGCTGGCGGCCGTCAATGACATGCGCCTGGGGCACCCCGGCCCGGACAGCCCTGAGGCAGGCCTCCATCTTGGGCTGCATGCCGGTGGCGATCTGCGGCATCATCTGGGCCAGTTCGGCGGCGGTGATCTTGTCGATCAGCGATCCCTGATCAGGCCAGTGCCGGTAGAGGCCCTCGACATTGGTCAAGATCACCAGCTTGCGCGCGCCCAACGCCACCGCCAGGGCCGCCGCCGCCGAATCGGCGTTGATGTTGAACACCTGCCCGGCGTTGTCCACGTCCGGCGCGATCCCGGAGATGACCGGAATCCGGCCGGCTTCGAGCAGGTCGCGGACGGCGCTCGAATTGACCTGCACCACGTCTCCGACCAGGCCGACGTCCACCTCCACGCCTCCCACCGAGGCGGTCCGCCGGCGGGCCTGGAACAGCGCCGCGTCCTCCCCCGACATGCCCACCGCGAACGGTCCGTGAGTGTTGATCAGGCCCACCAATTCGCGGCTGACCTGCCCCGTCAACACCATCCGGACCACGTCGATGGTCTCCGGCGTGGTCACGCGCATGCCGCCCTGGAACTCGGAGGTGATGCCGAGCCGGCGCAGCATCTGGTTGATTTGGGGGCCGCCGCCGTGGACCACCACCGGCTTGAGGCCCACCCGCCGCAGGAACACCATGTCCTCGGCGAAAGCCTCCTTCAACCGCTGGTCGATCATGGCGTTGCCGCCGTACTTGACCACCACCACGGCGCCGCCGAATCGCTCCAGCCAGGGCAGCGCCTCGATCAGGACGGCCGCCTTTTGGTCGGGGCTGATTCCGGTCATGACGGGTAGTCCGCGTTGATGGAGACGTATTCGTGGGTCAGGTCGTTGGTCCAGATGGTGGCCCGGCTCGGCCCGGCGTTCAGGTTCACGACCACATCGACCTGCCGGCCGCTCAAATCGACCAGGTGGCGCGGTTCGCCCACGCCGCCATGGCGGCAAACCGTCACACCGTTGATCGCGACGTCGACTTGGTTCGGTTCGAAGGGCGCGTCTTCGGGCGGGACGGTGCCGGCCGCGCTCAGAATCCGCCCCCAGTTCGGGTCGCCGCCGGCCACGGCCGTTTTGAACAGATTCGAGCGCACGATGCCGCGCGCCACCTTTAGCGCCCCGTCTTCGGTCAGCGCGCCGGTGACGGTCACCGAGACCTCGTGGTGCGCCCCTTCGGCGTCCGCGATCAGCTGCCTGGCCAAGTCCTGGGCGACGGCCGTCAGCCGGTCGGCGAATTCCTGCGGCTCGGGCTGGTTGCCCGAGGCGCCCGAGGCCAGCAAGATGACCGTGTCGTTGGTCGACATGCACCCGTCGGAGTCGATGCGCTCGAATGACAGCCGACAGGCCTGCTCCAAAGCTTGTTGGGCGGTCGGATTGTCGATCTGGGCGTCGGTCGTGATCACAGCCAGCATGGTGGCCAGCGCTGGCGCCAGCATGCCGGCGCCTTTGGCCATGCCGCCAATGGTGTAGCCGCCGGCGGCGCCGGTGGCAACGGCCGTCTTGGGCACGGTGTCGGTGGTCATGATGGCCTCGGCGGCGGCCAGTCCGGCCGCCTCGGTGGCCCCCAGATTGACCACCGCCTGGTGCGTTCCCGCCAGCAACCGGCCCATCGGCAGGCGCTCCCCGATCAGGCCGGTCGAGCCGACCAGCACCTCTTCCGTCTTCAACCCCAGGCGCCGGGCGAGGGCTCCGGCCGCCTGTTTGGCGTCGTCATAGCCGTCCTGGCCGGTGCAGGCGTTGGCGCCGCCGGAGTTGAGCAGGACCGCTCTGGGCAACGAGTAGCCGCCTTCGGCCAGCGCCATGGCCTCGCGGCTGACCAGCACCGGGGCGGCCGCGAAACGGTTGACGGTGAAGACGGCGGCGACGGCCGAAACCGCGGCCACGGCATCGTTCACCACTAAAGCCAAGTCCTTGGCGCCGTTGCATTTGATTCCGGCGGCCAGGCCGACGGCCCTAAATCCTTTGGCGGCGGTGACGCTCACGGGGCGACTCCATTCAGTTCGAGACCGGTTGCTTCGGGCAGTCCCAATGCCAGGTTGATCGATTGAATGGCCTGGCCGGCGGTGCCCTTGACCAGATTATCGATCACGCAGACCAAGACCACGCGGTCGGCCCGCGTGTCGTGGGCGACTTGGATCAGCGCCGTGTTGGCGCCGAGCGTCTGGGCGGTCGAGGGCCATTGGCCCGGCGCCAGCAGGTGGACGAACCGTTCGTCGCCGTAAGCCAGCTCCCAGGGGCGGCGCAGCTGGGCCGGGTCGAAGCGCGGTCCCGGTTTGGCGGTGACGGTGGCCAGGATGCCCCGGCTCATCGGCACCAGCGTGGGTGTGAAGCTGATGGTCGGCCTGGGTCCGGCGGACCGGCTTGGCGATGGGGCCGGCGCGGCCGCAGAACCGCTGGTTGAACCGGGCGCGGTTGTCTGGTCTGGACGCGCGCCCGGGACCGCGCCGGCCGCACCGGGCGAACTTCTGGGGGCCCCGGCCGCTTTGGCCAGGTTTTGGATGATCTCGGGGATGTGACGATGGCTGCCGCCAACGCCGTAAGGGCTGGCCGCGCCCAGGATTTCGGCGGCCGTCAGATGGGGTTTCAGACCCTTGCCGGCGCCGGAGACGCCATTGGCCAAGACCGCGGTCAGATCGACGGGGCTGAGCTGCCCAGAGGCGATCCCCGGCGCCAGCGCCAAGGTGACCGCGGTGACGTTGCAGCCCGGCACGGCGATGCGCCGCGCGCCCTGGAGCGCTGTCCGCTGCTTGAGCGCAATCAGGGCCGTCTGGTCGCCGGCGCCCGGTGTTTCGGGTGTTTCGGGTAGCCCGGGTAGCCCGGGTGGTCCGGGTGGTTCGGGTGGTTCGGTGGGGGCTTCTGCGCTGAGGTCCTCGGCGGGGAGGGCGCCGCCGGGGCGGCTTGTCCCGCCGATCGCGCTGATCGCGCCGGAGTTGGGATCGGCCGTCCCGCTCAGGCCGGCCGGCCATCCCAGCAGCAGCTCTGGCATGCCATAGGTCCAGGCGCCGGGATGCTCGCCGCCGTAGTAGTCGGCCCAATCCTGAGCGCTCTCGAGGCGGTGGTCGGCGCCCAGGTCGACCAAGATCGAATCAGGGCTGGCCACCTCCAACGCGGTCGCCAGCTCGCCGGACTTGCCATGCGGCAAGGCCAGCACAATGACGTCATGTCCGGCCAGAACGTCGGTGGCGGTCTCTTCCAACACGCGGGCGCCCAGCGAGGCGAGGTGGGGATGGTGCCGGCCAAGACTCTGGCCGGCGCTGGCATTAGCGGTGATCGCGCCGATCTGGGCCTCGGGGTGGGCGGCTAACAGCCGCAAGGTCTCACCTCCGGCGTAGCCTGAGGCCCCTGCCACCGCGACGGAGAAACTCATGGCGCCCAGCTTACCGCATGGTTATGCGCGCCATCGCAAAATCATTCAGCGACGACTGGTGCGTCACGTGGTTAGGCTTCGCCTCGCCACGTCACCGCCACAGCCGGCGGCGCCAGACCAGAACCGCTCGACCGAGGCTAGACCGGCCGGGCCGAGCTTCGCTTCACCACGTCACCGCCACAGCCGGCGGCGCCAGACCAGAACCGCTCGACCGAGGCTAGACCGGCCGGACGAACGGGAAGGTCAAAGTGTCCCGGATGGTGGTGCCCGTCAGGGTCATCACCACACGGTCCACGCCCAGGCCCAAACCCCCGGTGGGCGCCAGGCCGAAGTCCAAGGCGTTCAAGAAGTCCTCGTCCAGTTCCATGGCCTCCGGATCGCCGGCCGCCGCCTTGGCCGATTGGTTGGTCAGGCGCTGACGCTCGTCCACTGGATCAGCCAGTTCCGAATAGGCGGTGCCGACCTCGGCGCCGAAGGCCACCAAGTCCCACCGCTCGGCCAGCCCTGGGATGGACCGGTGAGCGCGGGTCAACGGAGACGTCTCAACCGGGAAATCTTGATAGAAGGTCGGCTCGAAGGTCTGGCCCTCGACCAACTGGTCGTACAACTCGGCCACGATCTCGCCGGCGGTCCATTCGTCGCGCCAGGCGACGCCCGCCCGCGTCGCCAAAGACCTCAGCTCAACCACTCCCGTGGCCACGGTGACGGAAACGCCCAAGGCCGCCGAGACGGCATCGTGCACCGAAATCACCGGCCAATCCCCCGCCAACGGCACCTGGCGCCCGTCCGGTGCCACCGCCACCGCCTCGCCGTGGACCGCCAAGGCCGCCGCCCGAATCAACTCCTGGGTCAACAAGCGCATGCCCTGGTAGTCGGAGAAGGCCTGATAGGCCTCCAGCGAGGTGAACTCCGGGTTGTGCTTGCGGTCCACGCCCTCGTTGCGGAAGTTCTTGCCCAACTCGAAAACACGCTCGACTCCGCCCACGGCCAGCCGTTTGAGGTACAACTCCGGCGCGATCCGAAGGTAAAGATCCATGTCATAGGCGTTGATGTGGGTGCGGAAGGGCCGCGCGTTGGCGCCGCCGTGAATCGGCTGCAAGACCGGCGTCTCGACCTCGATGAAACCGCGCTCCTGAAGGGCCGCCCGCAAGGCCGCCGTCGCCGCCGAGCGCGCGTAGACCAACCCCATCGCCCGATCATTGGTCGCCAGCAGCAAATGCGGCGCCCGCGCCAGCGCCGCGCCGGTCTTGGGCGTGACCGCCTCCAGGCGCCGTTTCGACGGCGGATGCGCCACCGACTTGGCGGCCATGGTCCACCTAGTCGCGTCCAGGGCCAACTGCCCGCTGCAGGTGCGCGTCAACGACCCGGTCGCGGACACCAAATCGCCCAATTGCGCGTGCCGCTTGAACAGGTCGAATCCGGCGGTTTCCCGCCGCTGCGCCATCAGTTGGAGTTCGACCACGCCCTCGCGCAGGTCGGCGAACACCACCCCGCCGTGGTCCCGCTTGCGCAAAATCCGGCCGACGATTGAGATCTCCCCCGCCGATGCCGTGGCCGCGCCTTCCAGCCCCACCGCCAGGGGCAGGCTCCCCGGCGCCGCGCCCGCATCCGCAACCACACCCGCCGAGGCGGATTGGACCTTGGCCGGCCCGGTTCTGGACCTGTCGGTTTCAGGCCTCTCAATTTCGGTCGTCTCGGTTTCGGTCGCCTTAACCTTGGCCGTCTCAGTGCGGTCCGCGCCAGCCGCGCAGGCTCTGTCTTCGCCGACAACCGTGGGGACGTCCACGGCGCGCTGGACCGCCTGACGCAGCGACATGGTGCGAGGCACGGCCACCGGATTGGGCGCCATTCCGGCGGCCGCCAAGGCCTCCCGGTGCTTCAAGCGCGCCGCCACCACCCGGTCCGGGGGCTTGGAGCTGATGGGCGCCAGGAGCTCGGAGCGGTCCAGCCGCGCGACCGCCTCCGCCAGGGCCGGGTCGCTCCGGGCCTCGAAGCGGCCGGCGCCCGGAAGCAGTTCCGCCGGCGAGCGGTTCGGCAGGAAGCCCTCGGCCCGGCCGATCGCCATCACTACTTCTGCCAGGGAGGCGCCGTGGTCGAAGCAGATCATGCGGGGCTGCCACTCTGGCAGATATTTCTCGTTCGACCGGTAGAGCCCGTCGATCTGCCACCAGCGCGAGGCCACCAGGAGCAGTCGGCGCACCAGCCGCGCCATCGGGTAGGCCCCGACCTGGCCTCCTTCCACCAAGAACCTTCGCAGGACGGCGAAATTCAGCGAAATCCGCTCGATTCCCAGATCCCGCGCCGCCTCGATCAGCCCCGTCACCATTAGCTCGGTGGCGCCGCCATGGGCCCTGGGATCGTGGCGCATGACGTCCAAAGAGGCCCCCCGCCGCCCCCATGGCGCGAACGTCAGCAGCGCCCGGACCTGCCCGGACGGATCGTGCGCGGTCACCACCAGGTCGCGCCCGTCGGTCGGGTCGCCAACCCGGCCGGACGTCATCGAGAACCCCCGCTCGTCGCCGCGCCGCCAGAATTCGGCATCGCGCGCCAGCACCGCCAACTCTGGCGGCGGGATCTGGTCCTGGCGTCTGACCTTGACGGTGTAACCGGCCCGGCGCGCCCGCCGCGCCGTCTCGGCCACGGGTCGCAATCTGGGATCGCGCAGCGAGAACTGGTCGGGGTGGATGACCGCCTCGTCGCCCAGTTCGAGCGAGCGCAGCCCGGCCGTTTCCCAGGCCCGGCCGCCTCGCCTGGTGGCGGAGACCACCGCCGGGGTCCAGCCGTTGCGTCTGGCCAGCTCAATCCAGCGCCCGATGCCGTCCGCCCACGAGGCGCGGTCCCCCACCGGATCGGAACTGGCCAGCAAGACGCCGCCGATCAGCTTGCCCACCACGGCGGCCCGTCCGTCGCCCGAGAAGACAGCCGACTTGTCGTGCCGCAGGTTGTAATAGCCCAGGGAATCCTGCTCGCCAAACTGCCACAGCAAACGTCGCAGCGCCAGTTCTTGATCGTCGGTGATGGCGGGCAGACTGCGCTCGGAACGGGTGAACACGATCAGCGCGGCCAGGACGGCGAGCATGCCCAGCACCGATGTGGTGCGAGGCACCCACCAGGGCGCGACTGCGGCCGCTCCGGTGGGCAGCAAGTGAGGCCGCGCCATCCCCGCTCCGGTGACGATCTCCTCTGGTCCCTGTCCCAGCGCCACGTTGAGCGCCCACCAGGCCTTCAGAGCCAGTGAGGCGCCACTCGATCCGACTGTGGCAGCCCATGCGAAAGCCCACGCCGCCGCCACAGCGAGGCCTGCCGCCAAAGTGCTGGCCGCCCGTCCCACCGCCCGCCGGGAGACCGGCGCGCCAAAGGCCCGGCGATGTGACACCAGCCACCATGAGCTTGCGACAGCCACCACGACGCTGACCGCCACCCGTGCCGGAACGGCCTGGAGGCCCAGGCGGTGCAACAGGCCGGGATAAATCAGATCATGCCAATCGAAACCGGCCGCCGAGGCCACCGCCAGGACGCCGGCATAGATCAGCGCCGGCGCTTGGATCACCAAGATGACAGTCCACAGTGCGGCCCGCTTGCGGTGTCGGATGGCCGAGGCCAAAACCGCCAGAGCGGCGAAATTGAACAACGAGGGGTTGCCGGGCAGGTTGACGGCGTCAAGGGCGGCCCAGATCAGCTGGTACGCATGCGGGAACAGGCGGCGCACCGGTAGGGCGATCAGAGCCCAGATAGCGGCGAAAGCGAGAATTCGGGCGGTCCAAACCGGCGTTCGACTAGCCCTCCAGTCACGGGCCTCGACAGCGCTCCGCTTGGCCATGGCGGTTCCTTTCCCCCGATGCGGCCGTGAATACTGGCCACGGCGCGCTAGGAGCGTGGTGAATAACCACGCTCCGACCGTGTTGACGCAAGGCAGCGGGACGCTGACCAGCGGAAACGCGGCAGTAGGCGCTGCCTCGGCCCTAGGAAGCCGGTTTATTCGCCGGCTTCCTAGGACCTATTCTGCCGCACCCTGCTCCGCGCTTGCCGTGAGGGGCTGCGGGCGCCCACTAGGAGCGGGGCGAACAACCACGCTCCGACCCTGTTGACGCGGGGCGCCGGAACGCTGACCAGCGGAAACGCGGAAGGCAAAGGCTGCTTCGGCCTAGGAGACCGGGTTGTTCACCGGTTCCCCAGGACGAGCGTGTCGCGATCCGCCTACGCGCGCCGCCCGCTCTTGCGAATGACAGCTATTTCCGCCCCGCGAAGAATTGCAATTTGATAACGGGAGTCGACCTGGCCGGCGGCCGTTTGACGGCCGCCCCGGCCACGAAACCGCTGGTCGGAGCGCTAATCGAGGCTATACCTAGGTGAACCCAGGGGCTCACGGCGCCGGTCCGGCATATGACAGGCGGACGCCGATTCGTGTTTCGGGCGTGTTAACGGCGCTAGCGTTACACCGTGACGACCGTCGTCACGGGGACGTCGAGCGTCCACGCGGACGTCACAGAAAGAGGAGGCGACAGTAAATGAAACGATTTGCAATTCTGGCCGTGCTGAGCTTGGGGCTTACCGCCAGCCTGGCGGCCTGCGGCGATAGCAAGAAAGATGATGAGGGAGGCGGCGGCTCAAGCGGCGGCGTGACCAACGTCACGCTGAGCGTGTGGGGCCCGCAACAGGACCAGGTCGATGCCTCGTCATGGCTCCTGGTTCAGGAGGCCGCTTTCGAAAAGGCCCACCCCGAGTGGAAGATCACTTGGAAGAACTCGGTAGTTTCCGAGGGCGACGCGGCCACCACTGTGAAACAAGACGCATCGGCCGCCGCCGACGTCTACATGTTCGCCAACGACCAACTCGGCACCCTGGTCGAGGTCAGCGCTATCGGGGTGGTGCCAGCCGACACCCTGACCCAGGTGCAGGAGCAGAACAACGACATCATCATTAACTCGGTGACCGGCACCGACGGCAACGTCTACGGCGTGCCTTTCACCGCCAACACCTGGTTCATGTACTACGACAAGTCCGTCTTTAGCGAAGACGACGTCAAGAACCTCGACGCCATGCTGGCGAAGGCCAAAGTCGCCTTCCCGCTCGACAACTCGTGGTACCTGCCGGCCTTCTACATGGGCAATGGCTGCACCCTTTACGGCCCGAACGGAGATGACGCCGCCGCCGGTGTCGATTTCGCCGGCGCCAAGGCCACCGACGTGACAGCGTATCTGGCGGGCCTGGTGGCCAACGCGAACTTCGTGGTCGACACCAACGGGGCCGGATTGGCCGGCATCCAAAACAAGACCGTCAGCGCCTTCTTCTCTGGTTCTTGGGACGCCGAGGCGGTCCAAGAGGCTCTCGGCGACAACTTCGGAGCCGCCCAGCTGCCGACCTTCACCTTGAACGGCCAAGAGGTTCAGATGAAGTCCTTCGCTGGCTCCAAGGCGATCGCCTTCAACCCGAATGCGTCCAATCCCAAGGCGGCTGCCACCTTTGCCGCTTTCCTCGGCTCAACCGAGGCTCAGAAGTCCCATTATGAGCTGCGCGGAATCATCCCGACCGACTCCTCGCTGGCGTCTGACGCCGCCGTCGCCGCCGACCCGGTGGCGATCGCGCAAATAGACACGGTTGAGAACACCTCGGTGCTCCAACCGACTATTCCGGCGATGAGCAACTACTGGGATCCTTCGGAGAACTTCGGCAAGGCGCTGGTTTCCAAAGAAGTCACCGCCGCCAACGCGGCCGAGAAGACCGAGGCCTGGAACACTTCTCTGAACGCCGGGAGCTAGCCACTCGCTCAAGAGCGTCCTTGCGGGCGCGCTGGCGGGCGATCAGCTTGCGGGGCGGACTCGGCCCGGTGTTCCGGGCCGAGTCCGAACCTCGCAGCGTCTAGACCGCGCCTTAGCCAGCGAGCGCCGGGGCCCGGCCCATGAATCTGTTGTTTGACGAGTTCTTGGGCCTAACCCGAGTGGGGACAGATGGCGCGGCGGGTCAGGCCAACGGCAGTTCGCCGAGTTCGTCAGGGGTATATGGTTGAGTCTTGGAGGTTTTGTGAAGGCTGCGGGCGCCCCCTTTCGGCACAGGCTCTGGGTCGTCGCTCCCCCAGTATCTCTTTCCAGTTAGAGAAAGGTGATAGTAAGTGACACAAGCGGCAGCCCCGCCGGGCGCATCGAGGCGCCCGAAGGGCAAACAGCGAGGGAAACCCGTCGCCCTGGCGCCGTCGCCCTATTCATTGGGAGCGGCCTTTCGCCGGGGAGACGTTTACACCAAGGCCAGCGCGGTCGTCATGGGCCTGGGCAACATCGTCCGGGGCCAGATCGTCAAGGGACTGGTCTTCCTAGCGGCCGAGATCGGCTTCTTGTGGCTGTTCATGGTCTCGGGAATCCACAGCCTGAAGGGATTGGGCCAGCTGGGCCCGGTCACCAAAGGCACCCAGGAGTGGGACGCCGAGGGCAATTACGTCATGGTCAGCCCCACCAACTCGGTCGAAGTCCTGTTGTACGGCATAGCCTGGGTGCTGGCGATCATGTTGTTCATCGTCTTGTGGACCTTCGCCGTCCGGAGCGCTTACAAGGCCCAGGTGTTGGCTGGCGCCAGGGGCAAGGCCCCGTCCTTTCAAGACGACTTGAAGAGTCTGGCGGACCAGCGTCTTTACGGCACGCTAATGACCCTGCCGACGCTCGGGTTGCTGCTCTTCACGGTCCTGCCGCTGATCTTCATGATCTCGATGGCGTTCACCAGTTTCGACAACGACCACACACCGGCGTTCAACTGGGTCGGCCTGAAGAACTTCGCCGTGGTGCTGTCCTCCTCTGGATCGGGCGACATCGGCGTCAACGCCAAACTGTTCCTATCGGTGCTGATCTGGACCTTGGTGTGGGCGTTTTTCGCCACCTTCCTGAACTTCTTCCTGGGCATGTTCATGGCCATGATCATCTTGCGGGCGGGGACGCGGTTCAAGAGCTTCTGGCGGGTCTGCTTCTCGATGTCGATCGCCGTGCCGCAGTTCGTGTCGCTGCTGGTGGTCAACCAGATGTTGCAGCAGGAAGGGATCGTCAACAAGCTGCTCCAAAACTGGGGTTGGATCGACGAATCCCTGCCTTTCTTCACCAACGCCACCTGGGCCCGGGTGACCGTGATCGTGGTCAATCTGTGGATCGGTATCCCGTACACAATCATGCAGGTCACTGGCATCTTGCAGAACATTCCGGCCGAAACCAACGAGGCTGCCAAGATCGACGGCGCGAACTGGTGGGAGCGCTACATCTACGTCACCATGCCGTACATCTTCTTCGTCATGACGCCGTACTTGATCACGACGTTCACGGCCAACGTCAACAACTTCAACGTCATCTACCTGCTATCGAAGGGGGCGCCGACACCCGTCGGCGACTCGGCCGGCAAGACCGACTTGCTGATCACCTGGCTCTACAAGCTAACGGTCGATCGGGGCAATTACAACGTCGGCGCGGTCATAGGCATTTTCACCTTCATTGTGCTCGCAGTGGTCTCGCTGATCACTTACCGGAGCAGTGGGTCTTACCGGAATGAGGAGGGATTCCGCTGATGAGCGTGGCAGTCACAGACAAACTGGAGGCGCCTGGCGCCAAGGAACCCTCTGCCGGGGGGATGAAGACCAGGAGAGTCCTCGGCGACGTGGTCAGCCATGTCTTCTTGGCCGTCATGGCGGTGGCCTGGCTGGTGCCGGTGGCGTGGGTGTTGATGGAAAGCTTCAACGCCAACACGAAGCCGTACACCACCACCTTCTTCCCCACCGAGTACACCATCGACAACTACGTCAAACTGTTCACCGACACCGAGGTGATGAACTTCGGCCAGATGTTCATGCGGACACTGTTCATAGCCATCGTGGTCTGCCTGATCAGCGTGTTCTTCGTGCTGTCGGTCAGCTTTTGCATGAGCCGCTTGCGCTTCCGCTTCCGCAAGCCCTTCATGAACGGGGCCCTGATCCTGGGCATGTTCCCCGGCATCATGTCCGTCGTCGCGATCTATTTCATCCTCAAGGCAATGGGGCTGACCAGCAGCTCGAGCGGAACCGTGGCCGCGTTGATCATTGTCTACGCGGGCGGTTCGGGCGCCCTGTTCTATGTCATGAAGGGGTTCATGGACACCATCCCCTTCTCGCTCGACGAGGCCGCCATCCTTGACGGCTGCACCCGCTGGCAGGTGTTCACCCGGATTATCCTGCCGATCACCCAACCGATGATCGTCTATCAGGCGATCGTTGGATTCATGGTCCCGTGGCTCGACTTCGTCTTGGCCAAGGCGATCTGCCGGACCCAGGAGAACTACACCGTTTCGCTGGGGCTGTGGCAGATGCTGCAGAAGGAATACATCGGCACCTGGTTCGCCCGCTTCGCCGCCGGAGCGGTGTGCGTGTCGGTGCCAATCGCCATCCTGTTCGTGTTGATGCAGCGGTTCTACCAAAGCTCCATGTCCGGGGCCGTCAAGGGCTGACCACCGGAGCGGTCCTTTGGGCCGCCGGGCAGCCAGGCAGCTACGGCTAGGGAACCAGATGGATCAGGCCAAAGGCCGCCGGAAACGGCGCGGGGTATCTGACCGCGGGCTGAAGATCGTCGGTTTGGCGCTGCTCCTGACCTCGATGGTCAGCACCGGCGTGGTTCTGAAAGACATGCCGCCGGACCTGGAACAGCTCGGCTTCGCCCGCCTGACCGTCGCCATGGTGCTAGAGGCCCTGTCCTGGGCCGCGATCCCGATCTACGCCTGGCTGGTCTGCACGGGCTTTGCCCACACCCGTTCAGCCCCGCGCTACGCCCTGCGGTTGGCCGGGCTCGCGGTGATCGCAGAGGTCCCGTACGATCTGGCCACCAGCGGCGCCCTGTGGGACATGTCATCGCAGAATCCGGTCTTCGCCGTGCTGACGAGCCTGTTGGTGCTGATGCTGGGCCAAAGCGCGACGCGGTCACAGGCATTGTCACGCGCGGCCCGCGGCGGCCTCTGGGCGGCGCTGGCGATCGCCGGCGCTCTCTGGCTGACGCTGTTCAACATCGGCCTGCGGCTTGGCGTGCTGCCGACGGGGGTCTTGGTGCTCGCGTTCACCCTCCTGTTCCAGCTCCTGGCCAAGCGTCAGAACACCATGATGTTCGCCGGGGCGCTGATCGGCGTCTTGGGTGGCATCACCACCGCCTTCGGATTCGTCTTCCTGCACTTTCGCAATGATCGCCTGGGCATGGATCGCGGGCGCGACAAATACATCTTCTACGCCCTGTATCCCCTCTGCCTGGCCGCCGCCGCCGTCTACCGCACCTGGCCGGCCTAAACCCCAACCCCTGCCGGCCCAGCTTCCCGCGCCGAGCAGAACCCACAGGGTGAGGGCCTAGGATTGCCCAGTCACTTGAAACGAAGGAGTCGGCATGCAGAAACGTCTGGCGTTAGCGACGTTGGTTTGTGTTGGATTGGCCACAGCCGCCTGCGGCGGCCCAACCAAAGGCGATGGCGAATCGCCGACACCGTCCGACGGCGACACAGCCGGCGGACCCCTGGCGGCGATCACATGGGTCGATGGCGACCCGCCCTCGCTCGACTTCGCCAAGCCGTTCAACCTGGGCCAGGAGAGCGCCTCGCGGGTGATGCAGCCCGGCGACGGGGAAGAGATCAAGGCCGGGGATCTGGTGCTGATGAATTACGTGGTGCTGACTGGCGAGGACGGCACGGCGACTGGATCGACCTATGATGCCGGCAGCCCAGACCCCATTGTGCTAACCGAGACCCAGGCCGACGGTGACTACATTTGGCCGGCTGTTGTCGGCCAACAGGTGGGCGCCAAAGTGGTGGTCGCCTTCACCATCCCAGCGGAGCAATTGTCGTCCGACGCCACGGAACCGCCCACAGTGGACCCGACTTATCTGGTGGCGCTGACCCTGACCAAAGCGCAGGACTTGCTGGCTAGCGCCGAGGGCGAAACTGTGGTCCCCGATGGCGAGGCTTCGCTCCCGGGCGTGCCGACGGTGTCGTTCGGCACCGAGGGCAAACCCTCGATCGCCATTCCCGAGGGGGTTGATCCGCCCACCGAACTGGTCAGCGAATTGCTGATCGAGGGCACCGGGGACGCCGTGGCCGCAGACCAGGCAGTTGCGGTCAACTACTCCGGATGGCTGTGGGACGGCACCATGTTTGACAGCTCCTGGGAGGGCGGCCAGCCCGCCGCCTTCTTCCTGGACCAGGTCATCGCCGGCTGGACCCAAGGGCTGGCCGGACAAGCCATCGGCAGCCGCGTGCTGCTGGTGATTCCACCCGACCTGGGCTACCAAGACCAGGACCAAGGCTCGATCCCGGCGAACTCGACCCTGATCTTCGTGGTCGACATCCTGGGCGCGGCCTAACTTCGGGCTGGTCGGGCGGGCGATCCCGATCGGGTCCCCGTGTCAGCGACCGCCCCGCCCGCCGGATTATCCCCGCATTCGCGGGGAACACGCCATGTCCCGCATTCTGGTCAAACTGGTCGGCGGATCATCCCCGCATTCGCGGGGAACACGAAGGCCCACGGTTGGCAGCCATCCCCGCATCCGGATCATCCCCGCATTCGCGGGGAACACATACAACCTCCCGGGACCATACGTTGCACCAGCGGATCATCCCCGCATTCGCGGGGAACACTTATTGTGGCTGAAAAAATCACAAAAACTGTTGGGATCATCCCCGCATTCGCGGGGAACACTATCCTGTCCGGTTTTTCGAGACCGACGCCACCGGATCATCCCCGCATTCGCGGGGAACACGCTAGCAGTCTCGCTGCTCCTGCGCGGCAACGCGGATCATCCCCGCATTCGCGGGGAACACATTTGTCCGTTGCTTTTTTGTCTCCTCTTTTGAGGATCATCCCCGCATTCGCGGGGAACACGTGGCCGAGACCGATCATGCGGGTCTGCCAGACGGATCATCCCCGCATTCGCGGGGAACACTGACGCCGGCCCGGGCCAGGGCGGCGTGCCAGAGCCGGGGATCATCCCCGCATTCGCGGGGAACACCCGGGGCGTGGCCGTGGCCGGCCCGGACGGGACGGATCATCCCCGCATTCGCGGGGAACACGTGGTGCCTAGTTTTTGCGGGCTGACCAGCGTGGGATCATCCCCGCATTCGCGGGGAACACAAGAACCACAACTCCCAGCGGACAGCGGCCGCGGGATCATCCCCGCATTCGCGGGGAACACGTCGGCCATCACATTGCCGGTAGCGCCCGTGCCGGATCATCCCCGCATTCGCGGGGAACACACCGCAAGCCCGAGAGACAGGACCGGATGCCGGGGATCATCCCCGCATTCGCGGGGAACACTCGGGGCCCGGATGGCTAGTCTTGCGTGATTCGGGATCATCCCCGCATTCGCGGGGAACACTTTGAGAGAACTATGGCTTGTCCAGTGAGCGAGGGATCATCCCCGCATTCGCGGGGAACACCTCGTCGCAGCAACCGTGAATGTGCGAGAAAGCGGATCATCCCCGCATTCGCGGGGAACACGCCCCGACCCGGCCTGAGCGTTGAAGATCCGCGGGATCATCCCCGCATTCGCGGGGAACACCGGCCGACCTGGCAGACACCGCTATCGAAAGACGGATCATCCCCGCATTCGCGGGGAACACGAGCCTGAGCGGAACGAGATATATGATGTTCTGGGATCATCCCCGCATTCGCGGGGAACACTGGTTTTTGTCGGCCATGGAGCTGGAAGTAGTGGGATCATCCCCGCATTCGCGGGGAACACGGGGCGACTAAGAGCACGATGACGAGTTCGCAGGGATCATCCCCGCATTCGCGGGGAACACGCCAAAACCAGATCCTCGCTCATCACAGCCTCCGGATCATCCCCGCATTCGCGGGGAACACGGCCTGTTTCCAGGCCTGCTGGGGGGTGGACGGGGATCATCCCCGCATTCGCGGGGAACACCTTTTTCACCAGCAGCCCGGCGGCTCTGGCCTCGGATCATCCCCGCATTCGCGGGGAACACGGGTTGGATTGTGGTGAGAGCTTCGGTCGTGTAGGATCATCCCCGCATTCGCGGGGAACACTTGTGGCACCACGGATTGTCGATCTCCGCGCGGGGATCATCCCCGCATTCGCGGGGAACACTTGGTCGAGCGCGTCGATCAGGTCGGCGAGGGAGGATCATCCCCGCATTCGCGGGGAACACCAAATCCCACACGCCGACCCGGGCCGCGATGCGGGATCATCCCCGCATTCGCGGGGAACACGCACCGCAGTACCGGCACAAGCCTGTCACCGGGGGATCATCCCCGCATTCGCGGGGAACACAACCTTTACAGCATAGAGGCGGCCAGCCACTACGGATCATCCCCGCATTCGCGGGGAACACTCCATCCCGACATCGCCGACCTTGTCGAGCGGCGGATCATCCCCGCATTCGCGGGGAACACTCGGCCGAGGGTGGGGCTTCAGTGCTGCTGACGGGATCATCCCCGCATTCGCGGGGAACACGGGACCCTGAGACTAAAGAGGGTCAGCAGCGAGGGATCATCCCCGCATTCGCGGGGAACACCCCCCCATCTGCGAAAACGCAGTTTACTGATTGGGATCATCCCCGCATTCGCGGGGAACACCTCGTCGCAGCCACCGTAAATGTACGAGACACCGGATCATCCCCGCATTCGCGGGGAACACGGGAGACGGCCTAGACTCGCCAGTCTTGTCGTCGGATCATCCCCGCATTCGCGGGGAACACATGATAGTAGTGTCGTATAGATATAGCAGGAGGGGATCATCCCCGCATTCGCGGGGAACACTCTTGCTAACCTGCGGATTCACACTACCACCGAGGCTCTGCGGTGCAGAAGCCAGCTGACGGCCGGTTTGCGGTGTGCCCGGTTGGGGCCGTGGTCAGCTTGCTACGGTGGAACTGCCGGGCTCTTCCGGGCCCGGGTTGGCTGTGTTTGGCGGCCCACCGAGGTTGGGCATGACCCGGAGTACGGCGACGGTACTGCGTGCTCCTCACATCTGTGGGGCAAGCGACCTGCCCGCGTTCTCGGACACGTTTCGGAGCGCGGGCAGGGGCATATCGACGCCACTAGTGGCGAAAGAGTACGGTGAAGGTTGACAGCCCGCCAGCCCCAGTGCCATGATGTCCACCATGGCCCCGTCCCCAGCCCATGAGTTAAGCCCAGCCACGCGAATGCTTTGGGCAAAGACCTACCCCGACGACCAAGACGCTTTCTACTCCCTGCACAGACACATGGAAGATAGCGCCGCCGTCGCCCAGTTGCTTTGGCGCGAATGGCTCCCGGAGCGTGTGACCACAAGCATCGCGTCCGCCGCCGGCGGCCCGGCGGCCGGCGAGACGCTGTTGGCCTGGCTGGCCGGCCTCCACGACCTGGGCAAGGCCACCCCTTCCTTCCAGAGCAAAGTGGAACGCTTGGCGAACCGTGTTCACGACGCCGGCCTTCAGGTGCCCGCAGCGGCATCTCAGCACTCGATTTACCATTCGACCGCCAGCTACATCCTGTTGGACGAGATACTCGCAGACGCGGGCTGGCCGCCCGCGTCCCGCAAGGGACTCGCCTCGGTCATCGGCGGCCACCACGGCGTGCCGCCGACCTCCCAGGAGCTTCGCCACATCAAGAGCGGCGACAGGCGGGCTTCCCTTGGAGACGGCGAGTGGAGCAAGTCGCAACACGAACTCGTCCAACACATCACCCGGCTGACCGGCGCCGACCAATTCCTGGAGAGCTGGCGCGAGCTGCAGTTTCCCGTCTCGCTGCTGCCGGTCCTAACCGGCGCGGTGATCGTCGCCGACTGGATCGCGTCGAACGCCGCTTTGTTCGGCCCGCGATTCTCCGAGCCGGCCCAAGCGCAGGCAACTAAAGCCTGGTCCGCTCTGGGCCTCCCAGGACCATGGCGAGCCGTGCCACCCCCTGACGATCCGCCGACCGCCCTGCGAACCAGATTCGATTTCCCCGCCGCCGCGAAACCGCGACCTATCCAGCAAGACGCGCTGCGCGCGGCCAACGCCTTGGCGGGCGCCGGGCTGATAGTCATCGAAGCGGCCATGGGAGAAGGCAAGACGGAAGCCGCCCTCCTCGCGGCTGAAGCCCTGGCGGCCAAGACCGGCGCGGGCGGCATCGCCTTCCTGCTGCCAACCCAGGCCACCTCCAACGCGATGTTCGGCCGCGTTCACAAATGGATTGAGCGTCTACTCCGCGCAACTGGCTCCCAGGCCACCCAAACAATGTTCTTGGCACACGGAAAATCCGAGTTCAACGAAGGATTCGGGTCGCTTCCCAAATGGACTGCCAGTTCGATGGGCGATGACGCCCACCCACTTTCGCGCTCATCCGACCTGGCCGTGGCCCATACCTGGCTTCTCGGCCGCAAGAAGGGAGTGCTGGCCAACTTCGTCATCGGCACCGTTGACCAAGTCCTGATGATGGCCCTGAAAGCCAAGCACCTGGCGCTGCGCCACCTGGCATTCGCCGGAAAGGTCGTGATCATCGACGAGGTTCACGCCTACGACGCCTACATGAGCGCTTACCTCGACAGGTCTTTGCATTGGTTGGGCGCGCACCAAGTGCCGGTGGTCCTCCTATCTGCGACCCTGCCCCCCAGCCGCCGGGCAAAGCTCGTCGCCGCCTACCGCGATGGGCTCGCCGCCCAACAGGGTTCCGGGTTTCCCGCGCCCCCCGCACCCGAGCGCCACATCTCCGGTCCCTCGCCTTATCCGCTGATCACAGTCGCCGCCGCCGATGCCGTGCGACAAGTTGAGCCCAAAGCCGGCTTGGGCACGCGGCAAGTTCGCCTCGCCCCCCTCGATGACGACGACGCCACGCTGGTGGAGACGTTGCGGCAGGTGTCTGAACAGGGTGGTTGCATCGGAATCATCAGGAACACCGTTGACCGCGCGCAAAAGACCGCCCGACTGTTGGAGAAAGAGCTTCGCGCCGAGGTGGTCTTGGTCCATTCCCGATTGATCCCCGAAGACAGATCCGCAGTGGAATCTCGCCTGGTCCGCGAACTCGGGCCTGACAGCGCCACCCGACCGGAGTCGTTGCTCGTGGTGGGGACCCAAGTGTTGGAGCAGTCGCTCGACATCGATTTCGACCTGCTCATCACCGACCTGGCACCCATGGATCTGCTCCTGCAACGGATGGGCAGACTTCACCGACACGCCCGGGGAACAGCACAAAGCGAACGACCTGCCACCTTGCGCCAGCCCACCTGCTTGGTGACCGGGGTGTCGGACTGGCAAAGCGTTCCCCCAACTCCCGACGGTTCCGTCAACGCCGTGTACGGAACTCGAGGTGACGCCAAGGGGCGGGCTTCGGCCGCGTCATCGCCCATTGTCCGTACTCTGGCCGCGCTGCGACGCTTCATTGAACCGGCCGGGACCGCACTGGAGTTGCCACAGGACATACCACGTCTGGTTGAAGAGGTCTACGAACGAACCGGCGTCTTGCCAGATACTTGGGAGGCAGCCGCAGCTGCGGCGGACTTGGCTTGGGACGTGTTCCTGGACAAGAAGCGGGCCGCCGCCGGGGCCTTCCTGTTAGGGCGGGTGCCGACCCCTCGGATAGGAATGCTCAATTGGCTATCCGGCAAAGTTGAGAGCACGGGCAGCGGCCACGTTCAGCCCGGAGCCACAGACGATTCGGCTGAAGGGCAACGCCAGGTACGCGATTCCGAAGACTCGATCGAAGTTATCTTGGTTCAGCGCCGCGACGGCGCCATCAGATTGTTGCCTTGGCTCACGCTGTCAGACCAACCTGACAGCATTACCGACATGAGCGACAGCACGGTAATCCCCACTGACGCCGAGCCGGATTGGCGCCTGGCCCGGAGGGTAGCTCGCTGCACCGTGATGCTGCCCCCTCGGCTGGCCAGTCCCTGGCTTGCAGACAAGGCCATTGGGGAACTCGAACGCGACTGTTTCCCGGGCTGGCAGGCTTCGCGCTGGCTCCGCGGCAAGCTGGTGCTGGTGCTGGACCAAGAGCTTCAGGCGACCATTGCCGGCGTCACTTTGACTTACGACCAGCGCTACGGTCTGCAAACAACCCAACCAACCGAGAAGAAAGGGGGCCCCGCGTGAATGACCCTCCCGCCAGTTTCGACCTAATTGACCAACCCTGGATCCGGGTCTTGGACCAGGACGCGCGCCTCTCTGCCGCGTCTATCCGCACCGTGTTCCACTCAGCCAGGGAGATCAGCCAGATCGCGGGCGAACTCCCCACCCAGAACTTTGCGATCCTGCGGGTGCTGCTCGCGATTCTGCAACGATCAGTCCTGCCGAGACTAGCCAATTCAGATCCGATTGACGTTTGGCAGGAGCTCTGGAAGTCCAGCACGCTTCCTTTGGAGGACATCGACCAATACCTTGAGCGCCACCGGTCGAGATTCGACCTGCTATCAGCCAAGACGCCGTTTGGCCAGGTGGCGGATTTGCGCACAGCGAAGGAGGAGGCCGGGCCGGTCAGGAAGCTGATTGCCGAAGTTCCCGACGGCCACCCGTTCTTCACCGTTCGCACCGGGAACGGATCCGACCAGCTTGATTTCGCGGAGGCCGCGCGCTGGATCATTCATGTCCAGGCGTTCGACACAGCAGGCATCAAGAGCGGCGTGGTCGGCGATCCCACCGTCAAGGGCGGCAAGAGCTACCCGATCGGCACCGGCTGGGCGGGCAAACTAGGGGGTGTCTACGCCGAAGGCCCCAATCTGAAAGAAACTCTGTTGTTGAACCTAGTCTTGGACCCGGCGTTGTGGTCGGACGACCCATACGCGGACGTCCCCCTTTGGGAGCAACAGCCGCTCACCCCAGACCCAACCGCCCACGCCAGCGCACCCGCCGGACCGGCTCAGCTATACACCTGGCCATCACGGGCCGTGCGCCTGATCCATGACGGCGACAAGGTCACCGGCGCCGTGCTGACCAATTCCCTGCGCCTCGACGCTCCCAACAAACATCAGATCGAGCCGATGAGCATGTGGAGGCGCAGCGCCGCACAAGAAAAGGCCCTCCGCTTGCCCGTCGTGTTCATGCCCAAGCAGCACCAGCCGGACCGGGCGCTGTGGCGAGGGCTGGAAGCTCTCTTGCCGGAGTCATCCGGCGCCTCCCCAGCCGACCACAGCGTGCCGGCGCCGGGAGTGTTGGACTGGATCGGTGTTCTGCGGGAGTCGGAAGCCTTGGCGCCAGACACGGTCGTTGGAATACACGCCGTCGGCATCTCATACGGATCCAACAATTCCGTTGTCGACGAGGTGATAGATGACGCTTTGTCTGTGCACGCCGCGCTCTTAGACCCGCAAAACCGGCAACTCCGCGAGAGTGCCAACCGGGCCGTCGCCGCGGCTGACGGGGCGGTCTGGGAACTCGGCCGCCTGGCGACGAACATAGACGTCGCCAGCGGCAGCTCCCAGCCAACGGTTGGCGCAACCGCGCGAGCCGCCGCTTATTTCGCACTGGATCAGCCTTTCCGGGCGTGGCTGGCCGGCCTCGGTCTGGACAGTGATCTGACCGAGTCGTTGGCGGCCTGGGAGACAATCGTCCGCCGCATCCTGAGGCGGGCCGGGGAAGACTTGGAGCGGCAAGCGCCGCCGAACGCCTTCACGGGCCACCCATACAAAGAAAAAGGGAAGAGCCGCGTCGGCCAGGGGACGCAGCCTGAGCGGTGGATGACAGTTGGGCGGGCTTCGGCCATATTCCGGCGCAGACTCGCACTTGCGTTGCCTAACTCGCGAACTCCAGACGAAACCAAGCCCTATCCAAACGAACCGGCGATGGAGACCAAATCATGATTGACACTGAGAGTGCCAAGCCACAACGAATTAGCCATTGGCAAGCGCGGTCTATGGTGAGCGCTTACGTGGATCGCCAGGTCAACTGGATCTGGGGACGTTCAGACAGGGCCGGGGTACTGGCAAACTTGCGCCGGGCGGTGAACTTGACGCCAGGAGACGCCGTGTCCACTTGGGGGATTGAGTTCGGGACCTTTCCCGAAAAGCTGCTGGGACAGGGCGATCGGCCCAGTAAAGCTGAATCCGCTGTCCACGCGGCCCTCACGTTGTACGCCATCCACCAGCAAAGCCACCACTCGACCCCGATGCATCATCCAGGCAGGTCATTGGCGGCAGCGGTGCGTGTCCTCGCGCTGCAATTGTCGCCGGACAACCGAGTGCCAGAACAGCCTCCGCACCGCTTCACGGCATTGGCCACCGCTGGGAGCCAAGCGGAGCTGCTAAATCATGCTCGCGGCCTGATCCGCCAGTTGGGCACCAGCAAGCCGCCCATACCGCTTGACTACGGTCAACTGGCCGCAGACTTGTACTCCATTCAGTACTCGAGCTCGGCTCCAGGAGTGCGCCTGCGGTGGGCACGCGAATTCGCCTTCACGCCGCCAGCCGCGACATCCGACCACCAAGACCAAAGAACTGACCAACCTAACGGAGGTAAATGACATGTCCCCTGCACCGCTCTTCATCGACATCCACGTGCTCCAAAGCGTGCCACCAAGCAACATCAACCGAGACGACACAGGCAGCCCAAAGACCGCCACCTACGGTGGCGTGCGGCGCGCGCGGGTGTCTAGCCAGGCCTGGAAACGCGCCACGCGCCGGGCATTCCAGGACAAGCTCGACCCGAGCACCTTGGGAGTGCGGACCAAGAAGGTCGTGGACCTAATTGCTGAGCACATCGCCTCCCAAGCAGAAGATCTCGGCGAGGACGCCATCGGCCTCGCCGCTGGCATCCTCAACGCGGCTGGGATCAAGACCGCTGCGAGTTCGGCCGAAGCCAATCCCGAAACCGGCTATCTGCTGTTCGTCAGCCGGCGCGAAGCCTCCGACCTGGCGGCGATCGCCATCGAAACTCACCGCAATGGTGACAAGCCGTCCAAGAAGGCGGTCAGCCAGGTGCTGACCGGCGTGCAGGGCATTGACGTGGCGCTGTTCGGGCGCATGGTGGCGGACGCCCCGGACCTCAACACCGACGCGTCCGCGCAGGTTGCCCACGCCATCAGCGTCCATGCCGTTGAGCCGGAATTCGATTATTTCACCGCCGTCGACGACCGGGCCCCGGAGGACAACGCGGGCGCAGGCATGATTGGAACCGTCGAATTCAATTCCTCCACCTACTACCGGTACGCCACCCTAAACGTGCCGCTGTTGGAGGAACAGTTGGGTTCTGCTGAGGCGTCGGCCCGCGCGGCCAGGGCCTTCGTAGAGGCGTTCATCACTTCGATGCCGACCGGCAAACAGAACACGTTCGCCAACCGGACTTTGCCTGCCGTCGCGATAGTCCAGTTCCGCTCGGGTCAGCCCATCAATCTGGTTGGCGCATTCGAGACCGCAGTCACGCCCGGCCCCGACGGCGGATACTTGGCGAAGGCGTGCAGCGCCCTCAAAGACGAACTCGACCAGGTTGACAAAGCCTACGGCTCTCCCGCTGAGCGGACCTTCGTGCTGCGACTTGGTCCGAAGACGGATCCGCTGGCAGGCATTGGCGAAGAGGTCTCGCTAGCCGAACTGGGCAACGGGGTGGCAACAGAGGTCGAGGTTAGGCTGCAGTCGTGAGTACCTTGCTCCTCAAGTTGGCTGGTCCTATGCAGTCATGGGGGGACTCCAGCCGTTTCACGGTGCGCCAAACGCGTCACGAGCCGACCAAGAGCGGCGTGATCGGACTGCTGGCGGCGGCTCAAGGGCGGCGGCGATCAGATCCAATCGAGGATCTCGTGGCGGTCAGGTTCGGAGTGAGGATCGACCAGGCGGGACACCTCCAACGCGACTTTCAAACCGCACACCACCAATCAGGCAAGTCGATGCCGCTTTCCAACAGGTATTACCTGGCTGACGCCATCTTTCTGGTGGGGATCGAGACAGATCCGGGCCTGATTGAGACGCTTGAGTCAGCTCTCAGACAGCCGGCCTTTCCGCTGTACCTAGGTAGGCGCTCCTGTCCGCCCGGTTCCCCTCTAGTTGTAGGAGTTCAACCCGACCTCGGGCTGTCGGCATCCCTTCGATCCGCCCCCTGGCAAGCGGCTGACTGGCACAAACGAATGCTGAGCTCGTCTTCGCACCTGTACTTGGAGATGATTCGCGACCGTTTGCCAGACGATCCGCCCGGCCTGTCCGGCGAATTGGTCCGAGATCTGCCCATCAGCTATTCGCCTGAATCTCGAAACTACGGCTGGCGAACCGTGGTGCGCGAGGCCGAGATCGAGGTGGTCAACGACCTTCACCGGCCTCCGCTGGAGGTGGATTCGCTCGGAGACACCCACGACCCATTTACCGCATTGGAAGACACCTCATGTTCCTCACCCGTTTTGCCATGAACCGTCAGCGGCGCGGCGCAAGAGAGCTGCTAGCCTCGCCGTTCAAGATGCACGCCGCCATTGAGAGCGGCTTTCCGCCCGCGGCCGGACCAGCGGTCGCCCAATCGCCCGGGCGCGTTCTGTGGAGGATAGATCCAACCGAGCGAGCCACTCTTCTTTATGTTTCCAGCCCAACTCCACCGGACTTCTCTCATCTCGTCGACCAGGCTGGCTGGCCCGCATCTGGCCAAAGCTGGGAGACACGCGACCTGACTCCTTTGCTGGACCTGCTTGAAAAAGGCCAAATATGGCGTTTTCGCTTGACGGCCAATCCGACCCGCAGAGTCTTGGAAGACAAGGCGAAGAAACTCGGCGCTGACGGGGAGGGGCGAAACGTCGTTGGCAAGCGCATGGCCCACCTGACCGCGCAACAGCAGCAGGACTGGTTGTTGAGCAAGACTCAGGGCCTGGGCTTCAGCATCCCTGACGACGACGGAGAGCCGCAGCTCATGGTTACATCCCGAGCCAGACTCCGCTTTGAGCACGGTAAGGGACGTCCTGTCACCCTAACTGCGGTGGGCTATGAAGGGGTGTTGGCCGTTGATGACCCGCAGGCCCTGAGGCAGGCGCTGATCGGCGGGATCGGCGCGGGCAAGGCTTTCGGATGCGGCCTGATGACCCTGGCCAAGCCGCCGGGCTGAGTCGCAATGGCTCCGCTGCGCGGCGCACCGCCGCCTGACCTAAAGGATTTGGTCCGGGCCCAGGACCGCATCTCATTCATCTATGTGGAGCGGTGCTTCGTCCATCGCGACTCCAACGCCATCACCGCTCGCGACCAACGCGGCACCGTGCACATACCCGCCGCCAGCTTGGGGGCGTTGATACTCGGTCCTGGAGCCACGGTCAGCCATCAGGCCATAACCCTGTTGGCTGAAAGCGGCTCGACTGCCGTGTGGGTCGGCGAACGGGGCGTTCGCTACTACGCGCATGGCCGATCTTTGAGCGGCAGTTCAAGACTCCTTGAGGCCCAGGCACGCATAGTGTCAAACAAGAACGAGCGGATGCGGGTGGCGCGAGCCATGTACGGAATGCGTTTCCCGGACGAAGACGTGTCCCGACTGAGCATGCATCAACTGCGCGGCCGCGAGGGCGCGCGCGTGCGCCGGGCCT
Organism: Bifidobacteriaceae bacterium; assembly: GCA_031270825.1. Lineage (GTDB taxonomy): Bacteria > Actinomycetota > Actinomycetes > Actinomycetales > WQXJ01 > JAIRTF01. Next base: position 96,661 of record JAISXH010000037.1, read on the forward strand.
ACAGGCAAGCTTCTCAAGACTCTGGCGTCGCCTGGGACGGCCGTGCGTATGACCCGAACGACTTTGACGCCGGCGACACAGTCAATAAAGCCCTGTCTGCGGCGACCGCCTGCCTATATGGCGTCGCGCACGCGGTCATCGTCGCACTCGGGTGTGCGCCCGGCCTCGGCGTAGTCCACACCGGGCACGCTCGTTCTTTCGTTTATGACATTGCGGACCTCTATAAAGCCGAAATCGCTGTCCCTGTGGCCTTTAGTGTGGCGGCCGCCGGTCCGGAGGACGTCGGTGGAACCACACGCCGCGCGGTTCGAGACGCGATCCGGGACGGGCTCATTATGACCCGCATCTCGCGCGACATAAAGCTGCTGCTGCTTGGACCCTCCAGCGACTCTGACGAGGACTCGCCGGAGAACTATGACGTGATCGAATTATGGGACGGCCGCACCGGCACCGTCTCAGGAGGCATCTCCTACGGACAAGAGGCGGTGATCGTCTAATGGTGGTCTTAGTCCTAACAGCTTGCCCGGAGGGACTGCGGGGTCTGCTGACACGTTGGCTCCTTGAAATCAGCCCCGGCGTGTTCGTGGGCCACGTGACCAAACGAGTGCGCGAGAGCATCTGGGAACACGTCCGAGGCATGGCGAACACTGGACGGGCTCTGATGGTCCACACCGCCCGAAACGAGCAACACCTCGAGTTCAAAGTCCACCGCCACGATTGGCGTCCGACAGACTTCGACGGGGTGGTGTTGATGCTGCGGCCTGACAGCCAAGACCCTTCAGAGCTGCCCGCAACTGCCAAGAAAGGTTGGAGTTCGGCCAGCATCTACCGAAGAGCCCGGCGCCGAGCCGCCTAGCCCGCAGCCACCCGAGCCAATCGGTCGCCGCGACCCCGCCGACAATTCTCCACAGGGGTCACAGGCAGGGGTCACAGGCAGAGGTCACAGGCAGAGGTCAGAGGTCAGGGTCCCTCTGCGGCCTTGAGGATCTGATCAGCTAACTCCGCGTGAGCCGCGTCAAAGGTCACTGTGACTCTGAGGTCTCCGACGATCACCGACCGCTCGGACCAGACTGCTGACTGCGGACTCCACGGAGCAGGTTGTTCGGCAGGGTTGACGGTCACGTGCATGACTTGGGTTTCGTCGGGGAATTCGACATCGCACGGTTGGGCCGCTGGGTCGCCGGTGTACTCAAGATCTATGTAGGGCCGCTGCGACAGCGCGGGTTGACGGCACCAGTCCGGTCCCGGAGCCGAACCCGTCTCCCAGCTGTCAGGAATAGCGATGAGGGCGCCTCCAACCGCCTCCCAATGGAAACCGTCGGGGGCTTCCCCGGCCGACTCATTCTTGATGGGGGAATCCGCGCCGATGTAGTCGGGATCGCGGTTCGGCCGAGCGTTAAGCGCGCCCACTATGACAACGGCGACGATGACGCCGGCAGCCAGTGAAAAGCCGCCGGCGACAGCTACGGCTTTTCTGCGCTTCTTCCTGATTGCCCTGGACTTGATATCCGCGAGCAGCGACGGGGTCAGCGGCGCCACGCCAGGCTGGCTGAGACCTTCAAGCCCGAGTTTCACGCGCTGCGCGTCCGAACCGCCCGGCTGCCCGCCACCGAAATCTTCGCCGCTCACTTCTGTGCCTCCGGAGCCATCTTTCTCATCGACTCCAACGCATATCGCGCCACGGAACGCGCGGCGGCTTCCGTGCAGCCGCAAACCGACGCGATGTCGGCATAGGTCAGATCCTCCAGGTACCGCAACACCACGATCGCTCGCTGGCGAGAGGGCAGTCCGCCGAGCAAGTCCGCCACCAGCATCGCATCCGTGACCGATGCCGTCGGGTCGCCTGTCGGTCCTGCCAGCGCCTCAATGTCGTGGTAGGGCGCCGTGTCGCGTGTCTTGCGCCAAGCGCTGATCCTCGCGTTCGTGATCGACCGCCGCAGGTACGCTCCCGGGTTACCCCGTGATCGAACCCGCTGCCACCGCGGGTACAGTCCGGCCAGCGCGTCCTGGACGGCGTCCTGGGCGTCATCCCGGTTGCCGGTAACCAGGTAGGCGAAGCGGCACAGCGACTCCCACTGCTCTGCCACATAGCCATCGAAGTCGGCCGGGATCGCGCGCGCTTCTTCAGGTTTTCCGCCCGGAATCTCCGAATCCCGCACGCCGCCATCCTTCCATATGCCGCGGCGTGGGTCCGGCCACCCAGACCACGCGCTTCCAACTTGTGAGCGCCGTGGCGCTGTGCGTCAATGATCGCGAGCCGCTTATCGGGTCGCGACGTCAACATGGACTTCAGTTGTCTCGCCGTCCTTGACTTCAACTGTCTGCTCCGACCTGTCGGCAGCGTCGGAACACTGGAATCTGAGCATCCATCGGCCCTCGGCCAACCGCACCTCAAACTTTCCATCTTCATCGGTGACGACACCGATATCTTCCACCGAAATGGCTGGATCGTCGGGAATCCGGTCGACATAGCAGTCTGGTACTGGCAAACCGTCATTGCCGGTCACCCATCCGGTGACTTGGCCAACCCCGCCGGCAGTCGGTTCTTCCTTGGGCGCCGTGTCCGCCCGCCCAAGAGACCATAGGATCAAGATCACGGCCAACCCCGCAGCGACAATGATCACGCAAACTAGAGTGATGAATCTCGATTTGCCCATTCCTCAGTGCCCTGCCGCCCCTAATTCCTTGCCGCGCTTGTCGGTCCCAATGATGCTCTGCGTCTGAGGAGGGTTGTCCGCCGTCCCCAGGGACGCAGGGCTCGACAAGGAAGTGGCAGGCGCCTCGGCGGCCGCCTGCGCGGGCGCCAACACCTCTGGGCCGAGTTCGCGGCCGTTGGCGTCAGCGCCGACCGGAATAGCTGGCGCGTCGAGCGCGACAGTCTTCCCTGGCTCGGCCGGGGTCTGGACGGCCCCGTTGTCTTCGGCCGACTCCCCTGGCAGGGGCGCGGACTCAGCCCGCGCGGAGTTGTCGATGCCGAATGGCATACCTGCCGCAAACAACAAGGCGATCACGCCAACAGCGACTTTCCTTGTGCTTCTCATCGTTGCCTCTCCTTCGTATCTCCTTGTCTCGGTCGTGCTGGCGGTCCAGTTGTCGGCGCCCGTGGACTTCCTGCCTTGGCCGTGTCCTGGGCCGACCGTCGCCACGCTTCATCGATTGACACGCAGCGGCGCGGCGTTTCGTGCGAAGTATGACGCGACTCGCCGGAAACGGGGCCACGTGCCGGGCGCCGCTGTCGGGGTGCCGCGCGCGGCGGCCGGCAACGCCGCCGGCAGCGCCGCGTCAGGTCCCGGCCGCGAATTGGTGACGGTTGCGGCCAACAGCCCACAACGCCGCGCACAAGACACACAGCCCGGCCGATGCCGCCGTCAACAGTCCCAAGTCGAGCAGGCCCAGTTCAGGTGTGGACACTCCCGACGCTTCCCCCAGCAAGACAACTGTCGCGACCGTGCTGGCGCACGGCGCCGCCAGGCAGACTAGATAATCCAACGTTCCCATCAGCGCGAGGTCCCAGCGCCCCAGGCCGTACAGACGGTAGACGGCGCGATCGCGTCTTGACAGCAGCAATCGCACAGCCGCGGCGATGGCCAGGAAGGCCGCGGCCACGATGGGCCACAGCCTCTCCTTGTGGTCGCGGGCCAAGTCGTCCGGAGTGGGCTTGGCCTCTTCCGAGCCGACCACGGGAACCGCGATCACACCGTGAGAAAAGGCCGTCGCCGCGATTTCTAACGCTGCCGCCTCAACCATCTCCGGAGGCGCCTCGGCCAGGCAATAGCTCACCTCGGCCAGGGTCTCGCTCACCACCAGCACTCCCCCGTCCAGAGGCGGATAGCGACCAGCGCCGGTGACGGCCCGCACCGGCAAAGCCACGGCCTTGCCGCCGACATCCTGGTAAAGGACTCCCGGTCCCAGTTTGGTCAGCGCCTGGAAACCAGGAGTCAACCGACCCGGCGTTGTTCCCAGGCCGTCCTCGGGCCAGGCGATGCGCGCGGCCTGCGCGCTGATAGTGGTTTGCGCGAGGCCCGCCTCCAGACCCAGCACCCGCGCTTCGCGCGTGCTCCCCACGGCCCCTGCGGCGATCACGCTGGGCGACTGTGCCACCGCCTCGCACGCGGCTGCGGCCAAGCCCGCGCCACTGGCGTCCGACACCACGATCAGGCCCCAGCCCCGGGCCCTAACTGTCAAGCTGTGGTGAGACGTCGTTGGCGTTGATGGTTTTGTCGTTGGGTGAGGAGTTGGGAGGAGTGGGTGTGAGCGCATCGGATGAGGGGGCTCGGGGTCCGGGGGGACGGGGACGGGCTGGGGGCGCGGGGCCGCGCAGGGGACGGTTGAGGGCTGCGGACAAGGCCCGGATCGTCGCGGAGCACGACGCTTTGGACGAGTTGGGGCGGGGCGCGCTGCTGCGGCGGGAGGGCTTGTACGGAGCGGACGTGGACAGGTGGCGGCGCGGAGCCGGGCCGCCGGCCCCGGAGACCGCCCCTGACGCGCCCTGCCCGGAGCCGGACCCGGCGGGGCCCGCGCCGGAGCGCGGGCGGCGTCTGAGGACGCCCGCGGAGAAGCTCGCGCTGCTCAAGGAGTACGACGCCGCCCCGGACGCGGCCGCCCGGGCGGAGCTCGCGCTGCGGGAGGGCTTGAGCCTGTCGAACATCCCCGGGTGGCGGCGGGCCCGCGACAAGGGCGCCCTCGAAGCGCTCAGCGACCGGCGGTTCGGGCCCAAGGGCCTCGACCGGGACAAAGCCCGCATAGCCGAGCTCGAGTCCCAGAACCGGCGTCTGCGCGACGAGCTCGACACCGCCAGGCAGGTGGTGAGAGTCCAGGGAAAACTTGTCGCGCTCTTGGAGCAGCTGCCGGCCGACAGCGCGACCCCGCCGTCCGGCAGCAAGCCCGTGAGGCGATCCTCGACGCCGCCGACGAGATCGCCGCGTTGACGGGCGTCGACGAGGCGTGCCGGGCCACCGGGATCGCCCGCGCCACCTACTACCGGCGCCGGCGCCCGCCGGCGCGGCCCGCCGCTCCCGCCCGGCCGGCCGGGCCGCGCCGGCCCCGCTCCGGGCCGGGCTCCCAGCCCCGCGCGCTCGGCGCCGCGGAACGCGACGCCGTCCTCGCCCAGCTCCACTCCGAGCGGTTCCGCGACCAGTCCGCCGAGGAGGTCTACCACACCCTCCTCGACGAGGGCGTCTACCTGTGCTCCGTCGCCACCATGCGCCGCCTCCTGCGCGGCCTGGGAGAGGCCAAGGACCGGCGCCGCCAGTCCGCCCACCCGGCCAAGGCGAAACCCGAGCTGATGGCCGACGCGCCCAACCAGGTCTGGTCCTGGGACATCACCATCCTCAAAGGACCCGCCAAACACGAGCGCTACCACCTGTACTGCGTGATCGACGTGTTCTCCCGCAAGACGGTCGCCTGGCAGGTCCAGGCCCGCGAGTCCGACCAGCTCGCCCGCGCCATGTTCGAGGACGCGTTCCAGGCCGAGCGCGTCCAGGCGGGCCAGCTCACCGTCCACGCCGACCGGGGCAGCTCCATGACCTCGAAAACCGTCGCCCAACTCATGGACGACCTCCAAGTCGCCCGCTCCCACTCCCGGCCCCGCGTGTCCAACGACAACCCCTACAGCGAATCCCAGTTCAAAACCCTGAAATACCGGCCCGAGTTCCCCGACCGGTTCTACTCCCTCGCCCACGCCCGCGAGTTCTGCGCCGAGTTCTTCAACTGGTACAACCACCACCACCACCACTCCGGGATCGGCTACCACACGCCCGCCGAA
>JAISXH010000061.1 GCA_031270825.1 Bifidobacteriaceae bacterium
TGGCGTACCAGACAATCGGGTCGCCCTCATCCGTCTGCCCCCAGTAGACCAGGGTCGCGTCAGCCGTCCCGGCCTTCAGGCTGTTCCACACGCCGTCCGCCAACGGCACCGCCTGGCCCACCGACATCGGCAGGACCGTCAACAGCCCCACTGTCATAGTCGACGCCACCGTCAACGCGCAGAGCTTGTTGATGCGCTTCTTCATGGTCAAGATTCCTTTCGATTCAGGGTCAAGCGGGAGATGCCCCAACGACAACAACCAGACACGACTGGGGGTCCCCAGCGTCCTGCCACGGCGGGCGGCGCACCTGCGCGCCGCAGATAATCAACCGTGAATAGACAGGTGAGACAGGTGAGACAGATTGGCTCGAACGGCCGGGCCAGCGAATGGAGCTGGGCTCCACCGGTGCTTGCGGCGAATGCGGGGCGCAGTCACGGCGCAGGCAGGCCAGATTGCCTACCCGCCTGGAAGAGCGCGACCCCACCTGCTCGGCTCCTTTCCGCCAAGACCGCCGCCGCCGAGCCTGGCCCGGCGAAAACCCCAAGTCCGCCAGACAAACGTGGTGGGGCTTTCCGAGCGCCTCGCCGACTCAGCTACCTCAAACACCATCCCACGCCTGGTGAGGCGCGCCCACATTTTGAACACCAACTTTTAACCATCTTCGGCGGCGGCACCCTCGACCTGAGCCGGGATATACCTGGGCCAGCACGTTTCGAGGGTGATCTTAGGGGTGGTTTGGGGAGGGTCTTGGGGTTGTCGCAGCGTGGTCGCCTGTCCTGATGTCAGGGGCTAACTCGGAACAGGCTGATGCAGGCGGCCTGGCGACGCCGAAGGAAGGAGCCACCCAGGGCGTGGCACGCTAGGAGGAGGCAACGCGGCATCGAGCCCTGGGTGGCTGGTCCGAGGGGGACCAGAACGAGGCACGGGGGAATCGGCGCTGGCCAGCCCCCGACTCTGGCCAGCGCCGGGCCAAACCCGCAGCTGCGCTAATGCGCCGACGCGGGTACTAGTTTGGGCCGCTGGGCCACGGGCTGCGGCAATGCCCTGGGGAGGTCCAGCGGCAGCACTGTGCGGCCGAATTCGCCGTTGACCACCTGCGCCATCGCGGTATAGATGGCGGCCAGACCGCAGACTATGCCGATCCAGCCGGCCGCGCGGGTGACCGCGACAATGCCGGTGGCATCTCCCAGGGCCAAAGTGAAGAACAGCGCCGCCAACGACCCGAACACAACCTGTGTGGCCAGGTTGTGTTTGAGGGTGCCGATGAACATGAACACAGTGAACAGACACCACAGGCCCAGGTAGGCGGCCAGGCCAATCGAATCAGCGGCCGCGATGGCGGCGCCGGTCGGCATTGTCCAGATCAAGATCAACGACCACCAGAACAGGCCGTAGGCCGTGAACGCGGTGCCGCCAAAGGTGTTGCCGCCACGGAACTCGAGCAGTCCGGCGATTATCTGGGCCAGGCCGCCCAAGGCGAAACCCATGGCGACGATCACCGGCGTCAGACCGATCAGACCGGCGTTGTGGAGGTTCAGCAGGACAGTGGTCATGCCGAATCCCAACAGCCCGAGCGGGCCAGGGTTCGCGAGTGGCGGCGCGGAAACTTGGTGACTGGCCATGTGGCGTGACCTCGGTTCAACAGACGGTATGTTCTTTGCCTCCACCTTACCTGTCACCTGGGACTGAATCCCCTTGACGAGACGTGATGTTCGTCACATTTGAGACACGGTCTGCCTGTGTGAGCGCTAAACTGACGGTGTGTCCGGCACCGACGGGGCCGCTCGGCGGCCCTCGATGTTCGATGTCGCCAAGTTGGCCGGCGTCTCACACCAGACCGTCTCGCGGGTGCTCAACCACAGCCCGGCAGTCAGCCAGCCGACCCGCCTGCGGGTCTGGGACGCGATCGCCGCCAGCGGCTACAGGCGCAACCAGGCCGCTCGGCAGTTGGCCACCGCCCGCAGCGGAATTATCGGCGTCATCACCCCGCGCACCAACCTCTACGGCCCCTCGCGCTCCACCCTCGCCATTGAGGCGGCCGCCCGCGAGCGCGGCTACTGGGTCTCGCTCGCCTCCTTGCCCCAACCCACCGGCCAGGCGATGACGGACGCTTTGGACCACTTCCTCGACCAGGCGGTCGATGCCGTCGCCGTGATCGCCCCCAACCCGCCGGTCTTGGAGGCCCTGGCCACGGTGCCGGGCCTGCCGCCGCTCGTGGCCGTCACCAGCGGACCGCCTCTTGGCGGGGCGCCCGCCGCCGATGCCGACCAGGCCGCCGGCGCCAAATTGGCCACTGAGCACTTGATCGGCTTGGGCCGCCGGCGCATCGCGCACATTGCCGGACCGGCGTCCTTTTACCATTCGCGCGTGCGCGAGCAAACCTGGGCCGCCACCCTGGCCGAACACGGTCTGAAGGCGGACCTCCTGGCCAGAGGCGACTGGTCGGGGCAGTCCGGTCTGGTGGCCGCGGCCGAGCTGATGGCCGCCGGTCCGCCAGACGGCCTCTTCGCGGGTAACGACCTCATGGCGATGGGAGCGATGACTGCCCTGAAACAGGCTGGTCTGAGGGTGCCGGAGGATGTCGCGGTCATCGGATTCGACAACATTCCCGGATCGGACGTGACCGAACCGCCGCTGACCACGGTCGACCAAGACCACCAGGGGCTGGGACAAGCTGTCGTCGAGTTGCTCCACCAACTGCTCGAACGTGGCGCCGACGCTCGCCCGGCGGCGCAAACGCGGCCGCTGATGGTGGCCCCGCGGCTGCTGGTTCGCGAATCCGCCTGACGCGGGTGCGAAGGTCGGCCGCCGCGCCCACGGCGCCGCCAAGCCCAGGCGGCCGAACCCGCGCCAGGTGACCGGGCAGCGTCGCGCGTCAGGCGCGAACTGGCCCATAAACCTCCCGCCGGGTGACCGGGCGGCATCGCGCCTCTGGCGCGAACTGGCCCGCAAACCTCCCGCCGGGTGACCGGGCGGCATCGTGCGTCGGGCGCGAACTGGCCCACAAACCTCCCGCCGGGTGACCGGGCGGCATCGTCCGTCCGGCGCGAACTGGCCTACAAACCCCGCGCCAGGCGGTAGTAGGCCTGGTTCCAACGCAGGGCGTCGCGGAAGGCCGGGGAGGTGGTCGTGGCGTCGATCAGAGCCAGCTCTGTGCTGGTCATCTGGGCGAACTCGGACCATTCGGCGGCGCCGATGGCGGTCGAGATGGCGGTGTGGTGCGGGCCCCCGGCGGTGATCCAGCATTCGGCGCTGGTGGTCAGATCGGGTTCGGGCTCCCAGACCGCGCGGGCCACTGGCAGGCAAGGCATCGGCTCATGCGGGGGGATCACCTGGATCGAATTCCCGACCAGGCGGAAGCGGTCGCGCATGTCTGACAGGCCAACCACTATGCCGGGGCCTGGGTCGGCGTCGAACACCAACCGGACCGGGTCTTCGCGCCCGCCAATGCCAAGTGGGTGGATTTCGACACGGGGACGGGAAGTGGTCAGCGACGGGCAAACCTCCAGCATGTGGGCGCCCAAGATGCACTCGGCGCCGGGGACCAGATTGTAGGTGTAGTCCTCCATCAGGCTGGCGCCGCCGGGCAGGCCCGCGCCCATCGCTTTGGCGACCTTCACCAGCAGAGCGGTCTTCCAGTCGCCTTCGGCGCCGAATCCGTAGCCGGCCGCCATCAGGCGTTGCACCGCAATTCCGGGCAGCTGGCGAAGGCCGCCCAGGTCCTCGAAGTTGGTGGTGAAGGCCCCGGCCCCGGCGCTCGTCAGCATGTTCTTGAGCGCCGCCTCCTGGCGGGCCGCGTAGCGGAGCGATTGATGCCGGTCGCCGCCCGGCGCCAGCTCCGGTACCACTGAGTACAGATCCAGGTATTCGTCAATCAGGGCCTGGACTTCCGGCTCGCTCACCGCGTCAACGGCCGCGACCAGGTCATTGACCGCCACAGTGTTGGTGTCGACGCCGAAGACACGCTCCGCTTCGACCTTGTCGCCCTCGGTCACAGCCACGTTCCGCATATTGTCTCCGAACCGGATGATCGACAACTGGCGGGCGGCCTGCCACCCGATCGCCGCGCGCGCCCAAGCGGCCAGGCGGGCCGCCACCCGGGGGTCTTCGACGTGGCCGGCGACCACAGCGCGGCGAACTCCCAGCCGGGTCTCGATGTAGCCGAACTCGCGGTCGCCATGCGCGGCTTGGTGCAGGTTCATGAAGTCCATGTCGATGGTGGCCCAGGGCAGGGCGGCATCGGCCTGGGTGTGCAGATGGGCCAGCGGCTTGGTCAGCCCCTCGAGACCGTTAATCCACATCTTGGCCGGGCTGAAGGTGTGCATCCAGGCGATCACGCCGGCGCAGTCAGGGTCGGCGCTCGCTTGCGTGAGAGTCCGGGTGATAGCGTCCTTGCTGGTCAGCACCGGTTTCCAGATCACTTTCAGGGGCAGGGCGGCGTCCAGAGCGGCGCCGATGCGCCGTGAGTTGTCATCCACCTGGGCCAGTGTTTCGGGGCCATAGAGGTGTTGTGAGCCGGTGACGAACCAAACTTCCATTTGGCTTTTCCTTTCCGATCGGGTGTCCCGGCTACTGGCCGTAGACGTTCTGGTAGCGGTCGTAGAGGCGGTCGATGTCGGCGCTGTCCAAGGGGGTCAGCTCGCCCAGTTGGCGGGCGATGTGGACGGTGCGGGCCACCTCCTCGGTTAGCACTGCCGCCTTGACGGCAGCCTTGGCGTTGGCGCCAATGGTGAAAACGCCGTGGTTGGCCATCAACACCGCCGGCGAGCGCGAGTGCGCCAGGGTGGCGACTATGCCCCGGCCGATCGAGTCGTCGCCGATCAGCGCCAGCGGGCCGACGGGTATGGGGCCGCCGAATTCGTCGCCCATCATGGTCAGGACGCAGGGTATGGGTTCGCGCCGGGCCGCCCAGGCGGTCGCATAAGTCGAGTGGGTGTGGACAACACCGCCCACGTCCGGCCGGTGGCGGTAGACGTAGGCGTGTGAGGCGGTGTCCGATGACGCCTTGCCCGTTCCGTCCACCACCTCGCCTTGGAGGTTGGTCACCACCATGTTGTCCGGCGTCAGCTCGTCATAGGGGACGCCGGAGGGTTTGATGATCATCAGTTCTTGACCGGGCACGCGGGCGGAGACGTTGCCCGCGGTCCAGACCACCAGCCCCCAGCGGGGGAGCTCGCCGTGGAGTTGGGCGACCTCTGCGCGCAGCTGTTCGATTTGGGCCTTTGCCGCCGCCGGGATGACGCTCATTTGGTCGGCCTCTCTGTTGGTCTGGGCGCTCCACGCCCCTGACTGATTCTGGTCCGGTCGGCGTCAGCTGCGGTGGAGGGCGCCGCCCAGGTCGATTGGAGAGGCGAAGCGGGCTGGCTCACCGCCCTGCTGGCCACCGCCGCGAGTGCCTGATCCGGTCACCATGTTAGCGCTAACGTAGGGTCGCCTCAAGCAGTACTGTTGGGAGCGTTGGCGGATCGGAATCGAACGGCGTCAGGGAGGACGGCAATGGCCACCGGGCAAGGCGGAAACAATCAGACTGGGCCGGGCGGCGGCCTTGGGCACGTCGGCCTTCAAATCGCGAAGGGCGGCGGTTATCTGGGCATAGAACTGGGCTCTACGCGAATTAAGGCCTGCCTAATAGGCCCCGACGGAGCGGTCTGGGCGACCGGCGCCAGCGACTGGGAGAACCACTACCAGGACGGTTTGTGGACCTATGGCCTGGACGAGGTCTGGACCGGGCTGCAGGCCAGTTACGCAGCGCTGGCCCGCGACGTCATTCGGCGCCACGGGACCGAACTACGGCGCTGTCGAGCCATCGGCATCAGCGCGATGATGCACGGCTACCTGGCCTTCGATTCGGCCGGGGAATTGCTGGCGCCGTTCCGAACTTGGCGCAACACCAACACCGCGCCAGCGGCGGCGGCGCTGAGCGAGTTGTTCGAGTTCAACATCCCGCTGCGTTGGTCGGTGGCCCACCTGTACCAGGCGGCGTTGGACGGCGAAGCGCACATGCCCGCAGTCGATTTCATCACCACCCTGGCCGGCTACGTGCATTGGCAGTTGACCGGCCGCAAAGTGATCGGCGTGGGCGATGGTTCGGGAATGTTCCCGATCGATTCTGCGGCCGGCGACTGGGACGGCGCCAAATTGGCTCTCTTCGATCGGCTGGGAGCGGTCGCGCGCCCCCTGCGCGAACTCCTGCCTGAAATCAAACTAGCTGGTCAGGAGGCCGGAACGTTGACCGCCGCCGGCGCTGCGCGGCTAGATCCGGCTGGACTGCTGGAGGCCGGCATTGCGCTCTGCCCGCCCGAAGGCGACGCCGGCACGGGCATGGTGGCGACTAACGCGATCGCGCCCAGAACCGGCAACGTGTCGGTGGGGACTTCGATTTTCGCCATGGTGGTGCTGGACAAGGCGCTGGCGCGACCGCATCCGGAACTGGACCTGGTGACCACTCCGGCCGGCGATCCGGTGGCGATGGTCCACTGCAACAACGGCGCCAGCGAACTGGGCGCCTGGGCGGCGCTGTTCGGGGAGTTCGCTCAGGCCCTGGGGGCCGGTGAGGCCGGCGCGGCGCCAGCGGGGGCTGGGGGCGCACGCCCGGAGGCTGGCGTGGCGCCAGATCGGGTTTTCGAGATCCTCTTTCAGGCGGCCCTGGCCGGCGATCCGGACGGTGGCGGCCTGCTGGCTTACAACCTTCTATCCGGCGAGCCGGTGGTCGAGTTGGCCGAAGGGCGTCCCCTGGTGGCCCGCACGCCGGATTCACGTCTCACCCTGGGCAACTTCGCCCGCGTCCAGATCTATGCCGTCTTCGCCGCCCTGGCCCTCGGCATGAAGGTTCTGGCCAGCGAGGACGTGACGATTGAGGCCATGTATGGGCACGGTGGGATCTTCAAGACCCCCGATCTGGCCGAACGCTTGGCGGCCGCTGCCATCGGCGCGCCGGTCGGGGTGGCGCCGTCCGCCGCTGAAGGCGGGGCCTGGGGGATCGCGCTGCTGGCCCGTTACCTCGAGGCTCGCGAGGAGGGCCTCAGCTTGGCGGAGTTCTTGGACCGGATCGTGTTCGCCGGCGCGGCCGTCCGGGTGACCGCCCCCGTCTCCCAAGATGTGGCCGGATTCGCCGCGTTCCTGGAGCGCTACCAGGCCGGACTGGCGATTGAACGGGCGGCGGTGGCGGCGATCTGAACTCGGTCTAGCATGGCTCCATGGAGTTGGCCCAGCCGCCGGTGGCGGAGCCTGCGGCCGGCGGCGTTGGCCCCCAGGTTGGCGCGGTCGGCCCCGGTTGCGAACCTGGCGAACCCAGCGAAATAGGCCAACCGCGCGAACCCGGGGAACCGGACGGACCGGGCGAACCAGGGCCCCCGGGCGAACCAGGCGAAACCAATGAACCTGGCGAACCCGGCGTGGGGACTGGCGGTGGAGCGCCGGCGTCATGGGCGTCATCGGCGGCCACCCGACGGTCGATGCAGGCTAACCGCAGCCGCGACACCGGGCCGGAGATCGCTGTTCGCAAACTCTTATTCGCTCGTGGGCTGCGGTACCGGGTTGCCTTCAAGGCGGTCAAAGGCGAACGGTTGACGGTGGACATCGCCTTCCCGGGCCAGCGGGTGGCCGTGTTCATTGACGGGTGCTTCTGGCACGGCTGCCCCCAGCACCACCGGCTGCCCAAGACACACACCGACTACTGGCGGGACAAGATCGTTCGCAACACCGCCCGCGACTCCCGCGCCGGCCAAACCCTGGAGCAGGCCGGTTGGACCGTCCTGCGTTTCTGGGAGCACGAGGACCCCTCGGCGGTGGCCGATCACGTCAGCGCGCGCCTCGAAGATTCGCGTCAAACCCGGCCGCGCCAGGATTCTGTTTCTTTACAAGTGAATGACTGATTTTTCAACCAACACCTGCTTAGGATGGACAACGAAGATCAAGAACATTGAGGCCAGCGCAAGCCGGGCGGCACCCGCCACATTCCCCCCGTGTCGCCCGGCCGGGCATCGACCGATCAGCCCGCGACCGTGCCTGAATTGGCCGCCGGCGCCCGCAGGCGCGAATAGAACCCCAAGTCGACCGAGCGGCCGGAGACGCGCCCGGAGTATTGGACCGGAACAGTGTCGTGATCGGCCCCCGCATCCGTCGCCGCGATGATCGCCGCCATGAACTCTCCGATGATGGGGCCGTTCTTGAACTGATTGCCAGAGGTGCCGATGGCGACGAAGAAGCCGGTGGCGGCGGTCTTGTCATAGATGGGCGTCCAGTCGGTGGCCACGTCGTAGATGCCGACCACGCCGGCCGGTCGCGGCGGGATGGCCAGGGCGGGGAAACGGCGCCCGGCGCGGGTGACCTGCTTGTCGAACAACTCGGCGGTGCGGTTCATATTGACTTCAGCCAGCGGACCGGTCACCCATTCGAGTTGATCGCATTCCGGCTCCGTCCCACCGATCACCAGCGACCCCGACGGCTCCGGGCGCAAGTAATAGCCCAAGTCTTGATCAGCCACGCACGGTCCAATCGAACCGGTCGGATTGAATCCGGCCGGGGCGGGCACGGCGTGCACCTCCTGGCGCAGCGGGCGCGTTGTGATGGCGAACTCCGCGCCCACGCCGGCCAGGGCGTTGACCTCAGGCGACCACGGACCGGCGGCGTTGACCAGCAGCGGCGCTTCGAGCACCGCGCCGGTGTTGGTGTCGACCCGCCAGGTCGTGGCGCCGGCTGGGCCGGCGCTGTCCGGAGTTCCCGCCACTGGGGTGATCGCCGTGACCTCGGTTCGGTAGAGCGTCTCAGCGCCCGCCCGCCGGGCCGCATTGGCGAAGTTCTCGCAGGCCAGGCGCGGATCGTCAATGAATCCCGCCTGTGGGGTGTAGACGGCGCCCAAACGGCCGTGGGGATCATCCCAGAACGAATCCGAGTCGATCGGCTTGGGCGGATAGAACTTGCCGGCGTCGATCCCGCCGATCCGGCGCTCCAATTCGTCAGCGTCCCACTCTTCGTATTCGATCCCCAAGGCGTCGAAATGGGCGCGCAAGGCCGCCCTGGGAAAGGCCGGGCAGTCGAGCATGATCTTGCCGTTGCGGTGAAACTCAGCCAGTTCCTCGCCCGCTGGGGCTTGAAGATATGAGCGCAGGTCAGCCCACATATGGGAGGCCTCCCAGGCGACAACGACGGAGGTCGGCAAGGTGTATTCGAAGCGGATGATCCCGCTGGAGGCACTGGACGAGCCATAGCCCGCGCCGGCGCCCTGGTCCACCAGCGCCACCCGGCGTCCGGTCCGGGCCAGCTGGTAGGCCGTGGAAGCGCCGACTATGCCGGCCCCGATCACAATCGCGTCGGCTGTCTTGGTCATGATTCGTCTTCCCTCCATTAGGTCAGGTCGGTCCGGTCACAGTCCTCGCACGGCGGCGGCCGCGGCCGGCAAGACTTCCGCCAGATCGCCGACAATGCCCAGGTCGGCTACCTCGAAGATGGGCGCGTCCGGGTCTTCGTTGACGGCCACGATCAAGGCGGACCCGCGCATGCCGGCCTGATGTTGGATCGCGCCGGAGATGCCCGCGGCCACATACAGCTTCGGGGAAACAGTCTTGCCCGTCTGGCCCACCTGCAGCGATGGGTCAACCCAGCCCGCGTCGACGGCCGCTCGCGAACCTCCCACGGCCGCGCCCAAAGCGTCCGCCAGCTCCTCGATCGCGCTCAGGTCCGGGCCGGCCCCTCGCCCGGCCGAGACAATGATGTTGGCGGAGAGCAGGTCCGGCCGGTTACCCAGCGCCGTCCGTTCGGCCACGCCCTTGACTTCCACTCGGGCTTCGCTGATCTCGGCCGAATCTGGCGCGATCTCCACCACTTCGGCCGGGGCGCCCGAAGGCGCAACGTCAATTCCGGCCTGGACCGTGAAGATGGCCGGGCTGGCGCTGACGCGGGCGCGCGACCGGGCGGTGCCGGCCATGATCGCCTTGGTGGCGGTCAGGTCCCGCCCGATCGCGATCACATCGGTGATCACGGCCGAACCCAAAACCAGCGCCAGCAGCGAACCGACTTCAGCGCCAAACAGGCCGGCGGGCAAGATGACGGCGGCGACCGGGCGGTCCGCCACCAGGTGGGCCAGGGCCCGGGCGACAGTTCCCGGCCGGGCGATCAACTCGGCGCCACCGACCACGCGCACGCCCACCGCCACACCCAGCGTCCCGGCTAGGGCCAACCGTTCCTGATCGGCCGCCGGATCATCCAGCAAAGTCAAAATCTCAGACATGATTCCTCATTTCGCTTAGTAGTTCGGTGGGTTCAGATCAAGGCGTTGGCTTGCAGCAGGGACACGAAAGCCGCCACCACGTCATCTGAGTCGGCTTCGAGCACCTGGCCGCCCGCCCTGGGCGGCACCGGCTCTATCTCCATCACGGTGACCTTGGCGGCGCCGGGGCCCACGGCCGCCGGGTCCACTTCGAGTTCTTCCAGGTCCAGGACTGCGACTGGCTTCTTGCGGGCCAGCATCACCGCCTTGGCCGAGGGATAGGCGGGCTCATTGGCCTTATCCGTCACCGACACCAGTGCTGGCAACGGCGCGGTCAACTCGAGCGAACGGGTGTCTTGGTCGCGTCGAATGGTGGCCACTTGATTAGAGACCGTCAAGCTGGCCGCACCGGTCAATGCGGGAATCTGGAGCCGGGCGGCCAGCTGGACGGGGATCAGGGAGGTTGTTGAATCGGCCGATCCGGCACCGCAGAGGATCAGGTCGGCGCCGCCGAGGGCGCCGATCGCCGCCGCCAGCACCAGCGACGTGGCCACCGCGTCGGAACCCTCCAGCGCGTCGTCCAAGACGTGGACGGCACGATCGGCTCCCATCTGCAGGGCTCGACGGGCCGCTTCTTCGGCCTCATCCGGCCCCATGGTCAGGGCGACAACCTCCGCGCCCAGTTCGAGCGCCAAACGGCGGGCCTCCTCGAGGGGATATTCGTCCAACTGGTTGAGCAGGCCCTCACCGGTGCGGTCCAACCTCCTGGCGGAGTTGAACCGGTACCCGGCCTCAATGTCTGGGACGTATTTGACCAGCACGATTATCTTCACTGTGACTCCTCGCTGACTTGGACCTCGGTTGGAATGGTTTCCTTCGGGGACGCGGACGGGAGCGCGTCCAGGAGTAGCTGCGCCACGTCGCGAACCGGGATGGGCGCGGCAACGGCGGCGGCGGCATCGGCCATCATGACGTTGCAGAAGGGACAAGCGGTGGCGAGGACCCCGGCGCCGGTGACGGCCGCCTGGTCGAAGCGACGGGCGTTGACGCGCCGTCCGGGCTCTTCCAGCCACATCCGGCCGCCGCCGGCGCCGCAACAACTGGTGGCCCGGCCGGACGGCGTCAGCTCGACCAGTTTCAGTCCCGGAATGGCATTCAGGATGCGGCGTGGGGCCGCGATTTGGTTGTTGTGCCGGGCCAGGTAGCAGGGGTCTTGGTAGGTGACTTGGCCGCCGATGCCGTCCGGCGTGGTTTGGGGGCGCAACTTGCCTTCGGCCACCAGTTGGGCCAGCAATTCGGTGTGGTGCACCACCTGGTAGCGGCCGCCGAAGGGGCCGTATTCGTTGGCCAGCGAATTCAGACAATGAGCGCAGGTGACCACGATCCGGGTGGCGCCAGCCTGGTTCAGTGTTTGGACATTGTCGCTGGCCAGCGAGGCGAAGAGGGATTCGTTGCCGGTCCGGCGGGCTGGATCGCCGGTACAGCATTCATTGGCGCCCAGCACCGCGAAGCTGACCCCGGCCTGGTGCAGCAAGGTGGCCAAGGCTCTGGCCGTGGCCTGGCCGCGATCATCGAAAGCGCCCGCGCAGCCAACCCAATAGAGGTAGTCGACTTGGTCCAGCGATTCGACGTCCTGGCCCAACACCGGCACCGGGAAGTCGAGCCCCTTGGTCCAGTCGAGGCGCTTCTTGGCCAACATGCCCCAGGGGTTCTTGCGGCGTTCCAAGTTGCGGAAAGCGGTGGCCAACTCGGACGGGAACTCACCCGCCACCATCACCTGGTGGCGGCGCAACTCGACCACCAGGTCTAGCTGCTCCACCCCCACCGGGCAGGCGTCGACGCAGGCCCCGCAGGTGGTGCAGGCCCACAGCGCTTCGGCGCTGACCGCCCAAGGAGCATCGCCCACCAGCGGGGCGCCCTGCGTGAGCTGGGCGGGCGATCCGATCGCCGCGGGCTGCGCCAGTCCGTCGTCGCCAGCCGCGTCCCCTGCGGGTGTTACGGGCCTGGCCACCCCGACCGTCAGCCGGTCTGCCGATGCCCCGAAAACATGGTCCCGGAGGGTTCCGACCAGCAGTTTCGGGCTGAGCGGCTTGTCGGTCGCCCAGGCCGGGCAGACCTCTTGGCAGCGCCCGCATTCGGTGCAGGTGGCCAGAGCCAGGCGGTCGCGCCAGGTCAGATCGGCCACCGTCGCGGCGCCCAAGCGTTCGAAGACCGATTCGTCCAGTTCGGGGTCTTCCAGGTCTACCGCCTGGCCGTCCACCACCAGGCCGGGCAGGGCGCCCAAAGCGGGCGAGCCGTCGGGGTTGCGGGAAGTCCACAGGTTCGGGAAAGCCAAGAAGCGGTGCCAGGCGACCCCCATGGTTGGGGTCAGACCGACCACGACCATCCAGGCGTAGCTCACCAGCAGCTTGGCCAAGGCGAGGGCGGAAATCCAAACTCTGACGGCGGCATCGGACAAGTCTTCGCCGTAAAGGCGTCCAATCCAAGCGCTGGTGGCGAACCGGACGGCCTGATCCTGACCCGGCGCCAAAGCCTCCAGACCGCGCAGCCACAGCACCAGCACCACGACCGCCAAGATGGTGGCCTCGATGTAGCGGGCGCGCCACTGGTGCGAGCCGAAGAAGCGCGAGGACCGTCCCAGCGAGCGGCGGGAAGCTCGCAGCCGAACCGCCATCAACACCAGGATGCCGGCCAAACCGGCCCAGGCGAAGAACTCGGTCAGCCAATTCCACGGCGCCCATTTGCCAATCACCGGCAAGTCGAAATGGGGGTCGAACAACTGCCCGGTGGCCTGGGCCAGCGTCGCCACCAAGACCAGGAAGGAAACCATGGTCAACCAGTGCGCCAGCGCCACCACGGGCTTGCGGGCCAGCCGCTTGTGGAAGAGGAATTCGCGCATCATGGCGGCGCTGCGCCGCCACGGCTGGTTACGCCGCGAGCCGGCCGGTTCGGGCGCGCCAGCGGCGAACTGGCGGGCGAACTGCGTCACCCGCCAGCCCAACACCGTCCAGCCGACGGCCGTTGCGGCCAATCCGGCCACGGCGAATCCGATCATCTGTTTACGCGTCCCCGGTCAGGCGTTGGCTCCAACGACGGCGCTGGTCGCAGGGGTCCCCTGGGCTCCGGGAATCCAGTCGGTTCCGGCCAGCGGCCGCCTGGTCATGGCCGCCGCCTCGATCGTCAAGGCGACCAGATCCTCTGGTTCGAGGTGCAATAGATGGGCTTTGCCGCAGGCGCGGGCAATGATCTGGGCTTCCATGGTCATCACCCGGAGCAGATTGGCCAGCCGGTGCCCGGCCGCCACCGGGTCCAGGCGCTTCGACAACTCAGGATCCTGGGTGGTGATTCCAGCGGGGTCTTGTCCAGCTTGCCAATCGTCGTAGTAACCGGCGGCCGAGCCGAGCTTGCGGTACTCGCTCTCGAGGGCGGGATCGTTGTCGCCCAAGGCGATCAGAGCGGCGGTGCCGATTGAGACGGCGTCGGCGCCCAGGGCCAGCGCCTTGGCGACGTCGGCGCCAGAACGGATTCCGCCGGACACGATCAACTGAACCTGCCGGTGCAGACCAGCCTCTTGGAGGGCGTCGACCGCCTGGGGGATGGCGGCCAGAGTGGGAATGCCGACATGCTCGATGAACACGTCCTGGGTGGCGGCGGTGCCGCCTTGCATGCCGTCTAACACCACCGCGTCGGCGCCGGCTTTGATGGCCAGGGCCACGTCGTAATAGGGCCGCGAGGCGCCTATCTTGACGTAGATCGGCTTCATCCAGTCGGTGATTTCGCGCAGTTCTTCGATCTTGATCCTGAGATCGTCCGGCCCGGTCCAATCGGGATGGCGGCAGGCCGAGCGCTGGTCAATGCCGATCGGCAGCGTGCGCATTGCCGCCACCCGTTCGGTGATCTTCTGGCCCAGCAGCATCCCGCCGCCGCCGGGCTTGGCCCCTTGGCCCAGCACCACTTCGATGGCGTCCGCCATCCGCAGATGCTTCGGGTTCATGCCGTAACGCGACGGCAGGTACTGATAGACCAGGGTCTGCGAATGGCCGCGCTCCTCCTCGGTCATGCCGCCGTCGCCGGTGGTGGTGGAGGTGCCGACTTCGGAGGCGCCGCGGCCGAGGGCCTCTTTGGCCTGCCCGGACAGGGAGCCGAAGCTCATGCCCGCTATGGTCACGGGAGTCTTCAAATGGATCGGCTGAAGGGCGTGACGGGCGCCTATGACCACGTCGGTGTCGCAGCGCTCGCGGTAGCCCTCAAGGGGATAGCGGGACATGGACGCGCCCAAGAAGAGCAGATCGTCGAAGTGCGGCAACTTGCGTTTGGCGCCGCCGCCGCGGATGTCGTAAAGACCGGTCTGGGCCGCGTGGCGGATCGCCGCGATGGTGGTCCGGTCGAAGGTGGCGTTTTCGCGCAGGCCCAGCGCGGCCGGATCGCCGGCCGGTCTGTCTAAGGCGGCCTGGTCTCCGTGGGTGGCGGGGGCGGTCCCGGTGGCGGGGGAGGTGCCGGCGGCGGGGGAGGTGCCGGCGGCGTGGCCGCCCAGGCCGGCGGTGGTGATCGTGGTCATCTCGAGCTCCTTAGGAGGCGTCTCTTAGTAAGCGAAAGCGTTGTCGACGTGAAAGTTGTATAGCTGGCGGGCGGAGCCATAGCGTCTGAACTGGTCCGGGCGCTCAGACCGGCCGGCGGCGGCGAGCAGCCCGGCCAGTTCTTCGAGGTGCTCAGGTCGCATCTGTTTTTCGACGCAATCCGCCCCCAGGGCGCCCACGTTCCCCTGGACGTAGATGTGGGCCTCATAAATCGAATCGCCCAGCCCGTCGCCGGCGTTGCCGCAGACCACCAGCGCGCCGGCTTGGGCCATGAACGCGGACATATGGCCCACGTTGCCGCCCACCACAATGTCGACGCCCTTCATCGAAATGCCGCAGCGAGCCGCCGCGTCCCCGTCAATGACCAGGAGGCCGCCGTGGGCGGTGGCGCCCGCCGATTGGGAGGCGCTGCCGGTCACATGGACCCGGCCGGACATCATGTTCTCGGCCACCCCGACCCCGGCGTTGCCGGCGATTTCGACTGTGGCCTGCTCGTTCATGCCAGCGGCGAAGTAGCCGACGGGTCCGCTGATTCGCACGCTGATCGGCTCGGTCAGCCCCACGGCGATGGCGTGCCGGCCGTCGGGATGGGCCACCTCCCAAGCGCTGCCCGGCGCCGCCCGGTGCAGGGCCTGATTCAATTCCCGGACCGACTGGTCCCTAAGGTCGACGCGAGTGGACTGGTTGGCGAGGATCGTTCCCATACGTACACCACTTCTGGATCAGGCTCGAAGAGACGAGCGGTTTCAATGCCGGGCAGGTCGGTCAGGTAGCGGTACTCGCTGGCGACCGCCACCAGATCGGGGGTTTCGGCGATGATCGCCGGTTTGCACGCGATCGCGTCGCGGACCACCGCGAAGGCTGTGGCTGATGACACCAGCAGGGTGTAGAAGCCGTCGAAGGTGCGAGTCAAGTCAGTCAGCGCCTGGGCCATGGAGGCGCCTTCGGCCAATCGTCCGGCCACGAATCGGGCGCCGACCTCGGTGTCGTTGAGGGAGTCGAAGCGGACGCCCTGCGTGATCAGGCTCTTGCGAATGGCCTCGTGGTTGGAGAAGGAGCCGTTGTGGACCAGGCACTGGTCCGGGCCGACCGAGAAGGGATGCGATCCGCCTGGCGTCACCGCTGACTCGGTAGCCATGCGGGTGTGTGCCACTCCCTGCCAGCCGCCGCGGTCGGCCAAGCGCCATTCTTGGGCCAGGGCGGTCGGTTCGCCGACGCCTTTGAGAACTGTGAGCGCCTGGCCCTGCGAGATGATCTTGGCGTGGGGCAGGGCGACACGAGCCGCCGCGGCCAGGACGGAGCCGGACGCCTGGGCGGTCAGGACCAGGGTTTGGCCGAAGGCGGCCGCGGTGATGGCCCCCAGGCCGGGATCGGCGCTTTCCACGGCGCGGGCGGCTGTCGCCGCTGTGGCCGCCCTGGCCGCCGGGCTGGTCGATTCGTCCCCGGCCGTGGCGCCGGCCAGTAACAGGCAGATGGTCGATTGACCCGGCGGGATAGTGCCCGGATCAGCGTAAAGGCCAACGCCGGCGGAGTCGTTGCCGCGCCCGGCGGCCTTTTGCAGCATTGAACCGAGCAATTCGCCCAGGCGCGGGTAGAGGGACGGGTTGCGGAAATGAAGTCCGGCGATGCCGCACATTCTGACCTCCTCAATATAGCTACGGCTGGGTTTCCTGCGCTGAATCAGAGAGTACTATGGAGAAACTATGCGGTCAAGTACCGCTCGATCTCCCAGATCGAGATGGCGTCATGCCAGGAATAGAACTCGTTGCGCTTCAGGGCGGCGTAGTAGTCCGAAACCCCCGCCGCTGGGTCGACCGAATCGAACACGGCTCTGACGGCGGCATCGTCCTCAAAGGCTTCGACAGCGTCCATCAAGGTGCGGGCCAAGGCGGGGCGCCCCTCGTGGTGCTGGGCCCCCGCCGGGCCGGGGTGGGCCTGACGCTCGATCCCGTCCAGGCCCGCGCCCAGGCAGGCGGCCATCGCCAGGTAGGAGCAGGCCGAGCCGTCGCCGACGCGGATCTCGACCCTCTGGTTGTCCGGCACCCGGACCATCACGCCGCGGTCGTCGCCGCCGTAGGAGGCGTACCTTGGCGTCCAGGTCGCGCCCGATGCCGTCGACAGGGCCGCCGTGCGCTTGTAAGAGTTGACGGTGGGGTTGAGCACGGCCATCAGGCCGGGCGCGTGGTCGAGCAGGCCGGCCACATAGCCCAGAGCGGTGGGGGACAGGGCGTAGGGATTGTCGGCGGCGGCTTCGCCAGGGAAGAGGCCCTCGCCGTAGGCGTCCCACAGCGACATGTGCAGATGCAGGCCGTTGCCGGTCCGGTCAATGAAGGGCTTGGGCATGAAGGTGGCGGTCATGCCCCGCTTCTCCGCCAGCATCCGAATGATGTAGCGCGCGGTGATCACGCGATCTGCCGTGACCAGGGCGTCCGCGTAGGCGAAGTTCTGCTCGAACTGGCCGTTGGCGTCTTCGTGGTCGGAAGCGTAGGGTTGCCAGCCCAGCGACTCCATGGCTCTTGACACGTCCGTCAGATGGTCGAACTGGCGAATCAGGCCGCGGGCGTCGTAGCAGGGCTGCAGGGCGGTGTCGGTGTCGTCGGCCACCTGAATGTTCCAGTCCGCGCCTTTTTCGACCAGGAAATACTCGATTTCGGCCCCGACCTTGAGTTGCAATCCCAAGGACGCCGCCCGGGCCAATTGGGCGCGCAAGATCTGCCGGGGCGCGAAGGGGTGGGGTTGGCCGTCCAACTGCGGATCGCAATGGACCATGGCCAGGCCGCGCTTGATGAAGTGCAGCGGCGTGTAGGAGCTGAGATCGGGTATCACCACCAGGTCGCCGTCGCCCGGCTCTTGGCCGATCGCGCCGGCCGCGAAACCGGCGAAACCCATCTTGCCGGCCTCGAGGTCGCCGGCCGCGCAAACTGGCACCAGCTTGGAGCAGGGCCGACCGGTCATGGTGGTGAAGGTCGCCATGATGAACTCGACGCCGTCTCGGCTGGCGAGCTTGGTCAAGTCGGGCTGAGCGGCTCGGCTTGGGGCGGGCGTTGGCGGCCGGTGGCGTTCCGGTGCGACGACGAAGGTCATGGCGTGCTCCTCTGGCTTGGCGTGACGGTCTAGGGGCCGGCTAGTCGGCCGTTATTGGCGGTCCACTGAGCGGCAACGACGAGCCCCAACAGTAGACCACTCATTGAACCATACGGCACCTGTGTTACAGCCAAAGGTCGGAATTAACCTGACTGAAACGGTGGTTTTACCCCCCGGTGCGCCGACGTTTTCGTGGCGCGCGTTTTCCCGTCGGAGCATGGGTGACGCGGGAGTCCTTATGTTCACCCCTGACAATTGAGGAGGGACGTTCATGGATGCCGGAATACTCGCTGGCGACACTGCTTGGATTTTGACCAGCACAGCGCTGGTGACCCTGATGATGCCCGGTCTGGCCTTCTACTACGGCGGCATGACCGGGTTCAAGACCAGCTTGAACATGTTGATGATGGTGATGGGCGGCTTCTGCGTGGTGATGGTCGTTTGGTCCCTGATTGGTTACTCGATGGCGTTCGGCAATTCCTACGGCGGCGGCGGCCTCTTGGGCAACGTGACCGAGTTCATCGGCATGCGAGGCATGCTGGCGCCCGATCCAAACGGCCTGCCGCCCATGCTGCTGGTCGGGTTCATGGGCATCTTCTGCGCCCTGACCACGGGAATCATAGCTGGTGGCGCGGCCGACAGGATGAAATTCGGGGCCTGGATGGCTTTCGCCGCGTTGTGGTCCGTGCTGGTCTACGCCCCGGTGTGCCACTGGGTCTTCGCCTTCGACAACCCCGAGACCGGTTATGTGGGCGGTTGGATCGCCAACAAATTGCAGGCTATCGACTTCGCCGGCGGCACGGCGGTCCACATCAACTCCGGCGCCGCCGCGCTGGCCCTGGTCCTAGTCCTGGGCCAGCGCCGCTCTTTCAAACGCCCGCCGCGACCGCATTCGCTGCCCTTGGTGCTGCTGGGGGCGGGACTGCTGTGGGTTGGCTGGTACGGGTTCAACGCCGGTTCGGCCCTGGCGTCCGGCAACAACGCCGGCGTGGCCCTGACCAACACGCTGCTGGCAACCGCCGCGGCGACCCTGGGATGGATGGGTTTCGAGCGCATTCGCGACAAGCACTCGACCGCGCTAGGCGCCGCGTCGGGGATGGTGGCCGGTCTGGTGGCCATCACGCCCGCCTGCGGCGCCGTCAACGGGATCGGGGCCATGATCATCGGCGTCGCCGCCGGCGTGGTCTGCGCCATTGCTGTGACCTGGAAGCGCAAACTGGGCTACGACGATTCTCTGGACGTGGTCGGCATCCACTTCGTCGGCGGCATTCTGGGAACCCTGTTGATCGGCTTCCTGGCGGTGCCGGACGCGCCCAACGCGGGCACCGGGTTGCTCTTCGGCGGCGGACTGGCGTTGCTGGGCAAACAGGCCGTGGCCGCCATAGCGGTGATCGCGTACTCCTTCGTGGTCACGTGGATCATCGCCATGGTTCTGAAGAAGACCATCGGCATCCGCGTCACCACCGAGGACGAGGAAGAGGGCCTGGACATCTCCGTCCACGCCGAGCGCGCCTACGAGATCCCGGCCATGGCGGGCGAATGAACTAACCGGCCCCACCCCGACTTCCGCCGGGCGGGCCGGGAAACCGGCAGGTGATCCCGGGGTTCGCACCCGTTCCGCCCGGCGGAACCTCTTTTCCGTCTGGGCGCCGCCAAGCGCCCAGCGTCAGGTTGGCGCGCGGTTGCGGCCGCCTGGCCGGTCTAGCGAACCTCCGCCACTGCCGCAGTCAAGCTTGAGCACCCGACGGCGCTGGCGCTGACATAGGGCTGTAGGCTGGCCCGGACACGTTCAACGCCGGTTCGCAAACCCTGTCCCTGGAGGATTCCCCGCGATGTCCCTCGAACATGACGAGCCAGAAGAAGACCTAAGCCGCATCCGGAAGTTCCGCGACTTCCTGGAATCGGCCACAGAGTCAACCATTTTCGCGACCCGCTGGCTGTTGGCGCCGGTCTTTCTGGGGCTCTGTTTGGCGCTGCTCGGAGTGGTGGTCAACTTCGTGGTCCAACTGGTCGATCAGATCCCAGACTTCGCCAACATGACCTTGGACGAGCTCGCCACGGCGATCTTGAACCTGATCGACCTGGCGCTGCTGGGCAACCTGCTGTTGATCGTGATCTTCTCGGGCTATGAGAACTTCGTCTCCAAGATCGATCCGGCCAAAGACCATGAGGACCGCCCGGCCTGGATGGGCACGCTGGACTTCAGCGGCCTCAAGATCAAGATCCTGGGCTCGGTCGTGGCCATCTCATTGATCGAGTTGCTGCAAGATTTCATCCGCGCCGGTGGCCATGGTGAGGAGGGCTTCGACCCGGACCGCGAAATTTGGCGGATAGCGTTGCACGTCACTTTCATTGTCTCCGGCACCTTGTTCGCCGTGATGGACTACGTGGCGGAGAAACGTGTCCTCCTCATGGCGGCTATGGAGCAGAAGCACGGCGAACCGACCGGGTTGGCGCCCGAAGCTGACCAAGGGGACGGCCAAACGGCTCCCGAAACGGTCGGCCAAACAGTCGGCCAAACAGTCGGCCAAACAGTCGGCCAAACAGTCGGCCAAACAGTCGGCCAAACGGCCGGCGAAACGGAGAAATGAAGGGGCCGACGGGGGCGGGCGGCTGGCGCCGGCGCGGCGGCGGCGCCTGACCCCAGAGCACGGCTTCGCCAGCGAAGCCCGCCGGATACAATTGGCGGCAACATGGCAAATCAATTGGCGGGATTGACGTCGGAACAAGCCGAGGCGTCGCGCGCCGCCCACGGCTCCAATGCGCTAAGTGAACGCTCGACCCAGAGCTTCTGGTCCAAGTTGCTCGGCAACCTGGGCGACCCGATGATCAAGATCCTCTTGGTGGCGTTGGCCATCAACGTCGTATTCGCGTTCATGGGCGAAGCCGAATGGTATGAGAGCGTTGGGATCGCCGCAGCGGTGATCGTGGCCACAATGGTCTCGACTCTCTCGGAGTACCGCAACGAGAACGCTTTTGTGAAACTGCAGGAGGAAGCGTCCCGGATCAGCGCCAAGACCTGGCGTGATGGCCGTTTGGTCGAACTGCCCATAGACCAGTTGGTGGTCGCAGACGTGGTGCTGTTGCAGACCGGGGACAAGGTGCCGGCCGATGGCTGGGTGGCGGCCGGGGAAATCACTCTGGACCAGTCGGCGCTCAACGGCGAAAGCCAGGAAGTCACCAAGACTGCGGCGCCGGAGGCGCCCGAAGAGCCGGACTTCCTGGACGCCTCCAGCGTCTACCGGGGCAGCGTGGTCCTTTCCGGGGACGCGCGGATGGTGGTTGGCACGGTCGGCAACGCCAGCGTCTACGGCGGGATCGCCGCCGAACTCGCGACCACCGACAGCCGCGATTCGCCGCTCAAGGTCAAGCTGTCGGATCTGGCCAAAGGAATCAGCCGGTTCGGCTACATCGGCGGCATCTTGATCGCCGTCGCCTTTATGTTCCGCGGCCTGGTGGTTGAGAACCACTTCGTCTGGCAAGCGATTGTCGATTCGGTCACAAGCGACCCCGCCGGCCTGGCCAAGCTGACGGTGAACGCCCTCATCCTGGCCGTCATCATCATCGTGGTGGCGGTCCCCGAGGGGCTGCCGTTGATGATCGCGATTGTCTCCGCGTTGAACATGGACAAAATGCTCAAAGACAACGTGCTGGTGCGGAAGATAGCCGGCATCGAAACGGCCGGCAGCCTGAACGTGTTGTTCTCCGACAAGACGGGCACCATCACCAAGGGCGCGTTGGAGACGGTGGTGTTCATCAACGACCCGAGCCGGCCCCGCGCCACCTTCGCGGAAATCCCGGAGCCGCTGGCGCAAATCCTCGGTTTCGCCCTGACCCAAAACAGCGCCGCCGTCATGACCGGCGACCCGGCAAAACCAGAATTCGTCGGCGGGAACTCCACCGATCGGGCTGTCTTGAGGTTTGTCGACTACCAGCGGCTGGCCCCGGCCGATGCGAGAATAGTCGCGGCCATTCCGTTCAACAGCGCCGCCAAGTACTCCGCCACCCAAGTGGTGGGAACCCACGATTGGACCCTGATCAAGGGAGCGCCGGAGGCGATCCTGAAACGGTGTTCGCGGCGCTTTACCGAGACCGGCGCGATCGAACCGCTGGACGCGGCCCAAGCAGACGGCATCGGACGTGAAATCGACGTCCTGGCCGAACGGGCGATGCGCGTCCTGGCGGTGGCCGTCAGCGACGAGCCGCTGGCCGCAGACGGCCTGGCGGGCGAGAAAGACCTGATCCTGGTCGGCGTGCTGGGCATCCGGGACGAGATCCGACCCGAATCGGTGGCTGCGATCGCCGAGGTGCAGCGCGCCGGCGTCCAGGTCGTGATGATCACTGGTGACCGCAAAGACACCGCCGAGGCGATCGCCGACGAGGCGGGTCTGTTTGACCGGCCGGACCCGGTGACCCTGACCTCGCGGGAGCTGCGCGAGATGACCGATGAGGCGGTCAAGGACGTGCTGCCGCGCCTGCGGGTGATCTCGCGGGCGTTGCCGAGCGACAAGAGCCGCCTGGTCGCTTTGTCGCAGGAGCTGAACCTGGTGGTGGGGATGACCGGCGACGGCGTGAATGACTCGCCGGCGTTGAAGAAGGCCGATGTCGGCTTCGCCATGGGCAGCGGGACCGAGGTGGCCAAAGAGGCCGGCGACATCGTCATCCTGGACGACAATTTCTCTTCGATCGACCGGGCAATCCTTTATGGGCGGACCATTTTCAAGACCATCCGGAAGTTCATCATCTTCCAGCTGACGATCAATATTTCGGCCGTGGCCATATGCTTCTGCGCTCCGCTGTTCGGCCACACGCCGCCGTTGACGATCACGCAAATGCTTTGGGTCAACCTGGTCATGGACACGTTGGCGGCTTTGGCGTTTGGCGGCGAACCGGCGCTGAGCCGCTTCATGGATGAGAAGCCGATCAAGCGCGACGCGCCGATTGTCAGCTCCTATATGTGGAGCGCCATTGGCGTCGGGGCGGCGGTCACCTTCGGCATCTCGTTGTGGTACGTCTTCTCGGGGAGCGCGTTCCTGGCCGCCGCCTACTTCGCGTTCTTCGTGTTCATCGCGGTGGCGAATTCGTTCAACGCCCGCACAGAGTCGCTCAATTTGTTCGACCATATCGGTGAGAATCGCGGCTTCTTGCGGGTTATCGCCACCATTGTGGTGGTCCAAGTCGCCCTGGTGTACTTAGGCGGACAAGTGTTTGATTCGCATGGCCTTGGCCTAACTCAATGGCTGGTGGTCCTGGGCTGTGCGTTGACGATCATCCCGGCCGATCTGATCCGGAAAGCGATCTGGTCGCGGCGCCGGGGCGCCGGCGGCGATCCGATTCCCGCCAACGACCAGCCGGCCGAGGCCTCCCTGGCCGGCTCCCTGCCCAGCCTCTAGCCCGGCCCCCGCCCGCTCAGGCGCTGGTTTCCGACCACGTCCATACGCGGGGGACGGTACGCAAGGGGACGGTGATTGTGCTGATTCCGCAAGGGGACGGTGATTGTGTTGATTCCGCAAGGTACGCAAAGCGACGCAGGCCTGCGGTTCTCGGCCAACCGCGTCCGCCCATCTTGCTCGCACGCCGGACCCCGCACTCGCGCAGGCCGCCACCCGGTTAAGTGACACATTCTCGCCGAATCGTCGCCTAGCGCACCATCGGGTGGCCAGTGAGCCGGCCTGGTACAGCCCACCTGCTCCCCGAGCGGAGCTATTCCGCCACCAGGGACCACGCTTGTTTGGCGGCGCCAAGAAGTGGGGCATCAGGCCCTAGCGTTCCGAGGCGAACATCCAGGTGAGCCAGCGGCTCGAGGAGTTCTTCGCGGAGCACCCCGACGCACGAGCCGAACCAGACACTTCCAGCGGCGGAGAATCCCCCGCCAATGACCACAAGCTCTGGGTCGATGGTGGTCGCAACACAGGTCAGGGCCGAACCCAGCGCGCGCCCCGCCCGTTGAACGCAGGCCCGCGCCACCGGATCGCCCCGGTTCATGAGTTCCACCACCTGTTTCCCGGTCACGGGCTGCGCTCCGCCGGTGGCGGCGGCGTAGGTCACGGCCACACCTGGCCCGGAAGCGACGGCCTCGACGTGGCCGGGCCGCCCGCAGGGGCAGATGAAACCAGTCGCTTCAGCTACCGGAATGTGGGCAATCTCGCCGGCCATGTTGTGGGCGCCCCGGTACGGCTGGCCGTCCAGCAGCAGCGCCGCGCCTACACCGGTGCCCACAGCGACAACCAGAACAGGGCCGGGCGCCCGCGCGGCCCCAAGCCAGTGCTCCCCGATGGCGTAAGCGTTGAGATCGTTGTCCACCGCGATGTGCTCGATCCCGGTTGGGCGCAGCGCCGCGGTCAGGTCGAGCCCCACCCAACCGGGAATGGTTTCAGACCCGGCCACGATCACGCCAGTAGACTGATCGATCGCGCCCGTGGCACTTATCCCTAGGGCGCATGGTGGTGCTCCAAGGCTCTCGGCCAGGTCGGCCGACTGGCGCAGCAAGACGTCTACAACTGCGGCGCCCGAGGTCTTTGGCGTCGGTTCGGTCACCCGTTCCAGCACTTCGCCAGACCGCGTGACGGCGCACGATGCCGTTTTGGTACCTCCGACGTCGGCCCCAATTACGTAGCCCACCATGATTCGCGAAACCTCCCGGTAGCTGTGGAGCAGCCCTCCGACAGGACTGCGGCGAGCCCCCTAGACAGACTAGACTCCTGGCACTACACTAGCATTTCCCTAGGCCACGCCCCATACCCTAGGGCATTTCGTAAACCGGGCCGAAGGGAGACGATGGCAATGACGTTACGCGCCAAAGTTCGACGAGTTCTATCCGCCCTACCTGGCGCCCATGACCACCGATGAAGGCGCGGTGTTCGGCATGCCAGTGTACGGCGAATTGGACTCACGTGTTGAGCGGCTCCGGGGGGGCCTGATCGTTTCCTGTCAGGCCTACCCCGGTGAGCCCATGAACCACGCGGCCACCATGACGCAGGTCGCGGCTTCGGTGGCGCTGGGTGGGGCCGCCGCTGTGCGTGTCCAGGGGCCCGAAGTGGTCGCACAGGTCCGTGAAACCGTTGCCATACCTGTCATTGGCCTGTGGAAACGCGGCGACGCCCCCGTCTTCATCACTCCAGGCCTGGACGATGCCCTGGCCGTCTACCAGGCTGGCGCCGACGTGGTGGCGCTTGACGGCACATCCCGGACGCGGCCCGACGGGCTGACCCTCGAACAGACGATCCGCCGTTTCAAACAGCAGGCCGACGCGCCCGTGATGGCCGATTGCGGCAGCCTCGATGACGCGCGGCGGGCCGAAGACGCCGGCGCCGACCTGATCGGCACCACCCTGTCCGGCTACACCGGCGCCCGTCCACTCATCGACGGGCCAGACTTTGAGTTGGTCTCAGCTATCGCCGAACGCTGTTCCGTGCCAGTGGTGCTCGAGGGCCGCGTTGAGACTCCCGCACACATGCGCGAAGGGTTCGCTGCTGGAGCGTTCGCTGTCTGCGTCGGAACGGCCATCACCCATCCAGGCCGGATTACCGCACGGTTTGTGCGTCAATTGGAGCAAATGACGGCCAGTACCGAGGGCCGCCAGACGTTGTGGCCAGCATGAAAGGGTTGTCGGCTGTCACGGGCTCCCTGGTGGCACCCGGCTCCATGGGCGTTAACGCGGCGGGAGGGATCGAAGTGTGCCAGCGGGGCCAGCAGTGGTTAGGCACTGGGCGCAATGGGGTTGGGGGCCGCTAGGGATTCGTCTGATTCTGGTTCGAAGGTCAGCGAGTACAGGTCGCCGCGGCTGATTGCCTGAGTGTGCTCAATGACCTGGCGGGGCCCCGCGCGGGAAAACGTCTCGATTGCCAGGCATGGCGTGGATTCTGGGATAGACAGCCTCTCAGCAGTTTGCTTATCGGGGAGCATCGCCTGGATCACAAAGCGCCCGCGCGTCACTGTGACTCCGTATTTGGCCCGCAGAATCTCATACAGGGAGCCGTCAAGATCATGCCCCAACAGCCCCGGCAGCCGTTCAGCTGGGAGCGTGGCGCGCTCAATCGACAGCGGTTTGCCATCTCCGAGGCGCAGCCTCAGCAGATGATAGACGCGGGCGCCCTCATCCAGACCGAACAGCGCCAATTCGGCCGGATCGGCAAAGCCGACATCGGCGGAGATACACCGCGTGGTGGGCACCCGGCCGGACGCACGCATCAGTTCCGTGAAGCCCATCGCGGCAAAGGACCGGAACACTCGTGGTGTTGCGACAAATGTGCCCCGCCCGGGTGTGGCGGTGACGCGCCCCGAATCGAGCAGTATCTGCAGTGCGCGCCGCACTGTCATGGCCGAGACGCCGAACCGCGTGGCCAGCTCCCGTTCCCCCGGCAGGCGGTGCCCCGGCTCGTGAGAGTCAACCATTTGCGACAGCTCTTTCAGCACAAGCTCGTACTTGTGCATACGGTCACCATGCCCTTGTCTCTTAGCCTCGATCCACCGATCCCGGTTCGCCGGTCACGGCGTCCTTAACCGGGAAATGCCTTCCTGACCTGGGAGAATGTTAGTGTCGAAGTCAGCATCGAACCAGGAAAGGGAGGCATCCCGGAGATGCAATCGTCTCACAGCCCAGAACTGGCCCGCGTCTATGACGCGCGGCCCAGCAGGATGCGAACCTCTGCCGCGATGGTGACGCTGCCGGTGGCCAGCACGCCGGTGGCGAGCGGCGCCGGCGAGTTTCCGGAGTCGATCTGGGCCAGCTCGATCGCCCGGACCAGGGCGTCATCAAGGCGTTCGACCACTTCGACGCGGTCGGCGCCGAACACCTCGCGCGCCACCTCCCCTAACACTTCCGGTTCGAGAGCTCGGGGCGAGGTCGAGCGGGTGACGACGACCTGGCGAAGCACCGGCTCCAACACGCCCAGCAGGCCCTCCGCGTCCTTGTCGCCGAGGATGCCGATCAGGCCGATCAAGGGGAAGGGGAAAGCCTCGTCGACGGCGTCGGCCAAGGCCTCGGCGCCGGCCACGTTGTGGGCGGCGTCCACCAGCACGGTGGGCAACTGACTGACGACTTCGATGCGGCCGGGCGAAACGGCGCTGGCCATACCCTCAAGGTAAGCGGCGCCGGGAAGTGGATCGGCGGCATCGGACATCAACAACTCGACGGCGGCGGCGGCCACAGCGGCGTTGTCCGCCTGATGGGCGCCGAACATGCCCAATGGGACCTCTTCATATTCGCCGGCCAGACCGCGCAGACGGACCACTTGGCCGCCCACGGCCAGCTCGCGGCCAAGGACCTCGAAATCCCGGCCCAGCCAATAGGCTGTGGCGCCGGCGTCAATCACAGCTTCTTCTAGGACCTTGGCCGCGGCCGGGGGCTGACGGCCGAAAACGGCTCGCGTGCGGATGATCCCGGCCTTCTCCGCGGCGATCTCCTCTAGCGATGAGCCCAGCCATTGCTCATGGTCACGGCTGATCGGGGTAATCACTTGAACCGATGATTGGACCACGTTGGTGGCGTCCCAGCGCCCTCCCATGCCAACCTCGATGATCGCCATGTCGACGGGAGCGTCCGCGAACGCCACCAACCCCAGCACAGTCAGCACCTCGAAGAAGCTCATCTTGGGGCCGCCGGCCGCCACCGACCTTTGATCCACCAGGTCCACCACTGCGGAAACCAACGACCAGGCGTCCAGAAAATCGGCACGGCTGATCGGCTGGCCGTCAATGGCGATCCGCTCGCGCACCGAAGTCAGATGCGGTGAAGTAAACAATCCCGTACGCAGCCCGTGCGCCCGCACCAGTGATTCCGTGATCCGCGCTGTCGAGGTCTTGCCATTGGTGCCCGCCACATGGATCACCTGGTAAGCGCGTTGGGGCTCGCCCAGCAGGTCCACGGCGGCGCGCACGCGGTCGGTGGTGGGCTCGAAATCATGTTCCGGGGCCCTTTTCAAAATCTCCCGGTAAACCCCTTGGACCTGGTCTTCCAGCGCCTCGTCGGGCTGGCGGCGGCGGGTCATTCCTCCACCATCGAATCGGGGTAGGCGGTCACCGACAGGAAACGGGCGGGCAGGCGCACCAGGTCCACCGGCCCGTGCGGCCCCTCGCCGTCGAACTGGAGCGCGTCGCCAGGACGCATGGTGTAGGTGTCCTCGCCGTGGGCGTAAACCATGGTCCCCTCGAGCATGTAGAGCAGTTCCGTGCCCGAATGTTGGAACATCGGGAAGACCTCCGATGACGTGTCCAGGGTCACCAGCACAGCCTCCATCCGCTTGTGTGGCCCTCGTAAAGAGCCCAGCACTTCATAGAGGTGACCCTGACGCGATCCCCGTCGGATGATCTTGGCGCCGTGGCCAGACGGCACGAACACCGCCTCCGATTCGACCGCCACGCCCCGGAACAGGGAAGTGACCGGCACCTCAAGGCCCTCGGCCAAGGCGGCCACCGTCGCCAACGAACAAGACGTCTGGGCGTTCTCGATCTTCGACAGCATCGCTTTGGAGATGCCGCAGCGCTCGGCCGCCGCGCCGATCGTCCACCCCTGGGCCTGCCTGACGGCCCGCACTTGGGCGCCGATCGCCGCTTTGAGCTCGTCATGCAGGGCCTCTGGCGAGGGCGCTGGCGCAGGGTGCGCCTCGCCGCCAGCCCCGACTGGCCTGGTCTGCCCGTTGTCGGCGGTCCCTGCGGTCATCCGCCCATGATAGAGGCGCCGCCGCCGATGCCGTCCGTTCTCCCGTCCGGCCGTTCCCCTCCGGCTATTTAGGCCAAAGCCCACCAGTTCTAGCCGCCTCGGCCACAGGCGTGGGCGGCACCACGTCCGTGACAAGCTCCACTCCAAGCGACGACTCTACCTGCGTCCAGCTCAACCCTGACTCAGGTCAGCCCTACTGGGTCGGGCAGGCATCACCGGAGCTGTCGAACGCGGCCCAGGAGTTCCAGGAGCAGGCGGACGCTCACACCGATTCACCCCGAGGCGTCAATTACTGCACCCATTACGAGGGCCTTGTTCTGTTTGCCTCGGCAAAGGCCACGGCCGAAGCCATGGAATCTGTCGCCGATGTCTCAAGCAGATATCCCTCGGTAGAAGTGACAGTCGAGCAGGGCGGTCTTTCTCTAGAGGAAATCAACGCTGCGGTGACTTCGGTCGCATCGCAAACACAAAACACTCCAGGAATAGTCAGCGTCGGACCCAACATCACCACAGGTGGGATCGAGATCGGCATTGATGGTACGCAGATCAACCAAGAGCAGGCCCAGCAGACTGTAGTATCTCTCCTCTCAAGAACCCCATTGGCCCCAGAACAGCTCCCAATCAGCTTCGTCACACAAACCGGCACTTACACCAATTCTACCCGGGCTGCCGATTTTTCGCCTTACGCCATGGGGGCCGAACTTCTCTTCACCCTCTCCGGGACCACTGCTGCCTGCTCCGCAGGTGACTGTTCAGGGTGTGGCTACCAGCCACACCCTGAACAGTTACGTCGCAAGCTGATGGATCTGCAGGTGGGGCCTGCTTCACTCAGGCGCGGCTCAACCCCTTCGACGCTCCCGGGGGTGCCGCCGTCGGCGTCGACACCGACCGGAAATGGATCCGGATCTCAGGCCGGGCTCGTGGCGGCGCGCCATCGGCGACACAGCCCGCCAGGCGCTGTCGCCCCACACCACCTGACGCCCAAAACCCGCCCAAAACCCCAGACCACAACCCGGAAACCGCCAGACCCGGTCAAACTCGGGTATGCCGACATCGCGCCTGCTCCCACCAGCGAGGCCGCCCCCAACATCGGCATAGCCGACGCACCGGCATAGTGCGCCCATCACCGCTGGCCCGCGCCGCTAGGCTCGGAGGATGCCACAAACCGAACAAGCAGTTGAGCAAGTCTTGGTCCTGGTCAAGCCAGATGGCGTGGCCCGTGGCCTGATCGGCCAGGTCATCTCCCGGGCGGAGGCGCGCGGCTACAAAGTTGTGCGCCTGTCGTTGTGTCAAGCCACCCCCGCACTGCTGGCCGAGCATTACGCCGAGCACGTCGCCAAGCCCTTCTATCCCTCGCTGGTTCAGTACATGACATCCGGCCCGGTGGTCGCCCTGGTGCTTGAAGGCGCTCAGGTGATCGCCGCCTTCAGGACCATGGCCGGCGCCACAGACCCCATCAAAGCGGCGCCCGGAACCATCCGGGGCGACTTCGGCCGCGACTGGGGCACTGGCGAAATCCAGAACATCGTCCACGCCTCGGATTCCCCCGCCTCGGCCGCCCGCGAGATCGCGATTTGGTTCCCCGACCCTTGGTCATCGCAGCCGGAAGAGGAAGAGTGACGCCAAGTCTGTGAGCTAGCTGTACGTTAGCTGGGAGTTACCAGAAAGGGGCCTGTCCCCATTTTGGTTAGGGGTCGCGGAGGCGTTGGGAGATGACGGTGGAGACGCCGTCATCTCGCATGGTGACGCCGTATAGGGCGTCGGCGATTTCCATCGAGCGCTTCTGGTGGGTCACCATCAGCACCTGCGAATCGGCGCGGAGTTCGGCGACGATCGTCAGCAGACGGCCCAGGTTGGTTTCATCGAGGGCGGCTTCGACCTCGTCCATGACATAGAACGGCGACGGCCGAGCCATGAAAATAGCCAGCGTGAAAGCGACCGCGACCAGGGAGCGTTCGCCGCCGGACAGCAGCGACAGGCGTTTGACCGCCTTGCCGGCCGGACGCGCCTCGATGTCGACCCCGGTGGCCAGCCAGTCGGTCGGCTCGGTCGCGATCAAGCGGCCCTCGCCGCCGGGGAAGAGGCGGGCGAATACCGTGGTGAAAGCCTCTTGAGTGTCCTGGAACGCGGCCGCGAAGACCTGCTCCACGCGAGCGTCGATCTCTCGCACCACTTTGGCCAAATCCGCCCGGGAACGCTTGATGTCGTCAAGCCCCCGGCTCAAGAAGTCGTGCCGTTCCTCCAGGGCTGCGAACTCCTCCAGCGCCAGCGGGTTGACCCGCCCTAGGGCCGCCAACTCCCGCTGCGCCCGGCGCAGCCGTTTCTCCTGTTCCGCGCGGACATAGGCGCGCGGCTCCGCTTCCGGCTCAGATGGCTCGGGAATGGGCTGGTCGGGGCCGTACTCCTGGCGCAAGTCGTCCAGGGTCAGGCCGAATTCCGCCAACGCGTTGGCCGCGACCGCCTCCAGCTTGGCGGCGCCAGCCGCGCGGACCATCTCATCGCGGTGGACCTCGCTGGTGATTTCGGTCAGCTCGGCCCGCAACTGGTCGATCCCGGCCCGCAGCGCCGCCAGTTCTGTCTCGCGTTCAACTCGCTGTTGCTCCAAGCGGTCCCGCTGGTCGCGCGCGCCCTGGCCGGCATGACCGACCGCAGTCTCGAGGCGCCCGGCGACTCGCTCGACTGCCAGCGCCACCTGCGCCTGAGCGGCCCGCCGTTGGGCCCGTTCCCGGGCCTTCAATTCGGCCTGACGCTCGGTTTCGGCGGCCCGCTTGGTGGCCTCGATCCTGGTCTCCAGCGCCTCCAGTCGTTGCCCCAAGGCGCGGGCGTCGAGTGTGGCCTCGGTCAGCGCCTGACGCCCGGTCAGGGCCTCGGCGGAGAGCCGGTCCCGTTGCGCCGGGTCCGGTTCCGCCAGCGGCGGCCCGATGCCGTGCCCGGGGCTCCCAGCCGTCTCCTCGCCCCCGGCGTTGTCGCCGGCGTTGTTTCCGGCGGTCGCGGCTTGAAGGTCGGCGTTGAGGGCCTCCAGCGCCGATTGGTCCTGGTCCAGGGCGGCATTGGCCTCATCGAGGCGGCCGCGGACCTTGTCGGCGAGGTCGCGCTGCGACCCGGCAGTGGCCGCCAGATGACCGAGCCGGTCCGCCACCGCCGAGTGTTTGGCGTCTGATTGGGTCAGGGCCTCCATGGTGGCGGCGACCGCTTGCTCGGCCTCGGCCAGGCGGGCCGAGGCCGCCTTCTTTTCGAAAGCAGTTGTTTCCAGGGTGGCCTGGGCGCCAACCATGGTTGCCTCGGCCGCCCCCTGGGCGGCCGCCAATTCGATCGGGCTTTGGCCCTGGGTCGAGCCGCCGGCCGCGAAACTGGCGCTGAGCAAGTCGCCGTCTTTGGTGACGGCCCGCAACGTCGGATCGGCCGCCACCACTTGGCGGGCCTGCGCCAGGTTCTCTGTCAACACCGTGCTCCCCAGCAGGACGGCCAGGGCGCCGCCGATGGCCGGCGAACTGGTTTCGACGGCCGCCAGCGCCCAGCGCCCCGCCGGCGGCGGGTCGGCCGGTTGACCCAGGCCGGGTTGCTCGGTCAGGCCCCCCAGGACGGCGGCGTCGCCAGCGGCTTGGTCGGCCGGCCCCACCGGCCCGGCGCCGGGG
Source organism: Bifidobacteriaceae bacterium (assembly GCA_031270825.1). GTDB lineage: Bacteria > Actinomycetota > Actinomycetes > Actinomycetales > WQXJ01 > JAIRTF01. The sequence continues at coordinate 32,165 of JAISXH010000061.1, forward strand.
TCTGTTGTGCCAATGACCAGGGCGGTGAAGCCCAGATCCTCGGCCCGGGCCAGGCGCAGCGAGTCGACCGCGTCGCCCAGGGCCGCCACCGCCAGGGCCTCGGCGGCGGGTCCCAACGCGGCCGCGACAGCGGCCTCCCACCCCTGGTCGACCTGCAACAGCCCGGCCAAAGGCCCCAGCGTGCGAACCCGCTCGGCCAGGGCGGCCGAGGCGTCCTTGGCCGTCATCGCCAACGTCAGGGCATCGCGAGCGGCGCTGGCGCCAGCCAGCTCCGCCCGGGCCGCCGACTGCCGTTCGCGTAGCTCGGACAATTCGGCCTTGGCCAAATCCAGTTCCGCCGTGGCCCGCTCATGGTTGCGGTTGAGCGCTGTCTCGCCGTCTTCGACACCCGCGATCTGCTGTTCCAAGACCGTGAACTCCTGCTCGGCGGCGGCCCTGGCCGCCTCGGCGGCCTCAAGCTGATCGGCCAGGTGGGCGATCTCGGTCATGCGGCCCTCGACCCGCGAGCGGGCGGTGGCGACTTTGCCGGCCAGCGTCGCCAGCGACTCGCGCCTGTCGGCGACAGCCCGCAGGGCGGTCGCATAGCGTTCGTCCTCTTCACGGAAGGCCTGATCAGCCATTTGTGAAAGGTGACGGGCGGTGTCGACGGCCTGCTCGGCATCGGACAATTGGCTTTCCAACTCACGCTGCTCGGCCTCCAACTTGGCCGCCAGCGCCTCAAGTCCCTGGGTCGAACCGGCGCCGGTGGCCCCCCCGGAAGGCAGATGGAACTCACCCTGGCCCAGCAGGCGGGCGCGCTCGGCCGCCAGATTGCGGGCGCCGCGAACTTTCTCCGCTAAAGCGGCCAGCCGGAAATGCAGTTCGGAAGCCTGGGACAGCTCCGGCACGGCCGAGGCGGCGGCTTGTTCCAGTTCCATCAGGCGGGTGCGGGACTCGGCCAACGTGGACTGCAAGTGTTGGCGATGCTCGTTCAGAGCGGTCTCGTCAGCGGCTTCGGCCTGGAGGGAGGCCTCCAGCTGGGCGGCGTCGTCGGCCAAGAGCCGGGCGCCCGCGTCGCGGACGGCGATCTGGATGGTCTGGGCGCGTCGGGCGACATCGGCCTGGCGCGCCAGCGGGCCGAGTTGACGTCTGATCTCAGCGGTCAGGTCCTGCAGGCGGGTCAGGTTGGCCTGCATATTGTCGAGTTTGCGCAGCGCCCGTTCCTTGCGCTTGCGGTGCTTGGCCACCCCGGCGGCTTCCTCGATGAATCCGCGCCGTTCTTCGGGGCTGGCCGTGAGCACGTCGTCGAGGTGGCCCTGGCCCACAATCACATGCATTTCACGGCCCAAACCCGTGTCTGACAGCAACTCTTGGATGTCGAGCAGCCGGCAGGAGGCGCCGTTGATGGCATACTCCGAGCCGCCATTGCGGAACAGCGTCCGCGAAATAGTCACCTCGGCGTAGTCGATCGGCAAGGCGCCGTCGGTGTTGTCTATGGTCAGACGGACCTCGGCCCGGCCCAAGGCCGGCCGTGTGCGCGTGCCCGCGAAGATGACGTCCTCCATCTTGCCGCCGCGCAGCGACTTGGCGCCCTGTTCGCCCATGACCCAGGCCAGGGCGTCGACCACATTCGACTTCCCCGACCCGTTCGGACCGACCACGCAGGTGATCCCCGGCTCGAAGGATAGGCGCGTGGTGGAGGCGAAGGACTTGAAGCCCCGCAGGGTCAACGTCTTCAGGTACACGGCTTCATAGCCTATCGGCGCCGCTCGGAATCGCCCGGACGGCCCCGGCGCGGGCCGGCGCCGGGTGATAGCGTTGGCGGCCGCATCGGCCAACCTGCCGGCAGGCAGTGCCGGGGCGTTGGTTCTTGCCGCGGCAGGGAAGGAAAGAGTTTTTGGGCAACGACAGTTTCATGGGGCGCCCGGCGCCGGTGATCGGAGCGCCGATGGCGGGAGGGCCTTCGACACCAGAATTGACGGCGGCGGTCACCAATGCCGGTGGCCTGGGGTTCCTGGCCGCCGGCTATCTCACCGCGCAGGCGCTGATGGAGAGCATGCGGCGCACTCGGGAGCTGACGCAGGGGCCGTTCGGGGTGAACCTGTTCGTGCCGGAGGGCCCGGAGCACTTGGCCGGCGGCGCCCGCTCACTCGAAGATTCCGATTTGGGCCGCTGGTTCGAGTATCGGGAGTTCTTGAGCCCGTTCGCCCAAGGTTTGGGTGTCGCGCTGCCCGGCGAACCAGAATGGTCCGACGATGATTACGGGGCCAAAATCGAGCTGTTAGCAGCCGACCCGCCGGCGGTGGTGTCCTTCACTTTCGGTCCGCCCGCGCCGGCCGTGGTCGAACGTTTTCAGGGTTTGGGCACGTTGGTGGTGGCCAACGTGGCCAGCGCCGACGATGCCGCCCAGGCCGTCGCGCTGGGTGTGGACGCGCTCTGCGTCCAAGGACCGGAGGCCGGTGGACACCGGGCGACCTATGGCGCCGCCGCCGAGCCGCCGGACATGCCGCTGGTCGAGCTGATCGAAGCCACCGCCGAGGCGGCCGGACCGCCGGTGATCGCGGCCGGCGGCATCGCCACCGCCGAACTGGCCGCCGTTTGTCTGGGCGCTGGTGCGGTCGCGGTCCAAGTCGGGACGGCCTTCTTGGGCGCGCTTGAGGCTGGCACCAGGACCGCCCACCTGGCCGCCATTGTCTCCGGGGCTTATGTCCAGACCGAGGTGACACGGGCCTTTTCCGGCCGGCCGGCCCGCGCTCTGGCGACAGAGTTCACAGCGGCGGCTCGGCAGCTATCGCCCGCCCTGTATCCCGAACTGCATTTCTTGACCGCGCCGCTGCGTTCAGCGGCGGCGGCCCTCAACCCCTCCCTGCTGCATTTATGGGCCGGGACCGGGTTCCAGGCGGTCAGGCGGGCGCCGGCGGCCCAAATTGTAGAAGCGCTGACGCCGCGCTGACTGGGCCGACTGGGCGGACCTGGCCGCGAACTCCGCCTCGGCCGCCTGACCATGGGCTGCTGAGACGGCGCTGACCAGGGCCGCGAACTCTTCGCTGGCGTCCAGTGCCAGTATTGGCGACGCCTCCGGGGCCTCGCCAGCCGGCGCTGAAGATTCACCGGTCGTTGGCGGCGCAGTTGAAGTTGCGACAGTGCCCGGGCCGCCGCTTTGGGGGTCCGCTTTGGCAGCCGGCGATCGCTGCGCCAATTGCCATTACAGCGCAACAGATGAGTCGGACTCGCCCGGCCGCCGCCGCCGGCCGCACCGCCCTCACCGGCCCCACAGGCTTCCGCATACGTTGCCCGTCAACTCGCGGTTCGTCGCCCCAGCTCATCGCCCTCACCGGCCCCACAGGCTTTCGCGCAACCGGGCGTGTCCTAGCAAACGCCGTCTGGGTAGCAGTAGGCGGAGATCGTTCGAGACTTGTTCCAGGTGCTGGCCATGTGTGTCTCGCCTTTCTGGCCGTTTCGATCTGCGATGGCGAAGGCTCTCGGGGGTGGACTAGCTGGACTGGCCTCACTATAGCGTTGACGTTCCCAGCTAATCCGCCGGCGTGGGGGAAGATGGTGGCTATGGGTCTTGATGATGTTCTGTTGATCGTTCTGGCTGCTGTCATTGTGGTGGCCGCCATAGGGCTGACTCTGTACGGGTTGAAGCGCGGGCGGCGTCCCAGCCGCGACGACGAGCCAGCCAGGATCGAAACCAGCGCGGCCGGGACAGGCGAACGGCCGGCAGAAGGGCCGGCCGAAGCAGCCCCGGAAGGTGCCGAGGAGGCGCCCGTTCCTGGCTCTGGCCAGGGCGAATCTGCTCCCGAAGGCGCACTTGACGTCACCGCCGGACCGGCCCAGGCCACCGCCGAATTCGAAGTCCCGGAAGCCCCCGCCTCCCGGCTGCAGCGATTGCGGGCCCGGTTGGCCGGATCGAAGTCAGCGCTGGGCCGGGCCCTGTTGACGGTGCTGAGCCGAGGCCAGCTGAGCGAATCCGATTGGGATGAATTCGAGGAGACCCTGCTGCTGGCAGATGTCGGCGCGGCCGCCGCCGAGGAAATCCTCGACAACGTCAGGGCGGCCATGCGAGTCGAAGGCGCCGGGACTGATCCGGTGGCGACTTTGCGCCGGGAACTGCTGGCGGCGGTGACGTCGCCGGCCGCCCGAACCGTCCGGGATCAAGGCGCGGATGGGGCGCCGGGCGTGATTCTGGTGGTCGGGGTCAACGGCTCCGGCAAGACCACCACGATTGGGCGCTTGGCCCGCCTCGAGGTGGCTGAAGGCAACACCGTCATCCTGGGGGCGGCCGACACTTTTCGAGCCGCCGCCGCCGAACAGCTGACAACTTGGGGTGAACGAGTCGGGGTCGAAGTGGTGCGGGGACCAGAAGGCTCCGACCCGGCCGCAGTCGCTTTCGACGCCGTCGCGGCCGGAATCGATCGGGAAGTCGACACGGTCATCATCGACACCGCTGGGCGGTTGCACAACAAAGCCAACCTGATGGGGGAATTGGGCAAGATCAAGCGTGTGGCCTCCAAACGGGCCCCCATCACCGAGACCCTCCTGGTGTTAGACGCCACCACCGGACAGAATGGCCTCACCCAGGCGCGGGTTTTCACCGAGGCGGTGGACGTGACCGGGATTGTGCTGACCAAACTGGACGGTACCGCCAAAGGCGGGATCGTGATCGCGGTCCAGCGGGAATTGGGCCTGCCGGTCAAACTGGTGGGCCTGGGCGAAGGCCCAGACGATCTGGCCCCCTTCGACGCCGAGACCTTCGTGGACGGCCTCCTCGATTCGCCAAACCCCGCCTAACCTCGATCCACGTCCACACGCAAGGGGACGGTGATTGTGCTGATTCCGCAGGGGGACGGTGATTGCGCTGACTACGCACGGGGACGGTGATTGCGCTGACTACGCACGGTAAGCAAGGGGACGCAGGCCTGCGGTTCCAGGTCGAGTTCGACGTTCTGCAGCCTATGGGCCGTCGAGTTCGACCGTTGACAGCCTTTTCTGCGCCGAGTTCGACGGTTTGCATCCCGCCGGATCGGCGCTTGAGCCGCTGACCAGCACAAACGGAAAATGTCCCGATGTGAAACGTCGAACTCGGGCCGGTTTGGGATGCGAAACGTCGAACTCGGGCCGGTTTGGGATGCGAACCGTCGAACTCGACCTGATTGAGGACGCAAACCGTCGAACTCGGCTCCGTCCACCACCGATCCCATGGCGGCGCCGTGACCTGGGCCGACCGTGCTCACGCCACGGTCGCGGGCCAGGGCGGCGTGTACTTGGTCGCGTTGGGCGCGGACCTGGCCGAGGCGACTTGCACCTGCCCCTGGTACGGCCGCCACCACGGCGCCCGCGGCCCCTGCAAACACGTCCTGGCGGCCACGCTCGCCCGGCCCGGGGCCGCGGCCTGACCCACGCGGGCG
>JAISXH010000025.1 GCA_031270825.1 Bifidobacteriaceae bacterium
TAGGAGATTTGCTGGCCGGATTCGTCGTAGAGGTATCCGGACACGTTCCCGGTCCCCTCTGAGATGAACCGGTAGGTCCCGGACACCGGAGCCGTGAACTTGAACACGTCCACGTCCGGCCCCACCTCCAAAGTGCCGGACACCTTCGCGGTATTCCCCGTGGTCCCCCCGAACTGCCACCGCGCGGCTGTGTCGACCGTGTTGCCGTAATCATCGGTGACCCCGCTTTGGACGACTGCGACGGACTTGGACACGCCATCGGCCGTGAACGTGATCGCGCCCGACCGCGCGGTGGCAGAGGTGTTCTTGGTCGCCCGGATGGTGGCAACGGAGCCATTAGCCCCCGATGCCGGGGTGACCGTCAACCAGGAGGCATTCGACTTGGCCGACCAGTTGGCGCCGTTGGTGGTCACCGTCACGGTGGCGGTCGCCTCGGGCCAGGTTGTCTCCCAACTGCTTCGCGACAAGACGATCGTTTCCTGATCGCCCAAGGTGACGTGTACCACCGCCTGGCCGCCGGCCAACGAAATGATCTTGACCTCGATCTTGCCGCTCTCCGAGGTGAACTTCTGTCCAACGGTCCAGACTTGGTTGGTGGTCTTCTCGACTGTGGTGCCCGGGGACAGTATCCGTGTCGAAGCCAGGTTCGCCTCTGCGGCGCCGGCGCAACCGGACAGGATAGTGGAGCAGTCGCGCCGGATGGCGACGCCGTTGCCGACCTGGTCGTATTCGATCCAATACCCCGCGCCGGACTGTTCCTTGATGTTCAAAGCGTGGACTGCCGCCAGGTCTGCAGATGAGGCTGAAGCCAGGGTGTAATCCTGGTCCACGCCTCCCTGCACTGTGACCAGCCCGCTGCCGGACGAGATCAGTTGCAGTTGCCTCTTCTGGAATCCGTTCAAGGTGGTGTTGACATCAGAGCCGCGGCCCATCACATTGCGATAGTCCCCGTAGTTGTTGGCGATGGTCGATGAGATGTTGCATCCGCCAGCGACCGAATAAGGTCCGTCAACGTGTCCGGCCGGGCAGGTCGCGGTTCCGGCATGCCGCAGTGAGAAGTTGTGGCCGATTTCGTGAACGAACGCGCTGCGAGAATAGCCGGCTGGATTGGCGTAGGCGAAAATGTGGGTCTGTCCGCCCGAATTGAGCCCTTGGCTCCCCAACGAAGCGATGCCCTGGTAGTCGCTGGTAGCGCAGCCCACTCTCTCGTCTTCAGGCGAGAGGATGACCAAGTGGTTGCGCGCGGCGGTGGCGGACGCGTAGCTGACGCCCAACAGGTTCGCCGCCTCCTGGGCGATCGTCCAAAGGCTGGCGCCGCACTGCAGGGTTGATTGGGCTGCTACCGCGGTGTCCCAGGAGTAGTTGAACTTCGTGATGACTCCATGCGATTCGCGCACCCAGTAGGCGGACAGGTAGCCGGCGAACTGGTCCAACTGTTCGCGGGTGTAGAACTTGCCCCGTCCGTTCTTGGACATAAACACGAAACGAAGTTCGTGGGCGCCGCCCGCCGGGGGTGCGGCCGCCTCGGCAGCGGCGGATTCGAGCACACGCGCCTGGGTCAACGAGGATTCGCCGCCGGCGCCGGCGTCGGCGCTGGCGGCCTCGGCGGCCTCGAGCAGGACCTGGCCGGTGTCGGTCTCCTCGTCGACCGCCCCTTGCGCGGCCTCTTCTAGGTGATCGGTCGCGGCCAACTCGCTCGCCACGTCGGCCACCACTTCGGCCGGCACTTCGACTACGGCTTCGATCTGGTCGCCAACCGCGGCATTGCCCGGCAGGGTGGCATCGTCGATCCGCACGGTGGTGGTGTCATCGACAAACAGGTAAGTGGTGGTCTCCTCGCTCGGATCGGCCACCACCTGGGCAATCTGACCGGTGACGGCCACAGTCGCCCCTTCGGCGAGCAGCGGCTCGAGCGCGTCTGATTGGGTGTCGGCTAGCGCGGGCGCGGCGGTTATCAATGTGACGGCGATAGCGGCTGCGGTCACGCTTGAGGTCAGGCGGCTAATCACCCTTCGGCGGGTGCGCGAGTTGGAGTACGGACGGACGGTCATTGAAGGTTCTCCTCGGAGGGGTCTAGTTCCTGGGACAGTCCCGCGTAAACGGCCTAGTAGGTGCGGGCTGACACTGGCATTAGGGCGGTAATTCCCCCCGATATCATTCACGCTTGAATTACCTTTGAGAACTTGGCCAAATCCAAAGGTAGCAGAATCCCAGCGCCTTCCGATCCAAATTCAACCCGGGCCCGCGCCCAGTTCTTTGACCCTCATAGTGGCGATGCCGTGGCGCCCGGCGGGTTCTTCGTCTTGGGCAGTCGCATGGACAACTGGGGCCGCCCGGGTGTGAGTCATTTTCGTGTCGTTGGCGGGAGGCCAGCCCATGCTTTGCCTCATGCGGAATAGCGTGAACAACCCTCTCCTGCGGGGCGCCAGTCAGCCGCCGGCCGCGCCCACCGCGTCTCGCACCGCGGTGTCCAGCGCCTCTCGCACCAACTGGGAGACAGTTGTCCCTTTCCACTGGGCCAGCGCCCGGGCCTGGTCGAGCAGCGGGGAGGGTACCCGCACCCTGATCGTCTCGTTTGGTTCCGGGGACAGGCGGGGACGGCCTCGTAAGACGCGGATGGCTGCCTCCGGGGTGTCAGTCAGGGTGGCTTCCATCAAAAACTGGCGCGCCGCCGCCCGAGCGGCCGCGCCGGACGCCCGCGTGCCCGGGACAGGGCGGATGTCCCCGCGCTGGATGCGCGCTTCGAGTTCAGTGCGTTGGCTCACGCTTGATCCTCCTCAGTCCCAATCAGATAACGGAACTTCTCCGTCAGGCGGTCCGCGTGGAAGATCCGGAAATACCTGCCCGGCCGCACGGCCACGATCACCTCGAGGCGGTCGCAGTCTTCCGTGTTGGCTTCGCTTGGATGCCCCACGAAGACGCGCGTGATCTCCCCGGCAGCCCCTCGATCTCCTCAGTGCCCTCTGGGTTCTCGATGACGAACCAGGCTTGCGCGCGAACTATCCCGTGCTTGCTGGCCGAACCGCTCCAGACGACTTCCATGTCAGTTCCGTCTCGGAAAGCATACTGCATAAATGCGCCTACAAAAAGGTGCCGCGTCTTCCGCCAGAGATGCTGGACAAGTTGGTGGTCTGTTCATGCCCCTAAACCTATGGGACACCACTGTCACTGCGGTGACCAGCGAAAACAGCCTCGCCCCAGAGAGCGGGGGTCAGGCCCCGCCTGATCGACGAGTGGCAACTGGTGCCCGTGGCGCTGAGCCTGTGCTAGAGTGGCCGGGCCGAAGACCGCCGGTTGGACGGTGCCAGATGGAACCGACCTGAAGCTGTATCAAAGGATGCGGACCTGCGCAGGTGAGACGTGAGACCCGAGGGTCCCGTGCGCTTGCGCCGGGGCCCTTTTTTGATGCCCGCGACCGTTGATCCTAGGCAGACCGGACAAACGACAAACCAGAGGAGAGCCAATGGCGAGGCCGGATAAGGTCGCGGCGGCTGAGGAAATCCGCCAACAGGTGACTCAGTCGCAGGCGGCGCTGCTGACCGAGTATCGCGGGCTGACTGTGGCGGAGCTGCGGCAATTGCGCGGCGCCCTGCGGGCAGACGCCACCTACGCCGTGGTGAAGAACACACTGACCAAGATCGCTTTGCGCGATGCCGGAGTCGAAGGGGTGGATCAAGTCCTGACCGGACCGACTGCCATCGCCTACGTCCACGGCGACGCGGTCACGGCGGCCAAGGCCTTGCGGGACTTCGCCAAGACGCACCATGCGCTGGTGGTCAAGGGCGGCATCATGGACGGCCGCGTCTTGACCGCCGCCGATGTGACCAAGCTTGCGGAATTGGATTCCCGCGAGGTCACGCTGGCCAAGTTGGCCGGCGTGGTCAAGGCGTCGCTGGTCCAGGCGGCGTACCTGTTCAACGCGCCCGCCATCAAGGCGGTACGCACCATAGACGCCCTGCGGGAAACCCAGGAGTCGGCGGCCTGATCGGCCGAACCAACCACATCAGTCCCAGGCCGATCACCGGCTGATTCGAGAAAGGCATCACACAAAATGGCAAAGCTCACCATCGACGAACTGATCGATCAATTCAAAGAACTGTCGTTGATTGAACTGTCAGATTTCGTCAAGAAGTTCGAAGAGGTCTTCGACGTGACCGCCGCCGCTCCGGCGGCCGTGGCCGTGGCGGCCGCGCCGGCCGCCGCTGAGGCGGAGCCGGAAGAGGAGCAGAGCGAGTTCGACGTCGTTCTGGACTCCTTCGGAGATAAGAAGATCCAAGTCATCAAAGAGGTCAGGGCGCTTACCTCACTGGGCCTGGGCGAAGCCAAGGCGCTGGTCGAAGCGGCTCCCAAGCCCATCTTGGAGAAGGTCAACAAGGAGACTGCGGAAAAGGCCAAGGCCGCCCTCGAGGGCGCTGGCGCCACCGTCACACTGAAGTAGACCGCGTCCCTTCCCCCGGCCGCTAGCTCGGGGACAGGAAGCCGGACCAAGCGGGGCTGCGCCTATGGGCGCGGCCCCGCTTTGCTGTGCCCGGCCGGAGGCCGGTTGAGCAGGTCAGCGGCGTCCGGCGGGAGCGCCTGGGGTGGCGCGACAGGAACGGGTCGGCGGAATCGAGGCTGCGTGCCGGTCGGTCAGTCCTGGTAGTGGACCGCAGCCTCCTCGGCCGAGGCCCCCAGTCCGTCAAGACCCTCATCGCTGGCGAAGATGTCAGTCACGCCGCCGGATTCGACTGCTTCGAGGCGGCCGGCCCGGCGGGTGTCGACCAATTCCGAGTCGATGTCCCAGACCTCGGGTTGTTCATCAGCCAGGCGTTCGTCAAGCGATTCGTGGTCACCTTCGCGCCAGAGGCGCCTGCCGATCAGCGGCTCGCGGTCCGGCGGGTCGTAGTCGGTGTCGAGCGGGTCCAGATCGCCGGGTGTCAGGAGATCCTCCGGCGTGTTTTGATAAAGGTCGAAAGGCGGGTCAACGGGCGCGTCCGTGAAACGATCCATGTCTTCAAGTCTCCACCCTGGGCCGCAGCGGTCCAGTGCCGACAGGTCCCGTCTCATACCTTCGGCTCGGCCGGCCAAAGGGAGGCCGAGTGCCGCCTGCGACGTGCTCAGAGTCGGGGGCCGACCGGGTGCCCCGGGTCGCGATCTATGCTCTAGGACGTGCCTTTTCCCCTTGACGCCCAACGTCTAGAAGAGGCCTTGGTGGCCCAAGGTCCGTACGCCCGGGTCAAAGTGGTCGAGGAGGTCGATTCGACCAACGCGGAATTGCTGCGCCGGGCCGCCAAGGCAAAAAGCGCGCGTCTGACGGCGCTGTTGGCGGAACACCAGAGCGCCGGGCGTGGCCGCTGGCACCACCCGGAGGTCCGGCCAAGGCCCTGGATCGCTCCGCCTCGAAGCTCCCTGATCGCCTCGGTTCTGGTCCAACCGCCGTCACAGCAGGCCGGACGCCGCACCATGTTGGGACTGGTCTGGGCTTTGGCGGCGGTGGAGGCCCTGGATCTGGTGCTGCCAGGAGTGGCCGGCCTGAAATGGCCCAACGACGTGATGGCGGCGGGCCGCAAACTAGCGGGTGTGCTGGCCAGCTCAAGCGAAGACGGGTGCGTGGCGATCGGCATCGGGCTCAACGTGCACCAAAGCGAGGAGCAGCTGCCCGACCGGCGGGCGGGGTCGCTAGCGCTGGCGGGCGCCCCCGACGTGGACCGCACCTGGCTCGCTATAGCGGTCTTGAGTGCGGCGGCCACCTGGTATGAGAGATGGGCCAGGGACGCCTCCTCGGTGGTTGGGGCGGTGAGCGCGCGAATGATCACGCTGGGCCGCCAGGTCGAGGTCGAATTGCCCAATGGCCAAATCGCCAGCGGCCGGGCTGAAGCGATCCAAGATGATGGGGCCTTGCGGCTGCGCCAACCCAGCGGGCGGACCTGGCTGGTGGACACAGGCGAGCTGGTCCAGGAGCATGGTGAATAGCCACGCTCCGACCGTGTTGACGCAGGGCAGCGGGACGCTGACCAGCGGAAACTCGGCAGGAGGCGCTGCCTCTTGCCTAGGAAGCCGGTTTATTCACCGGCTTCCTAAGGCCCGGGCCCCGGATGGTTGCCGGGACTGGGTTTAGGGTGGTTGGTGTGCCGGATGATCGCCTCAGAAAGCTGGCCCGGGGTGAGTACTCGACGGCCGAGGACCGGGCGGACGCGATCGCCGGAGCGCCCAGGACAATGACGTTTGCGGAGGTCCAGGAGGCGACTGGGCTGGACTGGCCGTCGATCAGCTCTTTCTGGCGGTCGATGGGCCTGGCGCTGCCGGCCGAAGACGAAGCGGCCTTGACTGCCAAGGATGTGGACGCCATCATCGCCTCTTACGAGGTGGTGGCCTATGGGGTGCTCGGCCAGCAGACCGAGACGCAGTTGCTGCGGGCCGTCTCGCACACGGCCGAACGGTTGGCCTGGTGGCAGTTCGAGTCGTTGGTGGACGATGCCGCCGGCCGACACGCGCTCGACGCCGAGTCGGCCAGGTTGGTCGTTTTGGACCAAATAGCCGACATGGCTGACATCTTCGAAGAGCAGATGGTCTACGCCTGGCGGTCGCATCTGTCGCGAATCATCCGCCGGGTCGGCGCGGCCGTGGCGGAGATCGGGTCGCAAGGCAGCGCGCCCACGCCGGAGGCGTTGCCGTTGCAGCGGGCGGTCGGATTCGCGGATCTGGTTGGCTACACGCCGATTTCAGCCAAGTTGGACGCCGTCGAATTGGACTTGTTGGTGCAGGCGTTCATGCGGTCCTGCCGCGACATAGTGTCGCGGGGAGGCGGGCGGGTCGTCAAAGAATTGGGCGACGGGATCATGTTCGTGACCGACGAGCCGGGCCGGGCCGCGTTGATCGCGCTCGACTTGGCGGAGCAGATCGGGCGGGACAAGACCACGCCGCCGGCCCGCGTCGGCCTGGTTTGGGGTCGGGTGCTGGGACGGTTCGGCGACGTGTTCGGTCCGTCGGTGAACTTGGCTTCGCGGTTGACCGGCCTGGCCGCGCCCGGCGATGTGCTGGTCGACGCCGCCACCGCCGAGGCGCTGGCGGACCAGACGGGGCTGTCTCTGGAAGCGCAGGGCGCGGCGGCCGTGCCCGGCATGGGCGAAGTGGTGCCCTACCGGCTAACCCGGTCCTGACCCCGGCAGGGCCGGCCGGGAGGCCGGCTGGGACGCGCGCGGGTTGGCTGGGACGCGGGCGCGGTTGGCTGGCGCCAGGGCGGGGTTGGCTGGGACGCGGCGGGGTTGGCTGGCGCCAGGACGGGGGAGAGTCGGCTAGCGCGCCGGCGCCAGGGCGGCCGCGACTTGGCGGAAGACCGCCGCCGGCGCCGAGTCCGGGTCTGCCGCCACGATCGGCTGGCCGAAGTCCGAACCTTCCCGCAACGCCTGATCGAGAGGAATCTGGCCGAGCAGCGGAACCTCGGAACCGGTTGCCGTGCTGAGATTGTCCGCCACCTGGCGGCCGCCGCCCTCACCGAAAACAGCCACCCTCGAGCCGTCCGGGGCCTCGAACCAACTCATGTTCTCGATCACGCCCAAGATGGCCTGTTTGGTCTGCAACGCCAGGGCGCCGGCGCGCTGCGCCACCTCGGCCGCAGCCGGCTGCGGCGTGGTCACCACCACCAACCCCGAGCCGGGGATCAGTTGGGCTATTGACAAGGGCACGTCGCCGGTGCCGGGCGGCAGGTCGATCAACAGCACATCCAAGTCGCCCCACAGGACATCGGTCAGGAACTGCTGCACGGCGCGATGCAGCACCGGCCCGCGCCACACCACCGGCTGGCCGGGGGGCACCAACATCCCCATCGAGAACACCTTCACGCCGGACGCCACCGGCGGCAGGATGGCGTCATCGACCTGGGTGGGTTCGCCCTCCACCCCCAGCATCCGGGGCATCGAAAAGCCCTGAATGTCCGCGTCCAGCACGCCGACAGCCAAACCCAGATCGGCCAGGGCCAAGGCCAGGTTCGCGGTCACCGAACTCTTGCCCACCCCGCCTTTGCCGGAAGCCACCGCGATCACGCGAGTCTTCGAAGCCGGATCGGCGAAGGCGATCGCCTTCTCCGGCCGGCCACCGCGCAGCTTGGTCTTGAGCGCCTGGCGCTGCTCCTCATTCATGCTCGACATGCGGACGGTGACCAGCCCAATGCCGCTCAGCTCGGCCAAAGCCCGTTTGACATCGCTTTCGAGCCGGTCCTTGAGGGGGCAGCCCGGCACTGTCAGCAGGATTTCGACCGTCACCGCGCCGGCCTCGCCGATCTCGACGCTGTGGACCATGTCTAGGTCGGTGATCGGCCGCTGGATCTCTGGGTCGATCACGGTGGCCAGAGCGGCTAGGACTTGTTCGCGCGTGGGAGTGGACACGGCCGCCAATTCTACTTCCCGGCCGTTCCGGCTGGGCCCGCCTCACCCGGCGGGGCCTGGACGCCCCGGTCCAGGCCCTCCTTGGCGCCGTCGCCCTGGGGCGCGGCTGGTCCCGCAGAATCGAGGTTCGCCTCGTCAACGCCGGGCGCGTCCGCCGCGCCGGCGTCCCCGCTGGCGCCGCCCGCATTTCGGCCGGCTGGCGCGCTGGCGCCGCCCGCATTTCGGCTGGCTGGCGCGCTGGCGGCGGCCAAGGTGGGGGCGGCGGCGACGGGGTGGTCGGCATCGGCGGCTTCTGCGTGGGTCAGTCCCGGATCCGGGGCCTGCAAGCGGCGGGGCTCTTCCAACGCCTCCAACAGATCCCGCAGCTCAGAGCGCAGGAAGTCGCGGGTCGCGACCTCTTGGAGGGCGATCCGCAGCGCCGCCACCTCGCGGGCCAGATATTCCGTGTCCGCCAAGTTGCGGGCGGCCTGGATGCGGTCACGGTCTGCGGTGACCCGGTCGCGATCGTCTTGGCGGTTCTGGGCCAGCAGGATCAGCGGCGCGGCATAGGAGGCCTGCAAAGACAGCATCAAAGTCAACGCGGTGAAGCCGTTGGCCGACTTGTCGAAACGCAGGCCCACCGGAGCCAACGAGTTCCAGGCCAGCCAAACGATGCAAAACAAGGTCATCCAGACCAAGAAGCGGGCGGTGCCCATGAAACGGGCGAAAGCCTCCGCGCCGCTGCCGAAACGGTCGTCACCAGCAGCTTCGCGGCGGCGCTCGAACCAACTGAGCTTCTTGTCGCGCGGGGTGTCGAGCCGATCAACCATGAGCCACCTCCTCAGCCGGTCCCAGCGACAGGTCCGTGATGTCGTCATCGGCGGACCGCCAGTCCTCCGGGAGGAGGTGGTCCAGGACGTCGTCGGCGGAGACCGCGCCCAACAGACGCCGATCAGCGTCCACCACCGGCAGCGCGATCAGGTTGTAAGTCGCCATGAAACGTGTGACCCGCCCCAGCGGGTCGTCCGGACGCAGCGGTTCCACATCCGTGTCCACCACCGTGCCGATCGCCTGATGCGGCGGTTCTCGAAGCAGGCGCTGGATATGCGCCACGCCCAGGAAACGGCCGGTCGGAGTTTCCGAGGGCGGCCTGGTCACAAATACCATCGAGGCCAGCGCCGGCGACAAATCGTGGCGCCGGACCGCGGCCAAGGCCTGCGCGATCGGCGCCTCGGGGGGCATGATCACCGGTTCGGTGGTCATCAGGCCGCCAGCCGAATTCTCACCATAAGCCAACAGCCGGCGCACGTCCTGGGCTTCGCCCGGCTCCATCAACGCCAGCAGGATCGAAGCTTCGTTCTGAGGCAGCTCGTTGATCAGATCGGCGGCGTCATCCGGTTCCATCGCCTCAAGGACGTCCGCCGCTCGGGACCGGCCCAGATGCTCGATGATGTCCAGCCGGTCGTCATCGCCCAGCTCTTGCATGACATCCGCCAGACGGTCGTTGTCCAACGCCGTGGCCACCTCCAATTGCCGAGGCTTGGGCATGTCATGGAGCAGATCGGCCATGTCCGCCGGTTTCATGTCCCCCCAGGACGCCATTAGCTGGCCCACGCCCTGCACGCCCGCCTGCCCGGCCAGGTCGGGCACATCGCGCACGTCCACCAGCTCGGTCGGTCCGCGATTACGTCCGATGCCGCGCCCGCCGGCCACCACCCGAACGAACAGTTGGGACACCTCCCAGTCCCCGCGGCCAACCGAATGCGCCTCAATGCCGACATCCTCGATCAGGGCCTGCCGATCATCTTTGAGGACAATCCGCCGGTCCAGGAGTTCGGCCACCACCAGCGTCTCCACCGGGCGCTGCTCGAATCTACGCATGTTGACCAGGCCGGTGGACACTATCTGTCCGGAGTCGATCGAGGTCACCCGTGTGAACGGCAGAAACACCCGCCGCTTGCCCGGCACCTCGACCACCAGGCCGATGGCTTTAGGGCGCCCCTTCAGGCCGATGGTGACAACGACATCACGCGCCCAGCCGACGCGGTCTCCAATCGGATCGAAGACGGCTGTCCCCGCCAGGCGCGCCACGAACACGCGACGCGAAGGGCTCATGCCCCCAGCCTAACGGTCGCCCTGGCGAACCGCGCTCTGCACGGACGCCATCCAGGACTCGATCGCCTGGGCCCGGCGGGGGAGCGCGGCTGAGAGGTTCTCGGCGCCCTCGGCGGTGATCAAGATGTCGTCCTCGCAGCGGCAGCCGATCCCTCGGTACTCCTGCGGCACGGCCAGGTCTTCCGGCTTGAAGTACAGGCCCGGTTCGATTGTGAAGACCATGCCCGGCTCCAGGCGACCGTCCAAGTACAGCTCTTGCCTGGCCTGGGCGCAATCATGCACATCCAAACCCAGATGATGGCTGGTGCCGTGGACCATCCAGCGGCGGTGTTGCTGGCCGTCGGGGCTGAGCGACTGGGCCGCCGTCACCGGGAGCAAGCCCCACTCCTCGAGCCGTTCGGCGATCACTCGCATGGCGGCATCGTGCACGTCCCGGAAAAGGTTGCCGGGACGGGCGGCGGCGAAGGCGGCATCGGCGGCGTCCACCACCGCCTCCCAGACGCGACGCTGGACGTCGGAGTAGCGGCCGCTAACCGGCAGCGTGCGCGTGATGTCTGCGGTGTACAGCGAGTCGACCTCGACGCCGGCGTCAAGTAACAGCAGGTCGCCGGGGCGCACCGGGCCGTTGTTCTTGATCCAATGCAGGGTGGTGGCGTGCGGGCCGGCGGCGGCGATGGTCTCATAGCCGGTGCCGTTGCCGTCGACCCGGGCGCCGGTCTCGAAGTCGGCTTCGACCACCCGTTCGCCTCGCTCAGCGGCGATGGCTCGGGGCAGCGCTTGGACCACGCGCTCGAAGCCTTGGATCGTGGCGGCCACAGCCAGGCGCATTTGGGCGATCTCGTAGGCGTCTTTGACCAGCCTTGCCTCCGACGCCGCCTCGGCCAGCCGCGCATCGGGGTCTTGGCTCGGGTCTTGGGCCGGTTTCTGGCTCGGGCTCTGGCTGAGCTGGGCGAAAGGCGTGCCCGCTTCGGCGCGGACCTGCTCCACCATTTCGGTGACGGCCTGATCGGCTTCCCTGATGACTCGAAGCTGGACCTGGCCGGCGTCCTTGGCCAGCGCGTCGCGCAACTGGTCCAAGTGTTCGGTCCGCAATCCGGTCTGGGCGGCGATTTCTGACAGCGACGGCCGCCGGCCGACCCAGAACTCGCCGGAGCGGGAGTCGGAGTAGAACTCGGGAGTGTCGCGGGTGGCGGGGGGCCGGATGTAAAGGACTCCCTCATGGGTGGGTGCGCCCGCCGGCGGCGCCTGGTCGCCGTCAACCCGGGGCTCCAGCACCAAGACCGCCTCTGGCTCTTGGTCCGCGCCCAGTCCGGTGAGGTGCGCGAAGGCGGAATGGGGACGGAATCGGTAGTCGGTGTCGTTGGACCGGGTGCGCAGTTGGCCGGCCGGAAAGACCAAGCGATCATCGGGAAACTGGCTCGCCAGACGACTGCGGCGCTCGGCGGCCGGGTCGGCGCCTTCGAGGCGCTCGGTCGCGCCCGGAGCGGCGGCTATGGCGCCCCAATCACGGGCCATGAACTCCCGGAAGGCCTTCGAGGCGGGACGCCGTGAACGGTTGTCGCCGCGTTCGGCCAGGGGCTGGTTTGACGACTGGTCAGCTGTTTGCAACCCGGGTTGGCCCGGAGGCGGGCCGGCTGGCTGGTCAGAAGCCTGGTTGGCCGACTGGCCGGCGGTCGGGTCGACGGTTCGGCTGGCCGGTCGGCTGCCTGGGGTGTTGGCGCCTTGGCTTGCGGGTTCGTTCACCCTGCCACCTTAATCCCCCCGGGGGGATTGGCCTGCGCGATCTGCGCTCGGCCCCGCCTTCGGCCCGGCTCTTGGCGCCGCTTTCGGCCTTGGGGGCGCCGACTGGCGACCGGCGCCGAACCGGTTGGTCGACGTTGGCGCCTGTGATCAGCCCCGCACCAGCGGTCTCTGGTATGTGCTGGTGCCGATCATGATGTGGTTGCCGGTCCACCAAAGGTATTCGTCCTCGGCGAGCTTTAGAGTCCAGAGCTGATCGCCTACGGAGTCCATGTCGTAGCCGGTGAGCTTGCCTTCCTCCGCCACATAGAAGACCCGTTGCCCGAGGGCGATCCCGGTGACGGCTGACAAGTCGAGGTCGAAGGTGAAGAGCTCTGCCCCCTCGGCGCCGATGCTTGTGACAGTGGCGGATGCATCCCAGCCGCTGATTGTGGAGAGCACGGTGGTCCGGCCGTCAGGCATGGCGATGGCGACCGAACTGGAACCTTCGGCTGGCTCGAACAGCCAGTTCTCTGTGCCGCTGGCCGTGTCGATGCTGGCCAACGCGCCGCCCGAGTCCATGCGCAAGAGGATGTCGTCAACATGGGAGTCCAGCAGTTCGAAGACCGGGGACTCAACGGGCTTTTCCCACAGCACTTCACCGTTGGCGGGGTCGATGCGCGTGATCAGCCATTCCCCGTCATCGGAATCCTGTTCTGCTCTCAGAGACACGCCCTGGGTTGTGGATGCATGACGGACGTTGTCCTCTGCTTCGCCCCAGCCCATCTCCCGCCCCTTCGTCAGTTCGCGATAACCGTCGGCGGTCTGCACGTAACGGGTGCCGTCTGTGTCTTTGAGCGGTGCGATCCAGCCGTCGACCATTCCCACGTGGATGGCTTCGAGCGCCTCGGCGGACCAGATCTGCGCGTCGATGTCGCGGACGGCGCGGACCGAGATATCGCCATCCTCGGCGGCGAGCACCACGTGCTCGCCGAGCACGGTCCAGTATTCGTCGCAGGCGGTCTTGCCCAGGACCGAGCCGTCGGCGCCGATCGCCACCAACACGGAATCCGGGTTGTCTTCGTCGGCGTTGGTCAGTCTGACCACGAGGTCGCCTGAATCTGTGTGCTCTAGCTCCTGCACGTACGGTTCCTCGAGCCCGGCCGCCGCGTCCAAGTCGGCGGGCTGTTTCCAGACAGGTTTCCCGTCCTGTGCATTGACGACCATAAGAGATATCCCTGTCGTCGAGGGTTCAACTAGGTATTGGCTCGGTTCCGCGGTCACCGCCACCCGGTCGCCTGATTCGTTGGCGAGGTGGAAAACATACGTGTCGTGCCGGCCGTCGAAAAGTGATTCGGCGTTGATTTTCGGTCCCAACTCGGGCTTCTCGACAAAGTCGGGCGCGGTCTTGTAGCTTGCCGGCGCGCTGGCGTCGCGCAGAGCGAAGAACCAGACCGAGACCGCTGCGATCGCCACCGCCGCCAGGGCGCCAGCCAGCGTCACGGCCAGCCGACGATGCCGCCCGCCGGGCTTGGGCACGGCTGGTTGTCCGGGCCAACCACTCGCCGCTTCGGTCCCGCCGGCGAAGGGCGCCGGCCAGCCTGTCGGCGCCACCGATCCCGACTGAATCGCCGCTGCTTGGGCCGGCGGCTGGCCTGGATATTGGGCCGGAGGTTGGACCGGTGGCTGGCCGGGATACTGGGCCGGGGGTTGGATCGCGGGGCCGCCAGCCTGAGGGATCGCCTCTCCTGACGGCGATCCAAGCCCTTCGGCAGGGCCGGGGGCGGCGCGCTCAGGCACCGTCTGCCCGCACGAGCCACAAAATCTGTCAGCGGGTTCCAGCCGCTCGCCGCATGCCGTGCAGAACACCGTCTGTCTCCTTTGCTCCGGGCGGCGGCACCCATTGTCAGCCAGCACAGGTGACCGGCGCCATCGCCGGATGGCAATAGCCATCTATCTGCGCCAGTTCTGACGAGGGTCCGCCGACCTTGGTTGAACTGCCGCCAACCAGACTATTGGCGCGAGCCGCCCGCTTGGTCTGCTGGCAGCAGACAGCTTCGCGCCGGGCCGGCGCTTGGCCGGCGGACGGATTCGCTGAGAGCCTCTGAGAAAATGGAACGATGCGGATCGACCTGCACACCCATTCTGATGTCTCGGACGGCACTGAGACCCCCGCGCGGGTGATGGCCGCGGCCCGGGACGGCGGGTTGGATGTGGTGGCGCTGACCGACCACGATTCGACCGCCGGCTGGGACCCGGCCGCGGCGGCCGTTGAAGGGTCGGGGTTGACGCTGGTCCGGGGCATGGAACTGTCGGCTCGTTGCGCCGGCGTCACGGTTCACCTGTTGTCCTACCTCCATGATCGGACCTATCAGCCGCTGGCCGACCTGCTGGGGCGGATCAAGGGTTCGCGGCGCGAACGGGCTCGCGCCATGGTGGAGCGCTTGGCCAAGGACTACCCCATCGAATGGGAGCGGGTTGAGGCCCGCGCGCCCGCTGGCGGCGGCACGCCGGCTGGTCAGGGCGGCGCCGGCGAGGGCGGCGAGCGTGATCGCGGGGGGATCGCGATCGGGCGTCCCCACATCGCCGACGAACTGGTGGCGTTGGGCGTGGTCCCCGACCGGAGCGCCGCCTTCACCCGGCTGCTGCATCCCCGCGGACCCTATTACGTGCGCTATTGGTCGGTTGAGGCCGCCGATGCCGTCGAACTCGTTCGGGCGGCGGGCGGCGTGCCGGTGTTCGCGCACCCCGGGGCGACGGGGCGTCAAAGGATAGTGGGGGACGACGGCATCGTGCAGATGGCAGACGCCGGGCTGGCCGGACTGGAGGTCTACCACCGCGATAACCCGCCCGAGCAAAGGCGACGGCTGGAGGCGCTGGCGCAGCGACTTGGGCTGCTGGTAACCGGGTCCTCCGACTACCACGGCGCCGGCAAGCCCAACCGGTTGGGGGAGAACCTGACCGATGAGGCGACCCTGGCCGCGATCGTGGAGCAGGGCGTGACGCCGCTGGTGGGAGGTGGCGCATGGGCGCGCTGATCGCGGTCGGGGCGAAGGTCGTCCTGGCCGGCGCCCTGGGCTTCGGCCTGCGGCGGTCGGGGTTCGTCACGGAGCGCTTCGCCCAGGACCTGGGCCGGCTGTTGATGCAGGTCATCACGCCCTTCGCGGTGGTCGTGGCGGCGTCGCGGCCGTACTCGCGGGAGTTGGCGGCAGCGGTCGGGACGACTTCGGCCATGCTGGCGGGCTACTTCGTGGTGTGCGTCTTGCTGGTGGTGCTGCTGGCGCGGGCGCTGCCGCTGGACCGCGACACCCGGCGCGCCTTTATCAACCTGGTGATCTTCCCGAACATGACCTTCATCGGCATGCCGATCATCCAGGAACTGTACGGCCAAAATGGACTGCTCTGCGCCGTGGCCGGGAACCTGGTGTTCAACCTGGCCTTCTTCACCGTCGGTGAACACAACATGGCGCCCGGGCGCAAGTTCTCCCTAGTCAGAGTCTTCAAGAGTCCGGTTGTCGTGGCCTGCGTGCTGGCGGTGGCGCTGTACTTCGCTCCCTGGTCGCTGCCAGCCGAACTGAACGGCGCCCTGGGGATGATCGGCGCCGCGATGGCTCCGCTGGCCATGATGATCGTGGGGTTCGGTCTGGCCGATTCGGCCCCGGCCGATCTGATCCGCAACCCGTATGGCTACGTCATCAACTTCTTGCGGCTGCTGATCTGGCCGGTCGCGTTGCTGGCCGCCGGGCGTTGGCTGGGCCTGGACCCGTTGGGCGTGAACGTCGCCGCCGTCTTGTGCGGGCTGCCCTGCGGCACCATGACCGTGGTGCTGGCCGCCCAACACCGGACGGCCTACCAGTTCTCGGCTCAAACCGTGGTCCAGTCCAATGTGCTCATGTTCGCCAGCTTGCCGCTGGTGTTTTGGCTGGTGCAGCTCTGGGCCTGAGGCCGCCAGCGGCCGTGATGGCGTGACGGCGCTCGCCGGGCCGGCGGCGGTCCGGGGCAGGACGGTCAGGCGCCTTGCTGGGAGCTGGCGGCCACGCCCCAGCCGAGGGCCGGCGCCACCACCGTGGCGAACAGTTCGATCGAGCGCAGGACCAGATCCGGCGGCGGGTCCACGGAATGGACCTGGAAGGCGACCTCGTCGGCGTGAGCCAAGGTCGGGTCGCTGGCCAGGGACTCGGCAACTTGTTCTGGCGTGCCCAAGTGGGTGTCGGTCGCGGCGATCAGCCCCTCGATGCCGCCATCAGGCAGCGGTTGGCCGGTCCGCTCGAAGACGGTCGCGAAGCGGGCCAGACCTTCCTCGGCCAGAGCCAGGGCCTCAGCCCGCGTGTCAGCGACGAACACAGTCCGGGAAGCGGAGATGCGCGGCGGGACGCCCTGGGGCAAAGCGTTCAAGTACGCCTCGACGATCGGCAGCTGGATTTCGGCCAGGCTGGCGCCCGGATTGTCTCCAGGGCGTGGCTGGGTGCGGGACAGGAGCAGTCCGTTGCCGAGCCGGCCGGCCCGCGCCCCGCCCAGCACCGAGAAAG
Organism: Bifidobacteriaceae bacterium; assembly: GCA_031270825.1. GTDB lineage: Bacteria > Actinomycetota > Actinomycetes > Actinomycetales > WQXJ01 > JAIRTF01. The sequence goes on from JAISXH010000025.1 coordinate 16,706, forward strand.
TGGCGTCCCAGACGCGCGACCGCAAGTTGCCGGCCGGCGGGTAGAGCACGTTGCCGGAACCCAATTCACCTCCGTCCAGCGCGGTCAGCAGCACGGCGAGCTTCTTGACGTAGTCCTGGGCCTTGCTCTCCAGCAGCACGCCGAAGGGCGCGAAGGTGGTCGGGGTGCCTCCGGTGCCCAGCCCCAAGTCGATCCGGCCGCCGCTGAGCGCGTCCGCCACGGCCGCGTCTTCGGCCACCCGGATGGGGTCTTCGAGGGGCAGGGTGATCACTCCGGTGGCCAGCCGGATGCGTTCGGTTTGGCCGGCGGCATGGGCCAGGAACACAAACGGCGACGGCAGACCGCCTTCGCCGGGATGGAAATGGTGTTGGGCCACCCACGCGCGGGGCACGCCCAGCCGTTCGGCCAACTGAATCTGCTCCAGGGCCAATCGGTACCGTTCAGGCGCTGGGGCCTGGTCCAGCAGGCGGGTGAAGAATGCGATTTGGGTCATTTCGAACTCGGTTTCCTTTCGCGGTGTTGGTTCAACTGGAGGTGGTGGCCAGCGCCCGTCCTGGGCGCGGGATCGCCTCCAGCAGGTCTTTGGTGTACGGACTGGAAGGGGTCTTGAAGACGGCCTCAACCGGGCCGGATTCCTCCACAGATCCCTTCCGCATGACGGTGACGGTGTCGGCGATCTCCCGCACCACCGTCAAGTCGTGCGATATCAGCAAGTAGGTCAGGCCGAGGTCGCGTTGCAGTTCGGCCAGCAGCGCCAACACTTGCGCCTGTACCGTCACGTCGAGGGCGGAGACGGGCTCATCCAGCACCAACACCTCCGGTCCGGGCGCCAGAGCCCGCGCGATGGCGATCCGCTGGCATTGTCCGCCGGACAGCTCGCGGGGGTGTCGTTTCCACAACGTGGAGCTGATCGAGACGCGGTCCAGCAGGTCGGCGGCTCGCATGCGAGCTTCGCCGCGCGAGGCCAACCCGAACCGGCGGATCGGCTCCGCCACTATCGCCAGCACGGTCATCGACGGGTCCAGCGAGGCGAGGGGATTCTGGCAGACCATCTGGGTCTTGCGCCTAAAGGCCCGGGTCGCCCGCCCGCCGAGTCTCCCCAGGTCGATTCCGGCGACAGTGGCTTCGCCGCCAGTCGCCGTCTCCAGGCCGAGCAGGATTCTCGCGGTGGTTGTTTTGCCGGAACCCGACTCGCCGACGATGCCGTGGGTCCAGCCCGCGGGAACGTCAAACGAGACGTTGTCCACAGCCAGGACGTCGGTTCGGCCCCGTCTCCCTGGGAAGCGCTTGACCAAGTGGTCAACCGTGATGGCGAGTCGCTGGTGGCTTGAGCTGGCGGAGCTGACGCGGGCAGGCCGGAAAGTGTCTGGGCGCAGGGCCGGGGCGTCGGCCACCAGTTGGCGGGCGTACTGGCTGCCGGCGCCTCCCAACACTTGGGCCGGCGGCCCCGAGTCTTGGACCAAGCCGGCCCGCAAGACCACGATCTGGTCGGCGCGTTCGGCTGCCACCGCCAGATCGTGGGTGATCAGGAGCACTCCGGCGCCGTCCTGGGTTCGCAACTCGTCGATCAAATCGAGCACCCGGCGTTGGACGGTGACGTCCAGGGCGCTGGTCGATTCGTCCGCGACCAAGAGTTTCGGCCTGAGCGCCACGGCGGCGGCGATCAGGGCTCGTTGGCGCTGTCCGCCGGACAACTGATGGGGATAGGAGCGCGCGATCCGGTCCGGCTGGTCCAAGCCGACCCTTTCCAGCAACTGGGTCACCTCAGACGCCAACTTGGTCTGGTCGCGCCAACCGTGGATGCGGGCCGCTTCGGCGATCTGCCAGCCGACCGGTTTCAGCGGGTCCAATGAAGTCGTCGGGTCCTGGGGAATCCAGCCGACGTCACGGCCGAGCACACGCTCGAGGCGCTTGCCACGCCAACCGGTGATGTCTTGAGCGTTGAGTCGGACCTGTCCGCGCACCAGGCGGGCGTTGGGCGGCGCCAGCCCCAGCGCGGCGGTCGCGGCGGTGGTCTTGCCGGAGCCGGTCTCTCCGACTATGGCGACCGTTTGACCTGGCGGCACGGTCAGGCTCAAGCCGTCCAAGGCGAGGGTTCGTCCGCGACGGGTGTCGTAGGCGACAGCCAGGTCCGCCAGTTCGAGAACGTTCATGAGCGGCCGCCCAAGGAACGGCTGAGGCGGTGGGTGGCCAGGACCGTGGCGGCCAGGAGCAGTCCCGGAAAGGCGGTGATCCACGGCGCCGAGCCGAGCAGGTTGCGTCCGTCGGCGATCATCATGCCCCACTCCGGATCCGGCGGCTGGACGCCGTAGCCCAGAAACCCGAGCGTGGCGAGCGCCAGGATGGCGCCGCCCAACTGCAGCGGCAGCAAAGCCAGGACCGGGCGCAGCGAGTTGGGAAGGATATGGCGGATCAGGACGGTGGCGAAGCTCCCTCCGGAGGAGTAGGCCGCCTCCACGTATTCGCTGTGACGGACTTTGACCACTTCGGCCCGCACCAGGCGGGCGAAACCGGCGACCGATCCGATCCCCACCGCCAGCGCGGCGTTGGTGGTTCCCCGGCCCAGCAAGACCACCACCACCAGAGCCGCCAGCAGGGCCGGAACGGCCAGCAAGACGTCGACCGCGCGCATCACGATCTGGTCCGCCACACCGCCGGCGGCCCCGGCGATGGTCCCCAGTGTGATGCCGGCGACCAACCCCAACGTCACCGCCAAGGCGGCGCCGAGGAGGGATTCGCGGGCGCCGAAGATCACCCGGGCGAGCTGGTCGCGGCCGATCAGATCGGTGCCGAATAGATGCTTGGCGCTGGGCGGTTCCAGGCTGGCGCCGCTCGGGTCCCAGGCTGAATGCGGGGCGAGCAGTTCGGGAAAGGCCGCCCAGGTTATGATCACCGCCACCACCAGACAGGCCAGCGCCACGCTGACCGGCCAGGCGCGGGCTGACTGGCCCAGCCGCCGCGAACGCGACCGCCCGCCCGCCAGGCGGACGGACCGGCCTCTCGCCTGGCTGGCCTCTCCCGGCCAGGCGGGTCGAGGGTCGAGTGGGCGGACGGCATCGGGCGCTGGTTGGGCGGCCGGGGTGTCGTCAACCAATTTGGCGCTGTTGCTCACGGCACTGCCACCTCCACTTTGGCTTCTGGGCGAACGGGTGTTTGTTCTTCGTGAACGGGTGGTGGCGCTGGTTCGGTCGGCCGGGCCGGTCGGGACCCTGGGGGAGCGGCGGACCGTCTGGCGCCGGTGCGGCGCAAGCGCGGGTCGAGCACCGGGTAGAGCAGATCGACCACCAGGTTGATGGTCACGAAGGCCGCTGCCGCCAGCAACACCACGGCCTGGATGACCGGCAGGTCCTGGGCTTCGACCGAATCGGTCACCAGGCGACCCAGGCCATTGCGGCCGAACACGGTCTCAGTGACGACCGCTCCGGCGATCAACTCGCCTAACAGCAGGCCGGCGATGGTCGCCGTGGGCAGGAGGGCGTTCTTGACGCTGTGGCGGGTCAGGGTCCACCAGGCGCTGGCGCCCTTCGCCCGGACCACCTGAATGAACGGACTGGCGTCCACTTGGTCGAGCGAGCGAATGAAGACCTGCGCCAGCGGCGCCGAGATCGCGACGGCGACGGCCACCGCCGGCAGGATCAGGGCTTGGCCGGAGCTGGCGCCGATGATCGGAATCCAGCCCAGTTCGAAGGAGAACACTTGGATCAGGATCAAGCCCAGCCAGAACACGGGCAGGGAAGCCAGCAGCGACGGCAACGATTCCACGGCGCCGCGCAGCCAGCCCAAGCGGGCGAACCGCGACACCAGCGCGATCACCGCCGCCAGCGCCACCGCCAGGGCGAAAGCGGTCAGGCCGAGCGCCACGGTCTGGGGCAGGGCGGCCGCGAGGCGCTCGGAGACCGGCTGGGCGTTGACTATGGAGTAGCCGAATTCACCCTTGAGGGCGCCCAGAGCGGCGTGGAGGTATTGGATCAGCAGGGGGCTGTCGACCTTGTAATACTCACGGATCAACGTGATCTGCTCGGCCGAGAGCCCGGCTTCGGGACTCTCGAACTTGATCATGATGCCGTCTCCGGGCAGGGCCGACAAGAGCAAGAAGGTTGCCGTGTAGGCCACCCAAAGCACCAGCGCGGCCTGGCCGACGCGGCTCAGCAGGTATCTCGTCATGGCTTCCGCCTCACTGCTCGAACCAGACGTCGTAGAGCCGCACGCGGCCGACTGGTTCCCAGGCCAGGCCATGCACGCCGGGTGCGGTGGCGTAGGTTTGGGGCAGCTCGTACAGCGGCACCGTGTAGGCCTGTTCCTCGATGATGTAGCGCTGGACGGCTTCGGCCTGTTGCTCGCGTTCCTCGTTGGTGGTCTTGGTCGACAGGTCCTCCAAGAGCTGGTCGAGTTGCGGATCGGCGGTCTCAGCGGTGAAGGCGAGGGCGTTGCGGGCGGACTCAGAGTGGAAGTCGGATTTCAGCACGTCTGGGTCGACCCGGCCGACATGGGTGATTGCGACCGGCAATTGCTGCGGATCGCGTTGCCCGGCCGTGGCGGTGGCCGCGTCTGGCGTGTCCACCAGCAGTTTCACGCCCACCTCTTCCCATTGCTTGGCCACCAGCTCGTTCAGCTGCTGATTCTGCGGGAAGACGGCCCCGACCCAGGTGGTCAGTTCCAGGGTTTCGCCGTCCTTGGTCCTAAAACCGTCCGGTCCCACTTCCCAACCCGCCTCCTCGAGGAGACGCCGGGCCTCGTCCGGATCGTATTCGAGGGCTGTCGACAGGTCGACGTAGCCGGTGGCCCCGGAACTGAGGACCGAAGTCGCCCTCTTGAAACGGCCCTGGTAGATCGTCTCCGCCAGGGCGGCGCTGTCGGTGGCCTTGATGAGCGCTTGGCGCACACGCTTGTCGGCCAAGAGCCGATGGGCTGGACGCAACGCGTACTGCGGGTTGACGCCGTTGGTGGGGGCGTAATGCACTGTCTGGCCAGCCGCCTCGAGGGCCGGCACGTCGTAGACGTCGACCGCCCTGACGGCGTGGGCTTGGCCCGACGTCAGCGCCCCGACGCGGACGTTGTTCTCCGGGGTGACCACGACTTTGACCGAGTCGAGGTAGGCCCGGCCTTGGTGCTGGGAGACCTTAGGCGCCCAGTCGTAGTCCTGACGCGCGGTGAGGGTGTACTCCTGCTCGGGCACCTCGCTTTCGAAGGTGAAAGGTCCCGAAGCGACCAGGTTCTTTAGCTGGCATTGGTCCTCGTAGGGCAGCTTGGCGGTCTTTTCCGCCATGATCGCGGCCCCGACAACAGCGGTGGCCTGGAGAAAGCCGGGACTCGGTTGGGAGAAATAGAATTTGACCGTCTGGTCGTCAACGACCTCGGAGCGGACGTAGTTGGAAACGAATTCCTGGGCCGACAGGCCGAGGTCCTCGTCGCCTTGCCCAAAGTGGTCGAAATTGAGCGCCACGACGCTCGCTGTGAGCGGGGTTCCGTCTGAGAAGGTGACGTCGTCACGCAGTGTGAAAGTGTATTCGGTGGCGTCCGGGTTGATTTCCCAGGCGGTGGCGAGCCAGGGACTGATTTCGCGCGTCTGAGGGTCCTGGAAAGTGAGCTTGTCGCCCAAGATGTTGAGCAAAGTGGCGACCGGATAGTATCCGCTGCCACCAGCGTAGAAGCAGGTGGGGAACTGGGATTCGAGAAAGACTAGCTGGCCGCCTTGAACGGGTGAGCTTCCAGAAGCTCCGTCGCCCGTGGGCGCGTTCTGACCGCCGCAAGCGGTCAGGGTGAAGGCTGTCAGCACGACGGCCGCGGTTGCGGCCGAGGGGCGGATTCGTGTCATGGTGAATTCCTTAGTCGGTCGGGTCAATCAGTTAGTTGACCTATGAAAACGGGTGCGCCTGAGCAATGCTGGGATGGCTGCTTGTTTTCAGCGCCAAGAGAGTGAAGGCAGTGTTTGGGGCGGAATCCCAAACGCGGCGTTGATGCTAACGGCGGCGTGGTGGCCGCAAACGCATTCGCTGAACAGGGAAGGCTGGACCCTCCGAATTACCTGTCATGTGCGGGAGCCTAGCACGCCCCCTCGCCTCCACGAGTTGGGTGATGCCGCAACAGGGCGGTTTGTGGTCTTTCGTAAATACGCGACCGGGCGCCGGGTGTTCCGATCCGGGCCGTCCGGACGGCGCCGGACCAGGTGATTGAGCACGCCGCCGTTGGCTGGGCGGCGGGGACTGGCGATAATAGATGGATGACCGACCGGCCGCCCGAAGACAGCGAGGAGCGCTGGACTTCGGTGCGGGGCCGGGATTTCTGGCGACCGCCTCTGCCGCCGCCGGCCCCGGATAGCCCCTTGGCCCAGCCGCGCGACCGCTACCAGGGGCCGGTGCGGGGCGGATCGGGGCGATTCGCCGAGGCCGATGCCGTTTGGTCCGCACCGGGCGACATGGGGCCGTTCGCCAACGCCGATGCCGTTTGGTCCGCTTCAGGTTCGCCGTCTGACCCGCCCCCGCCTCTGCCGCCGCCGGTTTCACTGACGCCTCCGGCGGCCGCTGAGGTGCCGCCGCCAGGAGCGTTGCCACCTCGTCGGGGAGCTTTCCCGCCTCCGGGAGCCTTCCCGCCCCCAGGCGGCGCGGCCACGCCAGGGGCTCCCACCTGGCCCGGAAGCGCTGGCCCGGCGGCGAACCTGTTCAGCGGCGGTGTTTATCCGCCGCCAGCTGTCAACCCGGCGGTCTATCCGGGCGACCCCCCCGGCGTCAATCCGACCGCCGGCTATCCGACCCTTTCCCCAGGCTTTTCCCGACCCGCGCTAGATTCGCCGCTTCCTCCCCAGCAGAGCGGCTTGCCTCCAGCGGGCTTCCCGCTGGCGGGCGCCTCCGCGCCCGCCAGCCCCCACCCATACGGTTATTCGCCAGGTTATCCGTCGGCTTATCCGCAGGCCTATCCGACCGGCGGCGGCTACCCGCCTGCCCAGGGGTACGCCACGGCGACTTCGGTCCCGCTCACCTGGGAGGCGCCCAAGGCGCGGCGATGGCGGCTCACGACAACGCACAAGCTGGTCGGCATCGTGGCGGCTTTCGTGGCCGCCGTGTTCCTGGTCAACTACATCTGGGGAATCGTCACGCCGGGCCGGACCCGAGTGCCCTCGGCCGAGAACGTGGAGGTCGGGCCCAATGGCCTGCCCGAAGGCTACGTCTGGGCCGGCGACCTCCAAGCAGGCGGCGACAAGCTCATCTGCGGGCCTGTGACCTGGGAACTTGTCGGAGACTACCCGGCTGGTGGGAGGAAGGCGGTCGAGGAGGCCGTGTCTCTGGCCAGCGAGATGACCGGCGTTCCGATCAAGCCCGAGGACGACGTTCCCGTCCCCGCAGTTGAGATCACCTTTGAGTACGTGCCGTCCGCCGACCTGCGAGGCGCTTCGGAAGCGGCCAACGGAGACACCATCGGCTTGGCCATCACGCAACACACCACCTTCGGCATCACCGCCTCGGAGATTTTGCTCGACGAGCCCTATTTCGACACGGCCCTCAGGTCCGATTACGACAGCGCCGTGTTGGTGGTCCTCCATGAGATCGGCCACGCCTTCGGCTTGGGCCACTCCGACCTCAAAGACTCGCTGATGTACCCCTACTCCACTTCCGGCAGCAGAATTTTCGAGGAGGACGTGGCGGCCTTCTCCGCCGTGGTCCCCAACTGCTGACCTGAGTTGGGCGAGTTCGACGGTTCGCTTCCTAAATCGGGTCGAGTTCCCGTGGGATGTAGGACGTCGAACTCGATCCGGGTCGGGCGCCGGATCGTGTCGCCGGCAGACCCGGTCAGGGCTGCGGCGGGCGGTGGGCCGGTTTGCCGCCGCGGGTGCGGCGGCGCGAGCGCTTCGCCGGGGAGGCCCCCTGGGCGCCGGCGTGTTCGGCCGAACTGCGCCGGTCGGCATCGTCCCCTGCCTCGCTGTGGTGACTGGCGGACCCGCGCGACGAACCGGCCGCCCGCAAACGGGCCTTGGTGCGGCCATCCGAACGAGACTCCGAACGCCCACCGGAACCGCGCGGGCCTGCGGAGCGTCCTCCCCGACCCTCGCGACCGTCCCGGCCCTGGCCGCCACCGGCCCGTCCGCGTCCGCCAGTCTCGCCCAGGTCCTCCCAGGCTTCGCCGTCCAGCCCGGCCAGGGTTCGCTGCGCCTGGGGCAGGATGCCCGTGACCCCCGCCGGGATGTCGAGGTCGGTGTAAAGGTGGGGCGAGGTGTGATAGGTCTCGGGCGGGTCGGGCTGGCCGATCCCGAGGGTCTTGTCGATCAGCGCCCAACGTGGCACGTCATCCCAGTCCACGAAGGTGACGGCGGTGCCTTTGTTGCCGGCCCGGCCGGTGCGGCCGGTGCGGTGGAGATAGATCTTCTCGTCCTCCGGGCACTGGTAGTTGATGACGTGGGTGACGTCGTCGACATCGATGCCGCGTGCGGCCACGTCGGTCGCCACCAGGACGTCGACCTTGCCCTTCCGGAAAGCCCGCAGGGCCTGCTCGCGCGCGCCCTGGCCGAGATCGCCGTGGATGGCGGCGGCCGCGAAGCCGCGGCTGACCAGTTCATCCGCCAGGCGGGCGGCCGCGCGCTTGGTACGCGCGAAGATGATGACCCGACCGCGTCCGCGGGCTTGCAGAATGCGCGCGATGATCTCGGTCTTGTTCAACCCGTGGACCCGGTAGACCACTTGGCTGATGTTCAAGACGGTGGCGCCTTGGTCATCTGGGTCCTGCACGCGGATGTGGGTGGCCTGGGTCATGTGGCGCCGGGCCATCGCGACCACCGGGCCCGGCATGGTGGCTGAGAACAGCATGGTGTGGCGGCCGGCCGGGGTCTCGGCCAGGATGCGCTCGACATCCGGCAGGAAGCCTTGGTCGAGCATCTCGTCGGCCTCGTCCAGCACCACCGTGCGAGCGTGCCGCAAGTCCAAGTGATGCTGGTTGAGCAGATCGATCATGCGCCCGGGCGTGCCCACCACGATCTCCGCGCCGCGCTTGAGGGCTTCGATCTGAGGCTCATAGGCCCGGCCGCCGTAAACCTGGACAATCCGGACCGATCGGTTCGAGGCGGCGGTCGCCAAGTCGGTGGCGACCTGCACGGCCAGTTCGCGAGTCGGCACAACCACGACGGCCTGCGGTTTTCCCGGCACGGCGAGTTGGTCGAAGCCGTCCTCTCCGGGCGCGATCACCTTTTGCAGCAGCGGGATGCCGAAGCCGAGGGTCTTGCCGGTGCCGGTCTTGGCTTGGCCAATGATGTCATGCCCGGCCAGGGCCACTGGCAGGGTCATGGCCTGGATCGGGAAAGGGGTGGTGATACCGGCTTTGGCCAGCGCGTCGATCACGCGCGGATCGACGTCGAAGTCGGCAAAAGTCGGATGGGGGTCGGTGCTCAAGTGGATGATTCCTTATCTCTCGGCTATGGCGGGCGCGTGCCAGATCTGGCGGGTCGCGCCGGGCAGCCGATCGCTGGTTTCTGAAGAGTTGTGTCCGCTTGCGGCCGGTCAGCCCATTTCATCGTTACGGGTCAGTTTACGCCCTCGCCGTGGCGCCCTGTCGACCCCGGAGGTTTGTCCGATGCCGTGCGCTCGCCTTCGCCCCAAAGCCTGGCGCCGTTTGGGCCCGGTTCGCAGCCTCATCCTTGGGCTGGTTCGGGTCCTTTCCGGGCCGCGCCACGGGCCTGCGTCCCGGCCCCAATCGCCTGACGTTTGGGTTGGTCAGGCTCCGAAGCCGACGCGGCGGGCTTGGCTTGAGCCGACCTCCACGTAGGCCAGGGCGCTGGTCGGAATGAGCAGGGCGCGGCCCAGTTTGTCGGTCAGCGTGATCAGCGGCTGGCCTTCCTGAATCGCGGCGGCGACGGTGTCGCGGACTTCTTCGGCTTTCTGATCCACGTTGAGAGTGATTTCCCGGGCTACTTGGCGCAATCCAATCGTGATCTCCATGCGCCCGATTCTATGGCCGGGCACTGCCGGCGGTTCGGCCGTGGTGGGCTGATTCAGTTCTGGGCGTAACCGTATGGCGGCCGCGCGCGAGGTCTTCGGGGCCAGGCGCCGACGGTGGCTCCAACGCGCCTGCGCGCCTGCTGACTGTCAGACGGGCCGTTTAGGTTGGCGTTGTGTTGTCCGATGCCGATCAGCCCCGCCGGCCTCGAGCCAGAAGTGAACCCATGATATGACCAGCAAACCGCCCACGATGGTCATGGCGACCAGCGGGCCTCCCCGTCGCATCGGTGGTCACGCTCCGGCCGCGAACCGGCGCCTCCGCCGCTGCGAGCGCCGGCCACTGTCTCTCCGAGTGATCTCGCATAATGTGCCGCCGGCGTGGCCGCTGTAGAAGCTAACGCGACCCCCAAGGACCGCGATCATTATCCACACCAGCGTCGACCCTGAAACCGAGATCTTCCACGCCTCGACGATGTAGTCGAGCAACGCCGGGTCCGTCTCCCAGTCCCCCCCACTCTCCCATCGCCGGCTCGAGGTCGCCCTGCCACTGTTCATAACACGCCAGCGACTCGCGCGAACCTGCCTCGTCGCCCATCCCGGTCCTCCAATTCGGCACCCAAAGACGCGCGCCCGCCAACCTCCCCCGGGAACCTCGAGCGCGGGGCAAGCAACTCGGCGGTCAGTATCGCGGCATCGCGTCCAGGACCTGATCGGCCACATCGACAATTCCGGTGGCTAGGCGAACGGCGTCCGCCACGTCCTCCTTGGAGATCTCGGGCGCGTCCAACTCAGGGTATTCCGCGCCGTTCCGCGTGCGGCGCAGCCAGTCAAAGTGCAGCAGTGACCCGCCCAACGGCGGGTCGAGTTGTGCCATGCACGCCTCGAGGAGCACTGCATGCGAACCCGGCGTGCTGGTCGGTCTTAGACCCTGGTTGGTGAGAATGGCCATCAGAGCCTTCCGGGCGGCATCGTAAGCCGTCTGGAACGCAGCGACCGGGTCGGCCGCTGCCACTGCGGCGGCTGTCCCGAGGTGGGTCCGCGCGCGGGCCACCATGAGGTCCGCCAGTTCGCGCGAAGGGGACACCTTCTGCAGGCGCTCCTCTTCGATGAGCTGGTCCACTGTCTCCCTTCCCTGCTCCCAGCGCGCGATCATTGCGCCCCCTCGGGTTTGGGCAGGTCTAGGGGCACCAGTGGCCCTTCTTTGACGGTTTGGACAAACGGCTCGCTCGCTGCCTCCCAGGCCGCGCACGAGACTCTCTTGATCTGGACCGGCAGACCGAGTTCGCGTTCCGCCCTGGCCGCGGTCTCATTCAGCGCTGCCCTGTCGGCGTTCCCCACCACCAGGACGTCCACGTCGCCCGGCGGCCGCCCGGGCGTCCCCGTGAACCGTGCCGCCCACGACCCGAAGATGAACGCCTGGTCGATTTCACCGATATTCGCCAGCAGACGAGCCATCACCGGTTCGGGGCCAAAGGTGGCCGCCAGGATCTGGGTCAATGGGTCCGCCAGCCGGTACTCGGTGTTCGCCCGGATCAGGCGGGTCCGCCCGACCTGCTGGCTGGTAAGGACGTGGGCCTTGACCAGCCGCGCCACTTCCTTGGAGATCACCGACTGGGGAGCTCCCGCAATTCTGGCGAGTTCTGTTACCGAGCGGGACTGGCCAGGCCTGAGCAGCAACTCGGCCAGCAACCGGGCCTGCGTTTGGGACCGCAAGAACGGCGCGAGGGGAGGGCTCTCGGTTCGCATAGCCCGATCATATCATCGCTCTATGCGATGCGATGCGATGCGATGCGATGCGATGCGATGCGATGCGATGCGATGCGATGCGATGCGATGCGTCAGCAGTCGCTGGACTTGCCGGCAAGCATGTCGTGATCTTGGACGGGGCGCCCGTCGGCGCGGTCAACCCGAAGACGTCAACTGGGGGGAGGGTTCGGCGGGGGACCCACCATGGTGTGGCTGTTGATGAGGACCTGGGCGAAGCGCGGCAGGACAAGAACCAGCAACGCTATCGAAGCGGTGTTGATGACGCGGAGGGTTTGCTCCCTGCACGCTTTCGAGAGGACGGCGTGGAGGCCGATGCCGACTATCCCGCCAACGCTGCTGTCGATGAGGTCCGTGACGTCGGCGATGCAGATGGCGAAGACGAACTGCGTCGCTTCCAGCGTCAGGCTTGAGCCTACGACCGCCAGGATCCGTTTGGTTGTTGACCATGTGGTCAACGCGCTCACGTAAACACCAAGGGGCATAAACAGGAGCGTGTTGAAGACAATCTCGCTGGACAAGAATTGGCCGTTGTGATCAAACGAACCAAGGAACGGGATCAGGTTGATCACCCGCGGTCCACCGGACGCGCCCGCGTGGAAGGGGAGCTTGAACACGACCACCGCGACCAGGATCATCGCATAGGCGGAAAACAACAGCCTCGCCAGCGTCCGCGCCGGCCCCCGGGAAGCTGCCGCGGCGAGTGGGGTACGCGCTGATTTCACGCCGTCCAGTAAACGCGGAGGGGTGTTGCCAACGCGTATGCGGTTTTCGATACGCCCGCGATACGGCCCGGGTTTGGAGCCATCCAGGCCAGGTTTCAGCGCCGGCAGGCTGGGACAATGGACCCCAGCCACGGATATACGCCGCCGGCACGGGGTGGCTCGATCTCCCCGGATGAGTGGGAGAGGATCAGCGAGCTTGTCCCTATCGCCTGCGTTGACGTGCTCCCCGTCATTGTTGGCCCGCACGGTCAGGTCACTCATGTTGGATTGATCACGCGCCAGTCGCCGTTCGGCAAAGTGCATTGCCGCGTTGGCGGTCGTATTCGGCTGGGTGAGACGCTGCATGAAGCGGCCGGGCGCCATGTCCGCGAGTCGCTGGGCGCTGGACTCGCCGCCGCAGTCGAGCCGGAGCCCTATTTTGTGAACCAGTACTTCAGAATTGAGCGGCCGCCTTATGGGCACGACCCGCGGAAGCAGGCGGTGTCGTCTTGCTTTCCGGCCAAGTTCGCAGCTGCCGTTTCTGCCGCGCCAACCGGCGAGGCCGAGGACTTTCAGTGGTTCCCCGCTCAAGCCTTGCCCGCAGATTTGTGGCCTGGCAGCGACAGAATGATCAAGGCGGCGATCAAGCCGCCCGCAGCATCCCTGGCCACTTATGAGGCGATCAGCGACCGATCCTTGGCTCACAACGAGCTGATGTGGAACACCCCGGTTCTAGCCATGACGGCGATGGCTTTTCTTCTGACCACCGCGCCGGGTTCGGGAGCGGCCTGGCAACGCGCTGTGGCCGCGTCGCTGAGCCTGGTTGTGGCCCTGGCCAGCGTCCAGTTGATGGCCGAGCACTCGCACAGCCAGTTGGCGGATTCAGAGTTGTTGCACCAACTCGAGGTGTCGCTTGGTCTCCCCACCGTTCACGCCCGCCCCAAGTCCTCTCTGGTCAGGCGTCCCCTGACCGGCGTCCTGGCCAAAGGCCGGTCCCCGCAGCGTCTGGATTGCCGCCCTGTGCCTGTTCGCGCTCGCCGCCGCCGCGGTCGCCGTCCTCGCGGTGCTCGGCATCGGCTAACCACCCCGCCACGCGGCAAGTCGCGCCAGCGGGTGCCGGTGGTCCCGCGCTCGAGGTTGGTCACGCCCTTCTCGGCGATCGTGGTCTCCAGCGCGTGGCTGGGCAGCCCGGTCAGGTCGCTGAGGACCCGCCGGAGCCGCGAGCCGCCCACGCCGCGTGGTGAGCGCGGCGGCGGGACGCCAGCAGGGCCGCCGCCGCCGAGTAGCGTCAGCAATAGCGCCCGGCCGATGGCGACGGGCAGGTCCAGGTTGCCGCCGGTGACAGCGAGCCGCTCCCCGGGGGGAGCCTGCCTGGGCCACAAGACGGCGCCGGGTCCATTCTGATCCGTCGGCCGGCCGAATCAGCTGACACCGCCTACAGCGGCCGGTCAGGTCCCGGGTCGGTTAGCTCCGGGGCTCTCATGAGGCGCACCTGGGCGCGGTCGCCCTCGATGTCGCGGATCTCCAGTTTGCTTGTGTCAAACGCGTCGAGGCGGCGCGCCCGTGGCAGCACCCGGCCCTCCAGGGAGCCGACCACGGCGTTGTAGCCCTTGACCGCGGATTCGAGCGTGCTGCCGAGTTTGCCGAGGTGGCCACCCAGGCCGCTCAAGCTCTCATAGAGGTGCTTGCCCAGATCCAGCAACTCGCGCGCCTGTTCCTCGACGGTGTGCTGCTGCCAGATGACGCCCACGGTCTTGAGGATGGCGAGCAGATTGGATGGGGTCGCCACGACCACCCCCTTGGCCAGGGCGTAGTCGAGTAGGCCTGGCTCTTGGCGCATGGCCTCGACCAGCAGCGATTCGGCGGGCAGGAACATGACGACGAACTCGGGGCTGACCGGCAACGCGGTGTGGTAGGCCTTCGACGCCAAGGTGTCGATATGCCCTTTGACGGCGCGCACATGCTGCGCCATCAGCTGTTCCGGGCTCTCGCCCCCGGCGCCGGCGGCGTCCCCGGAGCTTCCCGTCGCTCGCAAGAAGCTGGTCAGCGGCACTTTCGCGTCGATCGCCAAACTCTTGCCGCCAGGCAGCCTGATGGTCACGTCCGGCCGCAATAGCCGGCCTGGCCCGGTTGACGAGCGGACCGACGCCTGCTCGTCAAAGTCGATCTGCCGGGTCATCCCGGATATCTCCAGCACCCGCCGCAGCGCCAACTCGCCCCAATGGCCGCGCGCGCTGGTGGTGTGCAGCGCCGCCGTCAACGCTTCGGTTTGCGTCCGCAAACGCTCATCGGTGGCGGCCGCCACATGCAACTGCTGGTAGATCGCCCCGTACTGCTCTGCCCGCTGCCGTTCCATTTCTTCGACCTGGCGGCGAACCTGCGCCAACTGCTCTTGCAGCGGCCCCACCGCCGCCAGGACGGATTGATCGCGCCTGGCCTGGTCCCTCAGTTCCTGGTTCTGCGCCGCCAGCAAATCGGCCCTGCCGCGGGCCTCTCCGTCACCGCCGGACGCGCGCGCCCAGGCCCGCCCAACAAAGAACCCGATCAGCACGCCGACAACCAAAGCCCCCAAGCCGATCAAGATTTCGATCATGTGATCATTCAATCACCTGGGGCTGAGGCGAGAGGGCGCTGCTGGACACGGACGTCATCGTGCGCCATCTGACCCAGGACCCGCGCTGGGACGCGTGCTGGCTGCTCAGGCAGCACATCCCCGCGATGTCCCCGATTCCCACCTGGTGGGACGCGCGTGGCCGGGCCGCCCGAACCGCGCTCACGGCGGCGGACACGTGGGCCGGTCTCCCATGGCCCGGTGCCGTCCCCGCGCCGAGTCAGGCGGCGCAGCCACCTGAAACACTTGCACCCGGCGCGAACCTATGCCGCCCGCACTGAAGAGCGCCGCTACGCCGCAGGCCTGATTCCTGACACCTTTTTGTGGCCTCTTGGTGTCAGACGGTCGTGGTGTGATTGAGGCATGGAAAAGAGCCGCTCGGCGCTGAAGTTGGATGCGAGGCCCCGGCCGGCGCCTCGGGTTCAGCCGGACCGGTCGCAAGAGGCCGTGCTCAGGGTGATCGAACAGGGGGTGTCGGTCAGTGTTTTCGGATTCCCCGGGACCGGTAAGACGCTGCTGGCAGAGTTGGCGGCGGCAGGCGCGCTGGCATCAGGGATGGACGGGCGCCGGCTGGTCGTCTTGAGCGCGGATCGGCACAGCGCCGCCGAATTGTCGGCTCGAATCGTCAGCCGCGTGGCCTCGGTTGTCGAGGGCCGGCCGGCCGTGACGCCGACCTCGCTGGCGATGACCATCTTGCAAGCCCGCGCCGAGGCGGTGGCGGGAGCCGGGTTGGACGGAACCCTGGAAGCCGCCCGGGCCTATCAGCCGCAGATGGTGACCGGGGCCGAACAGTCAGCGGTGCTGGCATCCCTGCTGGAGGCGGAAGCCGAGGGCCTCGGCCTGGCCAGCCCGTGGCCGTCATCGATCCCGCCTCAGGCTCGCCGTCTGACCGCCTTTCGGGACGAGTTGCGGGACCTGTTGATGCGGGCCGCTGAGAGGGGAATCGACGCGGTCGAACTGGCTCGTCTGGGTCGGGACCACGGCCGGCCGGATTGGGTGGCCTCGGCCCACTTCTATCAGCGTTACCTCGACACGCTGGATCTTCGCAACACCGCCGATGCCGGCCTGAAGCTCGACGCGGCAGCCATGGTGGCGCAGGCTCATTTGTGTCTGCGCGACTGGGAGCAACCCCTGTCCGTGCGCGGCCAATTGGTTGAACTAGATGTGGCCGCTCGCCCCGGTTGGGATCTCGTGATCGTGGATGACTATCAAGAGGCGTCGCTGGCGCTGCACCGGTTGGTGGGACAACTGGCGCAAGGGGGTTCGCAAGTGGTTTGCCTGGGCAGCCCTGACACCGCCGCTCAGTCATTTCGCGGCGCCTTGCCCGGCCAACTGGCGCTGTCGACCGGTCCGGCGCCGGGTGGCTGGGGAGCTCGGGAGGCCGTCCTGGAGAACTGCTGGCGTCAATCGGGGCCGCTGCACGCCCAGGCGGTGGAGGTGGCACGGCGTTTGCGGCCAGGTGGACGGTCGCGTGCGGCTGTGGCGCCGCCGGCTGCGACCGGACCCACGCGCGGGCGGACCGGCGCGGTGACGGTTGGGTCGGCGGGGGAAGTGGCGGCGGTGATCGCGCGCCGTTTGCGGGAAGCTCATGCGACGCAAGGTTTGGCCTTCGCGGACATGGCGGTGCTGACCCGGACCGCCGGCCAGGTCGCGTTGCTGCGTTCGCTGCTGGCCGGGGCCGGGGTGCCGGTCAGGGTGCCCGGATCGGAAGTCCTCGCCACCGATCATCCGGCGGTGGCCCCGCTGGTCATGTTGATGCGTTGGGCCGGCCACGGCGCGCCGCCGGAAGACGGCTCCGATGAGGCCGGAACGGGCTCATTGTCGGCGCTGTCTCCCGGTCCGGCGGCCGTGGTCGGCCTGTTGACATCAAGCGTTGGCGCCTTGGACGCCGCCGATCTGCGCGAACTGCGCCGGGCCTTGGCGCGCGCCGGCCGCCAGGCGGGCTTGGCCGTGCCGCCCGATTTGCTGGTCGTGGGTCTTCTTGGCGACACCTTAGGCGCGGGCTTCGAGGACGCGGTGCCCGAACGCCTGCGACCAAGGGTGGAGCGGCTACAGGCGGCATTGCGGGCGGGCCGGGCGGCGGCTGGCCGCAAGGGCGCCGGGGCGGCCGAAGTCCTTTGGGCGATCTGGGACGCTTCTCAGCTCAGCCGGCTATGGTCGAATTGGGCGCTGGCCGGGGGTCTGCGAGGAGCCCGCGCCGATGCCGATCTCGACGCGGTCCTGGCTTTGTTCGCCGCCGCCGCGCGGCATGACGCCCGCAAACCCGGCTCAGGCCCGGCCGGCTTTGTGTCCTACTTGGAAGCCCAGGAATTGCCCAGCGACACCATCGCCGCCCAGGCGCCGCCAGGGGACCGGGTGACGGTGTCCACGGCGACCGCCGCGGTTGGGCGGGAATGGGACCTGGTCGCGCTGGTCGGATTGGAGGAAGACGTCTGGCCTGATCTGCGCTTGCGCGACACGCTGTTGGGGTCCGGGCGGTTGGCTGACATCGTCGACGGGAAAGACGTGTCCACGTCGGGACCCGAACGCAGGCGCGAGGTCTTGGAAGAAGAGACCCGGTCCTTCGCCTTGGCCCTGACTCGCGCCAAGCGGGAGGTCCTGGCCGTGGCGGTGGCCAACACCGACCAGCAGCCCTCGCGCTTCTTCCATTGGCTCTCCGGAGGCGGCCCGTCTGGTCGGGGTGGGCCGGACGCGGACCGGGAGGACCCAGACCGGGGCGGACAGTGTGGCGGCCAGCCTGGCGGCGAGGTGGCGAGGCGGCCGGACCATTGCGATGGCTCCGCCGAACGAGCGCAGGCCGATGCCGCCTGCCTGCCGGCTACGGGCGCGAGATGTTGGCCCTTCGACCTGCGCGGCATCGTCGCCGAGGCGCGCGCTCGGCTGACTGGGCTGGGAAGCGGAGGTGCGGGCTCGGCTGATCTGGGGTTGCCTGATCTGGGGCCGGCTGGTGTGGGGTCGCCCGGTCTGGGGCGGGCCGGTGAGCGGAATACGGCATCGGGCGCTCCGGCGCAGCCGACGGGCCAAGAGCTGGCCGGTGGCGCGGCGCAAACGACGGGCCAAGGGCCGGCCGGGCGGGCGGCGCTGGCAGTTGAACAAGATGACGCCGCCCGAGTCCTCGCCGTGCTGTCAGCGGTTGGGGTAGACGGCGCGGACCCAACCGAGTGGCCGGGGCTGGTGGAGGCCTCGGCGCCGGCGGCCCTGGACTCGGGGGGTCGCGGGTTGGTGCTCAGCCCATCGAAGGTGGAGGCCCTCTCAAAATGCCCGCTGGCCTGGGCGTTGGAGAAAGCCGGCGGCGGGCGCGAGGCGGGCCGGGCGGCCACCCTGGGAACCCTGATCCACTGGCTGGCCGAGGAGTATCCCCACGATGGGCCGGCCGAACTGTGCCAACGCCTCCGCAAGCACTGGCCGGAACTCGGTTTGGATGACGGCTACTCCAGCCGCCGGCTGTTGGAAGAGGCGCTCGAAATGGCACGTCGCCTCGGCGTTTACCAGGAGGCCCATCCCGACCTGGTCGCCAGCGAAGCGGAGATCAAGCGGCCGGAACCGGGCTCGGACCAGGCGCCCGGAAGCGACTTGCCAGTTGGCCTGGCTGGACGGATCGACCGACTCGAGGCGGCCGGGCCGGATGGCGTTCGCGTGGTCGACTTCAAGACCGGCAAGGCTATTCCGAGCGCGCTGGAGACCCAGACCAATGCCCAATTGGGCAGCTACCAACTGGCGGTCAATGCCGGACTGGTCCCCCCGCACCGGGCTGCCAACGGAGCCGTCTTGGTGTATCTGAGCCGGGGGACGGGACCGCCGGCCGAACGGCGGCAAGCACCGCTGCCCCGGGACGGCGAGTCCAACTGGATGGTGGAATTGCTCAGTCAGTGCGCCCAGGACGCCCAGGGGCCGGTTTTCGAGGCCCGGCCCGGCCCCCAATGCCGCAACTGCGCCGTCAAGACCTCCTGTCCGGCCCGGCCGGAGGGAAGGCAGGTGATCGCATGAGCCCTCGCGTGACACCCCAGCGCCTGGCCGAAATCATCGACGGCGGGATCATCCTGACCGACGAACAGGTCGAAGTGATTGGCGCTCCGATGGCATCGCGCCTGGTGGTGGCTGGCGCCGGCGCGGGCAAGACCTTCGTCATGGCGCTGCGAGTTGTCTACCTGGCCGCTAACGGCCTGGTCCGGCCGGACGCCATCTTGGGCCTGACCTTCACTCGCAAGGCCGCGGCCGAACTGGGCCGACGGATCCGTGTGATGCTGGCGCGGTTGCCTGCCGAGTTGGTCGGCGACCAAGACGCGGCCTGGCCGGTGGTGTCCACCTATGACGCCTACGCCTCTTCGTTGGTCCGCAGCTACGGGCTCCAGGTCGGGGCGGACCCAGACGCGCGCATCCTGACCCAGGCGCAAAGGTGGCAGTTGGCCGTGGACGTCGTCGAAGGCTGGGCTGGCGACCCCGACCTCGACACCAGCGCCGGCTGGTTGGCCAACCTGCTGATGGTGCTGGCGGACCAGACCGCGGACAACGAAGTCGAACCGGATCGGCTGATCGAATTCCTTGATGACGCGATTTGCGATCTGGCGGGCAAGCCGCCCGGCCTCAACCCGGAAACCGGGCGGCCCAAGAAGGCCCTCCCGGCAGGCATGGACGGCGTTGTCCGAGCGTTGAAGAATCGGCGCGCGGCCGCTGAACTGATCGATCGCTACCGGGCCCGCAAGCTCGAACAGGGAGCAATGGACTTTGCCGACCAGGCGGCCTGGGCGCGACGGCTGACCCGGTTTGAGTTGGGCGAACCGGCTTCGGGATCAGCCGTGGGGCGGAACTCGGACTCACCAGCTGACCGGCCCGGCGGCCGGGATCTGCCGGCGAACCCTGTGGCTCAGGCCGAGCGCGACCGCTTCAAGGCCGTGGTCCTGGACGAGTTCCAGGACACTTCAGCGGCCCAAATCGACTTTCTCAGCGCCCTGTTCGGACGGTTGCCGGTCATGGCCGTCGGCGATCCCAATCAGTCCATCTATGGCTGGCGAGGCGCCTCGGCGACAGCGCTGGCCGCTTTCCTGGATCGTTTCGGCGCGGTCGGGCCGGACGGCGCGGTGGCGCCAACAACGGTCTTGCCGTTGAGCGTCGCGCGCCGCAACGACCGTGCCATTCTCGACGTCGCCAACCGCGTGTCCGCGCCGCTGCGCCGGGACAGCCCGGTCGACCTGCCGGAATTGGAGCCCCGCGCTGAGGCGGGCGCAGGCCGGGTGAACTCGGCCTACTTCGAGACGCGCGCCGCCGAAGCCCAGGTGATCGCCGCCTACCTGTCGGAACACTGGGCCCGGTGGCTGGACGGGCCCA
This sequence comes from Bifidobacteriaceae bacterium, assembly GCA_031270825.1. GTDB lineage: Bacteria > Actinomycetota > Actinomycetes > Actinomycetales > WQXJ01 > JAIRTF01. The sequence continues at coordinate 37,030 of JAISXH010000025.1, forward strand.
GCCCCAGGACGGCGGCCGTTCTGGTGCGCACCGGCGCCCAGATCGATCCGATCGCCGCCGCGCTGGCCGAAGCCGGCCTGGAATACCAGATCATTGGCCGGGGCGGCCTGTTGCGCGCGCCCGAAGTGCGCGATGTGGTCAGCGCGCTGGCCGCGAGTCAGGACTTGACTCGGGGAGACGCTTTCATGCGGCTGGCGGCCTCGCCTCGCTTCGCCTTGGGTATCAAGGATCTTGACGGCCTGGCCCGCCTCGCCCGGCAGGGCGGTGATGCGCCCGTCGCCTTGGGCCAGCGGCTCGATTCCACAGAACGCTTGACCGCGCTCGACGCCCTTGAATCGATCATGGCCGGGGAGATTCGGGAGGACTGTGGCATAAGTCCGGAAGGTTTGCGGCGCCTTCGCCGCATTGGCCGGGTGCTGCGGCGGATCCGCCAGGCCGCCGCCTACCTGAGCCTTCCGGAGTTGGTCTTGGAGACCGAACGCGCCCTCGGATTGGACATTGACCTTATGGCTGCGCCAGGCGCGGCGGGGCGCAGCCAGATCAACCAGCTGACCGCCCAGGCCCACGCCTACGCCCAGAACCAGGAACAGGTCAGTCTGACCGGCTTCCTGAATTGGCTCGAAGCCGAGGAAGAGCACGCCGACGGGCTCGAATTGGCGGATGTGCCGGCGCCGGATGGGGCCATCCAGGTGTTGACTGTTCATGGCGCCAAGGGACTCGAATGGGACGTGGTTTGTGTGCCAGGCCTGGTCCAAGGCGGTTTCCCGGCCGTGGGCGTCAAAGAAATCGATGGCGAGCAGCGACCGGTGGGCCTGGGCTGGTTGAGTGACGCTCGCCGCAGTGGCTCGAGCGGTGGTCTGCCCTGGCCGCTGCGCTTGGACCGGGCCGCGTTGCCCGCATTCGAACACCGGACCGCCAGCGATGTCGTGGAACTCGGCGAGGTTTTCGACGATTTCAAAGGCGCAGTCGGGAATCATCTCCTGGCCGAGGAACGACGGGTTGCGTATGTGGCCGTCACGCGGGCCAAGACGCATTTGTTCCTGAGCGGTTCGTGGTCCACCACGACCCCCAAGGCAGGCAACCAGCCGTCTGTCTTCTTGCAAGAACTGCTTGAAGCAGGTTTGGTCGACGCGGCGCCCTGGGCCGAGGATCCCGGCGAAGTGCCTCCGGAGCAGGCCAGCGAGTCGTTCGCCGTCTGGCCGCCGGAGCAGCCGGCGGGCCGCCGCGGCCCGGCCCTGGCCCGTGGCGCCGCGGCCGTCGCCCGAGCCGGACGGGATCTGCCCGGCGGACTTCGTCCAGCGGAGGCGATTCGGCTGCTCGGGCAAATGGATTCGGACCTGGCCGCGCGGGCCGCCTTGTTGCTCGGCGAACGCGAGCTGTCGGCGCCGGAACGGGTTGTGGCTCTGCCCTTGCAGAGCTCGGCCACGGCGCTGGTCAGCCTGATCAGCCAGCCGGACGAAGCGCTCGAACGCCTGCGGCGTCCGGTGCCCGCCCAACCCAGTCGGGGCGCTGGTTTGGGAGAGGAGTTTCACCGCCGCGTCGCTCTGGAACTGGCGGCGGCCGGACGCCAGCGGGTTCACCAAGATATGCTCGACGCCGTTTTGCTGGCCGCCCACCACGCCGACTCCGCCGCCGAAGCCCAGTTGAACAGGCTGATGGACAGGTTCAGGCAGTCGCGTTGGATGAGCGGCACAGACACCTTGGTGGCGGTCGAAACCGAACTCGAAATCGAATTGCTCGGCCGTTCGGTGGTGGCCCGGATCGATGCGGTCTTCCGCGATCAGGCCGGACGAACCATAGTGGTCGATTGGAAGACCGGCCGCAGCGACCGTGGGCAAGCCAAGCCGGCACACCTCGACCAGGTGCGCCTCTATCAGGCCGCCTTGGCGCGCCAAGAAGGAGTCAGCCCTGAGCAGATCGGAGGCTATGTCCACTACATCATGGAGGATCTGTCGGTGGCGGTGGACTGCCCTCCCGACCACCTGCGGCGCCTGGCCGCCCGCCTGGCCGTCCTGGCCTGAACTCCTCCGCCAGCCGACGGTTGAGCCGAGCACCCAGCCCGCTGACGCGGGCTACGGTTGAGCGCTCAGGGACGCGCAAACCATCCTGGACCCGCCGACCTGCGATGGGCGCTAAACAAGTGGCCCCAGTCAAGCGCTGTCGCGTTCCAGGCGATGAGCCCCCGCCCAGCTTCCTGCGCTAGCCGCGATCTTTCATGGGGCGGGTTGGGGCGGCGTCGAGGGACTGGATTGGGGCGCCGGGCGTTCCAAGGCCTCGGTCTGGTCGTTGGCGGCCGCCGCGGCTGACGGGGGACCTTTGGCCTCACCAATCATATGGGATATTGGATAGATTATATCGGCCGACCCAATGAAGGATCGGTCTTGGCGATGGGAGACGTCGGGTATGACGAAGGTGTTTGACGATCCCGCGGCGTTCGGCGAGGACATGCTGGCCGGATTCGTAGCGGCACACGGTGATCTTGTCAGGCGTGTGCCCGGAGGCGTTGTTCGCTGGCCGTTGGCTGGCGCCGGCAAGGTAGCTGTAGTGGTGGGTGGAGGTTCGGGCCACTATCCGGCCTTCGTCGGGCTTGTGGGCGAAGGCATGGCCGACGGCGCAGTGGTGGGCGATGTCTTCACGTCGCCCTCGGCGAGTCACGCCATATCAGTGGCGGAGGCCGCCCATGAAGGGGCAGGCATTGTCTTCTCGTACGGCAACTACGCCGGTGATGTCATCAATTTCGGACAGGCGCAGGAGACTCTGAGGGGGGCCGGGATTCCAACCCAGACGGTGCTGGTCACCGACGACATGGCGAGCGGATCTCCCGTGGCGCCGGAATTGAGGCGGGGTATCGCCGGCGATTTCGCCGTGTTCAAGGTGCTCGGAGCGGCGGCGCGCGAGGGCCTTGACCTGGTGCACGTTGTGGAGGCTGGGACGCGGGCCAATGCCGCCACCCGCTCGTTTGGAGTGGGCCTCGGCGGCTGCACGCTTCCGGGCTCACAGGCGCCGCTCTTCACGTTGCCTGAAGGAGTCATGGGGGTCGGGCTCGGGATCCATGGGGAGCCGGGCATCGGCGAGGAGCCGTTGGTCAGCGCTCATGCCCTGGCTGGGCGCCTGGTCTCAGCAGTCTTGGGTGAATTCGAACATGTACCAGCGCGCGTGGCCGTCATACTCAACGGCCTTGGCCGCACCAAGTATGAAGAGCTGTTCTGTCTGTATCGGTCGATTGCGCCGGCCCTCGAGGCCGCAGGGTCCGAAATCGTCCAACCCGAAGTTGGCGAGTTTGTCACCTCTCTCGATATGGCGGGCGTATCGCTGACGTTGATGGCATTGGATCAGGACCTCGAGCGCTGGTGGCGTGCGCCCGTGCGCACTCCCGCTTTCATCAAACCGGCATCCGATGCCCGAGCGTCAGCCGAGATGCGATCCTCGAGCGTGCCTGGTGAGGCGGAACCGAGCGCTCGAACCTTGAACCCGATCCCTGGCCCGACGGTTGGCTCCGATGGGGCTCCGACGGCCCACGGGCAGGTCATCCTGGGAGACGGGCCCTCGCGCTGCGTGGTCCGTGCGTTTGAAGCTGTGGCTGTGGCCCTCGCGGATCACGCGGAGGACCTGGGGCGGCTCGACGCTGTGGCCGGAGACGGAGACCACGGAAGAGGCATGGTCAGGGGATCGCGGGCGGCACTCGCTGCTGTCCGGCGCAGCACCGGGGCGTCCAGCGCGCTGATGGCGGCAGGTCAAGCGTGGGCGGCTGAAGCAGGAGGCACGTCCGGGGCGCTCTGGGGTGGCGGCCTGGAGGCATTCGCGAGGGAGCTGCCGGAACGCGGTCCGATCGAGCTGAGCCACCTGGCCCGTGGAGCGGAGGCGTTCAAGGCCAAGGTACAAGCGCTTGGTGGCGCGCAGGTGGGCGACAAGACCATGGTGGATGCGCTTGGGCCCTTTTGCGCATCGCTGAGCGGCGCCTGGTCAAGAGCCGAAACTGACGGCCCAGGAGCGTGGAGAGACGCCGCGGCCCTCGCTCGTGCGGCGGCATCTGCGACCGCTCAGATGAAGCCCAAACTGGGGCGGGCCAGGCCACTTGCCGAACTCAGCGTGGGGACGCCTGACCCCGGAGCGTCATCGCTGGCGCTGGTGGTTGAAGTCGTGGGCGAGGAGCTCGCAAAGGGGCGGCGGGGATGAGCACCAACGAAGCCCTGAAGCTCGTGGTCGCGGCCGATGAGATCGGGGCCGCCTTGTGCCGACTAATCAAGACCGATCTCGAGTCCAAGCCTGTGATTCGTTTGGTGGCTGACTGGATCGACCCCGTGCAATTCGGTGGTCACCGTTGGCGGTATCCCGATCTGGCGGTGAAGGCAGCGCGACGCATCGCGACCGGAGAGGCGGACCGGGCCGTGTTGGTTTGCGGCACTGGTCTCGGCATGGCCATTAGCGCCAACCGCGTGCCGGGAGTGCGCGCAGTCACAGCGCACGACTCCTACTCCGTTGAACGGTCTGTCAAGTCGAATGACGCTCAGATCCTCTGCCTAGGAGCACTGGTGATCGGCCCCGCGCTGGCCCGCAGGCTTGTACGCGAGTGGCTGGAATACCGGTTCGACCCGGCAAGCCATTCCGCCGCCAACCTGGCGGCGCTGGCAGCTTATGACCAGGTAGCGGCCGCGACCAGGGTCTTAGTCAACGGCAACGGGCGGGCTGAGTCATGACAGCGCCGTCGCCGGCTCCACTCACCGCTGTGGACTGGCCGATCGCAGGCGCCACGTTGCCGTTTCCGCCCAAGGCGCCTGATGGACTGGCCGCTCAGGACGCTACCCCTGAAACCTGGTTGGCGCCGTTGCGACAGATGGCTCGGTGCGGCTTCAGTTCCGCAGACCTAACTGATTCTTGGCTCCGCCCCGCTGACATGAGTCCTGGCCGGCTCGTAGATCTGAAGGCTGCTTTCGCCGAGGCAGGCCTGCATCTCGCCTCTCTCACATCAATCAGACGCTCAGTTATCGACGCCCGGCACGGCGAAGCGAATCTCGCGTACTCGCACCGGACCATAGACGCGGCCGCCACGCTTGACGTACCGGTGGTGTCCGTCGGACTACACCAGGAACTCACGCCGGAGCAGAAGAAGGAACTGTGGTTTTGGTCGGTACGGGGACACGTCGACCGTCCGTGTGCCGAGACCTGGGAGAAGGCGGTCAACCGCCTGAGAGAACTCGGTAGGCACGCTGACGAGGTCGGAATCGTTATGTCGCTTGAGATGTATGAGGACACCTATCTGGGAACCGCCGAATCGGCCATTCGGCTGTTGGAGGCAGTCGGGCTCGACAACGTGGGCCTCAATCCCGATGTCGGAAACCTGGTGCGGTTGCCAAGGCCGGTGGAGGACTGGAGAGTTGTCCACCGATCCGTGCTGCCATACGCCAACTTCTGGCACGTCAAGAACTATCTGCGGTATGAGAACGTCGCGCGAGACCTCTACGTCGCGATTCCGACGTCTCTCGACCTAGGACTGATCGACTACCGGGAGGTCTTCGGCATGGCTATCGCCTCGGGTTTTCAGGGTGTGATCACCGCAGAAGCCTATGGAGGCGACGCCTTGGCCGTTGCGGCCCGCGCGGAGACCTACTTGCGTAAGCAAATTCTGCCAATGACGGCCGACTACGCATTGGGCCAAAGCCGCGTCAGGCAGCAAGTCCGGCGGCGTGAGGCACTGCCGACGCCTGGGTCGCCATCGCCCCGATCGGATCAAGACATATCAAGGAGCACCCGATGAACAGTGAATTGGTACTCGAAGCCAAAGGACTCGCCAAGCGGTACGGGGCGGTGGTGGCCTTGGCGCACGGTGACTTCGGTCTGCGGGCGGCCGAGGTTCACGCCATGGTGGGTGACAACGGCGCTGGCAAGTCGACTCTTCTGAAGTTGATGGCGGGCGCTGTCAGGCCGACCAGTGGCGAGTTACTGGTGGGCGGAGTCCCGGTCAGCTTCAGTTCGCCGAGGGATGCCCAAAGGCAGGGCATCGCCACGGTATTCCAAAACCTGGGCATGATCGACCATCTTGACGCAACGGCCAACTTGTTCCTCGGGCGGGAAGAGTACTTGCCCGTGCCGCTCAAGTGGCTGGGGATCCTGGACAAGCGAAAGATGCGGGCCCAGGCCGTGGAGGCGGTCGGACGCCTCAAGATCAATGTGAGATCCGTGGACGCGCTACTTGGGGGTATGTCCGGCGGTCAACGTCAAGCGGTTGCCGTAGCGCGCGCCGCCGCGTTTGGCAGCCGAGCTGTGATCATGGACGAACCGACGGCAGCGCTTGGCGTGAGGGAGACAGCTGCCGTGTTGGACATGATCCGGCATGTCAAGGCGCAAGGGATTGCAGTCGTGCTGGTCTCGCACCGCCTGGACGAGGTGTTCGCTGTGACGGACCGAATCACTGTGCTTCGCCGGGGTCGCACTGTTGCGACCAACAACACGGCTGACGTCAGCCGTGAGGACGTTGTGGGGATGATGACCGGCGCATTCGTGCCGTCGATCTAACGAAAGGTTGTCAATGATGTCCGCGCGGGTGGCTCAAGGGTCTCAGGACCAACGCAAGCTTCAGGCCCTCAACATCGATGGGACGTCCAGCGGCCTGCCGCTGTCGGGGGCCAGGCTCCGCTGGACCTTATGGATTCATAACCGTGCTGTTGTGCGCCCGGCGATTAATCTGGCGGCAGCGGTGTTGGCTGGCATTCTGGTCCAAATCGCCACGGAGAGGTTCTTCTTGCCTAGGAACCTGCTCGGATTGTTCGTGCAGATGGCAGTGGTCGCCATCATCGCGTGTCCTATGGCCTTGGTGATGATCACTGCCTGCATCGACGTTTCCGTGGGCGGGGTGGTGGTGCTCTCCGGGGTGGTGGGCGGGCTGATATCCCAAGCCGGCGCCCCGCTGTGGCTAGCTTTCTCATTGGCCACATTGACAGGCCTGGCGGTGGGCTACATCAACTCGCTTCTCGTCATACGTCTTGAGATCACATCGATGATAGCCACCATCGGCACGATGTATGTCTGCCAGGGAATGGCCAACATCCTCACGAACGGATTGCCGGTGGCGGGCGTGGCCAAAGGCTACTCAAGTCTGGGGACGGGGCGATTCTGGGGCGTGCCGTACCAGGTGCCCATCACATTGGCGGCAGTGGTGGTATTCGTGCTCATCCAGCGCTACACGGTCCTGGGGCGACACGCCGTCGCCACTGGTTCCAACCTCGAAGGAGCGTTCCTCAACGGTGTCAACGTCAACAAGACTCTGACGCTTTGCTTCCTGCTGTCAGGACTCATGGCGGGCTTTGGAGGGGTGCTCTACTCATCGAGAATCGGCAATCCGACACCGGTGATGGATCAAGACTTGCTCTTCCAAGTGATCGTGTCATGTGTGGTCGGTGGGATAGCGCTGACCGGCGGCGAAGGGACCGTGTTCGGCGCGTTTACCGGCGCGGTTCTCATCGTCGTGCTGAACAACTCATTGAATCTGCTCGGGGTGTCCACCTTCTGGCAGTACGTGTCGCTGGGTCTGTTGCTTGTCGTGGCCGTGGGGCTGGACAAGTTGCGACTCGGCGACAGGTTCAAGCTTCGCTCCTCGGCCCTACGACTTCGGCCGGATGGCCAGTCTGGGAATGGGACCAGCGAAACTGTCATCGAATCCGAAAAATAGAAAGCAGAAAGGTCAATCCAAATGAAACAGCATCTTGCCAGGCGCAGCGTCATTGCGGCGCTCGGACTAAGCATGGTCTTCGTCGCGGGCGCGTGCGGGGAGCCGGATGAATCCGGCGGGTCCGGGAGCGCTTCCGGCGGCCAGAACGCCGGGTCACTGCAGGGGAAGAAGCTCCTGATGGTGCCGTACTGGCTCGACAATTTCGACACCGCCTGGGCGAATTGGGTCACAAGGTTCTTCGACGAGGAGGGAGTGGAGGTCACCGTGATCAATGCGAACGCCAACGCTTCGCGCCAACTCGACGCGATCGACACCGCGATTAACGGGGGCCAGTACGACGGGATCATCTGGGGACCGATCGATATGGAATCTGCGGCGACGACAGTCGAGAGGATCCAGGGAGCGGGTATTCCTCAGCTAGTGTTCGGGGCCTCTCTCGACGGTGTGAGCGTTCCCCAACTGAATCTCGATGTCGACAACGCGTTGACGCCGGACGGCGGGATCGCGGCCGAGTATGTGCTCAGCCATCCAGATCTTGGCGACCATACGCGGGCTGTGTTCTTGGGACAATACCCGCAGACCACAGACTGCACACGTCGATACGAGAGCTTCGTCAAGGGTCTGGAGCAGGCCGATCCTGATGCCGAAATCGTGTTCAACGGACTAGCCTCGAATAGCGCCGATGCGGCTGACAAGATGACCGACTTCATCACGCAAGGCAAGGACTTCAACGTGTATGGGGCGTGTGGCGCCGAGCTTGGCTTAGGCGGCCTGTCGGCCATGAAGTCGGCTGGCCTGGCCAGCGCCGTGGACAAGGCCCCGAACGATGTGTTCATAATGACGCAGGACGCGACGCCACCGGAGCTGCAGGAGCTGTGGGACAAGGACTCGGCCTTGCGGATATCGTCCTTGCTTCCGCCGAAGGACGGGGCCGAGATGACGCTCGACATCATGAGCCGTCTTCTGAAGGGAGAGCTACCCATCGATTCGGAGGAATCTGCCCTCCTCGGCTGGATGCCCATCACGCCTGACTGTGCCAAGTACCGGGACGTCATCCTGGACCAGTTCGAGGGCGTCGAGGGATTCAACGTTCCTGAGTGCTCGTTCGAGTGGACGGGAGACGAGTGAGCTATGAAACCAGAACGTGCGGCCCGAATGATCTCGGGGCTGGCCCTGCCAGCGGACGTGAAATCGAAGATAGCCGAACTCGGCGCAGCCCTGATACTGGATGGCGCGGCCAATAATGAAGCGGCCGCCATGGCCGCGGTGGCGGACGTCGACGTTTGGTTTGGACCCGGGCTCACGCCAGCGGTATTCGCTAATGCGAAGGCTCTGCGGTGGTTCCAAACAGCCTCTGTGGGCATTGAGTACTTCATGTTCCCGGAGCTGCGTGACTCTGATGTGGTGGTCACCAACATGCGCGGCCGACACACCGCCGTGTCCGAGCACGCGTTCGCGCTGATCCTCGCGCTCGCTCGGGTGTTACCAAAACAGTGGCTCCAGCAGCAGACGAAGACTTGGCTCATACCCGAGCCTGACGAGATGTCAGCGCTAAACGGCTCCCGGGTGACTGTCCTGGGAACCGGGCAAATCGGGAGTCAGATCGCAGCTAGGGCGCGCGCCTTTGAGATGCGCGTAACCGGTGTGAATCAGTTCGGCACGCCGACGGAAGGCTTCGAGCGCATTTATCCGGCGGAGGAGTTGGCCCTGTCCGTGGCTCAAGCGGACTGGGTGGTGAATGCCATGCCGCTGACTGACCAAACCCGCGGAGCAGTGAGCGCGGCCGTGTTTGACGCCATGAAGGCCGGAGCGCGCTTCGTCAACATCGGTCGAGGCAAGACTGTGGATCAGGGCGCTCTGCTCGCGGCTCTCAGATCGGGCCATCTGGGGGCTGCGGCGCTAGACGTGTTCGAGTCGGAGCCACTGGATCGGGAACACCCGTTCTGGGACATGAGCAATGTGATAATCACCCCCCATTCGGCCGGCGTGATCCCAGGGTTCACGGTTCTGGAGCTCGGAGTGGGTTGCCTATTCAGGAACCTGGCGCTGTATCAGGCTGGCCAACCGCTGTTCGAGCCCGTCGACAAGAAGCGAGGGTACTAGCCGATGGGCGCCGCCGAACTGGAACCCTTCGTCGACAGCCATGTGCATTTCTGGCGCTTGGACAGCGAGACGTTGGACTATGACATCTTGACGCGCCCCGAGGCTCATCCGATTATGGGCGACATCGATGGCGTACGGGTTGTCCGGTTCGGACCCAAGGAGTTGGAGGCATGCTCCCGGTTCCAAAACGTGACCAAGGTGGTACACGTGCAGGTTGCCTTCGGCGCCACCGATCCCGTTGCGGAGACTGTGTGGCTGGAGGAGTTGGCTCGCGATACGGGCGTGCCGCACGGGATAGTCGGCACCGAAGATCTAGGCGCTCCCGATGTGGCGGCCCGCCTCGAGGCCCACGCCGCTCATCCGCTGCTGCGAGGTCTGCGTGCCTTCGGTGACGCCGCCGAGCTGGAATCGGCGGCGTGGCGGCGTGGGTACGCTCTCTTGGCCCAGCACCGACTGGTGTTTCACCACGTCTTTGGCGTTGGCCTGTTCGGAGTCGCGCGTTCGTTGGCCGAGGAATTCCCGGAGGTCTCCTTGTGCGTCGACCAGACGGGCTTGCCCCTGCGCAGGGACGATGAGTATTTTGCGCAGTGGCGCCGGGGATTGGCCCTGGTATCCGCGGCGCCGAACACGGTGTGCAAGATCTCGTCGCTCGGGATGGTGGACCAGCGTTGGACGGTGGAGACGCTGCGGCCATGGGTGCTGGCGGCGATCGACTGTTTCGGGCCGAAGCGTGTGTTCTTCGGATCGAATTTCCCTATGGATTCGGTTGCTTCGTCTTATCCAGACTTGGTCAACGCGTTCCGAACAATCATTTCCGGCTTCAGTCCGGATGATCGGTGTGCCATGTTGGCCGACAACGCGACGCGCGTTTACCGCCTCGGCCCGAGACGAGACCAGGATGGCTGAACTGCTCGGGCCATATGACCCGGTCCTCTACCGGAACCGGGAACTCGTGTCGACCCCCACCTCGATTCCAGGCCTCGTCGTAGTCGACTTGGTAGTCCATCAGGACGGCCGAGGATGGTGGAAAGAGACCTTCGATGCCGCCCATTTGGAGGACATCGGCTTGCCTGCGGGATTTGTCCCTCACCGGTGGTGTTCTAACGCATCGAAGAAGGCCGGGGTCACGCGGGGCATCCACGCCGAACTGGCCAATAAGTACGTAACGCTGGAAAGGGGAGAGATCCTGGCTGTGATAGTCGACCTGCGACGGGGAGAGGGCTTCGGCGGTTACGAGCGGATCCACTTGACCGTCGGGCGAGGGTTGTTGATCCCGGTCGGCTGTGGCAACTCGTATCAGACGCTGACTGACGACGTTCACTACGCATACTTGACCGACCAGAACATCGCGCCAACTCGTCCTGTTACCCGCGTGTCGCTGGCCGACCCGGCGCTCGCGATCGCTTGGCCGATCCCTTTGGAGGAGGCGACGGTACTAGATGAGGATCGATGGAATCCAACCCTCTCCCAGGTTGAGCCGCTGGACCTCGCTGCTCTGGCCAACCAGGCTAATGACCACACCTACGACAGGAGTTGAAGATGGAGTACCGCACAGTTGGGCGCAGCGGCATGAGAGTGTCTTGCATCGGGCTGGGCACAATGACCTTCGGTGGCGACCCTGATGTGCGCGGAGTCGGCCTGGCCGACGCCCGCGAGATTCTGGACGCCGCGCTGGAGGCCGGCGTGAACTTCGTCGATACCGCCGACGTGTATTCGGGCGGCGAATCCGAAGCCATTCTGGGCCAAGCCATGGCTGGGCGGCGAGAGCGGCTCGTGGTCGCCACCAAGGTCCGTTTCGCGACTGGGCCTGGCCCGAATGACGCGGGCTTGTCGGCCGCCCACCTGGTCAAGTCATGTGAAGACAGCTTGAAACGTCTGCGAACCGACAGGATCGATCTGTACCAGGTGCACGCCTGGGACGGCCTGACAGCGTTGGAAGAGACCTTCGCCGCCCTCGAACGGCTGACCGCGCAGGGCAAAATCTTATTTTCGGGTTGCTCTAACTTCTCGGCTTGGCACATCTATAAGGCGAACTGCGCGGCCAGGGTCGTTGGCGCCAGAGGTTTTGTGTCCCACCAGATTTACTATTCGCCTATCGGGCGGGAGGCGGAGCGCGAGTTGATCCCGGCATCGATGGACCTAGGAATGGGAAACCTCGTGTGGTCACCTTTGGCCGGTGGCTTGATGACTGGGAAGTACCGACGGGACCGAGACTGGCCCAAGGAAGGCCGTCATTCGAAGGTGTGGGATGAGCCCCCAGTCAATGACTGGAACCACACCTACGGCGTGGTCGAAGCCATCGTTGAGGTCGCCGAGGCGCTAGAAGTGACTCCGGCCCAGGTCTCGCTGTCGTATCTGTTGTCCAAGCCGGGAGTGACCTCTTTGATCGTCGGCGCACGCAACCGCCGCCAGATCGATGAAACACTCAAGGCTGGGGACCTGGTGCTGCCGGACACAGCTGTGACCGCGATCGACGCCGCCAGCATGCTCCCCCTGCCCTATCCGCAGTGGCATCAAGCGAGGACCATAACCGACCGGCTGAGCCCGTTCGACCTAATCGCGTTAGGCAAAGAGAAAGGAAGCAGTGAATGAACACCTCGAACGCCGTTGTTGTGACCGGGGCCAGCTCGGGGATCGGTTTAGCCATAGCGCGGCGACAATTGGAGTCCGGCCGCCAGGTAGTTGGCCTGTCGAGGCACATGCAGCGAGTCGCCGGCGATCTATGCGATCTGGCGGAGAAGTGCGGCGCGCCGCCGCCGCTCTGCCTGGACGCGGACGTGGCCGACGCGGCGCAACTCGGAAGGGCGGCGCTAATGACCAAGGACGCGGGTATAGGAGTGCGCAGCGTCCTAGCCGCAGCCGGGGTCAATTTCCGTGAGCCGGCATTGGAACTCGCGCCGGACCGAATCGCTCGGATGCTCGATGTGAACGTCACGGGAGTACTGGCGACTTTCCGCGCCTTCGCTGAGCAGGCCTTCGCCTCGGACGCCCCACGCTTCATAGCGATCGGATCAGTCGCCGGAAGCTTCGGCATGCAGTTACGTGTCATGTATTCGGCGACGAAGGCCGCTCTTGAGGCCATGGCGCGGGGGTTAGCCATCGAATGGGCCCGTTTCGGCGCCACCGTCAACGTCGTCGCACCTGGGATAGTTGACACGCCCTTGACGCGCGGTTATCTGGACAAGAACCCTGGGCTGGAGGATCGGGTGAAAGCAGCGACCTTGGCTGGCCGGCTCGGCCTGCCGGAGGATGTGTCTGCCGCCGTTGAGTACTTCGATTCCCGATCAGCCGCGTTCACGACCGGCCAGACCCTTGTGGTCGACGGCGGATTCTCCGTCGGCAACACCTGGTGGTAGGGTCTGGTCGTGTCCGAGGCCAGGGTGACCGGCGGTGATGCTGGCGCAACGCCCGCCTCGGACGATTGAACTACTGAGATTGGACCGTTGATGCCCTCGGAACAGACCGAACCGCTAGCTGGCGCGATTCCGGTTGTGCGGCGGCAGGTCCTTGGTGATGGTGTGTTCGACGCGATCAGGGGCCTCCTGCTGAACGGCAATCTGCAAGCCGGCGATCGAATCAGCGTGGATGGTCTGGCGCGCCAGTTCGGGGTGTCACCCACACCGGTCCGGGAGGCTTTGGCCCGAATTGAGGCTTCCGGCCTGGTCGTGCGCGAACCCATGCGCGGGTACAAGGTGGCGCCGGCAATGAGCCGGACAGACCTGGAAGAGTTGATGGACGCCCGCATTCTGATCGAGCCATACAACGCCGAGGTGGCGTGCCGCCTGGGGCCCGAGGGGCTGGTGCGCGACCTCGAGGCAGTGTTGGGTGTAATGGCCAACGCGCCGCTTGGGCCTGGTTTCGAGCAGTACAGGGTGTTTCTCGAATCAGATCAGAATTTCCATAAGTTGATTGGGCGCGCTGCTGGCAACGCTTACCTGGCGCGCGCGGTGGAAGGCTTCGGGGGCCACCTGCGGCGCTTCTCCCTCTTCGGGGTCAACGGCGTGGCCGACGCGCTGACGGCACTGGCTGAGCACCGCCTGATTCTTGAGGCGATGAAGCAGCGAAGACCTGAAGAAGCCGCGTCTGCGATGCGCGATCACCTCAAAGGCGTCCGCGAACGGGCGTTGGTGGAGTTCGACATTCAACGGCGAGGCCGTTGAAGACTAGAGGCATCACCAGCTACGGGATAGCGTCACGACCGCGCGAGACCTTCAGCGTGGAGAGGGCGACTGATTGGCCCGAGCCCCAGGCTCCGGGGCACCGGGCTCGCCCAGAATTGACCGGGCGCCGAGCCTCCTGCGCTAGCCGCGATCTTTCATGGGGAGGGTTGGGGCGGCGTCGAGGGACTGGATTGGGGCGCCGGGCGTTCCAAGGCCTCGGTCTGGTCGTTGGCGGCCGCCGCGGCGATGTCGGCCGGGGCCTCCGAGTCGTCTTTGAGGAAATCGGGCAGGAACGCCTGGGTCATTTCACTGGAATCCGGCTCCGCCTGGTCGGCCGGGTCTGAGGCGGGCGCCCGGTCGGTCGTCGCTGAATCCTTGTCGCCGTCGGTTGGCTGGTCGGCTGGCGCCGGGGTTTGGTCGCCCGGGACCGGGCCCCCTGCTGCGCCGCCGATGCCGCCTGCGCCGTCGGGGCCGTCTGCTCCGTTTTCGGCCGGCTCGCTTGGGGGAACCTCTTGGGACGCCTCCTTGTTTCCGGCGGCATCCAGTTGGTCCGCCCAAGAGGGCACTGCCTCACCGGTCTGATCGCCAGGAGATGACTTCTTAGGACTGCCCCACAGGCTGACTCCGCCCTTCGCGACCGACTCACGTTTGGGCGGCTGCAGAGAGTCCGGGCCCCCTGGCGGCGCCGCTTCGGCCGCCTTGGTCCCATCTCCCGTCGATCCGTCCGCCGCCGATTCGCTCGGCGCGTCCTCGCTCTTCGCTTCGGCCGGCGGCTGCCAGTCGGGCAGGCGGTCTTCGCCGGTCACGCGCGGGATTGAACCGCTGGTCCGCAGATGCTCGCGGGCCGCCGCCTCCGAGGCGCGCAAAGCGGCCTCCCGGCGCTGGCGCGTCTCCGCCTCGGCCGCTTGCTTGGCGGCTTCGAGTTTGGCGGTTGCCGCCGCTTCGGCGGCGGCAAGGCGGGCGGCCTCGGCCTCTTCCTGTTCAACCGCTTGATCCAGGTCGGCGAGCATGCCGCGGGCGTCAGCGATGATGGCGGGATCCTCCAAGGAGATGCCGTGGCGGAGCCACCGGATGATGGCGATTTCGCCCAGGAAGGCCGCCCGGTCCTCCAGGTGCGGGTCGTCCAGTTCGGCGCGGCGGCGCCGGTAGGCGCCGACTATGGAGCCGGCGACATCCGGTGGGAGCGGGGCCAGCAATTGGGCCAGGTCCTCCGCCGGGTCGGAGACCTGCACCGAAGCGAAGTCGGTGACCGCGGAAACGCGGCCGGCGTTCTCGAGTAGGTGTTCGGCCGCCATGTCGCCGTGGATCGGCACCGGGGTGAAAACCCACCAGGCGTCGCGGCCGAGCTGTTCGCGCCAACGACGCTCCAGGCGCTTGGACACGTGGCCGGTGCGGACGGCATCGTCCACCTGGGTGTTGAGGCGGGCCCTGTGCTCGGATGGGGTGTACGCGGGAAGGCCGGCGTCGGTGACGATTGACGGCGGGAGCTCGTGGAAGGCGCCGATCGCCCGTCCCAGCGACTCCGCCACCCCGGGGCCGGCGTCCATCAATTCCATCACCACCGGCGCGCCCGGAAGGGCGGCATAGACCATCGCTTTACCGCCGCTGACCAGGGCGGCGTGGCCGCGGGGACGGGGCACCTCGAAGGGCAGCGCTCCGCCGGAGGACGCGCCGGCCAGGGACTTGAGCAGGATCGCTTCGGCTTCTTGGCCGGCTTCGGCAGCGGCGTGGAGGGCCAACCGGACCACCCAGGTGCGGCCCGAGGCGTCCTCGACGTGAGCGAAGGCGTAATCGGCGCCCACGTGGTCCATCCGCGCCCCGACCACGTCCAGGCTCGGGACGGCCGCAGTTGCGAGGGCGGCCAGCGCCAGCGGGTTGGTTTTGAGATTGCCCACGAATCCAAGGTACGGGTCAGTGTCGGACGAGCCTGCCAAGATGGTCAGCGTGTCAGAACATCCCGCCGCTGAAAGCCTGTTGGAAGGGCTGGACCCGGAGCAGCGTGAAGCCGCCACCCGCCTGACCGGGCCGGTGTGCGTCTTGGCGGGCGCCGGCACCGGTAAGACCAGGGCGATCACGCACCGCATCGCCTATGGCGTGGCTGCGGGCGTGTACAACCCGGCGTCGGTGTTGGCGGTGACGTTCACCACCCGCGCGGCCGGCGAGCTGCGCGAACGGCTGCGCCTGCTCGGCGCCCGCGGTGTGCAGGCGAGGACTTTTCACGCCGCCGCCCTGCGCCAGCTAACCTACTTTCTGCGGACTGAGTTCAACCGTCCGGCGCCGCGCTTAGTCGAGCTGAAAGCCCCATTGGTGGCGCAGGCGGCTGCGCGCTTGGGGATTGAGGTCGACCGGGCGGCGGTGCGCGATCTGGCGGCTGAGATCGAGTGGTCCAAAGTGCAGTTGTGGACGGCTGACGACTACCAGAAGCTGGCGGCCCAGGCCGGGCGCGGCCAACCGGCCGGGTTGGACCAGATCGCCGTCGCCCGGCTGATCCGGGTCTATGAGCAGGTGCTGGGCGAAGCGGAGGCGATGGATTTCGAAGACGTGCTCCTGGCGATGGCCGGCCTGATGGATGAGAGCCCGGCGGTCGCGCGCCAAGTCCGCTCCCAGTATCGGCATTTCGTGGTCGACGAATTCCAAGACGTCTCGCCATTGCAGCACCGCTTGCTCGATTTGTGGTTGGGCGAGCGGCGCGAGCTGTGCGTGGTGGGGGACCCGGCCCAGACCATCTATTCGTTCGCCGGCGCCTCCTCGCGCTTCTTGACCGAATTCCAGCGGCGCTTCCCAGACGCCGCCGTGGTCAAGCTGGTGAGGGACTACCGCTCCACTCCGCAGGTGGTCTCGCTGGCCAACTCGGTGCTGCGGCGGGCCGGGCAGTTGGGGGTGGAGTTGGTCTCGCAGCGGGAGTCCGGTCCGGCGGTCACCTTCCGGTCCTTCGCCGACGATGCCGCAGAGGCCGCCGGCGTGGCCGCCCAGATTTCCGAGTTGGTCCAGGCCGGCGTCGGGGCGGACCAGGTCGCGATCCTTTACCGCACCAACGGGCAGTCGGAACCGCTCGAAAACGCGCTCGCCTCGGCCGCGATTCCCTACCAGGTCCGCGGCGGGGAACGCTTCTTCGCCCGCCGGGAGGTTCGTCAGGCGCTGGCGCTGTTGCGCGCCCAGGCCAAGGTCGAGGCCGGCGAGCCGGTGCTGGCGCAAGTTGAGAACGCGCTGGGCTCGCTGGGCTGGTCTGGCGACCCGCCATCCGAGCGCGGCGCGGTGCGGGCCCGCTGGGAATCGCTTGACGCGCTGGCGAATCTGGCCCGCGGGCTGGTGGACGCCGGTGTCGACGACCTCCAGCAGGTGGTCGAGTCGATTCTGGGCCGGGCGGACGCCGGGCACGCGCCGGCCGGGGCCGGCGTGACTTTGGCCTCGCTGCACTCCGCCAAAGGCCTGGAGTGGGAGGCGGTTTTCCTGGTGGGCGTGGCA
This sequence comes from Bifidobacteriaceae bacterium, assembly GCA_031270825.1. GTDB lineage: Bacteria > Actinomycetota > Actinomycetes > Actinomycetales > WQXJ01 > JAIRTF01. Next base: position 54,424 of record JAISXH010000025.1, read on the forward strand.
GACGGCCTAGTGCCGATTTCCCTGGCCGACCGTCCCCAAGACGTCGCCGAAGAAAGGCGGCTGCTGTATGTCGGAATCACTCGGGCCAAGCGACATCTGCAGTTGTCATACGCCAAGGCGCGAACCGTGGGCGGTAACGCCAACCGACGTCACTCGCAGTTCCTGAATGGGCTGTGGCCCACGGCAGAGCAATCGGCGAAGAAAGCGCGCGGCTTGGCGGTGCCGGCGAAAGAAGATCTGACGGCGGACGAACGGGGCCTCTTCGAACAACTGTGGGCGTGGCGCCTGGAGATCGCGCGGGCCGAGGGCCGGACCGCTTTCACCGTCTTCACCGATCTGACCCTGCTGGCGGTGGCGTCGCGCCGGCCCCGCGACCGCAAAGCCTTGGCCGCCATTCCCGGGATCGGCCCGGTCAAGATCGAACTCTACGGCCGCGACCTGCTGAACGTGGTGGCCGCCGCAGCCGGCCAGGGTGATCCTGCCCGGTGAAGGGGACCGGATTCAGGCCGGGTCGACTAGCGCGCCGACGCCGACACGACCGCCGCCATGAGGCGCCTATGCGCCCGGCGGGAGCGGCACCACCGGCGGCGGCGCCCAATGGACGGTCCGCCGAGGCCGGGGCAGGTGGGAGTTGCATTTCGGATGCTCTTTCAGGTCGGTCCACGACAGTTGGTAGGACGGCAGCGACATGGTGACCAGACGTCCAGCCGTGGGCGGTTTGACGCCGGCCAGGCCCTGAAGCACCTCGGCCGCGGCCATGGCGCCCATGGCGGCGGCGAGAATCGGGTCTTCGCCCCGTCCCGCCACGCCCGAACGGACGAACCTTTGAGTGGCCAGGCCCGGCCAGCAGGGATCTTTGTCGACCGCCCAGAGGCGCTGGCAGCGCAGACATGGCCCTGACCCCTGGCGCACCCAGGGGCCGCAAGAAACGTCCAACTCGCCGACCAAAACCGACAGGTGATCAATGCCGTGGGAGGTGAAGAAGGCGGCTCGGGTCGGATCGGAGACCTCGTCGCCGACCAACACCGCGACATCGGGCCTGAGCAACCGGCCCCGGAAGCGGATCTCGCAGTCGAAACCGCGATCGGCCAGCACCTGGGCCAGAGCCTCGGAACGCGGCCGGTCGACTGACTCGGGCCCGTAGACCTGGCCGCGATCACGCGGGCGGACTGGGCGCGGGTCATGCAGCTGCAGCGTTCCCACCCCGCTGGCGGCCAGCGCCAAGGCGACGTGGGCGCCGGTGCGGCCGAGCCCGTAGATGTTCACCCGCTGGCCTGTCCGCCGGGCCAGCGCTGTCCAACCGTCCGTCTCGACCAGCGAGCGGGTTTCGGCTTCGGCGGCGAGCAACTCGCGGCTCTTGGGCGGGACATGCATTTCCGCCGTTTGCGAGCGCGCGGCCTGGGAGAGCAGGCCGGCGTCGCGTAGTTCTTCCAAGAGCTGGTCGATCCGCTCGCGACGGCCGCCCAGGGCGGCCAGCTGCCGGCGCAACTGCGCCGGCGAGTGGTCCGTTTCGAGGAGTCGGATGACGTCGAATTCGCGCGGGTGCTCAATGCGGAATGTTCGGGCCAGCCGGGGGTCGTTGCCTACTTGGATCTCGTGCCGGTTCCTCCACAGGACCCGCAATCCGCTTTTCAGTTTCATCTTCTGGCTCCTTTGCCTGCGCCTGGTGGTCTGGTGGTCTGGTTGGCCGAGCCGGCGCGGGGAGGCGCCGGCTCGGACTTTGGGTGACGACCACTTGCTGCGTCAACCACCGCTACTTTGTCAATGACCGCAGGCTGGCTCAGGCGCGCCTCAGCGCCGGCGGGAAAACTCCCCAAGCCCAGACGTTGTCAAAGGACCCCCCGCCGAAGGCCATTCGCAGCGGCTAGAAAAACCGTGCTTTTGGAATGGCCCGTCCGGAGTAGGCCGGCTCGAATCGCGGATAAACATTTGTTTATTGGACATCCTCGGCCGAGCGGTCTAGTGGGTCGGCGTCGTCAATTGGCCCGATCCGGCACAGGAGGTGGCCCATGGGCACCCGTTGTCCTGGGGCGGCGGCCAAGGCTTGGACCACGCCGTCCCGGGGCGCGGTCAGGGGCTGTTCCATTTTCATGGCCTCCAGCACCACCAACAACTGGCCTTGGTCAACCGGATCGCCTTCGGCCACGGCCACTCTGACGACTGTTCCCTGCATTGGCGCTGTCACCGACCCGTCGGCCGCGGCCCGAGCCGCGGCGCCAGCCGACCGCTTGGACGTCCGGCGCGGGGGCGCCACTCGTCCCGGGGCCCCTGGCGGCGCCGCCAAGGCGCCGCCAGTCAATTCGGCCGGCAGCACCACCTCGAGGCGCTTGCCTCCCACCTCGACCACCATCCGCGAGGTGGCCGCGATCGGCGGAAGGGCGGCGTCTAAGGCCGTGGCGGGCGCCAATCCGGCCACCACTGGCGCGAATTCTTCTTCGATCCAGCGAGTGTGCACTGTGTATTCGCCGGCGACGGCGGCGGTGAACTCCGGCGCCTCGACCACGGCTCGGTGGAAATGGCGGTTGGCGCCGATCCCGTCGACCTTCAATTCCGCCAGCGCCCGCCGGGCGCGGGCCAGCGCCTGGGCGCGATCCCGCCCGCGCACCACGATCTTGCCGATCAGCGAGTCGTAGGAGCCGGTCAGTGCGTCGCCGGCCTCGTAGCCGAAGTCGCAGCGCAGACCGGGACCGCCGGGCAGGCGCAGCGCTGAGATCAGGCCCGGCGTGGGCAGGAAGCCGGCGGCGGGGTCTTCGGCGTTGATCCGGAACTCGATCGCATGGCCGTAGGCCAGCGCGTCCGTATAGCCCAACGATTCGCCGGCGGCGATCCGTAGCTGCTCGCGCACCAGATCGACTCCGGTGACCTCTTCTGTCACCGGATGCTCCACCTGCAGGCGCGGATTGATTTCCATGAAGAACAGCTCGCCGCCCGGCCCGACCAAGAACTCGCAGGTGGCGGCCCCAACGTAGCCGACTTCCAAGAGCAGCGCCCGGGACGCCTGCCTCAAGAGGCCGTCCTGGGCCGGGGTCAAGAAGGGCGCCGGCGCCTCTTCGATCAGCTTCTGGTAGCGCCGCTGGACCGTGCAATCCCGCGTCGAGACCACCGCCACCCCGCCGTGGGCGTCCGCCAGACACTGGGTCTCGACATGACGTGGGCGCTCGATGAAGCGCTCGACGAAGCACTCCGAACGGCCGAAGGCCGCCTGCGCCTCGCGCTGGCAGGCCGCCAGCGCTTCAGCGGCGGCGCCGGATTCGCGCACCACTCTCATGCCGCGCCCGCCGCCGCCGTAACAGGCTTTGATCACCAGCGGAAAACCGTGGTCGTCTCCGAACTGGGACACCTCGCCCGCGTCCATAACCGGCCCAGCGCTCGCCGGCACTGTCGAGACCCCTGCCCGCGTCGCCAAAGCCCGTGCGGAAACCTTGTTTGAGACCAGATCCAGCACCTCGGGCGGCGGCCCCACCCAAATCAGTCCGGCCCGGGCCACCGCGCGCGCCAGGGCCGAGGACTCGGCCAGAAAACCGTAACCCGGGTGGACGGCATCGGCGGCCGCCTTGATCGCGGCCTCGACAATGGCCTCGCGGCTGAGATAGGTCTCGGCGACCGACTCGCCGGGCAGGGCGAAGGCCTCGTCGGCCACGCGCACGTGCATGGCGGACCGGTCCTCGGGCGCGTACACGGCCACCGAGCGGATGCCCGCCTCGGCGCAGGCCCGGGCGATTCTGACCGCGATCTCGCCGCGGTTCGCAATCAAGAGGCTAGAAAACACGCTTCCACCGTAAGCGGCCGCCGCCCCCGTCACGGCTCCGACAAGGGGCCAGGTCCGGCGCCGCCTTTTGTGCGGACCCTACAAAATCCCGGGCCTCCAAAACTGGAACACGGTCACGCCGAACCGTGCCAGCAGGCGCCGCAACAGCGGCAGCGACAGCCCCACCACACCATGGTGGTCGCCGTCAATGCCCTCGATAAACGGGCCGCCCAGGCCGTCGATCGTGAACGCGCCGGCCACGTTCAAGGGTTCGCCGGTGGCCACGTAGGCGTCGATCTCGGCAGCGCTCATTTCGCCGAATCGCACAATCGTGGACGATGCCGCGCCCTCGCCCCGCCGCCCGCCGCCGAGTTCCGCATCGGCCGGGCCGGCCAGCCAGTGGCCGGTGTGCAAGACCGCTTCGCGGCCGGCCTGCTGGGCGATCCGCGCCTTCGCCTCTGCGGGGCCGCCCGGTTTGCCCAAGACCTCGCCGTCCAGTTCCAACATCGAGTCGCAGCCCAAGACGAAGGCCTTGGCGAGGGCATGGGGGGCGGCCGCCTCGGCCTTGGCGCGGGCCAGCGCCAACACCTGGCCACCCGGATCGAGATCTGGCTGAATGGCCCTGGCGCGGGCCCGGACCGCTTCCTCGTCCACATCGGTGACCAGCACAGACGGCTCAATCCCGGCCGCGCGCAGGGTCGCGAGGCGGGCCGGCGAGCCTGACGCCAGAACCAACTGGGGCATTGAACCGGCCGCTTTCGGTGGTCTTCGCCGCCGGTCAGCCGGTGTAGGCCTTGACCGCGGTGACCGTGACGCTGACTTCTTTGCCGGCCGGGGTGGAATAGCTGCGGGTCTCGCCGACTTTGGCGCCGACCAGGGCTGAGCCGATGGGCGACTGCTCGGAGTAGACCGTCAAAGCCGAATCGGCCGCCACCTCGCGCGAGCCGAGCAGGAAATCGCGTGCCTTGCCGCCGATCTCGGCGGTGACCACGGTCCCGGGCTGCACTGTTGAGGAGTCGGTCGGGGCCTCGCCCACCTGGGCGTTTTCGAGAACGGCCTTCAGCGAGGCGATTCGCCCGGCCATCTTGGCCTGCTCCTCGCGGGCGGCATGATAGCCGCCGTTCTCCTTCAGGTCGCCTTCGGCCCGGGCGGCCTCGATCCGCTTGACCACCTCGGCCATGCCTTCGCCCTGAAGGAATGCCAACTCTTGGCGGAGCCGGTCGTAGGCTTCCGGGGTCAACCAGGTCCTGTCGGTCATTGTCGTGCTCCCTAATCGCATCTGAACAGCCCAGTGTAAACCGAGCTGGCGCCGCCACGCGGCGGTGTTGCTCTTCCCCATCGGGGCATTTCGCGAATTCAGGGCCTGAAGAGGCGCCGGGCGATCCGGCGGCGTCGCGCCGGCGGCGGAACTCGCGTCGCCAAGGGCGCAGCGCGATTCTTGAGCCGACCGGATGTCGTTTTGACCGCTGGGGCGGGACCGGGCTAACCTAGAGCGTCCCGTGTGCGCACTGGCTGATGCTGGCGCACGCCCGTCCGGAGGCGGTATGCAAGGGGATGCCACCTTTCAATAAGCGAGGTTAGAGAACTGTGCGCACGTACCAACCCAAGGCTGGTCAGATCGAGCGGGCTTGGCATGTGATCGACGCCACCGATGTGGTGCTGGGGCGGTTGGCCGCCCAGGTGGCGATCCTGCTGCGAGGCAAGCACAAGCCTTTGTTCGCGCCGCACCTGGACGCTGGCGACTACGTGATCGTCATCAACGCTGACAAGGTGGCCTTGACCGGCTCGAAGCTGACGCAGAAAATGGCCTACCGGCACTCGGGCTATCCGGGCGGCCTGAGGGCGGTTCCCTACGGCCAGTTGCTGGCGAGGCGCCCGGAGGAAGTGATCCGCAAGGCCGTGCGCGGCATGTTGCCGAAGAATCGACTGGCCCGCCAGCAATTGTCGAAACTCAAGGTCTACGCCGGGCCGACCCATCCGCACGCTTCCCAACAGCCCAAAGCTCACGACCTCGCGCGGGTCGCACAGTAAAGAGACGCTCGCACTAGGCGGCACCAAGGAGAATTGTGACTGAGATCGAGTTGGACGCACCCGAAGAGGTTCCGTCTGTTTACACCACCGAGACCCGCGACGTCCCTGGCCGTGGCCAGAGTTTGATCGCGCCAGGCCGGGCGCTGGGGCGGCGCAAAGAAGCGGTCGCCCGGGTACGGCTGACGCCGGGCAGCGGGGACTGGAGCATCAACGGCCGTGGCCTGGAGGATTATTTCCCCAACAAGCTGCATCAGCAGGAGGTGCGCTCGCCCTTCACCCTGCTGGACATCGAGGGCAAGTTCGACGTGATCGCGCGCATTGACGGCGGTGGCGCCTCCGGCCAGGCCGGAGCCTTGCGCCTGGGGGTGGCCCGGGCGCTCAATGCGATCGACGAAGAGCACAACCGCCCAGCCTTGAAGAAAGCCGGTTATCTGACCCGAGACGCGCGCGTGACTGAGCGCAAGAAGGCTGGTCTGAAGAAGGCCCGCAAGGCGCCGCAGTACTCGAAGCGCTGACCGGCCCGGCCCCATGGCGCGGCTCTTTGGCACCGACGGGGTTCGCGGTCTGGCCGGACGCGATATCACTGCCGAACTGGCGTTGCGCCTGACTGCGGCGGTCGCCCGCGAGTTGGCCGCCGAACACGGGCTCGGCTATGGCGCGAGGACCGCGCCCCCGGTGTTGGACCACCGGATCGAGGACGCCCCCGAGCGGCTGCGTGCTCTGATCGGCGTCGATTCGCGCGTGTCCGGCGACATGCTAGCGGCCGCGTGCGCCGCCGGCCTTGCCTCCGCCGGTGTCGACTGCGTCTTGGCCGGGGTCATTCCAACGCCGGGACTGGCCTACTTGACCAGGTCGATGGGTTTCGACGTCGGGGTGATGATTTCCGCCTCCCACAACCCCTATCAAGACAACGGCATCAAGTTCTTTTCCGGCACCGGAAACAAGTTGCCCGATGCCGTCGAGGACGCCATCGAGGCCCGTCTAGCCGAGTATTGGGAGCCGGCCATCGGCGAGGCGGTCGGCGCCATCACGACTGACTTGGCCGCAGTCGAGCACTATATCGATTTCCTGGTGCACAGCGCGCCGGTGCGCCTGGACGGCATGCATGTGGTGCTGGATTGCGCCAACGGCGCGGCCCACCGCGTGGCCCCCGAGGCCTTCCAGCGCCTGGGCGCGGAGGTCATGCCGCTGGCCATCCAACCGTCCGGGACCAACATCAACGCCGGGGTCGGCTCCACCCATCCGGAATTGCTGCAACGGGCGGTTGTCGGTCTGGAAGCGCACGCCGGGTTCGGCTTCGATGGCGACGCCGACCGTTGTCTGGCGGTCGACGCGGCCGGAGAGTTGGTCGACGGCGACAAGATCATGGGCATCCTGGCGCTGGCGATGAAACAGCGCGGCGAGTTGACGTCTAACACCTTGGTGACGACGGTTATGTCGAACTTGGGACTGTTCAAGGCGATGGCGGCCCAAGGGATCGATGTCAAGGTGACCGGCGTGGGCGACCGCTATGTCCTCGAGGAGATGCTGGCCGGCGGCTACGTCTTGGGAGGGGAGCAATCCGGCCACGTCATCATGAGGCGCCACGCCACCACCGGCGATGGCTCGTTGACGGCCGTCCAATTGGCCTGCCAGGTCCGGGCGGCGGAAAGCTCTTTGGGCGAGTTGGCCGCTGCGGTCGAGGCCTTCCCCCAGGTCTTGGTCAATGTGCGCGAGGTCGACAAGAGTCGCCTTGAAACCGACCCGGCAGTGAGCGCCGCGGTGGCCCAGGCCGAAGCGGAGCTGGGTGAATCGGGACGGGTGTTGCTGCGCGCTTCCGGCACCGAACCGCTGGTCCGGGTCATGGTCGAGGCCGCCACCAACGAGGTGGCTGAAGATGTGGCCTCCCGGCTGGCCAACGTCGTGGCCCGGCAATTGAGCCTGTGATGCGTCGCGGCGTCGGTCTGGCCCTGGTTCTGGGTTGTGGCCTGGTTGTGGGGGCTTTGGGCGCGGCCGAACCCGCGCTGGCGGCCTCGGCGCTGGAGGCTCCCGCTCAAACGGCCGCGCCCGCCGCTGTGATCCAGGCGTCGCTGGGCGACATCTGGCGCAGTGTCAATGAGCACATCGTGGCGCTGGCCGGATCGACCTGGGCGCTGGTGGCGGTCTACTTCATCTCCGCCATCGATGGGTTCTTCCCGCCTGTGCCAGCCGAGACGCTGGTCATCGCGACGGCTGCGGTTTACCAGCAGTCGGGAGCGCTCTGGCAGGTGGCGGTGCTGTGGCTGTTGGCGGCGGCGGGAGCGCTGAGCGGCGACTCGGTCGCCTACGTGCTGGGGCGATTGTTCAATGCCACGCAATGGCGGATCTTCGCCAAGGGCAAGGGCCGTTCCGCGATCGAGCTGACGCAGCGCACCTTCGCCCGCGGCGCCGCCCCGCTGCTGATGGTCGGCCGTTTCATCCCGGTCGGCCGGGTGGCGGTCAATTTGACGGCCGGCACCATTCGGTATCCGTACCGTCGATTCTTGCTGATCGATTCGGTCGCGGCGTTGTTCTGGTCCGCCTACGCAGTCGGGATCGGGTATCTGGCCGGTCACGCCACCGGCGACAATCCGCTGCTGGGCGTGGTGGTCGGAGTGGCCTTCTCAGCCACCGTCGGGTCGCTGGCGCAATGGGCCATCAACCGTCACTACGGCAAGCAAACCGCGACCGATTCTGCCGACGGTCAAGCCCAGCCCAGCCAAAGGTCCTGACCGACTTGGCGCGGTCCTACCCGCAGGGCCTCGGTCTTTCGGCACGGAGAGATCGGCAAGCCTCCGCGATTGGGTATTAGGTCCCTAAATTGGTAGTAGGCTCGGATCGCCGCGCTGGAGCGGTTCATCCGTCAGGATGAGTTCCAACCCCTCAGAGAGGATTACCAATGAAGGCGCTCGTCTACCACGGACCAGGGGAAAAGACCTGGGAAGAGGTGCCCGATCCAACCATCCAAGATGCCAACGATGTCATAGTCAAGATCGACACAACCACAATTTGCGGCTCTGACCTGCATATTCTCAAAGGCGACGTGCCGGCCGTGACTGACGGCCGGGTCTTGGGCCACGAAGGCGTCGGCACCATCGTGGAAGTTGGCACCGGTGTGGCGAAATTCGAAGTCGGCCATCGGGTGGTCGTCAATTGCATCACAACCTGCGGAACTTGCGCCTACTGTCGAGTGGGACATCCGTCCCATTGTCAATCGGCCGGCGGCGTCGGCTGGCTGCTTGGGCATCTGGTCGACGGCACCCAGGCGGAATACGTGCGGATCCCGTTTGGGGAGACCTCGCTGCACTCGATCCCCGAAGGACTGTCTGACGAAGAGGTCATTTTCGTCTCGGACATCATTCCCACCGGCTACGAGATGGGTGTGCTGAACGGAAACGTCCAACCCGGCAACGACGTGGTTGTGATCGGGTCCGGGCCAGTCGGCCTGGCCGCCATGGTGACCGCCCAACTGAAGTCCCCGCGCCGAATCATCGCGGTCGATCTAGACGATTTCCGCCTCGAGGCGGCCCGTCGCTCCTTTGGCGCCACCCACACCGTCAATTCCGGTCACGAAGGCTGGATGGATGAGGTCCGGGCTCTGACCCGTCACGGCGGCGCCGATGTGGTGATGGAGGCGGTGGGCATTCCCGCCACCCTCGAAGCGGCCTTCGAACTGGTCCGGCCGACCGGCCGGATCGCCAACATCGGCGTCCACGGGGCCCCCGTGACAATGCCGATCGACCGGCTCTGGATTGAGAACATCACCATGACGATGGGTCTGGTGGACGCGGTCACCGCGCCAACACTGATCGAGCTGATCGAGGCCGGCAGACTGAACGTTCGGCCGCTGGCCACCCATCGCTTCGGGCTCGACGACATGCTCGAGGCCTATGACGTGTTCGGCCAGGCGGGCAAGAATTCGGCCCTGAAGGTGGTCATCACCTCCTGAGCGCCGGCAACGGCGGCGGGGACAGGCGCCAACGAGGCGGTGTCTGTCCCCGCACCCCCGCGAGTCTGGCGGCGAAGCGCCCCGGGGAACCGGTGAACAAACCGGTCTCCTGGGCCGAAGCGGCCTTTGCCGTCCGCGTTTCCGCTGGTCAGCGTTCCGCTGCCGAGCGTCAACAGGGTCGGAGTGTGGCTATTCACCACGCTCCTAGCCGCGCGGCACCACCTCGAGGGAGACCCCCGCTGGCTTTGGCGGCTCCAGTTGCTCGGCGGCATCGCCCATGATGGCCCTGAGGCGCTCGTAGCGCAGGCTCACCCCGGCGGCGCCGATCTGGCCCAACTCGCCCCCGGCCGCCACCGAATCCTCCAACATGTGAACGCGGTGTCCGTGGGCGGTGTCCACCGTCACCCCGGCCCAGGTCATGCCGGTCACGGCTGCGCCGCCGGCGTCCTTGGTGATGGTCAGATAGGCGACCACGCCGGTGTCGGTGTTCGGGCCGACCACGGCGTCGGTCTGATTCGAGATGAAATTGCCGAGCGAGTAAATGGTCCACATGCCATCGCCGGAGACCCCGCCCGAGACCAGTTCAATCGGTTCGGCCACATGCGGATGGTCGCCAATGACGGCGTCGATCTGCCCCGACTCGGCCAGACGGGCGACCAAGCCGCGCTGCTCCGGCGTCGGCGTGGTCCGGTATTCGACCCCGTCGTGAATGGTGGCCAAGACAATGTCAGCGCCGGCCGCGCGGGCGGCCTCGGCCTGGGTGATCATGCGGGCCGTGTCAATCGGCGTGTTGACTGACCAGGGCTGATCGGCGGGCAGGGGCAGGCCGTTGACTCCATAGGTGGCCGCGATATGCGCGATGGTCAGGGTCTGACCGCCGGCGGACAGACGGTAGAGCTGTGGCAATTCCGCGTCGGCGGCGTCCCTGGCCGTGCCGGAATAGCCCAGGCCCGCATCCCGCAAGGTCTCGATGGTGTGTGAGAGCCCCGTCCAGCCTCGGTCCAGCGCGTGATTCGAGGCCGTGGTGCAGCCGTCCCAGCCTTGTTCGGCCAGATCTCTGGCCAACTCCGTGGGCGCCCCGAACACCGGGTAGCCGCTGGGCGCCTGGCCCGGCGGGGTAAGGGGCACCTCCAACTGGCAAATCGCCAGGTCGGCGCCCGCGATCCAACGGTCGACCCCGGCTAAGAGCGGGCTGTATTCGTAGCCGGAGGCGCCAGCTTGGGAAGCCGCGGCCGCGGCCGAGGAGTTGACCGGCTGATGCATCAGCATGTCGCCGCCGAAGGCGACTGTCACCGTCAACTCCTCAGACGGCTGGGGCGGCGCCACCGGGTCCACCCAGGGGGCGGCGGTGGTCGTGACCACGGCGGAACCGGTCGCGGAAACGGCGCTTGAGGCGGCGGCATCGTGCAAGTGGTTGCTGTAAGCGGCCAAAGCGGCGCCCAGCCCCAATCCGGCGACCAGGGCGGCGGCCAACACGAGCAGGCCGCGGGGAATGGGGCTCATGGACGCCTAATCTAGCGCCCGAGCGAGTTATTTCCCGAACCAGCGCTCCACATGCTGGGTTATGGACGCCTCGAAGGCGTCGTCGTCGTGATGCTGTTTCAGCCAGTCCACCAGCGAGCCGCCGGCGGCTTGGTCTAATTCGGCCCGGCAGGCGGCGGTGTCGGTGACGGCGCGCAGCAGCATCGTTTCGGCCTCGGCCAGGTTGCGGTAGAGGAACGGATAGCCCTCAGGCAGCAGCGCCCGGGCCCAGTCCTTGTCCGGGAAGACGCCAACCGCCCCGGCCAGGAGCGCCTCGATGTACTCCAAGCCGTAAGTCTCCTCGCGGGCCGTGGCCAAGAACGCCGTGGTGGCGGCGAGCGCCTCCCAATACTGCTGGCGGGAAGGCGTCAGCGGCCCGACCCAGGCCCACTTGCTGCGGGAGAGATTCATCGCCAGGGGAGAGACCAGGTGAGGCTCGGTCAGCCGCGCCTCGACCCGGATGGGCGCGCGCTTCGCCACCCGCGTGACCACGTCGATGAACTGTTGCGGCTGTTTGCGTTCGGACATGTAGATGGCGGGATACAAGACCACCGGGCGGTCCGGCTCGTGGCGGGGCTGCAGGTGCTCCAGGCGGATGCCGAGATTGACCCAGGAGATGCGGGCCCGTTCCGCCAGCGGTTGGACGGTCCAGCGGCGCACGTATTCGTGGATCGCTTTGGCTGTCCGCTCCGAGTTGGCGAAGGTCGGGAACAACGCGCAAGACAGCGACAGGGCGGCCAGTTCGACGGTCGAGTCGTAGCGGGTCCAATTCCACCACATGAAGTTCATCACTTTGGGGTGTTCGGCGTTGGCCTTGAGGGTCATCCAGGCGTCGGTCGAATCGATCACGTCCATGTTGATGATCACCGTGTCGTCGGCGTCAACCATCGCCAGCGGCAAGACGTCGAAATCGGGATAGCGGTGGACCTGGGGTGCGATCAATTCCGCCCCGGGGAAGACCCGCAGCAGGCGCCGGACCAAGGTGGCGCCGGCGTCGTGGCCGGCGACTGCGCCATCCGGCTCGATCACGAGCCCGGAGTACTTGACGGCGATCTTCATGTTGCGTTGCCCCTTTTTGTCGGCTTGGAGTCGGCTGGTTCTGGCTCGATGACCGGCTCGCCAAAGGCCAACCGTGATAGCGCCAGGCTACCCGCCCGCCAGCGCCCGCCCGTGGGCCAAAGGCCGCTCGCCGCCATGGCGCGCGGGCGAATTGGTGCGCGTCAGACGGCGATGGCCGCCTCTTGATAGTCCATGAAGAACGCCAGGGCAATCCCGATCAGGCCGGCCGCGGCCGCCGCGCCGCACCAGGCCAGCCCCCGTTCGCGCCCTAGGTGGATGCGCCAGGCCGACCAGGCGGCCAGGACCATGGCGCATCCATCCATGGGTACCCCGATGAACAGCCCCACCCAGGGGAAAAGGGATAGGGCCAAACCAATCACCGCCACCGCCAGCGACGCCAGGCCGACGGGGCTGACAGGCAGCGCGCCGGTGGCATAATCGGGGATCCGGTAGGTGTCGAGTGGTTTCAGTTCGCGCCGGAATAGGTCCTCAGGTTGTGGCCGCCCCGGTTCCTCCTGCGGGTGACGGACTGAGTTCATGCCCCCAAAGCTATGTCGAAAACGTGACTTGGATCACATTGCCCGGCTTTGGCTCACCAGGTGAACGTTCCAGCGCCGTGGCCTTGAAGGCCCCTGTCCGATGCCGTGCCACCGGTCATGTTGGCGGCTCCGGCGGACAGGGTTTGTCAGTAGGGCTGGTTGGGGTTGGGCGGCGCCGGGGCGGCCGACTGGTCGGGGTTGAGCGGCGCCGTGACCGGTTGCGACAGGGCGGCCGCTCCCTGGAGCTGGTCGGGAGGGTTTGTCGGAGCGCCGTACTGAGGCGGAGCGCCGTGCTGAGGCGGAGCGCCGTACCCGGGCGCAGCGCTGTATCCAGGAGGACTACCGTATCCAGGAGCACCGCTGTACGCAGGGGGAGGACCGTATCCGGGGGCAGGAGCGTACCCAGGAGGCGGCCCGTAGCCAGGGGCGACGGCCGGGGGCGCCCCGCCAGTTGCAAGCCGCTTGGCCTTGCGGGCCCGGGAGAAATAGCGCGGCACCCCGACGATGAAGCAAATGCCGCCCACGGCGAGCGGATACCAAAAGACCTGGTATTCGCCACCCGCTTCGGTTCTCCAGTATTGGACCGCTGGAATGGCCGCGCCGGCCACGAACACCAGCGCCGAGATCAACAGGTCTCGGCGGGCGGAGAGCACCTGCGGGGTCCGGTACGGCGACTTGCGATTCTTGACAGTCAGGAACACGGCAAACAACAGGCACAGCACCGCCAGCGCCAGCAGCCCCGTCCAGATGAACCACACGATGTCTCCAGAGGCGAGGGGATGCGCCGCGAGGTATTCGTCATACGCTATCGTCTGGGCGTCCAGCCGGTCTAAGACGGCTCCTATCGAGTCCGCCGCGGCGTTGAAGCCGTCTTCGTCGCCGGCGGCGGCGGCGTTGCCGTAAAGCGCCACCCCCGCAGCCAGTTCGTGGAATCCGGCGCCCAGGCCGGCGGTGAGTTCGGCCAGCTCTTCATCTGATGCTTCCTCGGCCAAGCGGTTCAAGTCTTGTCCGCGGTCGCGGATTGCCTCCGCGGCGCTGGCGGTTCGCTGCTGCGCCTCTTCGGGCGACATGCCCCAGAGGTCTCGTTCGACAAAGGCGTCGAAAACTATGTACGCCCGGTCAACGGCCCGGATGGTGTCGTCGATCTCGTCGGCCGAAGCCGGCCGCGCCGGTCCGGTGACCGTCAAAGCGACGATAGCGGCCAAACAGGACGCCAGGAGAACTAAACGGCGCATTTCACGACCTCCGGGGGACTGGGGTGAGTGGGGACTGCGTGAATCGGGGACTGGGTGAATGCAGACTACCGCACGGACGCGCTGTGCTGGCTCGCCCGCGGCCCCGCCTTGACCTCGATCCGGCGAACCCCGCCTGGGGCTGGTCGCCACGGCTGTTATGAGGTGGCTTGAGGCGCAACCGCGACCGCCAGCGCAAGCGGCCCGCTAACCGGCCGGCGCGGGATCCGGCGGCGGGAAATTCTCGTACACGAAATCGATGTCTTTGTCCCCGCGGCCGGACAGGTTGACCAAGATCGACTGGTACGGCTTGACCTGGGCCAATTCGATGGCATAGGCCACAGCGTGGGCCGACTCGAGGGCCGGGATGATGCCTTCCAGGCGCGACAGGCGGTAAAAGGCGTCGATCGCGGCGCTGTCAGTGGCCCCGACAGCGTGCGTCCGGCCGAGCGTCTTGTTCAAGAAAGCGTGCTCAGGGCCGACGGAAGGGTAGTCCAGGCCGGAGGCGACCGAGTGGACGGCGGCGGGGGTGCCGTCCGGGTTCTCCAACAGGACCGAGCGGAAGCCGTGCAGGTCGCCATCGTGCCCATAAGTCAAAGAGGCCGCGTGTTGGCCCAAGTCCTGGCCGATTCCCAACGGCTCGACCCCCCACAACTCGGTCGGGTCGTCAATGAAGGCGGAGAAGATGCCCATGGCGTTGGAACCGCCGCCCACACAAGCCACCACATGGTCCGGCAGCCATCCGGTCATCTGCTGGAACTGCTCGCGGGCCTCGATCCCGACCACGGCCTGGAAATCGCGCACCATCATGGGGAAGGGGTGCGGCCCGACCACCGAGCCGATGCAATAGATGGTGTTCACCGGGTCCTCGAGATAGGCGCCGAAGGCGCTGTCCACCGCCTCCTTCAAGGTGCGTTGGCCAACCGACACCGGCACCACGGTGGCGCCCAGAATCTGCATTCGGATCACATTCGGATGCTCTTTGGCGATGTCCACCTCGCCCATGTGGATTTCGCACTCGAGGCCGAAGTACGCCGCGGCCGTGGCCAAGGCCACGCCGTGCTGGCCGGCGCCGGTCTCCGCGATCAGCTTCTTCTTGCCTAGGTAAGAGGCCAGCAGCGCCTCGCCCATGCAGTGGTTGAGCTTGTGCGCGCCGGTGTGGTTGAGGTCCTCGCGCTTGAGGTAGATGCGCCCGCCGCCAACCGCCTCGGTCAGCCGCTGGGCGTAATAGATCGGTGTCGGCCGGCCCTGGAAGTGCTCGCGGATGTCGCGCAGCTTCATGATGAAATCGTGGCTGTTGCCAATGGTCTGGTAGGCCTCGTGGATGGACTCCATCTCGCGGGCCAGCGCCGGGGGCACCTCGGCGCCGCCGTAGGGGCCGAAGAACCCCTTGGCGTCGGGATATTCGCGCAGGTAGGGCTTGGATTGCATGTCAAGGTCCTTTGTGTTGGGGTTGATCGGCCAGTTCAACCGACCCGACCACGCGGGCGGCTCCATGGCGCCCGCAGAGGCAAGGTGCTGAAATGTGGCTACATGCTACCCGCGCCATGTGGCCGGCCGGTTACAGGGCCGGAGTCGAACCCGACCCGGCCCTGGTGCTAAGCGCTCAGGCGGCCTCTTGGTCCGGATCCGGCGCCGAACCGTTGTCGAAACGGCCGGATGCCTGCTCGGCCTGCCGGCCGGCGGCCGAATCGGGGGCGACCGCCTCGAAGTCGCGGTTCAGCAGCTGCTCGTTGATCTGCAACTGGCGGCGCTTGACATGGGCGACATCGTCCAGGGCGACATCAGACTGCTGGGCCGCCGTTTGGACGTGGAGCGTGCCGGCGCCGAGCAGGCGTTCGATCAAGCTCTGCTGATAAGAGACGGCGTGCACCCGATCCATCGGGATGTCGCGGCCCTCGCGCTTGAACACGCCCTCGCGTGAGATCAGCCGGTAGTTGGTGAGCGTGTCGGTGCGGCAAGCCCAGCGCACAATCGGCGCGATGGTCCAGATCACCACCGCGACCGCGGCCAGGCCCGCGACCGTCCAGCGCGCCCAGTCCCAGCTGCCCGCCTCCGGAATCACCTTCAGCCAAAAGACCAGCCAGCAAGTCACCGCGACGATCAGCACCAGAACGGGTGCGACAAGTACCTTCCAGTGGGCCCGGGCGTGGAAAATGACATATTCGCCGGCGGCCAGTTCAGACGGATTGAATCCCATGACATCAAGTTTGGCACTTCCGTTTGACCGTGTGGCGCAGTGCGGGACAATAGGCCGGTGCGCCAGCGATCCGTGACCCTGCTCGGCGCGACCGGATCGATCGGCCGCCAAGCCGTCGACGTGATCACGCGCCACCCCGACCGCTTCACGGTTGAGGCGCTGGCCGCAGGTGGTTCCCGGCCGGCCGAGCTGGCCCGGCTGGTGGCGCTGTTGCGTCCCTCGCGGATCGGCCTGCCCAGCGACGATGCCGCCGCCGCGCTCGACCGCGAACTGGCGGCTTTGGGGCCGGGCGTCCCGACCGGCTGCGAAATCGTGGCCGGGCCAACGGCATCGTCCAAGATTGCTGAAACCGGTTCCGACCTGGTGTTGAACGCGGTGGCCGGGGCCGCCGGACTGGAACCCACCCTGGCGGCCCTGCGGGCGGGCTCCACCCTGGCGCTGGCCAACAAAGAGTCGCTGGTCATTGGCGGCGCTCTGGTCAAGGGCGCGGCTCAGCGCGAGGGGCAGATCGTCCCAGTCGACTCGGAGCACTCGGCGATCGCCCAGTGCCTCAGATCGGGGCGGGCGGACGAGGTCGAGCGGTTGATCCTGACCGCCTCCGGCGGCCCCTTCCGGGGGCGTTCCCGATCCGAACTGAGTGGGGTCACGCCCGCTCAGGCACTCGCCCATCCGACCTGGCAGATGGGGCCCATGGTGACGGTGAACTCCTCGACCCTGGTCAACAAGGCTCTTGAGCTGATCGAAGCCCAGCTCTTGTTCGACCTGTCTCCGGAACGCATCGACGTGGTGGTTCATCCGCAGTCGATTATTCATTCGATGGTCCAATTCCGGGACGGCGCGATCATCGCCCAAGCCTCGCCGCCAGACATGCGCCTGCCCATCGCTCTGGCGCTGGCCTGGCCAGATCGCCTCGGCGATGTCATTGGACCGGTCGATTTCGCCAACCGATCAGCCTGGACCTTCGAGCCGGTCGACAACCAGACCTTCCCCGCCCTGGCGTTGGCCAGGCGGGCGCTGGCGGAATCGCCGTTGCATCCGGCGGTGCTGAACGGGTCGAATGAGGTCGCCGTGGAGGCCTTTTTGGCCGGCCGGATCGGCTATCTGGAGATCGTCGACTCCGTGGCTGAAGTGGTCGATCGATTCGCCTCCAGCTTGGCCCCGGGAATGACGCCTACGCTAGAGCAAGTGATTTGGGCCGATAGTTGGGCTCGCCAAGAGGCGAGCCGTTTGGTAGAAGGAACCGGAGCGTGACCGCGGTGGCGACATTTGTGTTGGGTCTGGTCGTTTTCATCGTCATCTTGATCGTCTCGGTGGCCTGGCATGAGTTGGGCCACCTGATCCCGGCGAAACTGTTCAAAGTCCCGGTGTCGCAGTACATGATCGGTTTCGGCCCGACCGCTTGGTCGAAGAGATTCGGCGAGACCGAGTTCGGGATCAAATGGATCCTCCTGGGCGGATATATCCGGATGCTGGGAATGTACTCGCCGGTCCGCTCGCCCAAGGCGGCGAAGACCGGTTGGCGGGCCTCTTTGGCCGATGCCGCCCGGGAGACGACCCGCGACGAGTTGGCGGAGGCGGCCGAGCAAGCGCAAGCGGCGCCGGCGACACCCTCCGCAGGCGATTCGGTCGCGCCTGACGGCGTCGCAGCGGCCGCCACGACCACTGCCGAAGCGCCCAAACCGGCGCCGGGCGGCGGGGACCAGCCCGCGGTCACGGCGACGGCCGCAATCGCAAAGGCGGCCACGACCGCGGCGTCAGACCGGGCGGAAGCTGGAAACGGCCAGACGGCATCGGGCAAAGGCGGTGGCGTGCGGATCGTCGAGAGCGTGGCGGCGCGGGCGTATTACAACCAGTCGGCCCCGCGCAAGCTGGTGATCATGCTGGGCGGCCCCACTATGAACCTGATCCTGGCGCTGTTCTTGATGATGGTGGCGTTGTCGATGGTGGGCGTGTACCAGCCTTCGACGGTGGTGTCCGCAGTCAGCCAATGCCTGGCCGAGGACGGCTCGGCCCCGGACGAATGCGGTTCTGAGACCGTGACCGCGCCGGCGCGGTCGGCCGGAATCGAACCCGGCGACAAGATTGTCGGCTGGGGCGGCCAAGAGGTGCGCGATTGGAACCAATTCCTGGGCCTGGTGTCCGTCGCCGAGCCGACCGCGACCACGGTGACGGTGGAGCGCGCTGGCGCCCCGCTAAGCCTTGAGATCACTCCCTTGCGGGTGGGCCAGGGCACGTCCCAGGCCAGATCGGTGATCGGAGTGACAGCGGGCTCGCTGGAGCTGGAGCACTATCCCGTCAAGGCGGTGCCGGGCGTGTTCTGGAACCAGGTCACCGCCTCGGTGGAGTTGTACGCCAACCTGCCGATCTCGGTTTGGAACACGCTGGTCGACCTGATCGAAGGCAATGAACGCGACCCGCAGTCGCCCAGTTCGATCGTGGGGATCGCCCGTGTCTCCACCCAAGTCGCCGGCATCGACACGGATGACCCGAAGATCGACGCCAACCGGGTCCGCTGGGGCACCTGGCTGCAACTCGGCGCCGCCATCAACATAGCGTTGTGGCTGTTCAACCTGCTGCCGTTGCTGCCGTTGGATGGCGGACACGTGGTCAACGCCCTCTATGAGGGCATCCGGCGGAGCTGGGCCAGATGGCGGCGCCGGCCCCTGCCGGGCCCGGCTGATTCGGCCCGGCTGATGCCGCTGACCTACGTTGTGGTGGGGCTGTTGATCCTGATGACGGTGATTCTGGTGGCGGCCGACATCATCATGCCGTACCGTTTCTGATCCGCCTCGGCAGCGCCGGATCGCGGTCCGGGCAGGGGGAGGGACATTTCGGGGCGCCCATGGTCCGTCATGCTTGACCACGCCGTCCCTCCGCCGCGGGTCTAGTCAGCACAATCACCGTCCCCTTGCGTAATTCGGTGACGATTGACCCCGCCGCCCCCACTGGCGGGGCCTGGCATACTGTCATGGTGCCGGTCTCGTTGGGAATGCCTGAAGCCGTCCCGCGCCTGGCGCCCCGGCGGCGCTCGCGCCGCATCGATGTGGGCAGCGTGCCGGTGGGCGGCGGCGCCCCGATTTCGGTCCAGTCGATGACCACCACCCTGACTGCCGACGCCGACGAGACCCTGCGCCAGATCGCCGAGCTGACCGCGGCCGGCTGCGACATCGTCCGGGTGGCGGTGCCCTCCCAGGATGACGCCGACGCTCTGGCCCTGATCGCCAAGCGTTCCACCATCCCGGTGATCGCCGACATCCACTTCCAACCCAAATATGTCTTCGCCGCCATCGCGGCGGGCTGCGCCGCCGTGCGGGTCAACCCCGGCAACATCCGCAAGTTCGACGACCAGGTCGGCGCGATCGCCCGGGCGGCCGCCGAGGCCGGAGTGTCCTTGCGGATCGGAGTCAACGCCGGCTCGCTGGAGCCGTCGCTGTTGAAGAAGTACGGCAAGGCCACCCCGGAGGCCCTGGTCGAATCAGCCGTCTGGGAGGCCTCCCTGTTCGAGGAGGTCGGCTTCCGCGACTTCAAGATCTCCGTCAAGCACCACGATCCGGTGGTGATGATCCAGGCCTACCGGTTGCTGGCGGAGCGCGGCGACTGGCCGCTGCATCTCGGTGTGACCGAGGCCGGGCCGGCCTTCCAGGGCACCATCAAGTCGGTGGCCGCCTTCGGGGCGTTGCTGGGCCAGGGGATCGGCGACACCATCCGGGTGTCGCTCTCGGCTCCGCCAGTCGAGGAGGTGAAAGTCGGCACCGCTCTGCTGCAAGCTCTTGGCCTGCGTAAACGTCAGCTCGACATTGTCTCTTGCCCGTCCTGCGGCCGGGCCCAGGTGGACGTCGTGACGCTGGCGGAACAGGTCGCCGAGGGCCTCAAAGACGTCAAAGTGCCGTTGCGGGTGGCCGTGATGGGATGTGTGGTCAATGGCCCCGGGGAGGCCCGCGAAGCCGACCTGGGCGTGGCCTCCGGCAACGGCAAAGGCCAGATTTTCATCAAGGGCGAAGTGGTTCAAACCGTTCTCGAGGGCCAGATCGTGGAGGTGCTATTGGCCCGCGCCCGCGCCATGGCGGCGGCCGTGGGCCCCGGCGATGGTCCGGCCGATGGTCCGGCTGAAGGCGGTGGCGTCGAAGTGGTCATGGCGGGAGCGCGATCCTGTGCCGGCCAAGGCGTCGCAGAGGCGGGGGCGCGCGAGTTGGCCGGTCCATTCCGGGCCTAGGAAACCGGTGAACAAAACCGGTTTCCTAGGCCGAAGCAGCCTTTGCCTTCCGCGTTTCCGCTGGTCAGCGTTCCGCTGCCCGGCGTCAACACGGTCGGAGCGTGGTAATTCACCACGCTCCTAGTCGCCGGTCCCGCCAGGCGTCCCAAAGTGGCGTCCGGCTGGGCGGCCCGCCAGGCGGCGGTGGTCGCCACCTGGCGTTGACTGCGCCTTGATGTAGCTGGTAGTTTCACGGCAAGCGGAATCCCTATTCTCAGGTGCCCTGGTTCGTCCGCGCCGTTTTGACCCAGGGGCGGTGTCCACTTCTCAACTGCAAAAAGGTGCCCCCGATTATGCGTTCATTGTTTCCAAGCACCCTCGCCCTGCGCTTCAACCGCCGGGTGGTGTCCGATGCCGTCCGGCCGGGTTCCCGACATCGGCCGCGTTCGCGCCAGCCGGGTTCCCGGTGGCGCCGGCGCGTGGTTCGGACGGCGGCGGTGCTGGGCGCGGCGGCGTTGGCCGCCGCCATGATCGTTCTGCCCGCTCAGGTCAGTTCGGCGGACGTGAATCTGGAGGCGGCGTTCACATCGCAGCCTTCGACCGGCCCGACCAACGTGGCCTTCGAGCGACTGGGAGCCAGCGTGGTCGGCGTGTCCAGCACCCGCAGCGACGCCGCCGCCGATGCCGCTCGCAATGTCCTGAGCGCCCGGAACGGGAGCTGGGTTTCGGCCGGGAGCGAGGACGCCGAATGGATCGTGCTCGATTTGAGTACGGCCTGGGAGCTGACCGAAGTGCGGGTGACGTCTCCCAGCTATTACAACCTGGTCGCTATCAACGCCTCCTT
The DNA here is from genome assembly GCA_031270825.1 of Bifidobacteriaceae bacterium. Classification (GTDB taxonomy): domain Bacteria; phylum Actinomycetota; class Actinomycetes; order Actinomycetales; family WQXJ01; genus JAIRTF01. Next base: position 75,736 of record JAISXH010000025.1, read on the forward strand.
CGGAGACGCCGCGACCGGCCCATTCACACAATTCGCGGCGGTGGCTTCACCAGGCGCCCAAACATCGACTCTCCCGGTTCCGCCCGGCGCCCGCGGCCGCTACTTGCGCCTGGACTTCCCGGCCTCCACGCCTGCGCGTTGGGTTGAAATCGGCCGGGTGGAAGCGTTGTCCGGACAAGTCGGTGGCGCCCGGGTCGACTTCTCAGACGCTGCAGTGGCCGGTTCGGATGCGATCACCGATTGGGAGTGGGATTTCGGCGACGGCAGCGCCCACTCCCACACACAGGACACCTCGCATATCTTCGCGAACCCCGGTTTGTATTCCGTGGTTCTCACCGTCACCGACGCCGCCGGAGACACCGCCACGGTGACCCGTCTGCAACGAGTGACGCCGCCGTTGCATCCAGAGCTCAACCCGGCCAGTCCCGTCGAGAGCAACTCAAGCCCGGTTCAGCTTCTGGTTGACCCGGTCGAATTGAACGCGGCCGAACTGGTGGAACTGTTTGTGGACTGGGATGACGGCTCGGCGACGCAAAGAGTCACCAGTTTCGGGTCCCCGCCGAACTTGACCGGGATAGCCCACTATTACCGGGATGACGGGGTCTATCAGATCACGCTGAACGGAACCGATGTGCGCGGGGAGGCCATGAGGACCGTGGTGTTCGAGGCGACGATCGCGAACGCGCCTCCCACTGTCAATTTGAGCGCACGCTATGTCTTGCCGGCGGACGGCAGCTGGTCGTTGCCGAGCTATTCGGCTTCGGATGTCAACGCTGATCTGCCCTCGTTGGCCTGCGCGCTAGATTACGGCGACGGAACCTCCCAGAGCGGTCTGTGCACTGAGTTGGCGAACTGGTCCGCCCACGTCTACCAGGGGGGCATCTTCCTGGCCGTGCTCACCGCCACCGACAAAGACGGCGGCGCCACCAGCCGGTCGGCCGTGGTCAACCACCAGGCGCCGCTGAGCCACTTCGTCAACCTGTACCCGGTGGCGGGCACGGCGACGGCCAATGAGGTGACCATGAGGGTGAAGGTTTGGGATTGGTCCGACTGGACCGAGGCGGTGGGCGTGGACGTCGAGATCGCGGTCGGCTCGTGGTCGCAGACGGTCACGACTGGCGCCCAGGGCCTGGCCGAACTGCGAGTCCCACGGGTGGCGGGCGTGCCGGTGACGGCGACGGTCACGAATGTGCCGGGCGCCACCACCTGGTCGGGTGGCGACTCCAACGACCTGTCTGCGCTGAATAAGCCGCAGGGTGATGTGCTGTTCCTGGTCGACGATTCGGAGTCGATGGCTGGCGCCCAGGCCAGTGTGCGCACCAACATCGGCTTCATCGCCGAACAGCTCGGGACGACGCTCGATTACCAGATCGGAATCATGCCCCTGAACGTGGCTGGCGGATCGGCGCGGCCCCGCATCTATGCGCCGGCGACAGATTCGTTGGATTGGATCCATGACGCGGTCGGGCGACTGACGATCAGTCCCGGAGGCGAGTTGGGCGTGGACACCATTGTGGATGCGTTTGAGACGCGGGTCGGGCTGCGCGCGGAGGCGCCGAGCTGCTTGGTGTTGGTGGCGGACGAGGCCACGCAGCAGTCCCTCCACACAGTCCAGCAGGCTGCTGACGCGTTGGCGGCCAATCGCGGAACGCTTTACTCCATTGTTCCCACCACCCCCGTCGCCGGCGGCTCCAATCAGGAGTACCGCGATCTGGCCACCAATAGCGGCGGCGCGGTGTTCGAGTTCAGCAGTTTCGTCAGCGATCCGCAACCGTTGCTGCAGGCGTTGACGACCCAATGCGTCGCGTCGGTGCTAGAGCTGACGGATTTGTCGGTGACGGTCGGTGACGGTCGGACCGAAGTCGGGCAGACCGGATCGGGCGTGCACACCGTGACCGTGACCAACCATGGCACAACCGACGCGGCGGGCGTCGCCTTGGAACTCGAAGTGACTGGTCCGGTGACTTTGGGGCAAGTCTCCGGCCAAGGCGTGGCCGCCGCGATGCCGGGCGGCGGCTCAAAGATCACTTGGCCGGCCTTCAACCTGGCGGGGGGAGCGACCACCAGCTTCACGGTCGCCTGGTCTGTCAGCGCCGGCGCCCAATTGGGCGACCTGGTCGAAGCGTCCGCGCAAGTCTCTGACGACGGCGCCAACGGCGCGGACATAACGCCGGCAAACAACGAGGCTAGGGACGTCACCACCGTCACCGCGGCCCCGCCGCCAAACGACCAGACCGTCACGGTGGTCTACGTGGACGATCACGCCGGGGGCGTCGCCGTGACTCCGACCAGTGGAGCCCGGGTCAGCGTCACCGGGCCGGCGCTGGCCGCGGTCGGGTTCACCCAGGGGGAAGCCGAGGCGGGCGTCCCGGCCGGCTATGTGTTCGTGTCTTTGGACAACGTGGCCACTTTCGATGACGATGACGCCGCGGCCCAGGTGATCACAGTTCATGTTGGGCACCACCACAGTTACTCGGATCTGCAGACGACCCGCACTATTGAGTACCTGGGCGCCGGCGCGGCGACTCCTGCCGCGGTGTCTCAGTCCGTCCGGTGGCGTGTCGACAGCGACGACGTGACCGGTTTGACCACGTATTCGCTGGCTGAGGGGTATCCGCCGGTGGTTTCACCGACTGTCCCCGGGTACACGGCCGACCCGTTGACGGTCCCGGCCACGCCCGCGGTCGCGTCCACCGCGATTCCGCCTGCCGATTCGTCGGCGCAGGTGGTGTATGTGGCGGGCACCGACCAGGTGGTGGCGGTGGTTTATGTGGACGACGATTCGGGCGGCGCCGAGGTGTCCCCGGCCGCGGGGGCGCGCACGCGACTGGTCGGGGCGCGGCTGAGCCCGGTCGGATTCACGGCGGCGGAGGCTGAGGCGGGCGTGCCGCCCAACTATGTGTTCGTGTCTTTGGATAATGTCACGACCTTCGATGACGATGACGCTCAAACCCAAGTCATCACCGTCCATCTGGCGCATCACCACACCGTTTCGACTCTGGTGGTGACCCGGACGATCGAGTACACCGGCGCCGGGAATGCCACCCCCACCCCGGTGACCGATGACGTGTTGTGGCACGTCGACACCGACGATGTGACCGGCGAGACGGCTTATTGGTCGTCCGAGGGATATCCGGCGGTCCAGTCGCCGGATGTGGACGGTCACGCGGTCGACCGGGAACTGGTGGCCGGCACCAATCCGGTCGCCCGGACCAGCGTGCCGCCGGCCGACCAGGTCGAGCATGTCGCCTACCGGCCGCTGGCCGCGCCAGGCCCCACTCCCACTCCGACTCCGACTCCGACCCCCGCCCCGACTCCGGCCCCGGCTTCGCCGTCGAGTCCGGCGCCGGCTCCGACCTCGACCGACCCAGGGGAGCTGCCCTTCACGGGTTCGCCGGGTCTGGCCGGGATGGTGGTCGCCGCCGGGTTGCTGATCAGCTTGGGTGTGGCCTTGATCCGCAACCGCCGCGGCGGCCGCGCGCGTTCTTGACCAGGACCGGCCGACAAATGGGCCGACGGCTCTGGCCGGATCGCATGGCGCCTAACCACGGCGGGGCGCCCCGACGGCGCGCCGGCGCGTGGACCGCTGGCGTCCGGGCACCCGACTCAGGGGCGGCCTGCGGGCGCCGCGGGCGGCGTGGACCGCTGGCGCAGGGGAAGCTCCTAGAATGGCGATGGTGACAGACACGCGGTTGCTCCGGTTGGGCGTGCCAAAGCGCAGCCGCCCGCGCCTGCTGGCGCGCCAGGATTACCCAGCCGCGTTGGCGTTTTGCCATTCGCTCGGCGCCGATGGCGTGATGGCGGGCCATCGCTTGGCCCAGGCCATTTCGGCGCCGGTCTCCTCCGGTGAGGTCTGGGCGCTTGAGCACCCGGGGGCCAGGCCCGCTGGCCAGCGCTTGCGTTCCGAGCATCTGCGGGCCTTGATGTGGGCGGCCGGCTCCTTGATGCCGGTGGGCGCCGATTCGACCACCGCCACCGCTTTCCTGCCCATGGTCCGTGATCGCGGCAACCGCTATGCCTCGATGGTGGGCGATGCCGCCGCGGTGGCGGCGCTGTGGGCCCGGCTCGCGCCCGCCTGGCCGCCGCCGCGGGCCTATCGCCAGGCCCAGCCGCTGATGGCGATCGGCGGACCGGGCGAGGGCGCGGCCGACCCGCTGGTCAAACCGGCCACGCCGGACATGCTCGACCGGATTGTGCCGGCTTGCCGGGCGATGTTCACCGAAGAGCTGGGCTTCCCGCCGCCAGGGCCGCCGGAAGCCTACCGGGCGCACGTGGCCAACCAGATCGGGCGGGGCGCGCTGCTGGCCCGCCTTGAGCCGTCCACCGGGGAAGTCGTCTTCAAAGCCGAATTGGGCGCCGACTGCGGCCGCTGGGTGCAAGTCCAGGGCGTGTGGACCAATCCGGCCTACCGAGGCCGGGGAATCGCCAAGGCCGGCATGGTCGCGGTCATAGCGCACGCCCGCGCCTGCGGCCGTGACCGCGTCTGCCTCTATGTCAACGACTTCAACGCCCCGGCCCTGGCGGTTTACCGGGCTGTCGGCTTCACCCAGGTCGGCACCTGGGCCACCGTCCTGCTCTGACACCGGAAGTCGCCGCCAACCGCAGCCCGGGCGGCATCGGACAGCGGCTGAAAACTGAGCAAACCCCAACGGTCGGTAAGGTTTAGGACGTGCTGCGAATGTCCAATCTGTTTGTCAAGACTCTTCGTGAGGACCCGGCGGACGCCGAAGTCGCCTCCCATAAGCTCCTGGTGCGGGCGGGATATATCCGGCGGCAAGCGCCTGGGATCTATGCCTGGCTGCCGCTGGGCCTGAGGGTTCTGGGCAAGGTGGAGGCGATTGTGCGCCAAGAGATGGACCGCATTGGCGGCCAGGAGGTGCGCTTCCCGGCGCTGCTGCCAGCCGAGCCGTACCAGGCGTCGGGACGTTGGGATGACTACGGGCCGAACATGTTCCGCCTGAAGGACCGCAAAGAGGCGGACATGCTGCTGGCGCCGACCCATGAAGAGGTTTTCACGCTGCTGGTCAAGGACATGTGCTCCAGCTACAAGGACCTGCCGCTGATGCTCTACCAGGTTCAGACCAAGTACCGCGACGAGGCGCGGCCGCGGGCGGGCCTGCTGCGCGGGCGTGAGTTCATCATGAAGGACGCCTATTCGTTCGACCTCGATGATGCCGGGCTGGACCGCGCCTATGAGGCCCAACGCGGCGCCTACCAGCGCATTTTCAACCGCCTGGGGCTGGACACGGTGATCGTGTCGGCGATGTCCGGGGCCATGGGCGGCTCGCGTTCGGAGGAGTTCCTCCATCCCACGGCGGTGGGGGAGGACACCTACGTTCGTTCGGCTGGGGGCTACGCCGCCAACGTCGAGGCGGTCGCCACCCCGGTCCCGCCAGCCCGCCTGATCGACGGGCTGGCGCCCGCGCAGGTGCGGCCCACGCCCGGCGCCACCACGATCGAGACCTTGGTCGAGGCCGCGAATCGCCTCCAGCCCCGCCCCGGCGGCCAGCCGTGGACGGCGGCGGACACCCTCAAGAACGTGGTGTTGGCGCTGATTCAGCCCGATGGCGCCCGCGAGCTGATCGTGGTGGGGCTGCCCGGCGACCGCGAAGTCGACATGACCAGGCTGGAGGCGGCCGTCTTCCCGGCCGAAGTCGAGCCGGCCGCGGACGAGGATTTCGCCCGCCATCCGGAGTTGGTGCGCGGTTACATCGGTCCGCAGGTTCTAGGCGTCAACCGGGCCGAGGCCTCCTCGGCGGCGCCCTATTTCCTGGACCCGCGAATCGTGGCCGGCACCGTCTGGGTCACCGGCGCCAACGCGGTTGACGAGCATGTTTTCGGCCTGGTCGCGGGGCGCGATTTCCGCGCGGCGGGCCAAGAGGATCAGCCGGTGCTGGATGTGGCCTCGGTCCGGGCCGGCGACCCGGCGCCAGACGGGTCCGGTCCGCTGGAGTTGGCCCGAGGCATCGAGCTGGGACACATCTTCCAACTCGGCCGCAAGTACGCCCAGGCCCTGGACCTGAAGGTGTTGGACCAGAACGGCAAGCTGGTGACGGTCACGATGGGCTCCTACGGGATTGGCGTGACCCGCGCGCTGGCGGCCTTGGCGGAGAAATACCACGACGACCGCGGCCTGATCTGGCCGGTCCATGTTGCCCCGGCCCACGTCCACGTGGTCGCCACCGGCAAGGACGCGGGCATTTTCGCGGCGGCGACGGACCTGGCCGCCGATCTGGAAGAGGCCGGTCTGGAGGTGCTCTACGACGACCGCCCCAAGGTTTCGGCCGGGGTCAAGTTCGCCGACGCCGAGCTGCTGGGCGTGCCGTACATCCTGATCGTGGGACGCGGTCTGGCCGCCGGCGTGGTCGAGCTCAAGGATCGCGCCGCCGGAACCAGCGCGGAACTGGCTTTGGACGATGCCGCCGCCCGGGTGGTCGCGATTGTCAACGGCGCGCTCGGGCCGCTCTGAGCCGATGTTTGAGCGTCCGAAAGAGGGTGCTCGGCCTTTGGTGTGCCGGGGGCGCCTTCGGCAGGTCGTGAGCGGCGGCCAGGAGGGCTGAAAGATGGCTGCAGGATGACCGAAAGCTTCGACGCGGTCGATGTGATCATCGCCAAACGCGACGGCCGGCGCCTTTCGGAGGCCCAAATCGACTGGGTGGTGGACGCCTATAGCCGTGGCCAGGTGGCCGAAGAGCAGATGAGCGCCTTGGCCATGGCGATCGTGTTGAACGGCATGGAGCGGGCCGAGATCGCTCGCTGGACCGACGCGATGATCCGGTCCGGCAAGCGGATGGACTGGGGCCAGTTGGGGCGCGTGACGGTTGACAAACACTCGACCGGCGGAGTCGGCGACAAGATCACGCTGCCCTTGGCGCCGCTGGTGGCCTCGTTCGGGCTGGCGGTGCCGCAGTTGTCGGGGCGGGGCCTGGGGCACACCGGCGGCACTCTGGACAAGCTGGAGGCGATCAAAGGCTGGCGGGCGGACCTCGACCAGGTGGCGATGGAGGCGCAACTGCGCGGTGTTGGGGCTGTGATCTGCGCGGCGGGGGCGGACCTGGCCCCGGCGGACAAGAAGCTGTACGCCCTGCGGGACGTGACCGGCACAGTCGAATCGATCCCGCTGATCGCCAGTTCCATCATGTCGAAGAAGATCGCCGAGGGCGCCGACCACCTGGTGCTGGACGTCAAGTGCGGTTCGGGGGCGTTCATGAAAGACCAGGACCGGGCTGAGGAGTTGGCGCGGGTCATGGTCGAACTTGGCGCCGACGCCGGCATGGGCGTGTCCGCCCTGGTGACAGACATGTCGGCGCCGCTGGGGCGGACCGTTGGCAACGCCCTGGAGGTGCGCGAGGCGATCGAAGTCCTGGCCGGCGGCGGCCCGGCGGACGTGGTAGGGCTGACCTTGGCGCTGGCCCGGGAGATGCTGGACGCAGGCGGGTTGGCCCAGGCCGACCCGGCGGCGGCGCTGGCGGGCGGCCGGGCGATGGACACCTGGCGGGCCATGGTCGCCGCCCAGGGCGGCGACCCGGACGCGGCCCTGCCCACGGCGCGGCATTCAGAGGAACTGATCGCGCCCGTGACCGGCCGGCTGACCGGCCTGGACGCAATGGCCTTCGGCGTGGCGGCCTGGCGCCTGGGGGCGGGGCGGGCGCGCCGGGAAGACGCGATCCAGCTAGGGGCGGGGATAGAGCTTCTGGCCCACCTTGGCGACCGGGTGGTGGCGGGCCAGCCGTTGGCGCGCCTGTGGACGGACACCCCCGACCGCTTCGAACGCGCCCGCCAGGCCCTCGCCGGCGGCGCCATCGGCATTGCCCCTGAGGACGCGGACAGCTCGGAACCGGCCTCTTGGCCGGCCGCTGAAGGCGCTCCGAGGGGCCTGGTCTTAGCCCGGATCGGTCCGGTCTGACGGCCCGGACCGGCTAATCAATGAACGGCAGGGCGGGCAGTTCCGCGCCCCAGGCCGCCGCCGCGACCAGTTCCCAGGTCAGCATCGGATCGGCGGCGCCGCCGGCGGGCAACGCGGCATAGTGGCTGGCCAGCGCCAATTCGACGGCCGCCCAACGGTCTTGGGCCGCGCCGGCGTCAGTTGTCGGCTCACCGAGCTGGTAAGCGGTTTGTCGGGGATCGGGCTCGGCGCCCAGGTCGGCCAGGATCTGGCCGCGAGATCGATGCAGGGCGGCAGCCGCGGCCAATTGATCGGCCAATTCTGGATCGGCCGCCTGGGCCGCCAGATGTTCGCCGATGAACCCGGCCTGGTCCTCGGCCAGGGCCAAATCGCTTAGGGCCGCCGAATCGACTCGGGCCAAGTCCTCGGCCGGGGGCGGATCGGCGCCGTCTAAGGCCGCGAAGACAATCGCCTCATCGGCCGCGGCGGCGCGCATGATCGCTGCCGCCACCGCGTCTTCGCCGCCCAGGCGGGCCGCGAAAGCGCGAACCCTGGTCAGGTCACGTAGCAAGAGGTCGTCATCACAGCCGTCGCCCTGGGTGGCGGGGCCGGGCGATTCGTTGGCGTCGGGACCGCCGGATTCGATGGTCTCGGGTCCGGTCGATTCGCCGATGTCGGGTCCGGTCGATTCGCTGGCGGGACCGGACGTGGGCGCTGGAGCGGGATCGCCTGAAGGAGTCCCGAGGGCGTCGAGCCAGACGGGCGCGTGCCGTGCCAGCAACTCCAGGCCGGCGTCCTGGAGGTGGTCCGGCGGCTGGGCCGCGCAGGCGGCGGCGGCCGGCCCCAGACTGGTCAGCGCCTGGATCAGGTTTTCGCGGTCGGTGGTGTCCGGCTGAGCCGTTGGCGCGGGCTCGGGCGAACACCCCGCCAGGGCCGTGGCGGCCATGGCCGCCACGGCCAGCAGGCCGGCGGCCAGAACTGTCGCCAGCGGTGAACGGGGTTTCAGCATCGCATCGATACTGCCACTTAGTAGACTCTTGGCCCAACAGCGGCTGGCGGTCCGGCTGACGGTCCCACCGGCGCCGCCGCTAAACAGCACAAATGAACAGCACAAATGAACAGGCCCTGAGCCAGGGCGAGCTGGGGGAGGTGGGTCGATGGACATCAACATGACCGAACTGAAGTCCTTGGAAACCGAGCGGGACATCCCGCTTAGAATCCTGATACCGGCGATTGAGCAGGCCATGCAGCTGGCCTATGAGAAGACGCCAGGCGCGCAAGAGCACTCGCGGGTGCACCTGGACCGCCAAAGCGGCCACGTCACCGTCTGGGCGCAGGAACGCGACCAAGACGGCGTTCTGGTCCGCGAGTGGGATGACACGCCACGCGACTTCGGCCGCGTCGCCGCCGCGACCGCCCGCCAGGTCATCCTTGGGCGGCTGCGGGACGCCGAAGACACCGTGCTGGTGGGCACCTTCCAAACCCGTGAGAACGACATCGTGACCGGCTCCGTGGTGCACACGCGCGACCCCAGGGTGGTGCACATCGATCTGGGCGGAGTCGAAGGCGTGCTGCCGGCCCATGAGCAGATCCCGGGCGAGGTGCTGAACCATGGCGACCGGGTCAAGGTTCTGGTCCAAGAGGTCACCCGCGGCCCCAAGGGGCCGTCCATCACGCTGTCGCGTTCACATCCGGCGCTGGTCAAGCGCCTGTTCGCGCTGGAGGTGCCAGAGGTGGCGGACGGCCGGGTGGAGATCGCCTCGATCGCCCGCGAGGCCGGGCACCGCACCAAGATCGCCGTCAAAGCCAACGAGGCCGGGCTCAACGCCAAGGGCGCGTGCATCGGGCCGATGGGCGGACGGGTCCGGGCGGTGATGGCCGAACTAGGACCCGAGAAGATCGACATCGTCGACTACTCCGAGGACCCGGCCGCTTTCGTCGCCGCGGCGCTGTCGCCGGCCCGCGTGACGTCGGTGGAGATCGTGGACGGGGGGACCCGCACCGCCCGAGCCGTGGTTCCAGACTTCCAGTTGTCGCTGGCGATTGGCCGCGAAGGCCAGAACGCCCGGTTGGCGGCCAAGTTGACCGGCTGGCGGATCGATATCCGCTCCGACATCGTCCCAACGGCTCCAAAGTCCCCCGACCCGGCCGAGAGCTAAGCCAGCCGGTCGGCATCGGGCCCGCCGCATTAGCTGGCCGAGTCCGCTAGACTGTCCGAGGCCGAGTCACGGACCCGCGCTTCGCACGCGCGCCTTGGAGAAGCCTGAGAGGAAAAGCGATGGCTTCAAACCCGATGCGCACCTGTGTCGGATGCCGTGGACGCGACTCAGGCTCCAACCTGATCCGATTGGTCCTCGACGCCAGCACCTCCCCGGCGCTGATAGTGGTGGACCGGCGTGGTGGTTTGCCCGGACGTGGCGCGTGGTTGCATCCCAAGCGCCAGTGCGTAGACCGGGCGATCGGCCGGAAGGTGTGGGCGCGGGCGTTTCGCCACTCGGGCGGCGTGGACGCAGGCGCCCTGCAAGGGTTGGAGGAACCAGATCAAATCGACCCGGCGGGTGGTAAGACCGATGGACACACCATGAGTGCCCTCTAATGAGTACCCAAGACTAAGTGGCGCGTTCCTGCCTTGGAACGGGCCAAGGACAGGAGCATTGTGCAAAAGCAGCGCGTGTCAGCGCTCGCCAAAGAGCTTGGAGTGACGAGCAAGGAAGTACTCGAGAAGCTGAAGGAAATCGGCGAGTACGTGCGTTCGGCTTCCTCGACCATCGAGGCGCCAGTGGTGCGCAAAGTCATGGAGGCCTTCCCTCCTCCCGCCCCGAAGACCGAAGAGGCCGCGCCGTCGGCCGCCCCCCCAGCCGCTCCAGCCGGGGAGGCCGCTTCCGGGCAGGCGCAGAGCGCGCCCCAGCCAGCGCCCGATGCCGTTCGGCCAGCCTCCGGACCATCTGGGGCCGGCTCGGCCTCGGCTGGCGGCGCGGCGGCCTTAGTCCCAGGGCCGGCGGCAGAACCGGCGCCGGCCAAACCCACAGGCCAACCCACCACCAAGGCAGAGCCGGCTGAACCGCCGGCCGCGGCGCCGTCAGCGCCGGCCAAGCCGGTCGCCACCGGGGGACCAACCCCAGGCGAGGTCGGTGGCGGCGACTCCCCGACGGCATCGGGCAAGCCGGCTCCAAGCGAGGCCAGCTCCGGTCCGGCGCCGGCCTCCGAGGCCCCACCGGCGCCCCGTCCGGGCGGTCCGCGTCCCGGGAACAACCCCTATAGCTCGGCTCAGGGGATGCGCGCGCCGCGGCCCGGCGGCCCCAGGCCCGGCAACAACCCGTTCGCCGCGTCGCAGGGAATGCCCCGGCCGGGCGGTCCCCGGCCGGGCGGCCCCAGACCCAGCCCCAGAATGATGCCGGGGCGCACCTCGCTTGGCCAAGGCGCCGGCGCCGCAGGCGCGCCCGGCGGTCCGAAGAGCGGATCGACCGCGCCTGGCCGGGGGCGCCCTGGTGGAGCCGGTGCTGGCGCCGGTGGCGGGCGTGGCGGCGGCGCCGGAGGCGGCACTGGCGGTCCCGGCGGTCCTGGCGGTCGCGGTCGCGGCGCCGGGGGGCGCGGGCAGACCCAGGGCGCCTTTGGGCGCAGCGGCGGCCGGCCGGCCAAGGGACGTAAGTCGAAGCGGGCCAAACGCCAAGAGTTCGAGCAGGCCGACGCACCCATCTTGGGCGGGATACGGCTGCCGCGCGGCGACGGCTCGACGCTCATCCGGCTGCGCCGGGGCGCCTCGCTGACGGACCTGGGCGACAAGATCGGCGCCAACCCGGCGGCGTTGGTGACGGTGCTGTTCAATCTCGGCGAGATGGCGACGGCCACGCAGTCGCTGGACGAGGACACTATCGGGACTCTGGGCGCGGAGCTGGGTTACATCATCGAGATCGTCTCGCCCGAGGACGAGGACCGTGAGCTGCTCGACTCGTTTGACATCGACTTGCAGGGCGAGCTTGATTCCGAAACCGAGTCTGAGCTGACCGAACGGCCGCCGGTGGTGACTGTGATGGGTCACGTCGACCACGGCAAGACCAAGCTGCTCGACGCCATCCGGCACACTAGCGTGGTCGAAGGCGAATCCGGCGGCATCACCCAGCACATCGGCGCCTATCAGGTGGTGACCGAACACGAGGGCAACGAGCGGGCCATCACCTTCATCGACACCCCTGGTCACGAGGCCTTCACGGCCATGCGGGCGCGCGGCGCCCAGGTGACGGACATCGCCATCTTGGTGGTGGCGGCGGACGATGGCGTGATGCCCCAAACCATCGAGGCCCTGAACCACGCCCAAGCGGCCAACGTGCCGATCGTGGTGGCGGTGAACAAGATCGACGTCGAGGGCGCCAACCCGGACAAGATCCGGGCGCAGTTGACCGAATACAACTTGGTGGCCGAGGAATATGGCGGCACCACCATGTTCGTGGACGTGTCGGCGAAACAGCGGATCGGGATCGAGAGCCTTCTCGACGCCGTCTTGCTGACCGCCGACGTGGGCCTCGACCTGCGCGCCAAGGCCGACAAAGCGGCTCGTGGCGTCGCTATCGAGGCGAACCTCGACCGCGGACGCGGCGCCGTGGTGACCGCCCTGGTCCAGTCCGGGACTTTGGCCGTGGGCGACGCGATAGTGGCCGGGACGGCCTACGGCCGCGTCCGGGCCATGTTCGACGAGCACGGCCAGCCCGTGACCGAGGCCACGCCTTCGCGCCCGGTTCAAGTGATCGGCATGACCTCGGTGCCCGCCGCCGGCGACACCTTCTTGGTGGCCCCGGATGACCGCACCGCCCGGCAGATCGCCGAGAAGCGGGCCGCGGCCGAACGGGCCGCCACCCTGGCCAAGCGGCGCAAGCGGATCTCGTTGGAGGACTTCACCAGGGCCCTCGAACTGGGCAAGGTCGAAACCCTCAACTTGGTCATCAAGGGCGACGTGTCCGGTTCGGTCGAAGCGCTCGAGGACGCGTTGCTGCAGATCGACGTCGGCGAAACGGTCGAACTGCGGGTGATCCACCGCGGCGTCGGGGCGATCACCCAGAACGACGTCAACCTGGCCGGTGTGGACAACGCGATCATCATTGGTTTCAATGTCCGCTACGCCGAGCGGGTGGAGGAATTGGCTGATCGCGAGGGCGTTGACGTGCGCTTCTATTCGGTCATCTACCAGGCCATCGATGACGTCGAGGCAGCGCTGAAGGGCATGCTCAAGCCGGACTTCGAAGAAGTCCGTCTGGGCACGGCCGAGATTCGCGAGGTCTTCCGGTCTTCCAAGTTCGGGAACATCGCCGGCTGCTTGGTCCGTTCCGGGGTTATCCGCCGTGGGGCCAAGGCCCGGGTGTTGCGTGGCGGCGCGGTGGTGGGCGAGTCGCTGGCGATCGATTCGCTGAGGCGGGTCAAAGACGATGTGACCGAGGTCCGCGAGGGCTACGAGTGCGGGATCGGCCTGGGTTCGTTCAACGACATCCGGGTCGACGACCTGATCGAGACCTATGAGGTCCGCGAGAAGGAGCGCGTCTGATGGCCGAATCGCCGCGGGTGCGCCGAGTCGCGGACCGCGTGCGAGAAGTTGTGGCCGGCCAGTTGTCCGGCCGGATCAAGGACCCCCGCTTGGGTTTTGTCACCATCACCGATGTGCGGGTGACCGGCGACCTCCATCACGCGACCATTTTCTACACCGTTCTGGGCGATTCCTTAGAACGCGAGGCCACAGCCCAAGCGCTGGCTTCGTCCCGGGGCCTGATCCGTTCCGAGGTGGGCAAGGCCCTGGGGCTGCGCTTGACGCCGTCGATCGAGTTCCAGTTGGACGAATTGCCTGAGGGAGTGCATCGGATCGAGGACGCCCTGCGCGAGGCCGCGGCGCGGGACGCCGCCGTGGCGGCGCTGGCATCAGGAGCGCCTTACGCCGGGGAGGCGGATCCGTACCGGCACGCCGCAGTCGATGACGGCGAGGCGGATGACTTGACCGACGACGCCGATGACGCCGACGACGCCGACGACGCCGACGACGCCGAGCCCGCCGATCCGGCCGCCTAGGGTCGTGGCTGACCCGGTAGCTGACGAGGCCGGAACCGATCCTGGAGTGAGGACGGGGAACGGCCTCTTATTGGCGGGGCCGGCCGCCCCGAGCGGATTGATTCTGCTGGACAAGCCAGCAGGTTGGACTTCACATGACTGTGTGGCGCGGATCCGGCGTCTGGCCGGCGCCAAGAGGGTTGGGCATGCCGGGACCCTTGATCCAGCCGCCACCGGTTTGTTGGTGGTCGGGGTCGGCCGGGCCACGAAGCTGCTGACCCACCTGGTCGGGCTGGACAAGGCCTATACGGCCACGATTCGTTTGGGCGCCGCCACCACCACCGACGATGCCGAAGGCCGGGTCACCGTCGAAGCCCCTGCCGCCGGGTTGGCGCTAGCCAGCGTCGAAACGGCCATGTCGGTCTGGCGGGGACGGGTGGCCCAGGTGCCGAGCGCCGTCAGCGCCATCAAAGTCAACGGCCAGCGGGCCTACGCCCGCGTGCGGGACGGGCAGAGCGTGGAACTGGCCGCTCGCGAAGTGGAGATCAGCCGGTTCGACTTGTTGGCCTCCCGCGTGGAGGGCGATTTCCTCGATTTGGACGTGCTGGTCGAATGCTCCTCCGGAACCTACGTCCGCGCTTTGGCCCGCGATCTGGGCAGCGCTCTGGGCGTGGGCGGTCATCTGAGCGCCTTGCGACGCCTCCGGGTCGGTCCTTTCGATGTCGCCGACGCCACCACCTTGGAATCGCTGGCCAGCGATTTCGCCCTGCGCCCGGGCGCTTGGGCGGCCAGGCGGCTGTGGCCGGTCTGGAACCCCACCGAGGCGCAGGCTCGCGGCATCGCCCAGGGCCAATGCCTGACTGTTGATCCGGATTGGGTCCTGGCCGGCGCCACCAGCGACGCGCTGGGCGGTGATCTGGACCCGCAGCCAGAAGCGGCCGCGGCTGTGGCCGCAGACGGCGCCGACCAAACGCCTGGTCTGACGAAAACGGTGGCGGACGGCATCGGATCCGGGAGCCAGTTAGTGGCGGCGATCGGCCCGGACGGGAAGCTGGTGGCGCTGGTTCGGCTGACAACGAGCGACGGGGCGCGTTTCGAGGCGCGACCGGTGACGGTGTTCGCGTGACCGATCGGATCAGGCTCGACCTGGCCTATGATGGCGCCGATTTCCATGGTTGGGCCGCGCAGACGGATCAGCGCAGCGTGCAAGGCGAACTCGAGGGGGCCTTGGAGCGGCTGGTTCGCCATCCGGTGGCGCTGACGGTGGCCGGGCGGACCGACGCGGGGGTGCACGCCCAAGGCCAGGTGGCGCATCTCGATCTGACCGAGGCGGACTGGGTCCGCCTGGCGGGGCGGTCCGAATCCGGCCCCAGTGTCGAGTCGCTGGTCAGACGTCTAAATGCGGTCATGCCGGAGGATGTCAGGGTGCTGGGGGGCCGGCCGGTTGGAGACGGTTTCGACGCCCGCTTCTCGGCCCTGTGGCGGCGCTATCGCTACCGGATCGCGGATCGATTCGACTATCAGGACCCGCTTGAACGCGGCCGGACGTGGTGGACGCGACCGTTGGATGCCGACGCGATGGCGGCCAGCGCCGTCCCGTTGACCGGCAAGCATGATTTCGTGTCATTCTGCGTGCCGCGTGAGGGCGCTTCAACCGTCCGCACCGTGTTGGAACTCGACGTGGCGCGCATCAACCCGGGCCGGATCGACATCTGGGTCAAGGCCGACGCATTCTGCCATCACATGGTCCGGTTCATAGTCGGGGCTCTGGCCGCCGTCGGCGCCGGCCGCCAGGACGCCGACTGGCCCGGCCAAGTGCTGGCCGCCGCGCGCCGCCCCTCCCAGGTCCAACTAGCCCCCGCCCGCGGGCTAACCCTCGAAGAAGTCGCCTACCCCCCAACCCCCGCCGCCCAGGCCGCCCAGGCGCACCACGCAAGGGGACGGTGATTGTGTTGATTACGGCGGCGCGGCCAACCCCGGCCCGATGCCGCACCCCTGGTCCCGGCGCCTTGGCACGTCACCGTCCCCTTGCGGACTAAGCGGGATCGCCGTCGCCTGGCGTGGTGGGGGGGTCGGAGTTTAGGAAGGCGGCTATTTCGGCGTCGATGGCGGCGTCGGCTGCGAGGCGGGCTTCGCGCAGGTCCCAGAATGCTTCGGGTTGGTCTAGGTCCTCGTGGGTTGGCAGCAGATCCGGGTGTGACCAGATCGCGTCGCGGGCGGCCGCGCCGCCTCGATCGGCCACCGACTGCCACAGTTCGGAGGCTTGACGGGCGCGGCGCGGGCGCAGCTCCAGGCCAACCAGGGTGGCCAGCATGTGTTCAGCCGGGCCGCCTTCGGCCCGCCGGCGGCGGGCCATTTCGCGCAGGGGTGCCAGGTCGGGCAGATTATGGTGCAGCGCTTCCTGAGTGACCACATCGACCCAGCCTTCGACTAGCGCCAAGGCGGTCTCCAAGCGTCGCAGGGCCGAGCGCTGGCGTTCCGTCAGCAAAGGCGCCAACAAGCCGGAGGAGATGGCCTGCCGCAACGAATCGGGATCGGCCAGGTCGATATCCGCGACCATGGCCTCGAGCCGGTTGAGGTCGATAGTGATCTCCGAGGCATAGGCCTCCACCGCCCCGTAGAGATAGTCGGCCAGCCAGGGCACCCGCTTGAACAAGCGCGCGTGGGCGGATTCGCGGGTGGCCAGGAAGATCCGCACTTCCGTGCCCGGCAACTGGAGATCGCGGGCGAACACCTCGGTGGTTCCGGGCAGCATGGCCGTGGCGCCAGGCGCGGCCAAAGGCAAGCCGGTGTCGGTGTAGCCGAAGACTTCCCGCGACAACTGGCCCAAGGCCATCCCTAGCTGCAGGCCGAACAGCGATCCAACCAGCGGTAACACTCCGCGAGAGGCGTTTCGGGCCAGTTCTGCGGCCCCGGGATGCTCCTGGGCGTGTTGCTCCATCAGCCAGGTCATCGCCTTGGTCAAGGATTGGGCCACGGGAGTGGTCAGCTGGCGCCAACGCGGCAGCGTGGCCTCGATCCAATCGGCCGCCGACAGGGCCGCCGGCGGCGCGCCGGTGGCCATGAACTCAGTGGCCTGGTCCAACCACAGGTCAGCCACCTTAAACGCCTCGTCCACCTGCGCTGCCTGGCTTGCCGGCACCACCGGATCGGCGCCCTTGGTCAGGGAAGCCTTGCGGGCGGCGTCTTGAGCCAGTTCCCAGTTGATTGCCCCGTCCGGCGATCCAGAGCGGAGAAAGCGCGTCAATTGGCTGAACACGGCGCCGGCCGACGCTCCTGGCGGCCCGGCTCCGGCGGCCTGAAAGAGGGCGGCCGGGTTGACCCCAGACCGGTGCAGGGTTTCCAGCACCTCGTCGGCCTGCGGACCAAACCAGGTGCGGATCAACTCGATCAGCTCTGGCGGAAGGTCGCGCCCGTCGGCGCCCAGTTGTTCGGCCATGGATCCCCCTCAAGTGTTGCCTCAACGGTAGCAACCTCGCCTGGTTGGGGAGTCAGGCATTCGATGAAAAGGCCGAGCCTCTTGGGCCCGCAGGTTGGGCTAGGGCACAATATCCTGCGTGACGATTGACCAACCGCCCGGAAAGTGGGACCAGGGCGCCGGCCCGCCGGCCCAGCCGCCACCGGCCCCAGAGGGCGCCGGGCCGGCGCCGGAACCGACCGGCCCGTTCGCCCAGCCATCCGCCCAGCCGCCGCCGGCCCCACCGTCTGGGCCGAGCCGACGCCTATCGCCGCGCACCATCTCCATGGTGGCGGGCTTCGCGGCCACGATCGGCGCGGGCTCGATCTTGTTCTCGCTGCCGGTGCCATACCTATTGGAGACGCCGGGCCCCACCTTCGACACTCTGGGCAGCGCCGACGGCCAGGAGCTGATCCAGGTGGATCAAGCATCCAGCCACGAGGTGACCGGCGAACTGCGTCTGACCACTGTGGGGGCGTATGGCACCGATCCGGGTTCGCTCGGACTGGTGCGCTTGGCCGAGGGTTACTTCAACGCCGACGACGCCCTGATTCCCTACGACTTGATCTATCCACGCGACTCCACCGCCGAGGAACGCGAAAACCAGTCGGCGGCCGAGATGACCTCCTCCCAGGACGCCGCGTCGGCGGCAGCACTGGAGTATCTGGGCATGAGAGTCGGAGTCGGGATAGATCAGCCGCAAACCGATGCCGCCAAAGCCGTCTTTCGCCAGGGCGATGAGCTGACCTCAATCAACGGCCAACCGGTCGAAGGCTTCGCCTCGCTCAAGCGACTCCTCGAAGAAGTCGAGCCGGGCAGCGAAATCGAGGTCGGCCTGGACAGGGACGGCGAGGCCGTCAACGTAGACCTTAAGACCGGTCGCAGCGAGGACGGCCGCACTCTGCTAGGGGTGACGGTTGTGTTCAACCTCCCGATCGAGATCAAGTTCGGCGTGGAGGACATAGGCGGACCCAGCGCCGGCTCGATGTTCGCGCTCGGCATTATCGACAAGCTGGGTCCGGATGACCTGGCCGGCGGTCGTGTGATCGCTGGCACCGGCACGGTCGACGCGGAGGGCGCCATCGGCGCCATTGGGGGCATCCGCCAGAAAATGATCGGCGCCAAGCGCGACGGCGCCGAGGTCTTCCTGGCGCCCGCCGCCAACTGCGACGAGGTGTCGGGTCACGAGCCGCCCGGTATGGAGGTCGTCAAGGTGTCTTCCTTGGACGATGCCGTGCGCGCCCTCGCCGCTGTCAGGTCCGGTGACAGCGCCGCGCTTCCCCGCTGCTGAAAGCGCGTCGCCGGGCCGCCCGGCGTCCGGCGAACCCGACGCGAGGCTGACCGGATGACGGCCGGACGGCATCGGCGGCTATTTCGCTGTGGGCTGAGCCCGCAGATTCGCTCTGGTCCGGACAGGCCGTTATGCCGACCTGGTCGGATGTGTTTGGATTGACTACGTGTTCTCTCTTAACCTGCCGCCACGTCCTCCACGACCGCCCAGGCCGCCGCGCGATCCGGGCCGTCAGGGCCGGCCGCTGTTGCGCTCGCCGCTAGCTTGGACCGTTTTCATTCTGGTCGTCCTGGCGTTGGCGCTGGTGGCGGCCTCCAAACTGTGGACGGAGGTGTTGTGGTTCCGCCAGATCGGCTTCCTCAACGTCTTCACCACCCAATGGGTGACGCGGATTGTGCTGTTCGTGATCGGCGCCGTGGTGATGGCGGCGGTGGTCTGGCTGTCGTTGTGGGTTGCCTACCGGGCGCGGCCGATCTATGTGCCCGAGAGCGATTCGGATCAGGTGGTGGACCGCTACCGCTCGCAGTTCGAGCCAATGCGGCGCCCGGCCCTGATCCTGGTGCCGGCCCTGGTTGGTCTGTTCGCAGGCGGCAATGCCGCCGGCCAGTGGGAGAAGGTCCTGCTGGCGCTGAACGCGCACAAGTTCGGCGAAGCAGACCCGCAATTCGGGCTCGACTGGTCGTTCTATGTGTTCCAGCTGCCCGCCATCCGCTTCGGCGTGTCCTTCCTGATGGGCGCTGTGGCCATCGGACTGATCGCCGCAGTCGTCATGAACTACCTGTACGGCGGCATCCGGGCCGGACTCGGTGGTCCTAAGGGTTCGCTGACCAAGGCCGCGCGAGTGCAGCTCGGGCTGACGGCGGCGGTGCTGTGCCTGCTGGTGGCGGCGCAGTACTTCCTGGACCGGTATTCGATGATGTCTGAGACCGGTGATCGTTGGGACGGCGCCCTGTACACGGCGGTTCATGCCAATATGCCCGCCAAACTGATCATGGCCTGCATCGCGGTCTTTGTCGCGGCCATGTTTGTGGCGGCGGCCTGGAGGGGCGACTGGAAACTGCCGGCGACTGGCTTGGGCTTGATGGTGCTGTCGGTGGCGGTGGTGGGATGGGCCTATCCGGCCCTGATCCAGAAGTTCTCGGTGGAGCCGACCATGCAGGACAAGGAGGCGCCCTATATCCAGCACAACATTGACGCCACACGGGCTGCGTTCGGGCTGGAGGACGTCGAGGTGACGTCCTATTCGGCCAAGACCGACGCCGGGCCGGGGGCTCTTCGCGAAGACGCCGATTCAACCGCCTCGATCCGGCTGCTGGACCCGACCGTGGTCAGCCCCACCTTCCGCCAGAAGGAACAGAACAAGCAATATTACGACTTCCCGGATGTGCTGTCGGTTGACCGCTACCAGATCGGAACCGAGAAACGGGACACCGTGATCGCCGTCCGCGATCTGAAGTTGTCCGGGATCGGCGAGGGCGCTAATAGCTGGGTCAACCAGCACACGGTGTTCACCCACGGCTACGGCGCCGTGGCCGCCTACGGCAACACCACTGACGAGCAAGGCTGGCCCTCGTTCTACGAGGGCGGGATCCCTTCGCAGGGCGACCTCGACATCGAAGAGCCGCGAGTCTACTTCGGCACCACCTCGCCGGAGTATTCGATTGTCGGCGGCGGCGAGGGCGACAAGCCGATCGAGTTGGACTACCCGTCTGATGCCGAAGAAGCCGGCCAGGTCAATAACACCTATGACGGCGACGGCGGCCCCAACGTCGGGTCCGCTCTCAACAAGGTGCTGTACGCGCTACGTTTCGGCTCCACCAACATTCTGTTCTCCGGCAGCGTCCGTCCAGAATCGCAGATTCTCTACGACCGCGATCCTTATGTGCGGGTGCAGAAGGTCGCGCCTTACCTGACCTTGGATGAGCGGGTCTATCCGGCGGTCGTGGACGGTCGCGTCGTTTGGATCGTGGACGGTTACACCACTGCCGATTCGGTGCCCTATGCCCAGCACCAGACGCTCGGGGTCGCCACCATCGACACGATCAGCGCCCGCACCGGTGTGGCCGGAATCAACGCCATCGCCTCTAACCAGGTGAATTACCTCCGGAATTCGGTCAAAGCGGTGGTTGACGCCTATGACGGCTCAGTTCGTCTGTACGCCTGGGACACCGAGGACCCAGTGTTGAAGGCCTGGGCGGCGGTCTATTCGAACAACCTGACGCCGGTGTCAGAAATATCCAGTGAATTGATGAGCCACCTGCGCTACCCGGAGACTATGTTCAAGGTCCAGCGCGCGGTGTTGGCGAAGTACCACGTGACCGATGCCGATTCGTTCTTCTCCCAGCAGGACTTCTGGAAGACGCCAGCCGATCCGACCCAGGAAGGCGAAAACGTCCCCCAGCAGCCGCCCTATTACCTGACCATGAAGATGCCGACTCAGGAACAGGCGACTTTCTCCCTCAGTTCTACTTACATCTTGGCCTCTGCCGGCCAGGGCGATGACCGATCGGTGTTGAAGGGTTTCTTGGCCGTCAATTCGGAGACCGGCGACACTCCGGGCCAGGTCGATTCCGACTACGGCAAGATGAGGTTGCTGCGATTACCCCAAGGCACGTCCGTGGCCGGTCCGGGCCAAGTCCAGAACACCTTTGTGTCGGATTCGACGGTCAAGAGCGAGATTCGCCTGCTCCAAGACCTAGGCACCGAAGTCATCAAAGGCAACCTGCTGACCTTGCCGGTGGGCGGGGGACTTCTCTACGTCCAGCCCCTTTATGTGCAGGCCTCGACCGGCACTAAGTTCCCTTCGCTCCAGAAGGTGGTGGTTGGTTTCGGCGAAGACGTCGGCGTGGCCGACACGCTGACCGCTGCTCTGGATGCGGTCTTCAAGGGCGACGCCGGCGCTGAGGCCGGCGATTCGGATATCGGCGACAAGGAACTCGGTCCCGATCTGACTGGCGAAGAGGGCGAGGGCGGGGGCGGCGCCGAGCCGAGCGCATCGGCGTCGCCATCTGCGCGTCCGTCCTCTTCAGCGTCGCCTTCGGCGGCGGCTTCCGCCGAACCTCCGGGCGGAGACGCGCTGGACCAAGCGCTGACCGACTTGTTGGAGGCGATCGACGCCGCTGATTCGGCCATGAGGTCGGGCGACTGGGACGCCTACGCCCAGGCGCAAGCCGATCTGGAGGCCGCCCGTGAGGCGGTCGAGGCGGCACGGCCCCAGGACGGCGGATAAGACATCCCGCCCGGGCGGGTGCCCGGCGGTTTTCGGGCGATGCCGTCCGCGGTCGCCGGGTGGCCGCTGTTGCGCCCGGCGCGCCGTCGGTCAGGCCATGCGCGCCATCGGCAGATGCGCCATCGGCACGGCGCATTCGATGGCGATGACGGCGGCTCGAACCGGGTCGATGAGTTGGCGCACCGTCTCCATGGAGCGCTGCAGCGCGACGGCGAACAGCGCCGGCCACTCTTCCGGCATGGCGCAGGCCAGACCCAAGAGCGGGAGGAACCGGGGCCAGGCCGCTTGGAGCAGTTTGGTCGCGTCCTCGCCGAGCGTGTTGCCCGGAGGCATCCGGGGCTGCCCAAACGCGGGCGTGCCGATACTGCGGGCGACGTGCGCGACGGTGTCGGCGGCATCGGGCAATGGCTGGTCGGTCTTGGCCGCTGCCGCCGCCGAAACCAAACCCCAGACCGAGTACTGGTCTTCCAGCAGCAGGTGGTTCATCGGGTCGGAGAAGGGATAAGGGATGCCTTCGGCCGAGTCTGCCAACAGGAAGACCGACTCGACCGGGTAGCCCATGCCCACCACCAGCGACTCCCAGGTCGCGGCCTGGCAGGCGTAGCCGGCCAGCAGCGCGGGCACACCCAATAGCAACTCCGCGCGCACCCCCCGCGGATCGCCCTGAAGCATCTGGACGAGTTGGTCGTAGAAAACGCCCGCGCCGATCTTCACGCCGACCAGCGGGTCGTCTGCGCGTTGCTGCTCGATCTGCCGGGCCAGCGCCTGTTCGGCCGGCGGGAAACGCGGATCGGATGGCTGCGGTGGCGCTGTCGGCAGCGCCGGACGGACCTGGAAACCCGGCGCGGCTGGCGGCGGCGCGGCGGGTGCGAGTGTCGGTTCTGAAGGGGGCGAAAACTCGGTCATGATGTCCTTCCTGGGGCCAATCGGACGTCGCTGCGATGCTAGAACCAGGTTAGCCTGTTCACTCGCAGCTTATCGAGGTCCGGCCAGATTCTTGGCGTAATGCCTGGTGGCGGCCGGACGGATGGTCTTGGTTCAATGATCGGCCCTTGCTTCGCGAGGGGTTTTCACCTAGACTGACCGGGCTGAACGACGCGGGGTGGAGCAGTTCGGTAGCTCGCCGGGCTCATAACCCGGAGGTCGGAGGTTCAAATCCTCCCCCCGCTACCACTGAAGGGCCCCTGGCCAGGCAATACCTGGCCAGGGGCCCTCACCATGTCCGCCAGAAGTGGCCCAGGTGTCGATTCACTGTCCACTTTCAGTGGGATTCCGACGTTTGTCGACCGGCCTCAGCGCGTACCGCGAGGCGCGGTCGCCGTCATCCGCTGCGGCAGATTCGGCACCTCGCCAAGCGCCATGGCGGTCCCTGAGATGAACCCGCCCCCGATTATCCCGGGCGCGAGGTCGCCGCCGCAGCCGCCACCAGCCGAAACACCACACACCCGGGATAACACCGGACACGCGATAAAACGGTGGGTTGGTGTTGGCCGGATCGTTCGGCCCGGCGTGGCTGGACGGGGAGGAGCGGCAGTGACTGCGACGATAGCCGACATGGCGACAAGAAGGAGGAAGGACGGCGCGCAGGCGTCGGAACAGGAGTTGGCGTTCGCGCGCCAGCTGGTCGACAAGGCGAAGATGGACGGGGTCTCGCTGGTCGGCCCGGGCGGTCGCCATCGGGCGTGTGGACAAGGTGCGGCGCGGCTTGTATGTGTCCAAGGCGGGCCGGTTCGCCGGCGTGGCGGCGGACCCGCTGGACGTGGCTGTCGCCGTCGCCCCTGATGCCGTGTTCTGTTACACCTCGGCGCTGACGCTGCTGGGGGCTGCGCACAACATCGGCCGCCGAGTCCGGTTTATTGCGGCCAGCGCGGTCAAACGGTTCACTTATGACGGCGTGGACTATGCGCCTTGTCGGGCCACGGGCGCACGGCTCGCCCCGCTGAGCGTCTTGACCCCGGCGGGCCGGAGCTATTCGGTGACGAGCCAAGAGCAGACGCTCATCGACTGCCTGACCCATGTCGCCGCCGCCGGCGGCCCTGACAACCTGCTGCATTCCCTGGCCGGCCTCACGAGGCTGGACGGCACTTTGGCCGCCGGGGTCGCGGCGAGCGCCGCGCACAGTGTCCGCGCGCGCCTGGGCTGGATTCTGGAGACCAAGCGCGAGGATTGGCGTGTGCCTGACGACGCGCTGGCCTCGCTGGTGGAGTCGCTGGGCACTGGTCCGTACTATTTCTGGTCGGCCGCAGCCCCGAGGGACCGCTATTGGGTCAAGCGTTGGCGGCTGTACTTGCCCGCTCCCGAACAGGAGATGGCCTCGTGGCTCACCAGCTAGACCTCACCGGCTTCCAAGCCGGGGCGACCCAGAAGGTCATCCGCCGCGTCAGATACGAGACGGCCCACAAGCCGTAGGTTTTCCTCTACACTAGAGGTATTGCTGTAGAGGATTACCGACGGGAGGCGATGGGCGATGACCGCTGACGCGCTGGCGGGCCTGCCCGCGACTTTCCGGTATTCCGAGGCCGCTGAGGCGATCGGAGAGAGCCGGTTGCGCGCGCTAGCCGCCAAGGGCGTGATCGTACCGATGGCCCGAGGGCTGTACCGCAAGAGCGACTGGGCTGGTGATGAGGACCTGATCGAGATCGCCGCCAAGTCCAAACGGGCCACGCTCTGCCTGCGTTCCGCCCTGGCCCGCCATGACCTGATTGACGACATACCCGCCACCATCGACGTCGCCATGCCGCGCGGCGCTTGGCAGCCCAACCTGCGACCCCCGATCAGGTGGCACCACTTCGACACCGCCACCTTCGACCTGGGACGCGACCTTCTCGACGTCGGCGCGGGCCGCACCATCGGCCTGTACTCCCCTGAGCGCAGCATCCTCGACGCCTACCGCCTGCGCCACCGCGAAGGCGAGGACATGGCCCACGAGGCGCTGAAACGCTGGCTGAAAGCCGGGGGCCAACCATCACAGCTATTGAAGCTCGCTCGGGCGTTCCCACGCGTACTGCCCGTCCTGCGATCCACCTTGGAGGTGCTGCTATGAGCAAAGTCACCAGGGGCACCTCGGCGGGCGATGCCTACCTCGACTTGCAGAACCAGGCCCGCCGAACTCACCGGCCCACCGACGAACTGCACCAGATCTACGCCCTAGAAGGGTTCCTCGCGCGCTTGGCGGCAAGCCCTGTTGCCACCAAGTTCGTGCTGAAGGGCGGGATGCTGCTGGCCGCGTTCGACACCCGTCGCCCCACCCGCGACGTGGATCTCGAAGCCCTCGCCATCGACAATGACGCCGAAGTCGTACTCGGCCTCATCCGCCAAGTCCTCGCGATCCCTTTGCCCGATGACGACGGCTTGCTGTTCGATCTAGCCTCGCTGAGCGCCCAAACGATCCGCGACGAAGACGAAAATGGCGGCGTTCGGGTCAGCGCCACCGCCCGCCTGGCCACTGCCCAACTCCGCTTCCATGTCGATGTCAACGTCGGCGACCCTATCTGGCCCGAGCCCGTCCGAGTAATGGTTCCCCGCCTGCGCGGCGGCGCACATATTGAACTGGTGGGATATCCGCTCCACATGGTCCTCGCGGAGAAGATCGTCACCGCCGCCGGGCGCGGGGTAGCCAACACTCGATGGCGCGACTTCGCTGACGTCTACGCCCTGATCCACCAACACCCGGTCGATGGCTCGCTGCTCCATCGAGCTTGTGTCGAAGTGGCCACGTATCGCAATGCCGTCCTCGAACCGCTCAGCGAAGTCTTGGAGGGCTACGCCGACGTGGCGCAAGGAAGATGGTTGGCCTGGCGACGCCGCCACGCCTACGACCACTTGCCCAAGGACTTCGCTAACGTGCTCGCCCCGGTGATCGCCTTCGCCTCTCCAGCTCTGGGTGGTGAGGCAGGGAATTTGACCTGGAACCCCGAGTCCCAAGCTTGGGCACGCCGGGCCGCTCGGCCCACGTAGGTGTCCATTTACTGTCCACTTTCAGTGGGATTCCGACGTTTGTGGAACGGTCTCAGCGCGTGTGCCACGAGGCGCGGTCGCCCCCCGCGACGACGGAGAAGCCGAGTGTCTGGCCAGGGTGGCCCAGGCCGACTTCGCGCCTGAAATTGCAAGGCGCGTTGTGCCTCGTGGCCGAGCTTACGAGCAAATCGGGGGTTTGCTTGTAGCAGGGTAGGCTCCGCAGTCGTCGGCGGGAGGTCGTTGGGGGCTTGGGCCGACGGCATCGGGCGAGGCGCTGGGGCTTGGGCGGACGGCATCGGGCAGGCGGCGTTTGCTCTGTGAGGCCTGTATTCACCACCCTTGGGGTGCTGCATGTTCCACTCTAAAAGATCTGCATCTTTCACCCTAGAATTCCTGTGTTTTCCACCCTAGGCTGCTAGGGTGAGGCTGTGGACACGAAAGCGGTGCTCGGCCGGCCGTACCTTCCGCGGGTGATGGACGCCGCTGTTGGCGAGGCCCTTGACGCCGCCGGAGCCGTCCTGATCGAGGGTGTGCGAGCTTGCGGCAAGACCATGACGGGGCTCAACGCCTGCGCGTCGTACGTGTTCATGGACTCTCCCGGAGCCGAGCGGCTCCTGTCAATTGATCCAAGCCAACTCCTCGAGGGCGCCCGCCCCCGGCTGTTGGACGAATGGCAGCTGGCTCCTGTGCTGTGGAACCTGGTGCGTCGCGGCGTGGACGCGGCTGCGGGCCGAGGCAATTTCATCCTCACCGGATCGGCGGTCCCGGCCGACGACGCCACCCGGCATACCGGCGCGGGGCGGATCCTTCGCGTCAGGCAGCGGACGCTGTGCTGGTGGGAGAAGCAGGGGCGCCCTGGAGGCGTGTCCCTGGCCGATCTGTTCGACAGTCGCCGCCCCGCGGCCGACCTGGCCGCCCCCACCTTGGATGACGTGGTGGGGATGCTGGTCCAACCGGGGTTCCCGGCGATGGCGGACCTCGGTGAACGCCGGTCCCGGACGATGCTGTCGGGATACGTTGATGAGATTGTCCGCACCGACATCCGCCGGCTGGCGGACATCAGGCACGAACCGGTTGTCCTGGAACGACTCATCGCCGCCATCGCCCGTTCGGTCGCCACCGAAGTGTCCTACGAGACCCTCGCCAAAGACGTCCGCCCCGCCGCGCCGAACATCAAGGCCGAGACCGTCGCGTCCTATGTGGAACTCTTGCGCAGGCTGTTCTTCGTCGAAACGCAGAACGCCTGGGCGCCGAGCCTGCGGTCCAGAGCGCGACTCCGCACCTCGCCGAAACTGCATCTAGCCGACCCGGCCCTTGCCGTCGCCGCCCTTGGCGCGGATTCCACCCGGTTGAAGACCGACCTGACGACTCTGGGGTTCGTGTTCGAGAGCGCGGCTGTCCACGACCTCATGGTCCTAGCTTCCCCCTTGGGCGGTGAAGTACTCCATTACCGCGATTCCAACAGCCACGAGATCGACGCCATCGTCGCCCTGCCCGACGGCCGTTGGGGGGCTGTCGAGGTGAAACTGGGCGGCCCGCAGGCCGAGGCCGGCGCCACGTCGCTCGCCCAAGCCATCGCCCAGATCGACACCGCCGCTACCGGCCAGCCTGCGTTTCGGCTAGTCGTTACAGGGACGGGCCCGACGCTGAACCTGCCCGACGGGACCATCACCTGCCCGCTGTCCAAACTCGCCCCCTGAAAGCTGGCGTTCCCGGCCGCGGTCTGAGCGTTGGCGCTCTTGCGGCGCTCGGAGGCCTTCCGGTCGATTAGCGCGCTCAGGAACCCGACCCCGGGCGGCCACCTGGGGTTTCACCCCGCCGAGCGGGTCCCGATTGAGCCAAACGCGATCCGGCCGGGCGTGGACGTGGTTTTTGGCCGCCGCGGCACGGGTGCAGCGAAAGGCGCGCTCGCGTGACCGCAAACCTGGCACTTGAACTAGCGCAAACCGAGCGTTCGGCCTACCGCAAACCGAGCGCCTAATATATCGCGAACCGAGCGCCGAGCCGGGGACATGGTAGTGTTGGCGCATGTCAGACCTTATTCCGCGGCACTTGGCCCCTGTCGGCCAGGTGCTGCTCGAAGAGTTCCCAGTTGTGTTTGTGCAGGGTGCCCGCCGGGTTGGCAAGTCCACCTTCGCGGCGGTGCTCGCGCGGTCGCGGCCGCACCTGGCGTTCACGCTGGACCAGCCCGAGGCGCTCGCTGCGGCGAAAGCGGACCCGCAGGGCTTCCTGGACCAATTCCCCGACGGGTTGACAGTGGTGGATGAGGTCCAGCGCGCCCCCCAGCTGATCCTGGCCGCCAAAGCGCTGGTCGACCGGGACCCCAGGCCCGGGCGGTTCTGTTTCACCGGCTCGAGCGACGTGTTGCGGCTGCCAGGCGCGGCGGACTCGCTGGCGGGACGCGCCGCGACCGTCCCGTTGGCGGGCCTGAGCCGGGGCGAGCTCGTGTCCTTGGACGACGACTTCGCGGCGTGGGTCAGGGACTTGCCGGCGGTTCCGCAGGCGTACAAGTCCGTGTGGAGGCGTCAGGACTACATCGACGCGTTGGCCCACGGCGGCTACCCGGAGATCCGCGACCGCGCCTGGCCTGCGGCCAAGCGCTGGCTGGGCGCGTACTTCGAGCGGATCATGACCCGCGACATCGCGGATATCTCCCGCTCGCTGTCAGCGCCGCGCCTGGCGTCGATGGCGCGGATGGTGGCCGCGAACCAGGCGGGTGAGCTGGTCAAAGGGCACCTCGCGTCCGATCTGGAGATGCCGTCCTCGACCGTCACCCGCTACCTCGACGCGCTGGCCACGCTGTACCTGACCAGGGAGCTGCCGCCCTGGCGCGCGAACCTCACCGA
>JAISXH010000046.1 GCA_031270825.1 Bifidobacteriaceae bacterium
CTTCGCTTTGGCGTTCTGGGCCAAGCGCCGCCGCCTGCGGCTAGAGGCGTAAACCCACAGCCGGAAAAGGGGGAGCCGCCGCTCGACACAAGCGCGGCTCCCCCTTTTCGCTGCGCCCGACACCGCCCGACGTACGCAAGGGGACGGTGATTGTGTTGATTCCGGCGGCCCGGCCGACCCCGGCCCGATTCCTGCTCCTGGAGCGGTAGGCCATCTTGCCTCAGCGCCCCCGGCTGCTCTCAGGCGCCGCCAGGACCTGATCCTAGCCCCCAATTTGCTTCGGGTCGAACGAATTATCTCCACGGCGGCCCCCGATGGGCGTCGAGCCCGGCTCCAGAAACTGGTAGTCTGCTGAGTTAGAACTAGGTTCTCCAATTGCCCCGCGACGGACCTGGCAGAGAGGCAACGGCGATGAGATTGAAGCGTGTTCCCCTGGCCCAAGAATGGGCCCCAGCGGCGCTTCTGGGCGCGCGGATGCCGCGGCGGCGTTTGTAGGCGGGCGTTGAGATGTTGCGAGTCGGTGATGTGGTCGATGGCAAGTTTCGGCTTGTCGAGCAGATCGGCGCGGGCGGAATGTCCGTTGTCTGGCAGGCCCGCAATGACCGCTCGAACAAGCTCTGGGCCATCAAAGAGGTGTTGCGGTCAGGTCTGGCCAGCGACCACTTGGCCGAGATGGCGTTGATGGCGGAGATCGACACCCTGAAGCACCTGCGCCACGACAACATAGTCGCGATCAGCGACGTGCTGGAGACCCCCGACTCGCTGCTCATTCTGATGGACTACGTGGAGGGGCGCCCGCTGGGCCGCGCTCGCACGGAGGACCTCCAAGGCAGCGACACGATCGAATTGACCGATGGCGCTTTCCCGCAAGACCAGGTGATTCGTTGGGCCAAACAACTGGCCGCCGTGTTCGCATATTTGCACGGTCTGGAGCCGCCGATCGTTTACCGTGATCTCAAGCCTTCTAATGTCATGCTGCGGCCGAATGGCGACGTGGTGCTAATCGATTTCGGCACCGCTCGGCGCTTCGCCGGAGGCCGCCTCCAATCCGTCTCCGGCGCCTCCGGCACCGTGGCCCTAGGCACTTATGGCTATGCGGCGCCGGAAGTGTTAATGGGGGATGTGAACACGGATCGCGCCGATCCTAGATCCGACATCTACTCACTCGGAGTGACCCTATATCATTTGGTGACTGGACATAATCCTAGTCAACCTCCCTATGAAATGTATCCGATTCGACAGCTGAACTCGACGTTGTCGGGTGGTTTGGAAAAGATCATCGCCCGGTGCACCGGCGCGAATCCGGCCGACCGCTACCAAAGCTGCGAAGAACTCTTGTATGACCTGCAGCACTACCAGGAGGTTGATGACGGGTATCGACGACGTCTACGCCGCCGCGTGGCGCTGTTCGGCATCACGGCTGGCTTGGCGATCGTGCTGGCTGGAGGTGGCACTGTCTGTTCGGTGGCCGCCGCCAGAGCCCGCACTTCTGACTTCGAACAGGTGGTCAACCGGGCTATCAGCGAGCCTCTGGGTTCTTCATCCCAGGTTGACGAATTCCTGCGGGCAATTGATCTCAAACCCGACGATCCGGACATCTACCTCCAAATGCTGGAATCAATGCGCAGCGATTCGGATGAGTTCAGTTCCTGGGACCACACTGTGTGGAGCGATTTGATGGCCACCAACCGCACGCAATTGCAATCGGCGCGCGGATGGCCGGAACTGGCTCATCAAGTCGGTCTGACCTACGGCTTCTTCTATGAAGGTCCGGAGGCTGATGCGGCGGCAGCGACAGCTTTCGAGCAGGCGGTCGATCGCGGCTCTGCGGATAGCGCCACGTTCCGACAAGATGAGCTTTTCAGTCAGGTGTTCGGCTTTCGCGTCCGGGCGGCCCAGAAGCTGGGCCAGGTCGACTACAACGAGTATTGGGACGCGCTGGAGCAAATGGTCGAGTCAGTTGACGGCGCTTCGGCGCAGTCGGATGTGGCCGCCTTCGGCGCGCTGCTGCTGCCCGCCCAGGTGCTGGCCGGATATCCGGACCGGTTCATCAACGCCGGCGAGAGCCCGGAGGCGTTGGAGGGCCTGTTGGCCCAGATCGAGGCCAAGTCTGCCGGCCTGGTCTGTTTGCCGGGCGCGGTCGACGCGGCGGTGGAAGAGGATTGCAAGTCGATCGCGGCCGCCGTGGCGAATGCGCGGGCGTCGCTGGAGCGTCATAGCGGGTCTACGGGTAGCTCGGAGACCACCGGGACTACTGAGGTTGCCGGGACCACCGGGCCTGCTTGGACTGCGGCGACCATAGGGACGGGACAGACGCAGTGACCCACGAGACCTGGACCCTGTTGGCCACCGTCGCTTTCACAGCCGCCGGTGCGGCCGTGGCGGCAGCGTGCATTCTGTTTTTCGCGTTAGACATTGGTGACGCATTGTCGGTGCTCAGCGGTCGGCGCAGCGCGCGTGGGATCGCCGACTTGAGAGCGGCCGGGGTAGAGGGCAAGGCTGTCGTCACGGGTCCGAAGGGCCGGGCCCGGTCGCGGTCGCGTTCGAGCGGGCCGATCGGTTCGGGGCGAGTGCACCCGGCGCATTCGGCTTCCCGCCGCCGGGGCGTGGCCGCCGGTGCTGTGACCGGCCGGGTGGCGGATTCTCCCGCCCAATCGGCTCTGGGGTTCGGTACCACGGTCATGGGTTCGGCGGCGGGACAAGCGCTGGGAGCGGCCGGTGGGCCGCATTGGTCTGAGGCGGCGGCTCGCGGGGCCGCGCCGGGTGTGGCTGCGGCCGGTAGCGGCACCACGGTTATTGATGGTGTTGGGTCTGCGGGAGCCGCCGTGCCGACGGCCGCTCAGCCCGCAGTCGGCACCACCGTTATGGGTTCGGCGGCGGGGCCGGCGTCCCGGGCGGTCGGCGGGGCGCATCGGTTGGATACGCCGGCGCGGGCGGTTGCGCCGGGTGTGGCCGCGGCCGGTAGCGGCACCACGGTTATTGATGGTGTTGGGTCTGCGGGAGCCGGCGTGCCGACGGCCGCTCAGCCCGCAACCGGCACCACGGTCATCGGGTCGGCCAGGACGGGGGCGACGCTCGACGCCCTCGACGCCTGGGGGCCATGGCCTGGGGAATCGGCAAACCTCGGCGCCCAAGACGGGCGCGACGATCTGGACCAAACCTCCTCCCCACAGGTGGTGGCGCGGTTCCGATACACATCTGCGAAGGAGTCGTTGTGAGGACACACAGGCGTTGGCTGGCTATTGGGTTGGTGACCGCTTTGGGCGGTTTCGCTTTGGTGCCGGTGACGGACCCCCTGCGGGCGTCGGCCGATCCGGTAAGCGTCGAGGTGGTCATCAGGATTGTGCCGAGCGCGGCGAGTCCAATCGTCAATCCGGCCGACAGCCCTCCCCAGGTCGAGGTGGTCGGTCCCCAAGCGGTGGCTTGGCCATTGGGTGAGACCTCCTTCGATGGCGCCACCGGGGCCTGGATCGCCAAAGGCTCGGTCGAGGGCTTTGACCATCTCAACACTGACTGGTCTTACACCATCACGAACCTCGCGGGCTATGAGAATGTGGCAGGCGGAGCTCTGGACCAGTATCAAGTCGGCACCGGCTTGACTGTGTTGACCTCCGACTTGACAGTCGCCGACATCGTTTACTACACATTGGAGTCCGAGCCGACAGTCGACGCTGTGTCCTGGAGCGCAACTTATGAAGGCTGCGCTGCGGGC
The DNA here is from genome assembly GCA_031270825.1 of Bifidobacteriaceae bacterium. Classification (GTDB taxonomy): domain Bacteria; phylum Actinomycetota; class Actinomycetes; order Actinomycetales; family WQXJ01; genus JAIRTF01. The sequence continues at coordinate 3,713 of JAISXH010000046.1, forward strand.
TGTCTCAGCCCGGCGTCGAACATTTTCAAGTGGTCGGCAGCCTTCCCCGCTCTGAGTATCACGGCCACCGTGCCTGACGGCTCCTATCTGAAGGAATTCAGGGTCGGTACCGGCACCAGCGGTAAGCAGAATCTGTCCCTGGATGAATCGGTTGCCAGCCACACCTGGACGGACGGCCGGTTGACCAAGAACGACGTGACTGTGCGCGCTGTGGCTGCTGTTCCTGGGCAGAACACGGCGGGGATCGTGGGTTCTACCAAGGCCGGCCTCAAGATCGACGGGTTCTCACCCAGCGTCGCGTCGAGTTGCCAGGCCTCAGCCGAGGACACCGACCAGGATGGGGTCGCCGACGTCTATTACTGCACGGCGGACAGTTTCAACAACCTGGCGCCGGCCATCAGCGCCCGGACTCCGGGCCAAGAAATCGCCCGCCAGTTAGACGACGAGTACGTCGGCAGCCTCCTGATTGGCAGCGATTCGGTGGCCGGGGACTACTACACCCAGGCCTTCAGCGTCAACGAGCGAACCATCACCCATTGGACCCTCGCGGAGGACTTCCGAATCGAGGTCGCCGATTTTGCCTGGGTCGAGATCGGCACCGCCAGCGCTACCTCCTACAGCGTCACCGCCTCGCCGCCTGGCGACGCCACCGGCGTGTGCACCAGCCCTGGCGGCGGTTACAAAGTCCGCTGTTGGCTTGAGCAGGGGATCACCGTCGCGGTGACCATCTCACCGGCCAGTGGCCAATACCTCAAGCGCGTCTTGGTCGGCGGGGTCGCCCAGAGCCTGGCCGCAGTCAACACGGACACAGGCAGTTACGAGTTCACCCTGACTGTGCAGGACACAGCCGCCAAGAATCGCGTGGCCGTCACAGCAGCCGCACCTGGATCAGATACCCCGCAAGCTGACGGGTTGCTGAATGCGGCCACTCACCTGTGGTTGGTCTGCCAGACCGACGAGGATCCACTTTTCTCGCGGTGCACACAGCCGCCGGACGGCCAGGTCGTGTCGATCACCGCCAATGATTCCGATGTCGTCACCTATTGGGCCAACCGAGACATCGCCCCACTGGCCTTCGCCCTCGAGCCGAACATGGGCGCCGGCCGGCAGATCGCCCCAAGCTTGTACGGAGGCGCCGGGGGTTATACTGATCGCCTGGCGCTGGCCGAGGGCGACCAGTTCGAGGAGGTTTTCGTCAGGGTGGTGAATTCCACCACCCACGAGGTGACGATCACCAAGGTTTCGTTCCGGGACGGCATCGCCACCGCCAGCATCAAACTTGATGTTGACAGCGGGCAAGCCGGCCGCCCCGTTCTGAGCGGCGTCCCCGCCAAGAGCTCCAAGCCGACTATGACCCAAACGGGCGTGTCGTCCTGGCGTGTGACCGGCCTGAGCGCCGTAGACGCTGGGTCGGGCGTTCGCCGCGTGGTCTGGTTCAAGCGTTCGGAACTCGTCCTCGACACAGCGGCCAAGGCGCGGGTGTTGGCCCAATCGCATCTCTCTCCCGGCAGCGCTGCAGACGAGATCGGCAGCTGTTCTGTCTCCAATGGCATGTACACCTGCGACATCTCCACTGCTGCCACAGGGTCGGGGCAGTTGGACGTGGTGTTCTACGCCGTGGACAATTCGGACAACATTTCCGATGCCGGTGACCCGGCCAACCTCGGCGAGCCGTTGGATCGGCTGGCGCTGTACTACGACTGGAATGGCCCCGGGATCATGGACGATTTCTGGGCGGCCGAAGGCGGCCCCTGCGATGACGAGGGCGCCGGCAACCTGCAATACTGCAACCAGCCGATCGATCTGGTGGTGACGGTCCAAGACGATTTTGTGGGTTTGAGCGCCGGCTCAGTGCAGGGCGGCAAAGCCCTTGACCCCGCATCCCTCGTTACCGATGGCACTCACGGGGCGGTCAGGTTGACTTATCCGGGCAGGCCGGGCCGCCCGGCGGTGATGACGCGGCCTTGTGTGATCGACGATCCGGATGAAGAAGTTTGTGTTGTCACGGGTGATGCGTTCTCGGGTGTGTGGGAGGTGGCTTTCCGGGGTGTTCCGACTGACGCTTTGGCGGATGGCGTGTCTTTGTCCGGCCAGTTGACGGTGTCGGCTTGGGATGTTTATGG
>JAISXH010000043.1 GCA_031270825.1 Bifidobacteriaceae bacterium
AACCAGCACGGCGCCAGGGAGATCGCGGACCAGCATTTCGGCATGTATCCCTCGGACGACAGCTCCCTGCTGCGGGCCCTGCAACGTCTGGTTCCTTCCATTGTCATGACGCGGGGCGGCGACGGTTTGGTCGTGGCGCAGGCTGGCCAGGACACCGAGATCGTGCGCGCGCTGCCGGTGGAGCCCGTCGACCACACTGGCGCCGGAGACACCTTCAACGGCGTCCTGGCCGCTCGGCTCTCCGAGGGCGCCGCCCTGGGAGAAGCGGCCCGCGCCGCCACCGCGGCCGCCTCGATCGCGCTCAGCCGGCCCGGCGCCGGGCCCTCCATCCCCAGCGCGCGTGAGGTGGCCCTTGCTTTGGCGACTGGTCAGATCCCGCCCCTGAGCTGACGCCCGGCCCTGCCAGCGGCGGCCTGTCCACTTAACGGACACGCTTAGCACTCGGCTTGACCGAGTGCTAAGGCCGTCCTAGAGTATGTTGTGCCTGACCGCCTGGCCAGGCAGCCCGCACCGGGGACCAGGTCGTGGCACCGCGACGGCACGTTCCTGAGAACCTGTGGGCAATTCATCCATAGTGAAACCTCTAGATCGCGAAAGGGAGGTCCGCAGTGTCGGTCTCCATTCAACCGCTCGAAGACCGGATTGTCGTGACGCCAATTGAGGCGGCCGCGCAAACGGCTTCTGGTCTCTACCTACCTGATACAGCCAAGGAGAAGCCCCAAGAGGGCGAGGTTGTCGCCGTCGGCCCAGGCCGAATCGACGACAAAGGCAATCGCGTCCCACTGGACGTGGCGGTCGGTGACAAAGTCATCTATTCCAAGTATGGCGGCACCGAAGTCACGTTCGGAGACGTGGATTACCTAATCCTGTCCGCGCGGGACATCTTGGCCAAGGTCGTCTGACCGGTCCAAGCAACCACAGCAAAAGCCCCCGTCCGGGCCAGTTCGTCTGGCCTCGGCGGGGGCTTGCGCTATTGGGGGCCGTCTTGGCCCCCGCGCCGAACTCCCGCCCCGAACCCCGCGCCAGGATTCCCGCACGGAGCCCCCGTGTCAGGATTCCCCCTGAACACCAGCCCTGAACACCAGCCCCGAACTCCCGCGTCAGGATTCCCGCCCCGAACACCACCCCCCGAACCCCGCGCCAGGATTCCAGGCCGCCGGACGAGCGCGGCCGGCTGATCAGGCCGCCGAATAGGGCGCCACCACAACCTCGACGCGCTGGAACTCCTTGAGGTCGACATAGCCGGTGGAGGCCATGGCGCGCTTGAGCGCGCCGATGAAGTTAGACGAGCCGTCGGCGGTCGCAGATGGCCCGTAGAGAATCTGTTCCATGGTGCCGACGGTGCCGACCTCGACCCGCGAGCCGCGCGGCAGGCGGGAATGATGAGCTTCCGGACCCCAGTGCCAGCCGCGTCCGGGGGCCTCGGCGGCGCGGGCCAGCGCGGCGCCGAGCATGACGGCGTCAGCCCCGCAGGCGATCGCTTTGACCACATCGCCGGAACGGCCCACGGCCCCGTCGGCGATCACGTGGACGTATCGGCCGCCGGATTCGTCCAAGTAGTCGCGCCGGGCGGCGGCGACATCGGCGATCGCCGTGGCCATCGGGGCATGGATGCCCAGGGTGACACGGGTGGTGTGGGCGGCGCCGCCGCCGAAGCCGACCAGGATCCCGGCCGCGCCGGTCCGCATCAGGTGCAGGGCCGCGGTGTAGGTGGCCGCGCCGCCCACGATCACGGGGACGTCGAGTTCGTAGATGAAGCGCTTGAGGTTGAGCGGTTCGGCGTCCGAGGAGACGTGTTCGGCCGAAACCGTGGTGCCGCGGATGACGAAGAGATCGACGCCGGCGTCCATCACCGTGGGCCACAGGTCGCGCGTCCGTTGCGGTGACAGCGCCCCGGCCACCGTCACCCCGGCCGCGCGGATTTCCTCCAGGCGCTCGGTGATCAATTCCGGCCGTACCGGCTCTTGGTAGATCTGCTGCAGCCGAGGCGTGGCCTGGTCCTCCGGCAGGGCGGCGATCTCCTCCAGGAGTGGCATGGGGTCCTCGTAACGAGTCCAGACGCCTTCCAAGTCCAGCACCCCGAGCCCGCCCAGCCGGCCGAGTTGGATGCAGGTGGTGGGGGACATGACCGAGTCCATTGGCGCAGCCACGATCGGAGTCTGGAAGTGGTAGGCGTCGATCTGCCAGGTCACCGAGATGTCCTCGGGACCGCGGGTTCGCCGCGCTGGAACCACGGCGACGTCGTCTAATGAATAGGCTTTGCGCCCGCGCTTGCCCCGGCCGATGTCGGTCTCATTGCTCACGGCAGTCCAGCCTAGCAATCCGGCGCAGGGACCGGACGCGCTGCCGGAGCTACCTTGAGCCGCCGTGTTTCCTCAGGTCAGTGGGGCTAGTGGCGGAGTTTGGGGGGTTGGCGTCGCGGTCGCCGCGTCGCGATAGCGGCGGTTGGCCACCCCCGATGCCGTCGATGCCGTCGATGCCGTCGGGTCGCCATCGCTGTCGGGACTGGCCAAGGGCCGGCCTTGGGTGGGCGATGTCGTCGGGCGGCGTCGGCTCGGGGTACCGGTCGCCGGCAGGGGCGTCCAGGTTCCTCCCCGCCTGGCCGGGCCGGCGCCAGTCGTCATCGGCGCCGGGCGGCCAGTCGCTGTCAGCGGCGAGTGAGAGAGTTGTCATATGAGGGATTTGGTTGGATTCGACACGGAGACCACCGGCGTCAGGACTGACGCCGATCGGATTGTGACGGCGGCATTGGTGACGCGCGCGGCCGGCGTGCCTGAACAGGCCAGCACCTGGTTGATCGATCCGGGGGTGGAAATACCGCCGCAGGCCACGGCGGTTCACGGGATCACAACGGCCCAGGCGCGCGAACAAGGCCGCCCGGCTGATGAAGCTCTGGATGAGATCGCCAGTCAGCTGGCCCAAGCCTTGGCCGGCGGTCTGGCCGTGTTGGCCTTCAACGCTTCCTATGATCTGCGCATTCTCGATGCGGAACTGCGGCGGCACCATTTGGCCTCCCTGGAGTCGCGGCTGGGCGGAACAGTGGCCCCGGTGGTGGACCCGTTGGTGATCGACCGGGCGGTCGACCGCTATCGCAAGGGCAAACGCAAATTGAGCGACCTGATGGCGGTGTACGGCGTTCGCGACAGCTCCAACCTCCACGACGCGCTCGAAGACGTGCGCCAGTCGATCGCGGTTTTCGACGCCATCGAGGCGCGTCACGCCAAGGTGGCGCAAATGGATGCCGCCGAGCTGCACGCCTGGCAACGCCAGACCCACCGCGACTGGGCGGCGAACTTCAACCAATGGTTGTCCTCGCGGGGTTCAGCGGCAGACGTGGACTTGGACTGGCCGTGATGACAAGTGGCGGTCGGGTCAATCCGGGCCACCGCAGACCGGCCGGATCGTGCGCAGATCGCGCCAGGCGTCCAATTTTCGCTCTGGCGCAGGTGTGGTCGCGCCGACTGACGCATAGCACCAGTAGCATGACAGCACAGTGGTTTCCTAGTTTCGGAGGCGATGGGAAGGCTAATGTCGAGAATTCGACGCGCTTTGGCGGCAACAGCAGCAGCAGTGTTGGCACTGGTAATGGTGGTTGCGGTGAACACCACAGAAGTGGAGGCGGCGCCAACCGCCCCGTTCAAACAGGTCTTTAGCGCCAACGCCAACGGCGCCGTCCTGAGTATCGGCAACAACCTTCTGACCTGCACGCCCACAGTCAACAACTGCACGCGGGCGCTGGAAGGCGGCCCCTACGACAACAACTATTTCTGGATGCATCCGCTCGACGCGGACGGGAATTCGGGGGACAACGCCACCACCTTCAATTCGTCGATGTCCACCTTGGCGTTGCCTGACGGCGCCAAAGTGCTGTGGGCCGGCCTGTATTGGGGGGCCAGACTGGACGCGGGCGCCTCCAGTTCGGGAACCGCCGGGGACGCCTCCAAGGCCAACCAGGTGGCCTTCAGAGCGCCTGGGACTTCCAGTTACCAGACGTTAACAGGCGCGCTAATCGCTCAGAACCCTGGTCAACAGAACGCTTACCAGTCTTTCAAGGACGTGACCGACCTGGTCGACGCGGCCGGCAATGGCGACTACTGGGTTGGCAACGTTCAGGCCGGCACGGGGATCGACCGCTACGCCGGCTGGGCGCTGACCATCGCCTATAGCGCTCCCGGCCTGCCGTTGCGCAACCTGACTGTGTTCGACGGCTTCAACACCGTCGGCTCGGGGTATCCCCAGAACGTCGAAGTCTCCGATTTCACCACCCCTTTGGTCGGTCCGGTGGATGTCCAGCTCTCAATGGTGGTTTACGAGGGCGACCTGGCCCAGACCGGTGATTACGCCCTGCTGAACACAACGCAGTTGGCCACGGCGATGTCGCCGGGAACCAACTTCTTCGATTCCGTCAACTCGCTGGCCGGGCAGTCGGTCACCACCCGCACCCCGGCAGATCGCAATATGCTCGGATTCGACATCAAGAACCTGGGCGCCTCCGGAATCATCCCGAACGGCGCCACAACGGCGCAATTCTCCTTCTCGTCGGCCGGCGACGTCTACTACCCGGGCGTGTTGGCCTTGGCGATCAACCTCTACGCGCCGGACTTCACCACCTCGACTAAGACCGCCGTCAATCTGACCAGCGCGGACGTGGCCAAACCCGGTGACATCATCCAATACACACTGACCTACAACAACACCGGCCAGGACCCCTCGGTCAATTCGGTGGCCTGCGATCCGTTGCCTGCGGGCTTGGACTATGTGCCGGGATCAATGGTCTTGCTGACCACCCCTGATTTGACGGTCACGCCCCTGCCCAAGCCCCTGCCTGACGACGGTTCCAGCTTCGGCCGCTACGACGGCCAACGGGTCTGCGTCAATCTGGGCCGGGGGGCCACGGCGGCGGCTGGCGGCACAATCAACGTCGGGGACACCACCTCGTTCCAGTTCCAGGGCAAGATCGCCGCCACCGCCGGGGGCACCACCCTGCGCAATGTCGCTCACTTGGATTACCGGACCGGCACCACCCGGGTGACCGCCGAATACGACACGCCCCCGGTGCTGACACCGGTGACGGTGATGGCGGACGTCAAGATCGCCAAGACCATGGCGCCCGCCCAGGCGATCGCCGGACAGGCGGGACTGACCACCCTGCAGGTGACGAACAGCGGCCCGAATCTGGCGCAGGGCGTGGTGGTGACCGATCCGCTACCGGCCGATTACACCGTGACCGGCGACATCAATTGGTCGACCACGGCCAGCGGTCCCAACCCGTCGCAATCCGGGCAATGCGCTGCGCCGGCGGCCGGGGCGGCCGTCGTCTGCGCGTTGCCAGACTTGGCGCCGGGGCAACAGGTGACGGTGCTGATAAATGGGCTGGCGGCATCGTCCTCGGTGGCGACCAACATCTCCAACGTCGCGTCGGTGGCCGCCACCACCTTCGACCCGGACCTGTCCAATAACGTCGACACGGCGTCGGTTCCGATGACCCGTCAGGCGGACTTGAGCATCACCAAGACACCGGCGTCCGCGACGGTGACTCCCGGTGAAAAGGTCACCTGGACGTTGAAGGTCACCAACCAATGCAACCACTCCAGCGCCACCAACCCGGACGGGTGTTTGTCGGACGCGACCGGCGTGGTCATCTCCGACACCGTCCCGGATCCCGCGAAGCTAGTCCTGACCAAGGCGACTGGCTCCCCGGCCAGCGGCACTAGCCGGGTGGCGGTCACCTGCCCGGCCACGCTGCCTTCGCCGGCGGCGTTCCAGTGCCAGGTGGCGGGCGCCGACGGACGCCTACGGCCCGGCCAGACGGCCGAGGTGGTGGTTGAGGGTTACATCATGGGCAACCTGACTGCCGCCGACGGACCAATTTGGAACCGGGCGGCGGTGACCTCGGGCACCTTCGACCCAGTCCAGAGCGACAACCTCGCCTCCGCGCAGGTCACACCCGGAACGCCGGTCGCGCGCATCCAGTTGGTCAAGAGCGGGCCGGCCACGGCGGTGGCGGGCAATCGGGTCGACTACGCCATCACCGCCACCAACTACGGTCCGTCGGACGGGTCTGCGGTGGCGATTCAGGATCTGTTCGGGGCGGCCGGTCTGGTCGCCGATTCGAACACCAAGGTCACCATCGACCGTGGCTCGTGCTCCACCTCGGGCGCCACCGTGAACTGCACCATCGGCACCCTGCCCGGACCGAGCGCGCCGGGGGCGATAGGTGGCGTCGCCACCATCAAGGTCACCGGCTTGTTGGTGCCGGCGGGGGCCGTCAGCGGGTCCACGTTGACCAACGTCGCGACCATGACCTGCGGGGGCGGGGCCTGCGCCACGCCGCCCGCCGACCACCCCAGCGTTCCCAGCGTCACCACGAATGTGACCCGTGCCGTCGACCTGGCGGTGACCAAGACGGCTGACAAGGCCAGCATCCCCGTCAACGAAGACGTCACCTACACCATCCGAGTGGTCAACAACGGGCCCTCCCAGGCCGACGGGGCGACCCTCCAGGACACTCTGCCTGGGGGGATGAGCCTGGCGACGATCTCCGTCACGGGGAGCAGCTCGGGCGGTGGCGACACTTGTCAGACGGCCACGACAACCTGCTCCTTCAGCGCCATTGAGCCTGGCGGTTGGCGAGAGGTGACCGTCGTGGGACACGCGGGAGCCCTGGGAACATTGACGAGTCTCACCCAGACCGCCGTGGGCAGCGTCGCCGACGACACCAAGCCAGACAACAACACCGCCACCTGGACGCACTCCGGCAACCCCCAAGCCGACTTGCAGTTGACTAAGACCGGGCCCATCGGCGTCCTGGTGGCCGGTGAAAGCGGCATTTACACTCTGACGATACAAAACCGTGGGCCGCAAACGGCCCAGGGCGTGGCGGTCCTGGACACGGTCCCAAATGAATTGGAGATCGAATCCGTCACCTCCGACGCGGCCGGAGCCAATTGCCCGGTGACGGGTCAGAATGTGGTCTGCTCGCTGGGCGACTTGGCCTCGGGCGCCATCGCCCATGTCCAAATCGGTGTCAAGGCGCCGCCGGACCTGGCTGCGGGGACGGTGCTGGCGAACCTGGCGGTGGTGGGCGCTCTGACCGAGGATCCGGCCCCGGAAAACAACGGCGACCTGACCATGACCCTGGTTCAGGCCGAGACGGACGTCCAGGTCAACTATGAGATCGGCTACGCGGTGACCGGGACCTACCCCAATTACTCGCTGGTCACCAGCCCGGCGCCGAACCAATACACCGGCCCGGGTTCGGTCCGGTGGGTCAAGATCTACCTCTTCAACAGCGGCCCTTCGACCGCCAGAGACGTCCAAATCCTGTCCAATGTCGCCATCACGGCCATCCCCGACCAGGCTTCCTTCCCGGAGTGGTGTTCTACGGTGAACCAAGAGCTGGTCTGCAATTTGGCCGAATTCCAGGACATGCCGACCCTGCCTCCGAGCACCGGGCTGTCCTTCTATTTCCCCTTCACGATCGACTCCCACACTGACGCGCCGGCCACTTACCAGGACTGCGGCCGGGCGCCGAGTTGTCCGGACCCGGCTGGCGGCTGGGCCTCGGTCACCACGTCCACCCCGGACACCAATCACGTCAACAACTTCGACACGGCTGGTCTGGTGATCACCGGTCCGCAAACGGACCTGCACGTCGCCAAGGCCGCGCTGAACACGATCGAGAACGCCGACGGGCACCCGGCCTACATCGCGGGCGAGAAGTTCGGCTACCGGATCGACCTGTGGGTCCCCGCCACCGACGGCGGCTCGGGCAGCCCGGACCTGGTGGCCGCGGACGCGGTGGACGTCGAATTGACCGACACGGTTCCGCCTGGCTTCCTGATCACCCAAGTCAACACCGGACAAGGTAGCTGCGACCCGGTAGACGCTGACAACCCGTTGCCTTCGATCAAATGCTCGCTGGGCGTCATCAAGGCCAGCACCGACGCTGACAACCCGCAGAAGGTGTCCGTCTACGTGTATGGCACCATCCCGGCCGATGCCAGCGCCGAGATCGATCCCGGTGGCGGCGCGGTCAACACGGCGGTGGGGACGTCTTCGACGCCAGGGCCGGATGGCCAGCCCACCAGTGTCAGCGCGACCGCCGCGACAGACGTCATTCAGCAGGGCGACTTGGCCGTCTCCAAACTGGCCGACTCCCCGGTGTCCTATGCCGGGGCGTCCGTCGGCTATACGGTCACGACTATCAACAACGGGCCGTCCACGGCCCCGGACGCGGTCCTCACCGACACCTTGCCGCTGGGGTTGACCTTCGATCCGGCCAGTTCTTCGCCTGGCTGCGCCTCGACAGGCGCCGACCCGGCGGGACGAAAAGTGGTCACATGCGATCTTGGGAACCTCGACCCCAGCGCATCGGTCAACACGCGGATTGTCGCCACCTCCGACCCGCGTGATCTAAGGCCATATTGGTGTCCGGGCCAGGACGGCGTGCCCGGCGTCGAGTGCGCCTCCGTGCTGCCGCCCGCGGATCTGAGTTCTGAGCACCCGCGCGACCTGGTGAACCAGGCTGCGGTGAGGTCAGACGCGGTCGACACCAAGACCACGAACAACACCGACACCGTGACCACGCAGATGCGGACCCTGGCGGATATCGCCATCACGGCGGGTGTGAGCACCAACACGCCTTCGGCCGGATCGACATTGACCTATACCCTCACCGGCACCAACAACGGTCCCTCGACCCTGGACAACCCGGTGGTGGTGTCGGTGTTCCCCAGAGGATTCGTGGTGCAAAGGGTTGACGAGCCCTATATGAACTGCGCCATCAGCCATGTGGGCGAGGGCCTGGACGTGGTCTACACCGTCACCTGCACGGGCCTGAAGGCAACTCCGGCGCGTGATTCCTTGGATCCCGGTTTCAACGTGCCCGGCACGGTGACCGTGCTGGTGCCGCCCGAGACGCCACAAGGCTCTTACACCGCCACCGCTCGCGCCTACTCGCGCTCCCCGGTCGAATGCGTCGACCCGACGGACCCACCCGCAGGGGCGGGCACCTGTGAATCCGATTACACCAACAACCACGCCCAGCTCACCGTCAACGTGGTCGAGGTGGCGGACACCTCGATCGTCAAGCGGTTGGTGGCGCCCATCCCGACCGAGCCCGGGGACCTGGCGACCTATCAGTTGACTGTCGCCAACGCCGGGCCGTCGGTGGCCGCCAACGTCACCGTCTCAGACGCGGTGCCGGAGGGGCTGGTCTACGTTTCGGGCGCCTTCGATGGCGGGCAGGGGCAGTGTTCGGCCCAGGCCGACCAAGACCAGCAGATAATCGCCCGGTGCGAACTCGGGTCGCTGGCGCCTGATGCAGAGATGGTGGTCACCTTGGTGTTCCGCGTGGCCGATGCCTTCCTGGGCCAGGTTTGCAACACGGCCCTGGTCGGTTCCGGCGCCTTGGACGGCGAGATCGGCAACAACACTTCGACCGTTTGCGCCACCATTCCGCCAGATCTGGATGTCGGGGTGGAGTTGACGGCCGATGACGCCCAGGTCGTGGCGGGCGGCCCGACGTCCTTCACGGCAGTCGTCACCAACCATGGACCGGACGGCGCGCCCGGCACCAAGGTCGCCTTCACGGTTCCCGCCGGTCTGACCGACCCGCAAGTGGTTCCGGTGGGTGCTTCCTCGGGCGCTCCGTTGGCTGATTGCACGGTCGATGGAGCGGTGTTCACCTGCGTGATCGGCGACCTGGCGCCCGGCGACACGGCGACCTACTCGGTGCGCGGGATCGCCACCGGCGTCGCCGGCGATTCGCTCAGCGTTGTGGCGGTTGTGACCCACGACTTGAGCGACACCGACCCGAGCAATGACAGCGCCGAAGCGGATGTGGTTATCGAGGCGCCGCCTGGGCCCACGCCACCCGGACCGACCCCGCCTGGACCGACTCCGCCTGGGCCCACACCGCCTGGACCGACTCCGCCTGGACCGACTCCGCCCGGACCGACTCCGACACCGACAGGCTCGCCGGCGGTGCCAAGCGCCAGCTCTGGGGGCGGCGGCGGGCTGCCGTTCAGCGGCAGCAACACCCTGGGGATGGTGGTCTTGGCCGCCCTCACCCTGTTGGCCGGATCGGCATTGGTGGCCAAGAGCTCTCGGCAAAAGAATCTCTGAGGCGGCCGGGCTGGCGTCGCCGGGCGCGTCGCCAGCCCGTCCTGCTCTCGCTGCTAGCCCGCGCGCTGTCGCGGCGGGCCCGCGTTGCTAGCCCGCACGCTCTCGCGGCGCGTCAGCGTCGGCTCGCCCGCGATGGCGTTCCTCGCGCTGGCGGCTCGCTCGCGATTGCGGCCCACGCGCGCTGCTAGCCCGCCCGTTGGTGCGGCGTTCCCGCGTTGCTAGCCCGCCCGCTATCGCGGCCAGTCTGCATCGGCTCGCCCGCTTGCGGCCCGCGCGCTGCCGGCCCGCTCTTGCGGCCAGTCTGCATCGGCTCGCCCGCGGCGCCGGTAGAGCCGGCGGTTGCGCGAAGCGCCGTCAGTGCTGGTAGTAGTTGGGGGCCTCGACGACCATCTGGATATCGTGCGGGTGCGATTCCTTCAGCCCGGCGGGAGTGATCCGCACAAACCGCCCGCGGCTTTGCAACTCGGGGATGGTGCGAGCGCCGACGTAGAACATGGACTGCTGGAGGCCGCCAACCAGTTGATGGGCCACGGCCGCCAGCGGTCCCCGATACGGCACCTGTCCTTCTATGCCCTCAGGGATGAGGGCGTCATCGGACTCGACGTCGGCTTGGAAATAACGGTCCTTGGAATATGACTTCTGGCCACGCGAGGCCATGGCGCCGAGCGAGCCCATGCCCCGATACCGCTTGAACTGTTTTCCTTGCACAAAGACCAACTCGCCCGGCGACTCGTCGCAGCCGCCCAGCAGCGATCCGAGCATGACGGCGTTGGCGCCGGCGACCAAGGCTTTGGCAATGTCCCCGGAGTATTGCAGGCCGCCGTCTGCGATCACCGGCACGCCGGCCGGGCGGCAGGCGCGAGCGGCCTCATGGATGGCGGTGATCTGGGGTACGCCCACGCCCGCGATCACGCGGGTGGTGCAGATCGATCCCGGCCCGATGCCGACTTTGACGCCGTCGACGCCGGCGTCGATCAAAGCCCGGGCGCCTTCGAAGGTGGCCACATTGCCGCCCACAATGTCGACCTTCGCGGCGGCCGGATCGTCTTTCAACTTGGCCACGATTTCCAAGAGCGCGCTGGTGTGCCCGTGGGCCGTGTCCACCACCAGCAGGTCCACGCCCGCCTCGATCAACGCCCAAGCTCGGTCCAAGGCGTCACCGAAATAGCCCATGGCGGCGCCCACGCGGAGCCGGCCCTCGGCGTCTTTGGCGGCGTGGGGATACTGCTCGGTCTTGACGAAGTCCTTGACGGTGATCAGGCCGCGGAGATGTCCTCCGGCGTCGACGATCGGGAGTTTCTCGACCTTGTGCTTGGCTAACAGGCGAGCGGCCTCTTCACTGGACACTCCGACCGGGGCTGTCACCAACGGCATCGGCGTCATGGCGTCGCGGACCTTGCGCGTGGGGTAATCCGAGCGCGGCACAAAGCGGAGGTCGCGGTTCGTGATGATGCCCTCCAGGACGCGGTCGGCGTTGATCACCGGCAGGCCGGAGACCCGGTACTGGCCGCAAAGCTCGTCTAGCTCGGCCAGGGTGGCGTCCGGGCCCACCGTCAACGGGTCGGAGACCATGCCAGATTCCGAACGTTTGACCCGATCGACCTGTCCGGCCTGGTCCGCGATCGACAGGTTGCGGTGGATCACCCCGATCCCGCCTTGGCGGGCCATGGCGATCGCCATGCGCGCCTCGGTGACCGTGTCCATGGCCGAGGACACCAGCGGCGCCGCCAATTCGATATTTCGCGACACCATTGTGCTGGTCTGAACTTCGGACGGGATGACATCGGACTGCCGGGGCACTAGCAGGACATCGTCAAAGGTCAGACCAACAAAGGCGAAGGGATCGGATTCGTCGCGCTCAGCGCCAGGGACACCAGTCACATCCACCCGACCAGCATAGCCAGCGGTTGTCCAGGTCCGATGCCGCCCGGTCGCCTCCGCCCCCCGGTTTCGCCACCAGCGTGCCGCCCGCCCGATTCTCGAGCCGGTTCAGGGGGCTCGCGCCCCATCAAGGGTCTGACATGCGGGTCTCCAGGCCGAACTCGCCGTCCTGCGGTCCAGGAGCCGCCCCAATTGTTGCGCCTTCGGGCCGCCGATAGGAGCCAGCCATCCGGCGAACAGGCCTAAGAGGGCTCGCCGGTCGTTACCTGGAACCGCCCGAACGGGCCAGACCCCCAGAATCCGCCACTTGGTGGGCGCAGCGGTCAAGTCGCGTGATGTTGGGTGGCTCGGCTTCGGCGGGGATGGCGGGGCGGAAGGGCTGGCCTTGCCGGGGGCAGTGGTCGGCGAGGGTGACCGGCTGGGCGTGGTCTGATTCGGCTTCGGCGGGGATGGCGGGCCGAAGGGCCGGTCTTGCTGGGCGCGGTGGTCGGCAGGCATGACCGGCCGAGCATGTTGTTCGATTCTTCCGGGCCGTCCCCTTGGCGTTGGCCGGCCTTGAGTTGGTCTGCGTGGTCGGCCCCGTCGAGTTCGACGGTTTACATCCCTCTAGGGGTCGACTTCGACGGTTTGCAGCCTTTTCCCCACCGAGTTCGACGTTCTGCATGCCGCCGAATCGGCGCTTGAGCCGCTGACCAGCACAAACGTAAAGTGTCCCGATGCGAAACGTCGAACTCGACCCGATTTGGGATGCGAAACGTCGAACTCGACCCCTAACTGTCAAGCTGTGGTGAGACGTCGTTGGCGTTGATGGTTTTGTCGTTGGGTGAGGAGTTGGGAGGAGTGGGTGTGAGCGCATCGGATGAGGGGGCTCGGGGTCCGGGGGGAC
>JAISXH010000034.1 GCA_031270825.1 Bifidobacteriaceae bacterium
AGGACGTGGGCGTGGATCGTCTCCGCGGTGATGGGGTCTACTTCGCGCGACATCGCCTCGGGGAGGACCGAGACCAATAGGCCACCGGTGTACACGTCCACCCCGACCAACGTCACGGAGGCGCCGAAATCGGCGTCGAACAACCGCATCGCCACGGGCATGGCCGTGCCCGCGCCGACGGCGACGTCCACTATCTCGACTGGCAGTGACGGGTATTCGGCTGCGGCCGCGTCGATCTGGGCCATCAACTCGGGGGTCCGCTCAGCCACGAAGACCGCCGCCCCGGACCGGTCAGAACAGATCGCCGCACCCGCCGTGACGGCCTCATTGGCCGCCACGATGGCCGACAATTTGTCGCTCAACTTATGCAACCCGGGCGCGAACTCGCCGCTCCAGATCTGGTATCCGTTGTCGCCGAAGGAAAGGCAGTCCGACTCGACCGGGAAGAACTCGCTCGGGCCAGCCCTTTGGAACGGGATCTGGTCCGCCCCTTCGACCGTGCCGGTCGCGACGCTCAGAGCAGGCTGGTCGCTCGCTCCGGCGGGTCCCCCGGAAACGCCAGCGTACGATGCCGCCCCAACGCCCGTCAGCAAAACCGCCGCCGCCAAACAGACTCCGCACTTCCGCCAAACGTTCACAGCCAAGTCCTCCCCTTCTTGGTCCGCCAGTTCGCAGCTTTGCGCTTGTGGTCAGTCCTGTGGCGGCTCCCGCGATGATCGCCGGGACTCGGCACGTCAACGGCCAGAGTGTCCAGAACTATGGTCCAAACACGCATGACGACCCCCCTGCCTCAGGCCGGCGCCGCGAGCCGCCCGATTCGCGCCGGCCCGAACACCACGATATCGGCCCTGAACGCGCACCGGGTGGTACCCGGGAACGATGACCAACTCAAGCGGACGGCATCGGCGGCCCGTGTCCGAGCCGAACGGGACGGCGCCCGGCGGAGTGGCGCTTCGAGCTGAGGCGGCCGGTTCCTGTGCTGAAAGGGCTATCCAAGCCAAGGATGGCGGCGGCCTGGCTGTGGATAGCCCTTTCGACGGTCAGCCCTTGGCGGGCGTGGCCTCGGCCGGCGCCGGCTTGGGCGGTCCGACGTTGATGGTGACGTTGAACCAGCCCAGGAAGCAGCCCAGGAACATGGCCAGGATCGAGGCGATCAGGCCGCCGATGATCAACACGTAGACGTTCGTGGCGTCGCCGACATAGGCGGCGCCCTGGCCGGTGAAGATGCACGCCAGCGTCAGCGAGATGCCTTGGAAGAAGGCCAACGGGTTCTCGCCGATGAAGGGCATGAACTTCATCGAGTAGATCAGGACGCAAAAGCCGATGAAGTAGCCCAGCAGCATCCCCAGGTCGCCTTCCGCCACCAGGTGGGTCTTGCCGAACAGGTCCGCCAGCCAAGTCCCGAACAGGTGGGTGGCGGTGGCGCCGATTCCGCCGGCGATGTATCCGGGGATGATGCGCTTGAGGCCGGCCGGGCGCGCCCCGAAGGCGAAGTACTGCGCCCAGACGGTGAACGAGATGAAGAGGGCGAGACTGTATTCCTTCAGCCAGAGCCCGAACGGGACTCCGACCACCACGGTGATGCCTACCGCCAGCCACATCGGCAGGCGCTTTGACGGTTCCATGCGTAACTCCTCCTGTTTGCTATGTTTGTACGATGCCGTTCGGCCGTCTTGGCGACAGGCCTCACGTTGAAGCGATGACGCTCCGCCCGCCTGTCCCTCGAGTGCGGGCGGAGCGATTTCAACCCAGGCGGTACAGCACGCCGGTGCCGCCAGCCGGGTAGTGCCAGGTCAAGACCCCTGGCGGGGCGACCGCCAGGCAGGCGCCGCATTCCAAGCAGGCCGCCCAAAGCACGCCGATCAGGCCGTCCGGGCCGACCGAATAGACGTGGGCGGGACAGATTCTCTCCAGCACAGGGCCGAGGCCCGCGGCTCGGGCGGCCTCCTGGTCGACTTCGATGTGGGAGACGCCGTCGAGTTCGTAGCGATTGCGGGCCAGCCGTTCGGTGATGGTTCCCAAGTTCATGTCGTCACAACGCTCTCAACGCGTTCCAGCCGTCGCGCGCCAAATCGAGCCAGCCCACCGGGGAGGATCTCAGCGCCGCGCGGGCGGTCTTCAGTAGATGGCGGCGAGGTCGCAAGTCCAGGTTGTAGACGCCGTGGAACACATCCGCCAGCAACGGCCCGTAGTCGTTGAACATGCGCGTGCCCTCCAGGAACGCCGGCGCGCGCCGGAAGGTCTCCATGTCGCGCCCCACGAAGCACTCCTGGAGTGATTGGCGATACTCGCCCAGGGTGGCCGGCGAATAGTCCCCTGCCTCCAGGGCGCCGTCCACAGCTCTGGCGGCGGCGATCGCCGATCCGGCCGCCAGGTCCATGCCGCGAACCGTCAACCCTGTGTTCAAGGCCAGGCCGGCCGCCTCGCCGATCACCACCAGGCCGGGCTTGACCAAGTCGCGGATCATGGCCAGCCCGCCTTCGGCGACCAGGTGCGCGCCGTATTCCAACAACTCGCCGCCCTTGAGGAACGGGGCGACGAACCGGTGGTTCAAGAAGCCGTCATGCAAATCAGTGGCGCTGGCGCCGCGGCGTTTGAGATCATCCAGCCGCAGCACCACCCCGATCGAGACCGACTCGAGGTTGGTGTACATGAAGCCGCCGCCGCCAACTCCCTTGGTGCAGTCCCCCACCACCGCATAGGCGGCGCCTTGACCGTCCTCCAAGTTGAAGCGATCCTCGATCACTGCCCGGTCCAGGCCGATCACCGACTTCACGCCAACCGCCAAATGGTTGGTCCGGTCCTTCGAGCGCAAGCCGGCGTCGCGGGACACGAATGAGTTGACGCCATCGGCGGCGATAACCACTTTGCAGCGCAACTCGTCCTCGCCGGCGCCGATCCCGCGGACCTGGCCGTCCTCGATCAACAGCCGGTCGACCCGGAAACCCGGCATGACCATGGCCCCAGCCGACTCGCACTGCTCGGCCAGCCAAGCGTCGAGTTTGGCCCGCAGCACCGAGACGGCGTTGACCGGCGAGGCCAGGCGCTGATCGCCATAGTCGATGTTGACGAAGCTGGACGGGTTCAAGAAGCTCAAGCAGTTGCGCGTGATCACCCGCTCGACCGGCGCCGCCTCGACGAAGCCGGGGAAGACCTGTTCCATCACCCGGCAGTAGAAGACCCCGCCGGACAACGCCTTGGCGCCGGGTTCGGCGCCGCGCTCAACCAGCAGCACGCCGCGTCCGGCCGTGGCCAACTGGAACGCGCTGACGCACCCGGCCACGCCCGCGCCGACCACTATGACATCGAAGTCAACGTCTGCATCCGCGTCTGCGGTCATAGTTCGGGTCTCCTATTCGCCGTTGGTCAAGGGGCGACGTCCGCGAGGGGGACGCGGACGCCGCCCCGGGTTCTATGCCGGGTCTTGCCGCCTAGGAAACCGGTGAACAAACCGGTTTCCTAGACCTCAGCGGCGTTCATCTTCCGCGTTTCCGCTGGTCAACGTTCCGCTGCCCTGCGTCAACACGGTCGGAGCGTGGTTGTTCGCCACGCTCCTAGGCGGCGCTGACTGGCCTCAGCCCTTGATCGCCTTGATGGCGTGGCGGGCCGCCACCCGGCCGCTGGCGTGAGCGAAACCGTTGGCGCTGCCCGGCACGTCGAGGTTGTAGGTGTCGCCGAACAGGCCGCCGGCGTCCATGCCGGCCGCGTACAGACCCGTGATCGGTTCGGCGTCCTTGCCGACCACCTGCATGGCGCCGTTGACGCGCAGGGCGCCGACGGAGACCAGGAGGGCGGCCCGCATCTCGATGGCGTAGAACGGAGCCGTCTTGACTGGACGCAGATACTTGGCGTCTTTGAAGAAGAGCGGATCGTCCCCCTCCTCGGCGAACTCGTTGTACTGGTCGACGGTGGCCTTGAAGACCGCCGGGTCCAGTCCGATCTGCGCTGCCAGGCCTTCGATGGAATCCGACTTCCAAGCCATGTCGCCTTCGGCGATGGCCTCGTCCAACTCGGTCTGCAGGCCGCTCAGCTGGACGTGGTAAGGGATGAAATCGCCCAAGCCGATGTCGCTGCCATCCGCGATCAGATGTTCGACCGTGTCTTGGTCCATGATCGAGTAGGAACGCCCGTCAGGCTGGATGGCGATGACATTGGCGGCGTCGGCGAAGCTGAGCGCGACATGTTCGTCGTAGTAGCGCTGCCCGGTCTTGTTGACCCACAGCACCGGCTGCGAGCCGCCGCCGTTGATGTGCGCCGTCAGACCCTTGTCCTTGGCGACCGGGACCAGCATCAGCGGCTGCAACTCCCAGGTGTCGGCGCCAATGGCCAACGCCATGTTGATGGTGTCGCCGGTGTTGGACTCGGGGCCCATGTAGATGATGTGGTCGGCATTCTTGGCGAAGCGCGAGTGCGCTTTGACCATGTCCAGATTGCCGCCGAACCCGCCGCCCGCCAGGACCACTGCCTTGGCCCCGATCCGGATGGTGTTGCCGTCCGCGTCTTCCGCCACCACGCCGACGATCTTGCCGTTTTCGAGAATCAACTCCCGGGCGGGAGTGGACGTGAAGATGTCCACGCCGGCGTCCTTGATCGCCTGGAGCAGCACTTCCTGCATGTGCGCGCCCAGGCCTTCAGGGCGGTGGAAGGAGTTCAACTCGGTCGGCTGCTCGTAGGCGTAGATGGTGACATCGGTGTACACAATCCCGAGCGATTTCATGATGTCGATCGTCTCAGCGGTCTCATAGACCTGCGTTCGGACGACCTCCGGGTTGGCCCGCTTATGCGAGTAGTCAATGTAGCGCTGATAGCCTTCGGCCCGGCTCGGATAGTGCATGCCCGGAGTCGGAGGCACCTTGCGCGCCTTCTGCTCACTGGATTCGAATGCGGCTTGGCCTTCGGCGAACACCGAACTGCCGCCGGTTTCCGCCGCCTTCTCCAGCAACGCCGTTTTCAGGCCGCCCTCGCTGGCGGCGATGTACGCGGCCATCTTGCCGGAGCCGCCGCCTCCGATCGCGACCAGGTCGTATTCAACGTCGAATGTTGCCATGGGTATTGCTCTCCTCGGTTGGTTGTTGGGCCATTGTGGTCCACGGTCCAGTTCAGTTCTGGTTGAGTTCTGTTGAGTTCTGTTTGGCTTCCGTTTGAGTTCCGCGTCAGCTCTGCCTCAGCTCTGCTTCAGTTCTGCCGCATTTCTGATTCCGTTCTGATTCAGTCTTGCCTCAGCGCCTCCCGCAAGGCGGGCACGAATTCATACAGGTCGCCGACAATTCCGTAAGTGGCGGAGCGGAAGATGACCGCGGCGGGATCCTTGTTGACCGCCACGACGACCTTCGCGCCGCGCACGCCCTCCATATGCTGGGGTTCGCCGGAGATGCCCAGCGCCAGGTAGAGGCCGGGCGCTATGCGCTGACCCGACCGCCCGATGTAGCGTTCCGGCCCGAGCCAATGCAGGTCGTCCGCGACCGGCATCGAGCAAGCCATTTCCGCGCCCAGATCAGCGGCCAGGTCTTCGATCAGGGCCAGATCGGCGCGCGCCTTGACCCCGCGCCCGATTCCGATCACGCGCTCGGCGGTGAGCAAGCCGGCGGCAGTCGCGGCCGGTTCGACCGAATCCCGCCGCAGCCCTGACTTCGACGGCTCGGCCGCGACCGTCTCGACTGGCGCCGTCGCGGCCGCGTCGACCGGCTGGGCCTCGGTCAAGTCCCAGACCACGGCCAGCGGCGCCGGCCCGGTCAGCGTTTCCACGACCGCGCCATCGAGCGCGTTGCGCTCGACCGTCACCGTGGGCCCGTCCAGCCGCAGGGCCACGCCGCCGCCGACCAATCCGGCGCCGCAGGCCGCCGCCGCCGCGCCCAGCAGGGCTCGAGGCGCCGGGGCCGCGCCCGACAGCCAGACGTCCGCGCCCGCCCGCCGGGCCAGGTCCGCGACCGCGCCCACATAGGCTTCCGCCGGGATGTCGGGGGCCGTTTCGATCCAGTGGACCCTCCCGACTCCCATGCCCGATGCCGCCGTCGCCAGTTCCGCCGTCCCGACCACCACGGCTTCGACCGCCTGGCCAGTCGGTTCGGTCGCTTCCCGAGCCGCCGCCAGCAGCGGCGAGAGCTGATCGGCCGCTGTGGCCAACACCCAGATGCTCACAGCAGACCATCTCCTCTCAGCTCCGTCACCAGCGCCGCCGCCGCCTCCGCCGGCTCTCCGCCGAGGAGTTTCGCGCCGGACCTGGCCGGGCGACGGGTCTGCGTCGAGGTCACCGCCTCAGCAGGAGCAGCCACCGACAATTCGCCGATTGGCTTCTTGCGAGCCTTGATGGTTTCCATCATCCCGGGCGGCCGGGCCTCTTCTCCGGCCGCCACCGCCCCCAAGACAACTGGCGTGACCAGCGATATCGTCTCCACTTCGGCGCCGGCCTTGCGGGTGATGACGACACGCCCATCACCGCTCAGTGCGGCCGAGCCGACGGCCAGGACCACTGGCCAGCCCAGGTGGGCCGCCAAAGCCGGGGCGACGCCTGGGTGAGCCGGGTCGTCGCCGATCACCACGGCATCGACCTCCCCCAACTGACGGACAGCCTGCGCCAGCGCCCCCGCGGTGGCGGATTCGTCGGCCAACGGGCCGACTTGCGGCGCCGTGAAGGCCGTGGCCACCCCCCGAGCCAGGGCCCAGGCCGCCTCCCCATCCCCTATGGTCAAGCCGACCACGTCGCCGTCAGCACCGGCGATCGCCTTGGCCACGTCAAGGGCGGCCGGGTCGTCATCGCCGGCCGTCATCTTGGCGGCGCCCCAGTCGACTTCGCCGCTTTCGCGCACCCGGGCGGAGGCTGTCGCCCGGGCCCATTTGTAGATCACAATCGCTTTCAATCTTTCCCCCTCGGTCGCTGTCAACCTGTCGCGGTCAACCCGTGTCTGTCACGGCGTCGCTGCCACGCCGCCGGTGCGTTGCCTGGCCCCAGTCAGTGCGCCGTCTGGCCGCCGTCGACCAGGAAGACGCCGCCGGTGGTGAACGAAGCCTCGTCCGAGGCCAGGTACAGGACCATGCCCGCGATCTCTTCCGGCTGGGAGTGCCGGTGCACCGCGTTATAGCTGTGGACGAGCGCGCGGAAGTCTGGATCGGCCAGCCAACGGGCGGTCATCGGGGTCTCCACCAGGCCGGGGGCGAGCACGTTTATGCGAATGCCCTGTTCGGCGTACTCCCAGGCGGCGCCTCGGGTCAAGCCCAGGACGCCGTGCTTGGCGGCCACGTATGGCGCCATACCCGGATCGGCCACGACTGAGACCACCGAGCCGGTGTTGATGATCGAACCGCCGCCATTGAGGAGCATCTGCTGGATCTCATACTTCATGGCCAAGAACGCGCCCTTGAGGTCAACCCGGAGGGTGTGTTCGAATTCCTCGGCGGTGAAATCGGCCAGCGGTTTCGTGACCGGCAAAGAGCCGGCGTTGTTGAAGGCGACATCGAGCCGTCCGTGGCGCTCGACCACTGTGGCCACGGCGTTCTTGACCGACTCTTCGTCCCCCACATCCAATCTGACCGCACTGGCCACTCCACCGGCGGCGTTGATCTCATCGACCACGTCGGGAGGCGTCCGGTAGGCGCTCAGCACCAGCTTCGCGCCCTCGCGGGCGAATGCCAATGCGGCGGCCTTGCCGATGCCCGTGGCCGCGCCGATGATCAATACGACTTTCCCTGCGAACCTGTCCGACATGGACTTCTCCAATCCTCCCAAGAATCACAGCAAATCCCTGCTCAGCCGCCATGGGCCGGCCGCTGGCAGACCGCGTTTCGGCTGGTCAGCTAGGCCCCGCCGGAAGCGGGGACTGAGGCTGTCCCCTCGTCAACTCGGTCGGACGGCGTTGTTCGACGCCCTCCTATGGCCGCCCCAAGGCCGGCGGCTGACACGGATCGCGCCCGTCGTTGGGCGCGTCTAGGCCAGTTTGGCCGGGACGGCTTGGGACCCGGTACAGCCCTTCGGATAACAGGAGGGGTCTACTTTAGGATGCCTCGCCAAGGATCAGGCGCGGCGGGCCAGGTGAGGCGGGCCAGGTGAGGCGGCGGGCCAGGTGAGGCGGGCCGGGTGAGGCGACCGCCTAGTCGACCAGGCCTTGGCGAACCGAGTAGACGGCCACTTGGACGCGGTTCTTCATCCGCCATTTCGCCATCACCCGGCCGATGTGCTTCTTGACGGTCGCCTCGGTTATGAACAGCGCGGCCGCGATCTCGTCGTTCGACAGGCCGTCCACCAACAACTTGAGGACATCGCGTTCGCGCCTGGTCAGGGCTTCGCCGCCGAGAGAAGGCAGGCCCCTGCCCCCGGCGGCCGATCCGAATGAGGCCAAGACCTTAGCCGCGATCGGACCGGACAGGGCCGCCTCGCCACGCATGACGCCGTCAAGAAAGGTGTGCAGGCGCTCCGGCGGCTCATCCTTTGACAGGTAGCCGTGGGCGCCATTGGCCAGGGCTTGCAGCACGTCGTCCCCCAAAGAGGACATTGTCAACATCACCACCCGGCAGCTCGGGTTGGAGGCGGTGATCACGCGCGTGGCCTCAAGGCCGTCCATCCCGACCATGCGCACGTCCATCAGGACCAAGTCGGGCCGCAGCTCGGCGGCCAACTTGATGGCCTCGCGGCCGTCGCCGACTTGGCCGACCACCTCGAAATCCGGCCAGCGGCCGATCAACGCGGCCAATCCCTCCCGAAAGAGCCGATGATCGTCCACCACCAAGACCGTCGCTGGTTCGACGCTCATGTGAAGGTTCCGATCCGCTCGGTCAAGGCGATCCAGCCCTCCGGCTGTCCGAAGGGCGCCTCCGCGATCACCACGGTGCCTCGACCGCTGGAGGACTGAACCGTCAACTGGCCGCCCACCTGGGCCATTCGCTCTTTCATGATGACCATCCCCAGGCGGGTGTCCGGCACGGCCTCCGGGTCGAAACCGCGACCGCAGTCCTCGATCTCGAGGCGCACGCGCGTGTCTGAGGCGAGCACCCGCACCACCACTCGGGAGGCCATCGAATGGATGTGGGCATTCGACAAGGCCTCTTGGAGGACTCGGGTAAGTTGGGCGGTCACATCCAGCGGCACCGCTGCCGCCGCATCCGGATCCGGGCATTCGATCACCACTTGCACCGGCGCCAACTGCTCAAAGGCGCGAACCTGCGCCCTGACAGCGCCCATACAACAGTCGGTGGCGCCTAACGGATCGGTTCTCAACGCCAGCATCTGGTGGCGCAACGTCACCTTGAGGGTCATCACCATGTCAGTCAAAGCGGCGATGTCGGCGGCCAGCCGGGGACGGTCGTCTTCCTCGAAATCGAGTCGCATGGCCCCGGCGTGCAGCCCCAAGGCCGCGACCTGTTGGGCCAGGTCGACGTGCAATTCGTCGGCCAGCAAACGCCTCTCTCTGAGGGCGCCGAGTTCTTGGAGGCGCCGGGCCAGGATGCCGGAATGGATGGCACGGCCCAGAATGTGACCGGCGGCGGCCAAGAATTCGGCCCTCACTTGGTCCAGTTCGAACTCCTGGTCAAAGCTCATCAGAACGGCGCCCAAGTGGCGGCCGTCGGCGTGGACTTGGACCACCACGCCGGTGTCGCCGAACCAGGCCTTGAACTCCGCCGGCAGCACTTGCCAGCCCTCTGAGGCCAAGTTGTCCCGGGCCGCCACCGGCCAACCCTGCGGGTCCACCCAAGGGTCACGCACATGGACGCTGGCCGGAATCCAAGGCCATCGCTCACCCAGGATCGCCCGTTGCTCCTCGTCAGTGACCAGGACCGCGCGATCGCCCGAGCCGTCGAGCAGGAAACTGGGGGCCAAGCGCGCGCCAACCGTGCGCTGGAGGATTCCGACCGCCTTGACGTACCCCTCCCAACGCTCGTTCGACGAGTTCAGGGCCTCGCACATCTGCACCAACACGCCCAGATAATGTGGCGACTCGGTGTACACGTGGGCAATGCTAGGGCCCGCCGCCGCTGGGCGCCAGGACCGTCTAGGCATTCCAACCACTAGGACGCAGGCCGGAGGAAGTGGGTCGAAAGTGTACTGACATTGGGGCCGGAAGGAGGTAGTGCGCTCCTTGACGGGTGGCTAGCCTGGGTGCCATACAGCTTCGGATGCCGGGCCCAACCGCATCTGTCTTACCTGCGAGCTGGCTCCACCGGCCGAAGAAGACCGTTGGTTCAGAGCCACAAGCCGCCGGGCTCGCATAAGCAAACGGGCCGCCGAATCGCGGCCCCTGCCAGTCAGCCGGAAACTCTACCAATGGCGCGTCGCCATAAGGGCGACCACCACCCTCGCCGTCCCCGCCGCAGCAGTGGAAAGGCCGAGCGCCTGCACCACCCACTCAGCGCCGGTGATCGTCGGCTGCCCAGGGTTCGAGCTTTGAACCTGTCTAGAGCGGCGCCTTCATGCCCCAAATCCCTTTGTCGTCACGATCTCCAGGTCGTCACGACTCTCAAGTCGTCAGGAGGTATATAGATGAACGTACCGGCTCCAAGCAGTTCAGCTCGCCGCTGGATCATCCTTGGCATCGCCTTCCTAGTCGCCTTTGCGGTGGCTTACAGCCAATTCACCCTGGCCGGACGGGGACCGGAAATCGCCGAGTCCTTGAAACTGAGCACCTCGGCGATGTCTGCCGTGGGCCTGGCGCCCATGCTCCCGGGAGTCTTCTTCGGGCTGGTCGCCGGCGGCCTGGCCGATCGATTCGGCGTCAAGCTAGTGGTGACCATCGCTTTTGTCTGCTCAGTGGCCGGGGCGATAGCCCGGATCTGGGCCGGAAACTTCGCCCTTCTGCTGATCACCATGTTCCTTCTGGGAATGGCAGCCGCCGTCTTGGCCGCCAACGCTCCGAAGTTGTTCGTGGCCTGGTTCCCGCCTGAGCAAATCGGCATCGCCATGGGCGTGTTCATGGCCGCCGGGGCGCTGGGGACGATGGCGGCGCAGGCCACCGCCTCTCGCTTCGCCACCACCACCGCCGCTTTCGGATTCGGGGCCGTCCTGGTCTGCGTCTCCTTTGTGCTGTGGTTGGCATTGGTGTCCAACCGGCCGCCGGGCGCCGAACACGCCGGTCCGCCGCCCCAGAAAGTCACGGCCTACCTCGGCAAGGTCGCCCGCAACCCGTTCGTGTGGCTGATGGGCCTGGGCATGGTTTTGTTCATGGCCGCGCAGATGACCTTTGCCCAGTTCCTGCCCACGGCCTTGACTGAGGTTCACGATATGACGATTCAGGGCTCCGGTGGGGTCGCCTCCCTGTTCACAGCCGGCACCCTGGTCGGAAGCATCGCCGTGCCGTTGGTGGCGCGCAAACTGGGCCGGATCAAACCGGTCGTTATCACTGTCGCCCTGTTGGGCTTGGTCGGCATGTATGTGGGTTGGATGGTCGCCCCGGGCGGGCTGGCTTCCGTTGTGCTGGTGCTGGGCGGCATCGGCCTGGGCGCCGCTCCCCCGATGATCATGGCCGGCCCCGCCTTGCTGCCGAGTATCGGCCCGGAGTTCGCCGGCAGCGCCGGCGGACTGATCGCAACCCTCCAAATGGCCGGGGCCTATGTGGTCCCCACCTTCGTCTTCACTCCCATCGCCGGCGCCAACTTCAACCTCCTGCTCGCCTTGGCGGCGGTCAGTTGCGGTCTCATAGCCCTGGTGATGGCCTTCGTGCCCGAATACGGCGTCCGGCTCGGCGCCGGTTCAACCGCCGGTTCGCCTGCCGGTTCTCCTGACGGTTCAGCTACTGGTTCAGCTGCCGGCCCTGCCAAGTGAGCCCACAGGTACTTGAAAATTCGAATGGAAAGGTGTTCCACACATGGTTAGCAAAGAAGAACTGCGCGCCAAGTCTATGATTATGCGGCCCGGCCTGGGCCGCCTGACCGGCAAAGGCGCGATTGTCACCGGCTCGACGTCTGGGATCGGAGAGGCCATCGCCAGGCTGTTCGCCCATGAAGGCGCTCGCGTCGTGGTGACCGGACGAAACGTCGATCGGGGCCAAAAGGTCGTCGCCGCGATCGCCGAGGACGGCGGCGACGCCCTCTTCCTGCCCGCAGATGTGACCAAAGACGACGAACTCGAAGGCATGATCGCTCGCGGCCGCGAATATCTAGGCCAGATCGACATCCTGGTCAACAACGCCGGCCGGTTCATAGTCGCCCCGCTGGAGGTCCTCAGCGCAGACGATTTCGACGCCTTCTCCCGGCTCGACGCGCGGAGTTACTTCCAGGCCATGAAGATGGTGATTCCGGGCATGGAGGCCCAGGGGGGCGGCGTGGTCCTGAACGTGACTTCCCTGGCGGCGCTGGATCCGATGCCCGTGTTCGCCATTTACGGCTATGTCAAGGCCGGCGTCAACCAGATGGCCCGCGCCATCGCCCGCGAGTACTCCGCCCGCGGCGTGCGGGTCAACTCGTTGCTGCCGGGATTGGTGTTGACGGCTATGACGGACGACTCGCCAGATTTCGACGCCGTCCAAGCGGGCGTGCCGATGGGCCGGGCCTCGACCCCGATGGAGCAGGCCTACGCCGCCCTGTTCCTGTGTTCCGATGAGGCCTCCTATGTCACCGGCTGCAACATGCTGGTGGCCGGCGGCGCCTGATCTCGATTCCGACCAGCGCAAAGGAGCGTGAATAGCAATGAAGACCAAAGCGGCGATCACCGAGGAGTACGGCACTGCCTTCGTGGTCCGAGGAATCGACCTCGATGATCCGATCGGGGCCGAAGTCCTAGTCGAAGTCCAGGGTTCTGGTTTGTGCCACAGCGACCTGACGGCCGCGACCTTCGGCAGCCCGTGGCCGGCGCCGGTCCTGATGGGCCACGAGGTGGCGGGGGTGGTGGTCGATGTCGGCCCCCAGGTCATGGGTCTGAGGCCGGGTGACCGCGTGGTCGGCTGCGAGGTGGTGCACTGCGGTCGCTGCGTCGACTGCGTCAGCGGCAAGCCATGGCGTTGCACCAGGGTCGAAGAGACGCTGCGCGGCCCTGATCAACCGCCCCGCCTGAGCTATGAGGGCAAGGCCGTGGCCCAGTTCTCCGAAGTGGCCGGTTTCGCCCGGCACGTCTTGCTGCATGAGAACACTTTCGTCAAGGTCCCGGACGAGTTGCCGCTGGACCTTGGGGCGGTCATGGGTTGCGGAGTGGTGACCGGCGCGGGCGCGGCCATCAACCTGGCCGAGGTCCGAGTCGGCGACAACGTCGCCGTGATCGGCTGCGGCGGGGTCGGATTGTCAGCCGTCTGGGGCGCCCGGATGGCGGGCGCCCGCCGGGTGATCGCAGTCGACGTGGCGCCGGCGAAGCTCGACCTGGCCAGCGACTTCGGGGCCACCGACCTAGTCGACGCCTCGAGCACTGATCCGATCGAGGAGGTGCGCAAGCTGACCGGCGGCGTGGGGGTCGAATACGCCTTCGAATGCGTCGGCCGCAAGGACTGCGCCTGGCAGGCCCTCAAGATGGTCCGCGAGACCGGCCTGGCCTACATTGTCGGCATGCAGCCGCCGGACAGCGTCATGGAACTGAACATGTTCTGGGATGTGATGATCCCGAAACGCTCGCTGCGGGCCGTCTACATGGGACACAGCACCTTCAAGCGCGACATCCCGCTGTACGCGGAAATGTACCTGCAAGGGCGCTTCCCGCTCGACAAGCTGGTCTCGGCCCGCATCAACCTGGCCGAGATCAACGAGGGCTATGCCAAGCTGGCGGACGGGGCGGTGGCTCGCAGCGTCATCACCTCGTTTTGAGAACGGTGTTGTGACAACCTAAGACTGACAGTTTCGCCGGTGGCGACACCGGACTAGGAAGTCGGCCCCGGCCGTGCCCGGCGCGCGGGTCCGGGCCGACTTTCCATCCCGCCGATGCCGTTCCGACCGTCGCGCCGACACTCGCGCCGACAGTCGCGCCGACAGTCGCGTCGACACTCACGCCGACAGCCACGCCGACAGTCGCGTCGACACTGACGCCGACAGCCACGCTGACACTCGCGTCGACACTGACGCCGACAGCCACGCGGACAGCTCAGGTCAGGCGGAGGTCGACTTCGATGCGGCGGTTGGCCAGCACCGGCAAGGTGGCACGGACCTGGGCCAGCCGCTCGGCCGAGATCTCGGCTACGGCTAGCGCCATGGGCGTCTCGCCCGCCTGCGCCAGAACCACGCCCATCGGGTCGGCGACTTGGGACAAGCCGATCCCCTGGCTGCCGGTGACGCCGGCGGCCATGACATAGGCGGTGTTCTCGATCGCTCGGGCCCGGATCAGAGTTTTCCAGTGTCCTTCTTTCAAAGGCCCGGGCATCCATGCCGCCGCCACCACCAGAACCTGCGCGCCCTGGGTCGCCAGGGACCGCGCCTGTTCCGGGAAACGCAACTCGTAGCAGTTGACGAGCCCTAGGCTCAGGCCCGCCAACTCCACCACCTGGGGCAGTTCGGCGCCGGCGCTGACATGGTCCGATTCCCGATAGGAGAAGGCGTCGTAGAGATGGATTTTGCGTTGGGTGGCGACCAGCGCGCCGTCGCGATCCACCGCCGCCAGGGTGTTGTAAGGACGGGCGGGGTCCTCCGCCGGCTCGAAACCCCCGGCCACCACGGCGATGGCGTGGCGGCGGGCGGCATCGGACAATTTGTCTAGCCAACCCGGCCAGGCCGACCGGGCGACACGGCCGAACTCCGCCGTCGGGGTGATGGCCAGCATGGTCGTCTCAGGCAGCACCAGCAAAGACGCGCCCAGCTGTGCCGCCCGCGCAATCAATTGGGCTGCCTGCGCCCAATTGGCCTCGACGTGGCAGCCCGGCGTCAGTTGGCCGACGGCCACCGTCACATCATTCATAGCTGTCTCCCTGCCTCTGCCTGCGACTGCCGTTGTGCCCCCACGGTACCGAATTGTCCTTGCCCCGGCCGTAGCTGGCGTCCCCAATGGGGTTGGGCTAAAGCAGGGTGTCTTTGATCTTGGAGAGGCGGCCGAGCAAGCCGGAGACGAAATCGGCCGACTTGGCCGTGGAGAGCTTCGCCGCCAGGTCGGCGGAGCCCTTCAGAATCACTTCGTCGGGCACGTCGTCCTCGAAGACCACCTCGTAGGCGCCCACGTAGAGGATCGCCCGGTCCACCGCCGGCATGCGGGATTGCGGCCAACGCTGCGAGTAGGTGTCCAGCCATTCGGAGATCTCGGCCTGGCGGGCCGCCACCCCCTCGACTAGCTGGACCGTGTACGAACCCAGGGGGGCGGCATCGGGCAATTCCAAGGCCCAATCGGTCGTGGCCAGCTGCGAACGCTCCCGCAGCAAGGCGCCCAGGGCGAGCCCTCGGCTGAAGGCCTCGAATACCAGCTCGACAGCCCGGCGCCGCCCGGCCGAGCGCGAGCCCTTGCCCGCTCCCCGATGCGCCGCCGGAGCCGCGGCGGCATCTGCGGCCGGGACCCCGGCAGGCTCCGCAGTCGGAACCTCAGTCGGGTCCTCGACCAGAACCGCGGCGGCATCCGCAGCCAGGTCCCCGGCCAGAACCTCGACAGGCTCCGCCGTCGGAGCCGCGGCGGCATCTGCGGCCAGGTCCTCGGCCGCCGGCTCCAAAGACTGACTCACTCGGTGACTCGGCCCAGGTAGTCGCCATTGCGGGTGTCGACCTTGACGCGCGTGCCCTGTTCAACGAACAACGGCACCTGGATCACATAGCCGGTCTCCAGGGTGGCGGGCTTGGTGCCGCCAGTCGACCGATCGCCCTGCAGCCCCGGCTCCGTGTAGGTGATCTCCAAGACCACGGCGGCGGGAAGCTCCACGTACAGGGGCTCGGACTCGTGCGTGGCCACAATCGCGTCCTGGCCTTCCAAGAGGAAATGGGCGGCATCGCCGACCGTCGCCTCGCCCACGCCGACCTGGTCGTAGGTGTCCTTGTCCATGAACACGAAGGACTCGCCGTCGCGGTAAAGGTATTGCATATCGCGTTTGTCGACAGTCGCGGTGTCGACCTTGACGCCGGCGTTGAAGGTCTTGTCGACCACCTTCCCGGTGAGCACGTTCTTCAGCTTGGTCCGCACAAAAGCGCCGCCCTTGCCTGGTTTGACATGCTGGAATTCGACCACGGTCCACAGCCCGCCGTCCAAGTTGAGCACAAGGCCGTTCTTCAAATCATTGGTGGTTGCCACAAATCTCTCCGTCGTTGTTGCTGGGATTGGCCCCGGATATCCTACTGGCCGTGCGCCTACGGGTGCGTAGGGTGCCTCCCGACGGCTAAGGTCCGGGCCATGAAGGTTTCATCCACGCCCGCGCTGAGGACGCCTGACCCGGACGAGTCGATCGCCGATCTTCTCCTGGAACGGCGCGACCGCGACCCGGCCGCCCCGATCATCGAGGTCCGCGACGGCGACGGCTGGCGGCCGGTCTCCGCGCATGATTTCGTCATCTCCGTCGAAGCCCTCGCCAAAGGACTGGTGGCCGCGGGCATTGGGCACGGCGATCGCGTCGGCGTGATGGCCCGGACCTCGCCCGAATGGACCCAACTCGACTACGCGCTGTGGTTCGTCGGCGCGGTCGGCGTCCCCATTTACGAGACCTCGTCGCCCGCCCAGGCCCGCTGGATCATCGAGAACAGCGCTGTGGCGGCCGTGGTTTGCGAGACCGCCGCCCACGCCGAGACCGTCTCCTCGGTCTACCAGGGCCGGCTTTGGGTCTTGGACGATGCCGCCATCCCAGCTTTGGTCCAGCAGGGCCGGTCAGTGTCCGATGCCGCCCTGGCAGCCCGCCGGGAAGCCGTCCAGGGAGACGACCTGGCCGCCCTGATCTACACCTCCGGGACCACCGGCCGGCCCAAAGGCGTCGAGCTGACCCATCTCAACTTCACCACCGCCGCCCGCAACGCCGCCATCGCTCTGGACTGGATCTGCCACCCCGGCTCGCGGGCGCTCCTGTTCCTGCCTTTGGCTCACGTCTTCGCGCGCGTGATCAACGTGATCGCCCTGCACTCCGGCACCATCATGGGCTACGCCCCGGACACCAAAACCCTGATCAAAGACTTTTCCTCGTTCCGGCCGACCTTCTTGCTGGTGGTGCCGCGGGTGTTGGAGAAGGTCTACAACGCCGCCGAGGCCTCGACCGGCGGCGGCCTCAAGCTGAAACTGTTCCGCTGGGCGGCCAAGGTGGCGATCGTGTCCTCCCGCGAGCTGGACTCCAGAGGCGGTTTCACCCCGGTCCGCCGCGTCCAGTACGCCATCGCCAAACAATTGGTTTTCCGCAAGCTGACCAAGATGATGGGCGGCAACCTGGTCCACGCCGTCTCCGGCGGCGCCCCGCTGGGCGAACGCCTGGGCCACTTCTTCCGGGGGATCGGCCTGACGGTCTATGAAGGCTACGGTCTGACCGAGACCACCGCCCCCACGGCGGTCAACCTCGAGAAGGTCAACAAGATCGGCACGGTGGGGCCGCCGTTGCCCGGGCAGACCGTGGCCGTGGGCGAAGACGGCGAGATCCTGGCCCAAGGCTTCCACATCTTCCGGGGCTACTGGGCCGACCCGGAGGCGACGGCCGAAGTCCTCAAGGACGGCTGGTTCCACACCGGCGACATCGGCTCGCTGGACCAAGACGGCTACCTGACCATCACCGGGCGGCGCAAGGAACTGATCGTCACCGCCTCCGGCAAGAACGTCGTTCCAGCCACCCTCGAGGACCGGCTGCGTGGCCATCCGCTGGTCTCCCAAGTCGTGGTGGTGGGCGACCAACGCCCGTTTGTGGCCGCGCTCATCACCCTCGACGAGGAGATGATCCCGGGCTGGTTGGCCAACCACGGCAAGTCGTCGCTGACAATCGAACAGGCACGCATCGACCCGGACATCCGCGTCTCCCTGGAACGGGCCGTGGCCCGCACCAACCAGGCCGTGTCGAGGGCCGAATCGATCCGTGAATTCCGCATTCTGGGGGTCGACTTCACCGAGGAGAACGGCTATTTGACGCCGTCGCTGAAGGTCAAACGGTCCTTGGTGCTGGCCGACTTCGCCCCGGAGATCGAAGCCCTTTACGTTGAGGCCGCCGCCAGGCGGGCCAGTTCGGACAGCGCCAAGTAGTAGGAGTCGACGCCGAATCCGGCGATCGTCCCCTTGGCCACAGCCGAGATCACCGAGTTGTGGCGAAACTCTTCCCGCGCGGCCGGATTGGACAGATGCACCTCTATGACCAGCGGCACTTGAACCACCGCGTCGCGCAAACCATAGGAATAGTGGGTGAAGGCGGCCGGATTGAGAACCACCGCGATGGCCTGGTCGGCCGCCTGGTGCAGCCAGCCGATCAATTCCGCTTCCGAGTCGGTCTGGCGGACCTCCACCGCCAGGCCCAGCTCCTGGCCCCATTGAAGGCAGGCTTGGCGCAAGTCGTCCAGGCCGGCGCGGCCGTAGATCTCAGGCTCCCGGGCGCCCAGTCGGCCCAGATTGGGCCCGTTTAGCACCCAGACCGGCCGGCCGGCTGCCGGGCTGGGAGGCGCGGCCGGGGCTGGGACGGTCATAACGGCATCGTCCAAAAGCTGGAGATCCGGGCTGGAATCATGAGACCACACTGCCCGACTGGCTGGGCGGCGCGGGCGCGTCCTCATCCACCGGCGGCACGTAGGCGGGCGTGCCGTAGGGGTTCTCCAAGGTGTAGTCCGCGGCGGTCTTGACCGGGTAGGGCGCCGCCCCCGGCACCGCCGAAATCGCCTGGTAGGCCTCTTCGAGCAGGTCCTCGGGGATATCCCGGACCACCACCGGACGGCCCACGTCCTCGAGCAGGACCAGGCGGCGGGTCCGGCCCTGGTTCTTCTTGTCGCGGCGCATAGCTGGCCACAACTGCGCCCAGCGGCCGGAGTTGTAGGCGATCGGCAAGCCGACGGCGCTCAACAGCTCACGGTGCAGCCCCAGCAACGACGGGTCCATCAGACCGGCCCGAACGGCGACTTCGGCGGCGTAGACCATGCCGACCGCGACCGCGTCGCCGTGGCGCCACTTGAAGTGTTCGACCTGCTCTATGGCATGGCCAAAGGTGTGTCCGTAATTCAGAATGGTGCGCCGCCCGGATTCGTCTGGGTCATCGGCCACGACCTCCGCCTTGACGGCCACAGCCCGCCGGATCAACTCGGTCAGCAACGGGCTGGTCGGTTTCAAGGTCTCCTGGGGGCCCGACCAGACCACGTCCAGAATGCTCGGATCGGCCACCAACCCGGCTTTGACGACCTCCGCCATGCCGGAGACGATCTCCTCGGTCGGCAAGGTGCCCAATAGGTCTTGGTCACAGATGACGGCGGCCGGCTGATGAAAAGAGCCCACCAGATTCTTGCCCTCGTCGGTGTTGATGCCGGTCTTGCCGCCGATGGCGGCGTCAACCATGCTCAACAAAGTGGTCGGGACCAGCACCACCGGCACACCCCTCAGCCAAGTCGCCGCCACGAACCCGGTCAGATCGGTGGTGGTTCCGCCGCCGATCCCGATCAGCACGTCGGTTCGCGTGAACCCCGCCTCGCCCAGCCTCTGCCAGACCGCCGTGGCCACTGCGATGGTCTTCGCCTCTTCACCGCTGGGCACAGCCAGCAGATGCACTTCGAAGCCGTCCCGGCGAAGATCGTCCACCAAGGCCGGGATCGGCCCGGCCACCACCGGATCGAACAGAATCATCAGGCGTTTGGCGTCATCCGGCAAGTAGGCCGCCAGGTCCGAGAGCAATCCTCGGCCCAGCGCCACATCATAGGGCTGATCCACCTCAACTGTGATCCCTATCTTGCTCATCGCTCTCCTTCGGTCAACAGGGCCGCGATCCTGCCAGCGGCGTCATCGGGGGTGAGATCGTCAACTTGGACTATCGCATCGGCCAGGCCCTCATAGACCGGCCGTCGCTTGGCCATCAACTCGCGCCAAGCCCTGCGCGGTGACGCGGCCAGCAGGGGCCGCGGCGAATCGAGTCCGACGCGACGGATGGCCACCGCGTCAGACACGTCTAGGAACACAACCGTGGCGCTTTCCAACTCGGCCGCCGTGATCGGATCGAGCGGCGCGCCACCGCCCAAAGCCAGAACCATTGGCGTGCTTCGCGCCCGCGCCAGGGCGTCCGCCACCGCCCGCCGCTCCAACACCCGGAAGGCGTCCTCGCCCTGGTCCACGAAGATCTCGGCGATCGGCTGGCCCGCCGCCGCCACCACCGCCTCATCGGTGTCGATGAAATCGATCTCCAGGAGACCGGCCAAACGACGGCCGATTGTGGTCTTGCCCGCGCCCGGCGGGCCGATCAGCGCCAGTGTGCTCAGCTGAGTGTTCACCTGAGCTGCTCCGGAACAGCGTTCAGGTAGCCTTCGGCATTGCGGCGGACCTCCGCCAACGAGTCGCCGCCGAATTTCTCCAGCGCCGCCCGGGCCAAGACCAGCGCGACCATGGCCTGCGCCACCACCGCCGCCGCCGGAACCGCCGTGGTGTCAGAACGCTGGTGGTGCGCCGGGGCCGGGGCGCCGGTCGTGGTGTCGATGGTGGCCAGGGCATGCGGCACGGTCGGGATCGGCTTCATGGTCGCGCGGACCACCACCGGCTCGCCGTTCGACATGCCGCCTTCGATCCCGCCGGCGTGATTCGACAGGCGCGCGACCCGCCCGCCCCGACGGGTGATCGGATCGTGCGCTTGGGAGCCCGGTCGGTTGGCGACCTCGACGCCCAGGCCGATCTCGACCGCCTTGATCGCCTGGATGCCCATCAGCGCGCCGGCCAGTTCGGCGTCGAGGCGGCGGTCGGCCTGGACATGTGAACCCAGTCCCACCGGCACCCCGTAGGCGATCACCTCGACCGCCCCGCCGAGGGTGTCACCGGCCTGCTTCGCCTCATCGATTCGAGCCGTCATGGCTAGCGCGGCCGCCGGGTCGAGGGTGCGCACCGGACTGGCGTCGAGGGCGGCGGCGTCTTCAGGCGCCGGCGCCGGGCCCGATGCCGTCAGGCCTCCCAGGCGCACCACCCAGCTAACGATCTGGACGCCCAGAGCCTGTTCGAGGAACGCTTCGGCGACCGCGCCGATCGCCACCCGGGCGGCGGTTTCCCGGGCGCTGGAGCGCTCCAAGATGGCACGCGCGTCGGTGTGTCCGTACTTGAGCATGCCGGCAAGATCGGCGTGGCCCGGCCTGGGCCGGGTCAGTTCGGCGGCGCGGGCCGAATCCGGCGCCGGCCCGGCTTCGGGCGACATCACGTCACGCCATTTCGGCCATTCGGAATTGGCGATGCTGATCGCGACCGGGCCGCCGGTGGTGGCGCCCCTCCAGATTCCGCCCAGGACCGTCACTTGGTCTGCTTCGAAGCCCATGCGGGCGCCGCGTCCATGTCCCGCCCGCCGGCGCGCCAGCGCTTGGGCGATGTCCTCAGGTTCAACCTGGATGCCCGCTGGAATGCCCTCCAGCACTCCCAGAATCGCTGGACCATGCGATTCTCCAGCCGTCAGCCAACGCAACATGGACCCATTGTGCCCGGTTCAGACAATCGCCGCACGCATCTGCTCCAGGGGCGCGGCGTGTCCGGTCATCAGCTGGAACTGGGCGGCCGCCTGGTGCAACAGCATGGCCTTTCCGCTGACCACCTCTCCGCCCGCCCGTTCCCAGGCCGTCGCCAGGACCGAAGGCCAAGGATCGTAGGCAACGTCAAGCAGCAGCCCGCCCGCCGAAATCGCGCTGGCGGCCGACCCGCCAGCCAGCTGGCCGGCCAACTGGTCTGCGGCCCGGGGCGGCAGGGTCGAGATAGTCAGATCGGCAGCCCAGCCGGACGCCACGGCATCGTCTCGCAGCTTGTGGAGCTCAGGGGCGACCCGCATGCGGCCGGCGGCCTGAAGCAGCGGACGGGCGCGGGCGGTGGAGCGAACGTAGACGCGCGGGCGCCGCACACCCAATTCGGCCAGAGCCGCCAAAGCGGCGGCGGCCGTGGCGCCGCCGCCAAGGATGCTGGCGGACCGGACGCGGCCCGCGCCCCAGCCATCCGGGCGCGCTTCGCGGATCGCGGCCACAATCCCATGCACATCGGTGTTCGCCCCAACAGCGCCCGCCTGGTTGAACACCACCGTGTTCGCCCCGCCCACCAGCTTCGCCAACGGCTGGACGTGGTCCACCAAACCGAGCACAGTTCGTTTCAGGGGCATTGTCAACGACAGGCCCTTCCATTCCGGCCCCAGGCCGGCCAGCCACGGCCCCAGCCGCTCTTCAGTCATTTCCAGCGCCTCATAGGCCCAATCGGTCAGGCCCAGGGCGGTATAGCCGGCCCTGTGCAGCGCGGGCGACAACGAGTGGGCGATCGGGCTGCCGAGCACAGCCGCTCGGTTCGTCATCCGGCCTGTTCCCGTTCCCAGGCCCGCCACTTCTCGACACACTTCTGGTGTTCTTCTTCGGTGACGGAGAAGAGGGTCTCGCCGGTGTCAAGATTCCAGGTGCAAAAGAAGACCCAAGCGCCGGGCGCGGGATCCAGGGCCGCGTTGATGGTGGCTTTCCCCGGATTGCAGATGGGGCCGGACGGCAAAGCCGGCACCCTGTAAGTGTTGTAGGGGTTGTCGTCGTTCCTCTCCGCGTCGGTCGTGGCGACCGACTGATCGAAGCGCCCCACTCCGTACGCCACGGTTGAATCGAACTGCAGCCTGGTGCCCGCCGCCAGGCGGTTCTGGATCACTCGCGACACCTTGGCGCGATCCTCAGGCAGCTTCCCTTCCTTCTCGATCAACGACCCGATGGTCAGCACCTCCAGCCACCGTTCCCGGGGGACCTTCAGGCTCTCGAGCACGGCGATCGTCTGAGAGACCATCTTGGCCAGTATCTCCGACGGCTCAGTGCCGATGTTGAAGCTGTAGGTCTCGGGGAACAACCAACCCTCGACCAGTCCGTTCGCCTCCGGCGGCAAACCAATGGCCGCCGTGTCGCCAGCCGCCTGCTGGACCACCTGGGCGTCCTCGGCGGCCTTCTGCTCCAAAACCGCCGGGTCGGCATCGGCGCCCAAATCGGCTTTGGCGATAGCCGACCCGATGATCTGGTACACCTCGGCGGCGCGCTTGCCCTCCGGCACGGTGAAGACAATGGCATTGCGGTTGGCGGGGTCCAACAGAGCAGTCAACGCGCCCTCCGCGCTCATTTGCTTGAACAGCGCGTAGGTGCCGGGCTGAATCGACGACGCCCGCTCCCCCGCCTTGTCCCAGGCCGTGATGAATGCGCCGACGGTGGCGATCACGTCGGCCTCGACAAGCTTCTGGCCGATCACGGCGCCCGGATCGCCCTGCTCGATCGTGATCGACGTCTCTCCCTGGCCGGGTCCGGGATAGTCGGTGATGGTGGTCTCCTTGGGCTGGGTGAGCCGATCATAGAGTGGCTTTCCGGCGATGAATCCGACCGCGCCGATAACCACCACCAGCACTGTCACGACCGCTGCGGTGATCGGGCGGCGACGCTTGACCTGCCGCTCCTCCTTGACCGCCTCCGCCTGCGCCGCCTGCGCTTCGCGCAACTCACGGCGGGAAGCGACATGCGCCTGTCCATCGGTTTCGAACGGCGCGTAAATCGGCGGTGGTGGCGCGGCCGCCGGCGGCGGCGCCAAAGGAGGCTGTGGCGCCGGATCGGGGTCAAAGGGGGTCCACTGCTCGCTCACAACAGACGAGCTTACCGTTTCGTGATCTCGGCTTGCCTCAATCCCCGCGCTGGCCAGGGCAAACCTCCGTTAGTCCGCCTTCGGGGAACTCCGGTCCGGCGCTGCCCGGCGACCGCCGCGCCGGATGGCTGGAGATTGACGGACGGCATCGGACACCTCAGCCTGACGAGCCCCAAGCCGTCAGGGCGTACAACGTCACCGCCACCGCGACACGCCCCCACGGCACAGGCATTGAACGACTCGACCGGACCCGGCATCGGTATGGACACCGCGCTCAGACGCCTGGCGCGCACCTGCGGCGCCGGACGGCATCGGACACTTCAGAGTGACGAACCCCAAGCCGTCAGCGCATACAACGTCACCGCCACCGCGACGGAGACGTTGAGCGACTCGACCGGGCCTGGCATGGGTATGGCCACCGCGCTCAGGCGGTCGGGGGCCGAATCCCGCTCCGGCCGGCCGGATTGCGCTTCGAGAGTCTGCTGAACTGGCGTGATCGGGCCGCCCGGAGCGTCTTGCCGAATGGCCGGCTCCGGAGCGGCTCCCCGAAGGCTGGCCGATGGGCCTTTTCGCTCGTTGCCGAAAACCAGGGCTCTTCGACCGGGGCGCCGGGCCAACTCGGCCAGCGTGCTGGCGCCGTCCGCGTCCAGGACCGTGATCGGGATCGCTTCGTCTCCCAGGAACCGCGCCAGTTCGTTCGCTTCGGTCAGGACCACCGGCAGGGAAAAAACATAGCCCCGACTGGCGCGCAGCAGGCGGCGGTCGGCGATGGTGGCCAAACCAGAGTCGATCAACGCCAACCCGGCCGCGCCGAAGGCGGTCGCCGTTCGCACAATCGCGCCGATATTGCCAACAATCCGCACACCGTCTAGGACGACGACGTCGCCGGGCCGCTCCAACAACGCCTCTAGCCTCGATGGGCGAGGCACTTTGGCTATCCCGAACAGCCTGGGCCGTTTGTCGGTGCGGAAGAGTCGCGTCAGAATCGCCCCTTCGACCACCGCCACTGGCACGCGGGCCTGTGCTAGCAGGTCTTCCAACTCCGCCGTCACCGGATGGCCCTGCTCGTAGCAGACCTCAATGAAACCGACACCCGCCCGCAGGGCGTTGGCCAGCGGCTCCGCGTCTTCGATCAACGCCACCTTGGTGTTCGAGTGTGAAGGTTTGGCCAGGTCCGCGATCCTCTGCGCACGAGGATCGGCCAAAGACGTGATCGGCTCGGCAAGGTTCACCCCGCGACCTTAGCAGCCGGGTAGGGCGGCCGATGCGTCAGACCGGCGAGGTGTCGTCCGCCAGCCGGCGCAATCACATCCCCCCGGGACGGACACCACTGTCCCTACTGCGACCACCACTGTCTCCCCGGTGGGCCCCAATGCCAGTAAGCACAATCACCGCGCCCTTGCGTGTCTGCGATCAGCCGCCGCCTGTGGGACCGCAGGAGAATCAACACAATCACCGTCCCCTTGCGTAATCGTGCCAGTAAGCACCATCACCGTCGCCTTGTGCACGCCATCGTCCATCGGCGCCCCCGCGCGCTACAGTCAACACAACGACCGTCCCCTTGCGGAATTTGGGGTTAGGGGGCGGTGTCTAGGGCGGCTTGGAGGATCAGGACCGCGGCCGCCTGGTCGATCACTTGGCGCTGCTGTTTGGCGGAGCGGCCGGCGGCGCGCAGTTGGGCGCTGGCTTGGGCGGTGGTCCGGCGCTCGTCTTGGAGGGCCGAGGGGACGCCCCGGACTTCCAGCGCCGCCGCCAGCGCGGCGGCCTCGGCCGCCTTCGGGCCGCTGGTGCCGTCCATGTTGAGCGGCCAGCCGACGATGACGCGCCACGCCTTGTTTTCCACCGCCAACGTGGCGATATACCCGGCTAGGGCATCTATTGAACGTCCTGCTCGGTCGATGGTCGCCAAAGGCATGGCTAGGACCAGCCCCGGATCCGACAGAGCCAGACCGATCCGCACCTGTCCCAAGTCGACGCCCAGCCACGGTCCGGGCCGGGGTTTCCTCAGGTCAACTTCGAGGTCTACATCGACATTGACGTCGGCTTGGCGCGCCTCGTCCGATTCGGCTCCCTCGGCGGCCAGATCGGGTCGGTCTTGATCGGGCGCCTGCGCGCCTCTAGTCCGGTTCGGATCAGCGGCCGGGCGCGGACCCGGCGGCCACGCGGCCTCGATCCGACGATCGCCGTCCACCGCACCGCCACAGACGGGCGCAGGTCCGGTCATAGCGCGGCGGCGATGGCGGCCCAGGCCTCATCCAGTTTGGAGCCGTCCGCCCCGCCGCCCTGGGCCAGTGCGGGTTTGCCGCCGCCGCCCCCGCCCAAAACTCGCGAAGCCAGCCCCACCAAAACCCCGGCTTTCAAACCGACGGCCTGAGCGGCATCGTTCACCGCCACCGCCAAGACGCCCCTGCCGGAGTCCGCGTCCCGGGAGCCCAACGCGACCACGACGGGGTCTTCCTCGCCCAAACGCGCACGCACATCCAGAGCGAGCTGACGCAGGTCGTCGCCGGCGGCATCGACCAAAGTCGCCGTCACCAGCCGCACCCCGGCAACTCCGCGAGCTGACGCCGCCAACTCCGGCGCCTGGGCGGCCAGCCGGGCCGAACGCATCGCGGCGAGGGACTTGTCGGCTTCCCTCAGCTTCGCCACCAGCGCGCCCACCCGGTCCACCAACTCGTCCGGGCGCACCTTCAGCACATCCGTCAACTGCGACACCAGCAAGTGCTCTTTGGCCTGGTGAGCGTAGGCGCCATCGGCCACCAGGGCCTCCACCCGCCGCACGCCCGAACCGATCGAGGCCTCCCCGAGCAGCGAGATGCGGCCCAGCTCGCCCGAACGGCGCATGTGGGTGCCGGCGCAGAGCTCGCGCGACCAGTCACCGCCAATCGAGACCACGCGGACCATCCGGCCATACTTTTCCCCGAACAACGCCATTGCGCCGAGTTCGCGGGCCTGGTCCAACTCCATCAGCTCTTCGGTCACCTCGAGGTCATCAGCCAAGACGGTGTTGACCCTCTCCTCGATCTCGCCCAGAGCCGACTGCGAGACACCCTGGCCATAACGGAAGTCGAAACGCAGTCGGGACGGAGCGTTCTCCGAGCCGGCCTGCGTGGCGGTCGAGCCGAGTTGCTCCCGCAAGGACTTGTGGACCATATGGGTGGCGGTGTGGGCGCGCGAAATGGCGCGCCGCCGGGCCACGTCGATCCGACCCAATCCTTGATCGCCAACGGCGAGGTTCCCTTCGATCAGACGGCCGCGATGGACCGACAGGTCTTTGATCGGCCGCTGCACGTCGTCCACCTCAAAGACGGCGCCGGAGTCGAACTCGATCATGCCCTGGTCGGCCAACTGGCCTCCCGCCTCGGCGTAGAACGGCGTCTTGTCCAAGATCAGTTCGACGGTGGCGGGGGCTTGAACCAACGGGATGCCCTGGCCATCGCGGATCAAGGCGAGCACCCGCCCGCGCGTCTCGTATTCGACATAACCGGTGAAGTCGGTCAGCCCGATCCGAGCGGCCAGGTCCTGATACAACGAGGTGTCGGCGTGGCCGGTCTTCTTGGCGACGGCGTCCGCCCGCGCCCGCTCTCGCTGCTGCCGCATCAGCGTCCGAAAAGCCTCTTCGTCCACCGCCAGGCCCTGTTCGGCGGCGATTTCCAAGGTCAGGTCGATGGGGAAACCATAGGTGTCGTGCAGCTGGAAGGCGTCCTGGCCAGACAACGATTGGCGTCCGGCGGCCTTGGTCTTGTCGATCGCGACGTCCAGGATGGTCGAGCCGCCCGCCAGCGTGCGCAGAAAGGAGTCCTCTTCGCTGTACGCGGTGCCGGAGATGCGCTCCCAATCGCGCTCCAACTCCGGGTAGGAGTGCACCATGGCCTCCTTCGAGACCTCGAACAGCTCGGGGAAGACCGGCTCCTCGACGCCGAGCAGACGAATCGAACGGACCACCCGCCTGAGCAGGCGACGCAGCACATAGCCCCGGCCCTCGTTGGACGGGGTGACGCCGTCCGAGATGACCATCAGACCGGAGCGGACATGGTCGGCGATGACGCGCATCCGGACGTCGGCGTCATGGTCGGCTCCGTACGAGCGCTGGGTCAGCTCTTCGGTACGGCGGATGACTGGCGCGATTTCATCGATCTCGTAGACATTGGCCACGTCTTGGAGCAGGAAGGCGACCCGTTCCAGGCCCATGCCGGTGTCGATGTTCTTCTGTTCCAGCTCGCCCAGGAGGGGGTAGTCCTCTTTAGCGCCGCCAGGGCCACGCTCGAACTCCATGAAGACCAGGTTCCAGATCTCCAAGAACCGCTCCTCGTCGGCAATCGGGCCGCCATCCGGACCGAACTCCGGTCCCCGGTCGACATAGATTTCCGAGCACGGTCCGGCTGGACCGGGCTGGCCAGTCGACCAGAAATTGTCTTTGATACCCCGGCGCTGGATGCGCTCCGGCGCCAGGCCGGCGACACTTCGCCACAGGGCGGCGGCCTCGTCGTCGTCGTTGAACACAGTCACCCAGATCTTGTCTGGGTCGAAGCCGAAGAAGCCATCAGACTGGGCGCCGGTGACCAGTTCCCAGGCGTGCGCGATCGCCCCCCGCTTGAAGTAGTCGCCGAACGAGAAATTACCGTTCATCTGGAAAAACGTGCCGTGGCGGGTGGTCTTGCCGACCTCGTCGATATCACCGGTGCGGAGGCACTTTTGGACAGATGCCGCGCGCGGCCAAGGCGCGGGCACCTGGCCCAGCATGTACGGGATGAACGGCACCATGCCGGCCACGGTGAACAGCAACGACGGGTCTTCGCTGATCAGTGACGCGGACGGGACGGCCACGTGGTCCCGGTCCTGGAAGTAGCTCAGGAACCGGTTGCGGATTTCCGAAGTGCGCATCTGGTCCTCTCCTTGAAGTGGCTGTTCGCCAAGCGTCAATTCGTCAATTCAGCGATTCGGCGATTCGTCAGACGGCTGTCGGCCAG
This sequence comes from Bifidobacteriaceae bacterium, assembly GCA_031270825.1. GTDB lineage: Bacteria > Actinomycetota > Actinomycetes > Actinomycetales > WQXJ01 > JAIRTF01. The sequence continues at coordinate 28,525 of JAISXH010000034.1, forward strand.
GCGTCAAGTCGCCAAACGGCTATTCGGCCTTCAACAGCGTGCGGCGTAACTCGGCCTCTCGCTGAGCCGCCGCCTCGCGGATCTCATCAACCATTTCGCCCATCGTGGCCACGGTCTGGTCGATCCTGCCCGCGATCCCTTCCGGCGACACCGCCCGCCTAGCGGCTTCGAAACGCCGATAGGCCCAGAACGCCAGCCCTAGGCCGGCTCCGATCCCCACCGTCAGGATGGCGGCGGTCCGGATGAACCGGTACACCCTAAGCACCCCCCGAGTCATTCGGCGAGCTCTGCCGCCGAGACTTCGCCCGGCGCCCCTTCTTGGGCGCGTGGCCGGCGACGGTGGTTCTGACACCGTAGGTGAACGCCGCCAGCTTGATCAGCGGCCCGCCCAGCGTGGCCGAGAACAGCGCCGTCAACGCTGACACGTTCTGCGACACATCTGCGGCAGCAGTGGTGATGGTGTCGACTTTCTCCAGCTGCGCGTTGGTCTCGGCCACCGTGGTGGCGGCCTCGTCCAAGATCGGCAGGGTGTGGTCGGTGAGTTCCTTAACCGACCTGGTCGCCTCCTGGAAGACCCGGCCCAGCCTCAGCACCGGCACAGCCAGGAGCCCCACCAAGGCCACAAACGCCAACGCCGCGATCAGTCCGGCGACTTCGCCCAGAGTCATGACGGTCCTCTTCCTCTCCACGTCCCTGGAGCTATTCAGCTCCAGTCCGGCTCTTTCCCGGGGGCTCCAGTCTGTCACCTGCCAGAGCTCCTCTGCCGCGACCTGGTCCCCGGTGGAGGCCGCGTTGCTCAGGAATCAGCTTAAGTGCCAACGCTTCGTCACCCTGATCGGCCTGCGGAACCGTTCGGTCAGGACACGGTCAGCGAGAATAGTGCTCGACGACCAGTTGGACATCGCAAATGATCGGCACTTCGGAGCGCTTTGGCGCCCGAACCAGCTGCGACCGCAGTCGCTCCAAGTTGACATCCAGATACTCCGGGATCTGCCAGACTTGGGCGTCCCGGTGGGCTCCGGCTGCCGCGACCTGGAACGGCACCAGCGGCTGCGACTTCGGCTTGACCATGATGATCTGGCCGGGCTTGACCCTGAAGGACGGCCGGTCCACCAGTCTGCCGTCCACCAAGATGTGGCGATGGACCACGGTCTGGCGAGCCTGGAAGATGGTGCGGGCGAAACCCGACCTCAGGACCAACGAGTCCAACCTCACCTCCAGGAGTTCGACCAGAGCCTCACCAGTCAGGCCGGGTTGCTTGCGAGCGTCTTGGAAAGCCCGGACGATCTGCTTCTCGCGCAGGCCGTACTGAGCGCGCAACCGTTGCTTTTCCCGCAACCGGATGGCGTAGTCGGATTCGGTCCGCCTGCGCCCGCGGCCGTGTTCACCCGGCGGATACGGACGCCGGTCGAAGTATTTGACGGCCTTCGGGGTGAGGGCCAGACCCAAGGCCCTTGATTCGCGCACCTGTCGGCGCGCGCGACGCACTGATGTCATCGCGTGGCAACTCCTGTTCGTGTTGTTCCGAAACGCGCCTAACCGTATGCCGGTCAGGCGTGGGGCCGACCCAGTGGCTAAGGCCCCAGGGCGCCCGCACGGGCGCACCAGCCGACAACTTTACCAGCCGCCGATGCCGCCCGCCCCACCCCCGCGCCAGCACTCGCTCCGACCCGTCGAACCCGAGACACATGCGTCGGTCCGCCCCACCCCCGCGCCAGCACTTGCTCCGACCCGTCGAACCCGAGACAGATGCGTCG
>JAISXH010000039.1 GCA_031270825.1 Bifidobacteriaceae bacterium
AGGACGTGGGCGTGGATCGTCTCCGCGGTGATGGGGTCTACTTCGCGCGACATCGCCTCGGGGAGGACCGAGACCAATAGGCCACCGGTGTACACGTCCACCCCGACCAACGTCACGGAAGCGCCGAAATCGGCGTCGAACAACCGCATCGCCACGGGCATGGCCGTGCCCGCGCCGACGGCGACGTCCACTATCTCGACTGGCAGTGACGGGTATTCGGCTGCGACCGCGTCGATCTGGGCCATCAGCTCGGGGGTCCGCTCAGCCACGAAGACCGCCGCCCCGGACCGGTCAGAACAGATCGCCCCGCCCGCCGTGACGGCCTCATTGGCCGCCACGATGGCCGACAATTTGTCGCTCAGCCGGTGCAACCCGGGCGCGAACTCGCCGCTCCAGATCTGGTATCCGTTGTCGCCGAAGGAAAGGCAGTCCGTCTCGACCGGGAAGAACTCGCTCGGGCCAGCCCTTTGGAACGGGATCTGGTCCGCCCCTTCGACCGTGCCGGTCGCGACGCTCAGAGCAGGCCCGGGAGTCGTTCCGGGGAGCTCAGTGGTGGCACCAGTCTCAGACGGTGCGGCAAAGGCCATCGCCATACCCGCCGCCACCAAACAGATTCCGCACTTTCGCCAGGTGGTCATGATGAAATCCTCTCTTTGAGGTCGACATCTTCTGGGTTCATGAGCATCGGGGGTTTGTCTACATGATGTCGGCGACTAGGTGCGCGCTCCCCGAAGGCTGCGGGCTCAGGGCTCACCAAGGTGGATGCGATCCAAACGTTGGCCCACGCGCACGATGGCCCCCTCTCACGTGCCGACGCCGCAAGCCCGGCGACTTGCGACAACCCGAAAACTATGCTGCCACTTCAGCGCGCCAACCGCGAATGCTGGCGGCCGCAGGTGAGGTCAGGCGGTGGTGGGCGATCACGTCGCGTCTCGTGGGGCGGACACCGGCCACGTCGTTCGCGGCTGGGTTTCCGCATATCACCGCCCAGCCGGCTGACCGGAAACTGACCGGTTTCAACGCCAAACGAAGCAGGACGGCGAAAGTGGATGAACGGCATCGGCGGCGTGTTTGCGCAGGTGAAAGCACACTATTGGAGGTGACCGGATACGCGCCGAAAGCGTCTGCCGCCAATCGGGAGATAAGGAGAGTCCTTGGGTCGGGGCTAGGGGCGGGGGGAGACCCAGACGGCTTCGGCGGCGATGTCGCCCAGTTCGATGACTTGGCCGGTGGCCTCGATGCGTACTGTCAGGACGCCGGCGAAGTCTCGACGTTCGACCACGGCGATGACGGCGTCGGGGACCAAACCGACTGAGGCGAAGTAGCGCAACATCGCCGGGTCGGCATCGGAAATCCGTTCCACCAAAGCTCCTGTCGGGGCTGGCGTCGTGGCGAGGGGCTGCGCGGGCGGGTGGGCGATGACTCCCTCGGCGGTGGGGATGGGGTCGCCGTGGGGGTCGCGTTCGGGGTGGCCGAGCAGGCTGTCGATCGCGTCCACGAACCTATCGGAGGCGGCGTGCTCAAGCACCTCGGCGTCATCGTGCGCCTCGTCCCAACCGAAACCCAAATGGCTGACCAAGAACGATTCGAGCAGTCGGTGCCGGCGCACCATGGCCAAGGCGAGGCGCTCGCCCTCCTCGGTCAACTCGATGGCGGCGTAGGGGGCGTGGCCGACCAGACCACGTTCAACCAGGCGCTTGATCGCTTCCGAAGCGGTTGACGCGGACACGCCCAGGCGTGCGGCCAACAGGCCGGTGGTGACCGGCTCGCGGTCATCCCACTCGCGGATCGACCAGATGACTTTCAGGTAGTCTTGCGCCACGGCGGACGGGGCTGCTTTCATCGTTGCCAGCCTAGCCTCAAGCTGGGTTGGACCCCGGCCCCTGGCCGGCGATGGGCGGTTCCGCGCCAGGGACCGGGAAATGGAGAAGGTCCTGCTTGCGGCGCATACCGACTTCGCCCCAGAGCACGCGCATCAGCTAAAGCAGGACCTTCTGTTGATTAAAACGAGCGTGCCGAGATGAAAGTTCCGGCGGGAAGTGTGTTGTTCGTCACACTTTTCTGGCGGGTTTGGCCAAGACGGTCCCCGATCTGTCGGCGAGGTCCGCGCGCCGGTGGGAAGATCGGATCATGCATCCACGAGCAGGGCAGCTAGCCCAACCCTCCGACCTGATCGAACTTAGGACGCTGGAAGACGCCTATTACGACATCAAGCCAGATCCGGCGAACCCGGACCAGCAGGTGGTCTTCGGGACATCCGGCCACCGGGGATCGTCGTTGGACGGCGCGTTCAACGAGTTCCACATCATCGCGATCACGCAGGCGATCATCGAATACCGGCGCGGGCAAGGGATCGACGGCCCGTTGTTCGTGGGGCGGGACACCCACCTGTTGTCCCTGCCCGCTTGGCGCACCGCCGTCGAGGTGTTGGGCGCGGCCGGAGTGGAACTGCGGATCGACGCCCGCGATTCTTTCACCCCCACCCCGGCGCTCTCGCACGCGATCTTGGTGGCCAACGGGGCGACCGCGCCCGGTGGGCTCAGGACCAGCGGGAAAGGTTTGGCGGATGGCATTGTCATCACGCCCTCGCACAATCCGCCCCGCGACGGCGGCTTCAAGTACAACCCGCCCAACGGCGGCCCCGCCGACACCGACGCCACCGGTTGGATCGCCCGGCGAGCCAACCAGCTCTTGGCCGAGCGCGAAGTCGGATCGGTGCCCCGCGTTTCCGTCGCCAAGGCCTTGGCCCTCGATTCGACCGTCGCCTATGACTTCATGTCGAACTACGTTGACGATTTGGCGAACGTGGTCGATCTGGACGCGATCCGCCGCGCCGGCGTTCGGATCGGGGCCGACCCGTTGGGCGGCGCGTCAGTTGACTATTGGGGGGCGATCGGGGAACGGTACGGCCTCGACCTGACCGTTGTGAACCAATCAGTCGACCCGACCTGGCGATTCATGACCCTCGACTGGGACGGCAAGATCCGCATGGACCCGTCGTCGCCGTACGCCATGGCCTCGCTGCGTTCGCTGTTGGACCATCCCGGACCGGACGGGCGGCCACTTTACGACATCGCCACCGGCAATGACGCCGATGCCGACCGCCACGGCATCGTCACCCCCGACGGCGGTTTGATGAACCCGAACCACTACCTGGCGGCCTCAATCGCCTATCTGTTCTCCGGCCACCGGTCGGCCTGGCCGGAAGACTCAGCCGTCGGCAAGACGGTGGTGTCCTCGTCGCTGATCGACCGGGTGGCGGACAACGAGGGCCGGGCGCTGATGGAGGTGCCGGTGGGATTCAAATGGTTCGTGCCCGGTCTGCTGGACGGTTCGGTCGCTTTCGGCGGCGAGGAATCCGCCGGCGCCTCATTCTTGCGCCGCAACGGTCTGGTCTGGACCACCGACAAGGACGGGATCATCCTGGCTTTGTTGGCCAGCGAAATCCTGGCCGTCAGCGAACGCACGCCGTCGCAGGTTTACGACGAGTTGGCGGAGGTCTTCGGCCGGAGCTGGTACGCCCGCGTCGACGCTCCAGCCAGTCGGGAGCAGAAGGCCGCGCTGGGCGCCCTCGACCCGTCCCAGGTGACCGACACGGAACTGGCCGGCGACCCGATCACCGCCCGCCTGGTCAAAGCGCCGGGCAACGGCGCGCCGATCGGCGGGTTGAAAGTCACCACCGACCGGGCCTGGTTCGCCGCCCGGCCCTCGGGGACCGAAGACGTCTACAAGATCTACGCCGAATCGTTCGTTTCGGCTGATCATTTGGCGCAGGTGCAGGCCGCAGCCAAGAATTTGGTCGATGCCGTCATCCAGTGACAGCCCCGCGACCAGCGCCCGTTGGTCCCGCGTGGTGGCGGCCTTGGTCCGGTTGGCTTCGTTCGGCCTGGGCGGGGCGGCTATCGGCAACGCCACCTATCTGGCGATCAAGACCAACATGAACTCGGGCGTGATTCTGGAAGCGGGCGTGGGCTTGGTCATGGTCTCATTCGGGGCCTCACGGCGACTGGGCCGCATCCGCTGGCTGCGGACAACCGCGTTGGCCGCCGGTGGGGCGATTCTGGCGGCCAGCGTTGGCCTGGCGGCCTATGGGCTCCACGACACCGCCGGCGATCGGGATGACGCGCTGATCGTCCTGGGGGCGGGCGTCCACGGCCGCAGTGTCACCGCCGTGCTGGCGGCCCGGCTCGATGTCGCCGTTGAATACCACCGGCGGAATCCAGCGGCGCTGATCGTGGTCGCCGGTGGTCAAGGCCCGCAAGAGGACATCTCAGAGGCTGAAGCGATGAGCGCCTATCTGGTGCGGCGCGGAGTGCCGGCGGACCGGATCGTCAAGGAAGACAAGTCCACCTCGACGGCTGAGAATTTCGCTTTCGCCAAGGCCCTGCTGGACGAACGCCTGCCGACCGGCTACCGGATCGCCTTTGTGACCAGCGAGTTCCATGTCTTCCGGGCCGAGCAGGTGGCCCGCTCAACCGGTTTGAAGGCGGACCATCTGCACTCCCACACTCTCTGGTACGTCCAACCGGCCAGCTACCTGCGTGAAATCGTTGCCGTTGCCAAACAACTGGTCTTTGGGTAGCGGGGGCTCCTCGCCCTCCACCGGCTGGTTGTTGGCTGCCTCGGCCGTCCGGCCGTCCGGCCGTCTGGTCGCCCGGCCGGCCGCCTGCGAGCCGGTCGCGAACCGCCGGAAGTCCGTGGCGCCCACCAACATCGCGCTGGGGGCTCCTCGCCCGGCTCCTGTCGGCTATTCGCTGCCTCGGTTGTCCGGCCGTCGGAGTGCGAGCCGGCCGCGAACCGCCGGGCGTGCGTGGCGCCCACAAACATCGCGCTGAGGGCGCATCGCGGCCTGGTCGTTTCACGGCACCGCAGAGCGGACCCGCAGCGTTGAGCCGCCTTGGCGGGAAGGACGCACTTCGATGCGGTCTGGGATGGCCTGCTTGAGGGCTTCCACGTGGGAGACCAGGCCGACCACGCGACCGCCCGCGCGGATGCGGTTCAGCTGCGTCAGGACGGATTCGAGGGCTTCATCAGACAACGAGCCAAAGCCCTCGTCCACGAACAGGGTCTCCAGGGAGATGCCGCCAGCCTCGGCAGTTACCACATCGGCCAGGCCCAGGGCCAGGGCCAGCGAGACGTAGAACGTCTCGCCGCCGGACAGCGTCCTGGGATCGCGGGCCTGTCCGGTCGAGTTGTCCATCACACGCAGGGCCAGTCCGGTGCGGCGCTTGCGGGTCGCCTCCTTGGTGTCGCTGCGCTCCAGCAGATACTGCCCGTCTGACATGGGACCAAGGCGGGCGTTGGCCGCGTCTATGACCTCTTCGAAACGACGGATCAGGACGTAGGTGGGCAGGTCGACATCACGCAGGTTGGCTTGGCCCGAATTTGCCAGATCGGCGACCCGCGCCAAAGCCGCCGATTCGGCCTGCGCGCAGGCCAACCGCTCCTGGGCGGCTCGGATCTCGGCCACCGCCTGACCGGTCGATTGCGCCTTTCCTTCAGCCAGGGCTGCGGCTTCCGCCGCCTCGCGGGCTGCGGCTTCCGCCGTGGTCGCGGCTGCGGCGGCCTGCGCCGCCGCCTCGGCCAAGGCATCCGGGTCGCCGCTGACTTGGGCCAGACTCGGCTCCGCCAGGCGCTGGCGCAGGCTGGTCTCCTCTCCCGCGAGCTTCTCCAGACTGGCTTGCATATGCTCGATTTCTGCCGGCGGCAGGGCGGCGGCGCGGGCCTCCTCCGCGCTGGCGAAACCTGCTTCGACCAGGGCTCTTTGCGCCCCTTGGGCGGTGAGCTCGGCCAGTTCAGTCGCGCTGGCCAGGCGCTGAGCGGCCTGGAGACGCTGGCGCGCCAGGTCCGCTTCGGTCTGGGCCGCCGCCAATGCGGCGGCGGCTGCATCGATGGTGGCCCCGTCCGCCCGGCTCTTGGTTGCGACAACCTGATCATGGGCGGCCTTGGCCGCTGCCTGGGCCGTCTCCGCCGCTTCGCGGGTGCGCTCGAGGTTCGCCTGGGCTTGTTCAAGGGCGGCCTTGAGCTTGTGAGGATCGCCCAACTGGTCCCGCACTTTACGGGCAGCGCCCAGTGCGTGCTTGGCTTGGGCCGGGTCGGCCTGGCCGCCTCCCCCCTCGAGCCGGGAGACCAGGTCCTTGGCCTGGTTGGCAGCGCGAGCAGCGTCCTCGTAAGCGGATTCGGCCGCCTCTCGTGAGGTCTCGGCCTGCGCTACCTGGTCGCGGCTGGCGTGGTCCTGTGCCAGAGCCGCCGGCGCGGGATGCTCCACCGCGCCGCAGACCGGACAAGGCTGACCGGGTTCGAGCGCGGCAGCCATTTCGCCGGCCAAACCCGCCAGTCGAAGCTCGCGCAGCCGCGATTCGGTCTGCTGGGCCTCGCCGTAAGCCCGTTTGGCCAGTTCCAACTGTGTTTGCGCGGCCGCCAGCGCAGCCGCCGCCTGACCGTACTCCTTGACCACGGCCACCTGTTGGGCCGCGCGTTCGACAGCCTCCTTGGCGCTGGGCCCTAACTCAGCTTGCCGTGCCAAGGCCCGCCCGGCGGCATCGGCGGCGGTTTGGGCTTCCTGAAAATCTCCGGTGGCCTGTTCCAACGCGGCTACGGCGGCCTGTTCGCGGGCGGCGGCACGTTCCAACTCGCGGGCGGCGTCGAGTTGTTCGGACAGCCGCCGGGAGTGTTCAAGCGCTTGCTGCAGCGCCTCCTGCAGGACGGACTCTTCCGCCGCGCCGTCCGCCAGGCCAAGTCCGTCCGCCAGCTCCCGGGCCTTAGCTGAAGCGGCGGCGGCGTCGCGAGCGGAGTCCAGGGCAGGGATCGCCGGACCGGCGCGGCGCGCGGCGCGGACTGCTTCGGCGGCGGCTTGGCGGCGCGGCGAGTCCGCCTCCAGGGCGGCCAATCGCCCCAATAGGTCGCGCCTGGTGGCGGCCAGTTCCGCTTGCGTGCGGCTCTTCGCGGCCAGGTCTTGGGCGCGTTGCGAGGCGGCGACCGCGTCAACGGCCACGTGGCGGGCGTCGACCGCTCCGCTGAGGGCGGCATGCCAGATGCTCTCGCTGGATTCGAGCAGTTCCGTCGCCTCAGGTTCCTTGGCGACGATTCCGGCCAATTGGGCCAACTGGTCGCTCTGTTCCGCGGTCACGCCGGCGGCCTTCGCCAACCCGACGGCGGCGTTCCTGAGGTCCGTCGCGATCTCCTGTTGGACGGCGCCGGCGGCGGCGCGGCGATTCCGTAGTTCTTCAGCCAGCCGCTGATACAACTCCGTGCCGAAGATGCGCTGGAGCAAGACGCGGCGCTGCTCGTTCTCGGCCTTGAGGAAGGAGGCGAACTGGCCTTGCGGCAGCACCACGGTCTGGACGAACTGCTCCCGGCTGAGCCCGATGCTCCGAAGCACTTCCGCCCCGGACTCCTCGACCTTGGTGGCCAGAAGCTGCCCGGTCTTATCTTCGGGGGTGGCTAGCTGCCAGAGGTGGGCGGTGGCTTGACGGGTGGTGGTGCCCTCGCCCCGCCGCTTGGCCTTTTCGTAGCGCGGCGTGCGCCTGATTCGGTAGATGCCGGCGCCCACTTCGTAGACCAGGTCGACGAAGGACTCCTGGTCGGCGCCAGCGTGGTCCGAACGCAGGCGGTCATAACCGCCGTTGTCCGCCAGCGAGCCATACAGGGCGAAGACCAGCGCGTCGATCAGCGTCGACTTGCCCGCGCCGGTGGGGCCTTCCAACAGGAACAGGCCGGAGGCCGTGAGGTCGGTGAAGCTTATGCTGTGTTCGCCGGCGAAGGGACCTATCCCGGCGAACTCCAACCGGTGCAGTCTCATAGTTCGCCCCTTGCCCGTCCCACGGCCTCAAGCGCTTTTCGGATTTCCTGTTGCTCGGCGTCTGTGGCAGGCGTCCCGCCGGCGTACTCGAGGAAATCAGCCACCACCTGGAGTGGGTCGCTGGCGGCGGTGACCCTGCCGGTGGCCGCCGTGCCGGCCGGACCGGCCCGGAGATGCCTGGTCACCAGGGCGTGCGGAAAGCGCCGCGCGATCCGCCCGGTCATGTTGTCCGGACGGCTCTGGTCCGTCACCGTGACCATCAGCCAGTTCTGGGCGACCGGGTCGAACCGCCTTGATTCCAGTTCGGCGAGTGTCCCTTCTACCTGCGCCATTGGTCGGGGAACCGGCGCCGGGATCAACTCCGTTCGGGGACCACCAGGTTCCAAGCGCACCATCGCCGTCGACTTGACCTGGCGCGCCTCGGAGAAACTGAACGCCAGCGGCGAGCCTGAATAGCGGATCAGCTGCGATTCGGCCGCGGCAATCCGCTGAGGGCCGTGCAGATGTCCCAACGCCACATAGTCGATCAGTTCGAAGACCCCGGCGGGCACCGTCGCGATTCCCCCCACCGTCAGGTCCCGCTCCGACTCGCTCGGCTCTCCTCCCACCACCAACGCATGGGCCATGGCCACTACGGCTGGTCGGTCGGAGCCCAACTGGGCATGCCCCGCCGGCGCCGGCGGTGCCGCTAAGCCCCGCCTGGCCAGGTCGGCCCGAATTCGCTTCGCCGCCGCCGCGAAGACCGCCTCATGGCTGCGGGCGACGGAATTCTCCTGGCTGGAGAAGCCCTCGGCGGCGGCGTAGACGTCGAGGAACGGAACAGGATAGACCAGCGCGCCCGGCCCTCCATCCGGATCGGGGACCGTTACCGCTTGCCCCACCTGGCTCAGGCGCGTGAACAGCTTTATCTCCGGGCGCATCAGCTTGGAACCGAACCCGAGCCGGGTGGCCGAGTCGTGGTTGCCGGAGATCACGATCACCTGGGTCGCCTCAGCCAGGCGAATCAGCGATTCCTCGAGCAATTGGACCGCGCCCACCGGCGGGACGGCGCGGTCGTAGACGTCGCCGCAGACCAGCACGGCCGCGGGCCGTTCATCGCGGACCAGGTCGACCAGATGATCCAGATAGGCGGCCTGGTGTTCCAGCAGATCAACGCCATGCAGGAAACGGCCCAGATGCCAATCCGAGGTGTGGATCAATCGCATGCCCCAAACCCTAGCCCGCACGGCTGACACTGACCGCGCTGACGCCTTGGCGGCGATGGCGTGTGTCTCGGCGGCTCGGCCCGGGTTCTTCCCCTGCCGGCACTGGCGCGGGCCGGAGCCGCCGGACAGGCCCCGGCTGTGGATGCCCGAGTCAGGGTCACCTGGGCCCGCCCGGCCGAGAACGCGCCCGAGACAGGCCACTAAAGTGGTTGGCTATGGAATCGGGGCACCGGCGACCAGGTCTGCGCGAGCTGACGGTGGGCGGGGCGCGGGTGGCCAACTGGCCGAACCTGATCACGGTGGTGCGCACGGCGGCGGCAATCGCGCTCGGCGCAGTGGCGCTGCGCTTGGGAAGCGTCCCATTGCTGATCGCCGCCTACGCGACCTACTGGGTGGGCGACATCGCGGACGGGCGGGTGGCCCGTTGGCTCCGTCAGGAGACCAGGCTCGGGGCGGTGTTCGACATCCTGGCGGATCGCGGCTGTTCGTCGCTGTGCATCGCCACTCTGATCGTGATCCGGCCCGAATTCACGCCCGCGCTGGCGGTTTACTGGGTCCAGTTCATGGTCGTGGACGCGCTGCTGAGCTGCGCTTTCCTGCACTGGCCGATCCTCAGTCCGAACTACTTCTACAAAGTCGACCGGACCATCTACCTGTGGAACTGGTCGCCGCCGGCCAAGGCCGCCAACACCGGGCTATTGCTGCTGGTCCTGCTGACACTGCCGCCCTGGGTCGGGTTGGCGCTGGCCTGCGCGCAGCTGGTCCTCAAACTGGTTTCGGCCTGGCGGGTGGCCGCCCTGGCCACAGTCCGCACATGATCGAGTGGCTGGGAGTTATCGTCGGGAGCCTGGGCACTGGCTTCGCTTCCGCGGTCTTCCCAGTCGTCAACGCCGAACTGGCGACAGGCGCCGCCGCCTGGCGCTTTGAGACCCCGCTGGCCCTGGCGGCGGTGGTCGCGTTGGCCTTGGGCCAGACCGCCGGCAAGGTGGTGGTCTACCAGGCCGCGCGGGGCGGCCGGGCGATCGGCCACCGCTGGCGCCTGCGCCGAGCCAAGCGTGCGTCGCTGAATCCCGGCCCCGCAGTCGGTCCCGCCGAGCCACCGGAATCCGCCGCCGCGTCCGCCATTGCAGCTGGAGTAAGCGCGCAGCTCGACCCGACTGCCGTCCCTGCCGTCTCGGTGGAGTCGGCCGCCCAGCCCTCTGACGGCACCGTCGCCGTCGCGTCACCCAACCTGGCCGCCGATGCCGCCCCACCCCTCGACGGCACCGTCGCCGTCGCGCAGCCCAGCCTGGCCGCCGATGCCGCCGGGCCGCTTGATCTGGCCGCGCCGCCCGTTGACCGCACGGCCGCCGTCGCGCCGCACGACCCGGCCGCCCTGCCCGTTGACCGCACGGCCGCCGTCGCGCCACCCGATCTGGCCGCCGATCCTGCCTTGCCCGGCAATCAGCCGGGTAAGGCCAAGCCCGGCCGCTGGGCGGCCCTGGGTAACCGGCTGCTCGCGGCGATGGACCGGCGCTGGCGCTCCAACGCGGTCTTGGCTCTGTCGGCGGTGGTGGGCATGCCGCCGTTGTTCGCAACCTCGATCGCGGCCGGACTGCTGCGGCTGCGTCTGTTCGATTTCGTGGCCTGCGTGGCTGCGGGCCGCATAGTCCGCCTGTTGGTGATCGCCTGGCCGGTGCTGGCCCTCACCTGAGCCGCTTCCCGCCCACAGACTCGGCGATCTGCGCCGCAGTCGCCCCCCTACCGGGTGCGCGCCCGCCGAATCCAAGCCACACCGCCACCCTACCCGCCGCACTTAGTGCCTCACACAGACACCAACCACACCCATCACCCCAGGTCAGGGCCCTCCGACTCCAAAAAACGGCTCAACGTGACCCAACTCAGGTCCGACCAGCCTCGCCGGTCCACAGGCGCCGCAATGGCGTGCCGCGGCCCAGCGGTTGGCGCAGGAAACGTTGATCAGGCGCCGTCCGAGACTACGGCGACCGGGCCTTGGGCATGCCCACATCGGTCAGTCCGGCAGGGCAAAGAAAAGCTCCGGGGCCGCCGGTGGTGTCGGTCGGCGGCCCCGGAGCGATCTGGCGACGGCGGCGCTACCTGACGACTGTCAAGGCCGGCGCCGTGCCGGTGATGGTCAAGCCCTGGTAGTTCAGGGTCTGGGTGAGCTGAATGACGTTGCCCGCCTTCTCGGCCGACGGCAGCTTGTAAGAGGTCGCGGTCGAGAACAGCGTGCCGTTGCGGGTCCAGCGGCGGGTCACCGTGGGCCAGCCCTCCGGCGCCACAGCCTTGAGGGTGGCCCCAGGTGTGGCGACGCCGTCGATCGGCGCGGCCAGCGCGCTGGGGTCGAAGACCTCAACCGTGGTGGTGGCGGTCACGCCACCGAAGGAGCCGGTGATTGTGCAGGTCCGCCGCGACGGTGTTTCCCCGGCCGGGAAGGCGCAGCCCTCGCCCAGAGAATACGTGTAGGCGGTGCCAGCGGCGCCCGCCGGCAGAACATTGCCGTAAGCGTCCTTCGCCACAGCCGTCACGGCCGCGCCGCCCGCATTGGTGATCGCCTTGGCCACCGGTGTCAGCGCCAAGCTGGCGGGGGCGCCCAGGCCGACCACCACTTGGGGAGATGTTCCTGTAATCGTCAAGCCCTGATAGGTCAGCTTCTGGGTCAGCGCGATCACGTTGCCAACCTTTTCGGTTGACGGCAACCGATAGGTCGACGCGGTCGAGAACAACGTGCCGTTGCGGGTCCAGCTACGGGTTGTGGTGGGCCAGCCCTCGGGCGCCACGGCCTTGAGGGTGGAACCGGGGACTGCCTCGCCGGAAATCGGCGCCGCCAGCGCGCTGGGGTCGAAGACCTCAACCGTGGTGGTGGCGGTGACAGCGCCCAGGCTGCCGGTGATAGTGCAGGTCCGCCGCGAAGGAGCCTCCCCGGTCGGGAACGAGCAGCCCTGGCCAAGGGAATAGGTGTAGGCGACGGCATCGGCGGCGTCGGCGATCGTGTTCCCCTTGGCGTCCTTGGCGACCACCGTGACAGCCGCCCCGCCGGCGTTGGTGATGGCCTTGGCGACAGGCGTCAACTTGAGCGACGCCGGCGCCCCGACGCCGACAACGACCTGCGGCGAGGTGCCGGAAATGGTCAGGCCCTCATAGGTCAGAGTCTGGGTCACGGTGATCACGTTGCCGAGCTTCTCGGTGGTGGGCAGCTTGTAGGTGGCGGCAGTGGAGAACTGCTTCCCGTTGCGCAGCCAAGAGCGCTTGATCGTGGGCCAGCCTTCCGGAGCGGTGGCGCTGAGCGTCTCGCCGGGGATGGCTTCACCGGTGATCGGCGCGGCCAGGGCGGTAGCGTCGAAGACCTCAACCGCGGTCGTGGCCGTCAGCCCGTTGTACTGCGCGGTGATGGTGCAGGTGCGGCGCGATGGGGCCACACCGGCGGGGAACTGGCAAGAATCGCCCAGCGAATAGGTGATCGTGGTCGCCAGCGGCGCGGCGGGCAAGACGTTGCCGTACTCGTCGCGGGCCTCGATGGTCACATTGACCGCGTCGGTGTTGGCCACGGCCTTGCGATCGGTCTTAACCGTCAAAGTCGGGGCCTTGGGGCCGGTGTCGGTCGGCTTGCCCTGGAACAGCGCCCGCCAATCGATGTTGCGCAGCCAGTTGCGCAGGTAAGCCGCGCCGTCGTTGGCCACCCGCTGGAGCGCGGCGAAGAACGATTCGTCCGGCGTGCCGGGGGTGACGACCCAAGGCAAGGCCGCCAGGGCGGCGTTCAACTGATCCTGGGCGGTGGTTTGCAGCGCGGTGCGAACTTGGGCGCCGATCGCCTCCCAAGAGTCGGTCGAGTTCAGCGTCACCGTGACGCCGATGCCGGCCAGGCCCGCTTGCAGTTCGGCCACCAGTTGGTCCTTGACGGACTGGATGGCGGCGGCGATCCGGATCTCGATTTCATCCCGCAGCGCTCGCTGCCCGGCGTCCATGAGGATCGAAACGTAGTCCAATTCAGCCAGAGTGGCCGTGATCGAACTGGCCTTGCCGGCGGCGTTGACGTAAGCGGTGCCAGAAGCCAGCAGCTCGATGTTGCCCTGGTTCCATCCCGTCACAACGATCTCTTTGGGGGTGTCGTTGACATTGGTCCACAAGACCTTGCGGGTATTCCAGGCCGTGATGTTGTAGTTGTAATAGGACGTGTTGGCGCCCAGGCCGAGCGCGTAGATAGGCGATCCCAGATCGCTCTTGACCTTGGTCGGAGCCGTGCCGACTGAGACCAGCGGGGCGTTCCAAACCTGATTGACCAACTGGTCCACCGAGGCCTGCTTGTCCGCGTCGATCCCGAGCGAGGCGATGATGTCCGCGACCGCGTAATCCACCGTCCGGGCCAACACCGCCTGGACGAATTCGTGCGTGAGCACGTCGCTGATCAGTTGCGACGTGGCCACGGAGTCAACCGCCTGGTCGACCAGCGCGTCAATGCGCTCATCTTGGATGTAGGCGGCGATGGCGCCCTTGATGGACGCCTTAATCAGCGGCGTGGCCAGGTCTAACACCGCCTGCGGGTCGCCGATCGCGCTCTTGACGGTGCCTGCCACCAGATCGTGGACAGTGCCGGTGACGCCGGCGTAGGCGCTGTCTACGCTGGCCGTGATGATGCTGGTGAGCTGTTCGTGGGTGGCAACTGACTGGTCGATTTCTTCAGGGGTCTGGGCAGCCATCGCCGGAGAGGCGATCAAGCTGGCGACAAGTGCTAAAGAAACAGACGGTAGCAGCAGGCGCTTCTTCATTTAGGGGGTCCTGTTCTGTGTGGCTACTGGGCAGCGCGCCCTCATCAGCGTGGGCGCTCTGAGCCCATCTTATTGCCTGCTCGAGGGCTCGGCGTACGGTCATTAACCGGGTGACGCACTGACCCCGAACGCCAATCGCCCAAGGGGCGCGAACTGGGATGGTTCTGGGCCAACGTTTGGCGGGTGATGGGCCGGCTTCGGGCCGAACCCCGGACCCCGGACCCCGGACCCTAGGGATGGCGCCCCGGCTAGATCACACGATCAGCGTGTCGGCGGGCAGGACCACAATGCCGGTGGCGTCGGCGAAGACTTGATCGCCGGGTTTGACGACGACGCCGCCGATTTCGACTGGGACGCCGACATCGCCCAACCCGCGCTTGTCGGTCTTGAGCGGGATACAGCCCAGCGCCTTGACGCCCAGGTCAAGGGTGCGCAGGACTTCCACATCTCGCACGGCGCCGCCGATCACGAAACCGTTCCAGCCGTTCGCTGCCGCCGATGCCGCGATCAGGTCTCCCAGCAGCGCTCGCCTCAGCGAACCGCCGCCGTCGACCACCAGGACGCGGCCTTGGCCGGGCGTGGCCGCCAACTCTTTGACTTTCGAGTTGTCTTCGAAGCATTTGACCGTCTGGGCTTGGCCGCCGAAGGCCTCGCGGCCGCCGAAACTGAAAAACCCGGCGGACAGGACTTGGACGGCATCGGGAAACTGATCGGCCAAATCGGGTGTGGACGGCGGCATGGCGGCTCCTCGGCTGGGTGGGTTCGGCGCGGCATCGACCCTGGTTTCGTGTCACGGGCACGAAGGACGCCGGAATCGACACCGCCTAACAAACCCTAACCCCGCGTGGGCTACCCTTGACACCGACCCCTCGCGTGGCGGCATCTCGCTGAATTCCCCCAGGGCCGGAAGGCAGCAAGGGCAGGCGGGCTCTGCTGGGTACGCGAGGGGTCCTGCGCGAGTTCGCAGGTTGGCGTCTATGTCAGTGGCTGGCCGTAGGCTCATAGGGTGAACCAAGCGCTGTACCGCCGCTACCGGCCGCAAACGTTTAGCGAAGTGATCGGCCAGGAACACGTCACCGAGCCCTTGACTCAGGCGCTGAAGACCGGTCGGGTTTCGCACGCCTATCTGTTCTCAGGGCCGCGCGGGTGCGGCAAGACCACCTGCGCGCGCATCCTGGCCAGGTGTCTGAACTGCGAGAAGGGCCCCGCGCCGGAGCCTTGCGGCGAATGCGCCAGCTGCCAGGAGTTGGGGCGCGGCGGGGGCGGGTCGCTGGATGTGGTGGAGATCGACGCGGCCTCGCACGGCGGCGTCGACGACACCCGCGACCTCAGAGAGAAGGCCGTCTTCGCTCCCGCCCGCGACCGCTACAAGGTGTTCGTCCTGGATGAGGCCCACATGGTTTCGCGCGAGGGCTTCAACGCCTTGCTGAAGATCGTGGAGGAGCCGCCGCCGCACGTTAAGTTCATTTTCGCGACCACCGAACCGAACAAGGTCCTGCCCACCATCCGCTCGCGATCGCACCACTACCCCTTCCGCCTGGTCCCGCCGGGTCTGATGACCTCTTACATGGAACAGCTCAGCCGGTCTGAGGACGTCGAGGTCGCCCCCGGCGTGATGCAAATGGTGGTGAGGGCTGGAGGTGGTTCGGTCCGGGACACCGAGTCGGTCCTCGACCAGTTGATCGGCGGTTCGGTTGACGGCCGGGTCACTTATGAGAGGGCTTCTAGCCTGCTCGGGTTCACTCCGGACCAGTTGATCGGTCAGATGATCTCGGCGTTGGCGCGCGGTGATGGCGCCTCGATGTTCGCCGTGATCGAATCCGTGGTCGAATCCGGCCTGGAGCCGCATCGCTTCGCCGAAGACCTGCTCGAGCGGCTGCGCGACTTGATTGTGTTGGCCGCCGCCGGGCCCTCCGCGCGCCAGGCCTTGCGCGGCCTGCCGGAGGACCAGGTGGCGATCTTGGCGGACCAAGCCGCGCAATTCGGCCTGGTCCGCCTGACTCACGCCGCCGATTCGGTCTCGGCCGGTCTGGCCGCGATGGCGGGAGCGACTTCGCCGAGGCTGCATTTGGAGTTGTTGGCCGCCCGCACGCTGATGGCCGCCCAAGCGCCTGGCCATCAGCCCGCCTCCCAGCCGCCAGGGTCCGCCCACGTGCCCGATGCCGCCGCCGCCACTTCGCGGCCCCCCTCGCCACCCAGCGGGCGGCCCGGGGCAGCTTCGCCACCAGGTGTCCCAGGTGAGTCGCCAGCGCGCCGGGCCGCCGCCGGGCCGGCGCCGGCGCCTGTGTCTGGCCAGGACATTGACCCCGCCGCAGGCGGGAGGTCTCAGCGCTCCCCGGCTGGCGGCGCTCCAAGCGGGACGCCTCAGCGGTCTGCGGCTGGCGGCGCCCAGAGCCGTCGGTTTGTGGACTGGGAGGAACCGGCTGGCCCTGCCTCCGCGCGTCAAACACATCCGGTTCATCCAGCTCAGCGCCCGCCTTCGGGGGCTGCGACGGCGGCTGGCCAACGCCTGGATGGCGGTCGCCCGCCAGGAGACCGCAGGAGCGCCGCCCCTGCCGGTTCTGGCGAGCGTGGGCTGAGGGGCTCAGACACAGCGCCGGATCAAGGCTCAAGACGTCCGCCCTCCCGGCCGAGCGCCGGAGCGACCCCGGCGCCAAGCCCAGTGCCGCCTGAGCCGATCGAGTTCGCGCCGGCGCCAAGCCAAGCGCCGCCGAGGCCGCCGGAATCCGCAGCGCCGCCTGAGGCGCCCGAGTTCGCGCCGCCCGAATCCGCGCCGCCGACCGCGCCGGCGGAGTCCGCGCCGCCGTCTCCCTTAGGGCCGGCGTTGGGAACAGGTGGCGGACCAGAACGCGGTGGCGCCGGGCCGGACGAAGCCCGCGCCGAAGGCCCTGAATTCGGGGCGGAGGGCGACCAAGAGCGCTGGCTGCAACTACTCGGACAGGTCAGGCGCCATTCGGTGGCAGCGTATGGTCTGCTCAGCCACAGCGCCCGGCCGGTCGGCGCCGGGCGGGGACGGCTGGCGCTGGTCTTCGCCAGCCCGGACCTGGCCGCGGCCTTCAACCGACGCTTCCATGGGCTCGTCGAGCAAGCCGCGGCGGAGGCCTTCGGCCAGCCGATCCAGGTGACCGCGACAGCAGAGGGCGAGCCCGCGACTCAGGACTCTCCTATTCACACCCCTCCTGTTCAAACCCGCCCAGTTCAAACGACGCCAGCCGATGCCCCGCCCAGCCCACCCCCGGCCGACCCGCCGCCGGCCACCGGAGCAGCGGACCGCGAGGTTTCGCGCGCCGAAGGCGCCGCCGGCCGCAGAACCCTGTCCGCCCAGGGTCATCCCGCGCCAACCGAGCCGACCGAGGCTGCGGGGGGCAGCGACCCCTGGCAGGCTCCCCCCAAATCACGCACCCAGCCGGAGGAGACGCCGGTTCCAGCAACGCCCGGAGGTTCGCCTACGGCTGGCGGCGCTCGGGGTGCGAGCGCTGCCTGGGCGGAAGAGACGGGTGACCGGTCGGCATCGGGCAAAGGGGAAGACCTCAGGGACGAGCCGTCGCCGGATGACGCGGACGCCGGTGTGCGCGGCCTGACGGGTGTGCCGTTGGTCGTGGAGATGCTCGGGGGCGAGATCGTCGAGGAGATCGACGAGCCATAAACCGGCTGCCGAATTCGACCCCACCCGGCTCGCAAGACATCAAACTCGCCCCCTATCGGGCAAGCAAACCGTCCAATTCGAGCTGATCCGGCAGGGCGCGGTCCCGCTGTCGGCCGGTGCCGACCCGCCAGCTTGAGGGGGGCCCCCTGCGGTGCTCGAGAGCCTCGCAGGGGGCCGTTCGCCACGCCCTCACGGGCTGTTGACACCGAGGCGTGGCGTGCAGGGCGCCATGCGGCGCCCCGGGGGTCAGCGGGTCGGGGCGGACCCGAGCCAATCGAGTAGGCGATAGAGCAGTTGGGTGGCGCCCGGCATGAAGCCGCAGCCGTGGTGGTAGGTGGGATCGGTTCCCAGCACAACCACTTCGGCGGGGAAGGAAACGGCGTCGTGGTAGATGATCGCCTTGGGCGGCGTGTTGCCTTCCTCCAGCACCACCAGCGGGGTCGCCCCCGGGGGCACGTCATAGGCGTTGTGATGGTGCCAGTGGACCGAGTCCTCGTTCAGGTAATCCCATAGGTGGTGGTCGGGGTTGAGCGACCGCCTGGTGGTGTCCTCCCCCGTCCGCCAGGCCCAGAAGTTGGTCTCGCGTTCTTCTTCCCGAACTCCTGGAAGCCAGCGGCCGGCGCCGTTCTCGCCGCCGATCACCACGCGCGCTCCCGGCCGCCGCAGGAAATCGACAACCAGCGGGGCGTTGCGTTCCATGATGGCCGGGTGTTGGCGGCAGGCGACAAACAGAGCGTCAGTGTTGTCCAGGGCGCTTGGAGTCAACTCGGGGGCGTAAAGGTCAACCACGTCGCGGGCGGCCACGGCCGGGTCCGCCAGATCGGCCAAGTGGTAGAAGCTGCCTGGGTGGAGGAAGCCGACCCGGGCGCGTTCGCGACTGCGCGGAGTTTCGATTGGCGTGCTCATAGCGAGCCTCCTTCCAGATAGGTCAGGACTCTGCCCGCCAGGCCCTCGGCCGTGGTGCCGGGAGTGTCGAAGCCGATCAGATCGTTGCCCGCGTGCACTATCACCTCGCCCGCTCCCAGACGGTAGGAAACGTCGACGGGCAGGCGGCCGGGGCCGATCCCGGTGATCTGGAGGGCGTCATCGGGCAACCCGACCATGTAACTGCGGGCGTAGAAGCCGCCCACGCCGATCTTCAGGAGTTCCTCGAAACTGTGCGGTCCGGGAACCCCCGTGCGGAGCAGGATGTCGCGCCGGTCCAGGCCGTCCCAGATCGGGTGGCGATCCAGGGCGGTGAGCCAGATGTCGTCGACGCCGTGGAAATGGAGCTTGCGCCACTGCGGCAAACCCTTCAAGAACGGGGCCACCGGGTGGCCGTTGATCAGCAGGCGGCCGCCGGCGCCGAGCCAGCCCTCCAGGCGGTCGCGCTGGCTGGCCAGATAGCGCTGATCTGCGCTGATGCCCAGGATCACCCCCGGGCGCCCGGTCAGATCAGTGTCATCCAATCGGTAGAGGTCGATCCGTTCGACCCGGCCTCCGTGCTGCAGGCGCTGGTCGGGTGGAACGGGGCGCATCACGAACTCTGCTATTGGCGGAGTTTGGCCCGGTGGTGTGGTCATGACTTGACTGTCCCCTTTTCGGTGTGAGTGAGTTGCTGAACGGTACGCGCGGCGCCCCGGCCGGCGCCGAAATCGGCCACCACCACAGCCCGCTCGCCGAACGGTGCCATGACGGTGGTGGCGTGAATGGGGGTGCGGTAAAGCTCGGTCAGGGTCTGGCCGTTGACCAGTTCGCAGGCCCGGCCGCAGCTAATGGTCTCGGCGTCCATCAAGATCGCCTGGGTGGCGATGCTGAGGGCGTGACCGGGATCGTGGGTGGTCATGACAATGCCGATCCCCTCACGCGACAGGTCATCCACCATCAACAGGACCGCGCGCTGATTGCGCAGGTCGAGCGCGGCGCACGGCTCGTCCAGAATCAGCACCGACGGGTCGCACACCAGCGCCCGGGCGATCAGCACTAGTTGGCGTTGGCCGCCGGACAGGGCGGCATACGGCCGCTCGGCCAAGTCGTCGATGCCGACCCGGGCCATCGCTTTCCAGGCCGCCTCCAGGTCTTGCGCGCCGGGCGAGGTCCAGGAGCGGACCAGCCGGGCCCGTCCCATGGCCACCATGTCCAACACCGCGAACCGATGCTGAGAATCATGGCTTTGGGGCACATAACCAACGCCGCCTTCGCAGCGGGCGGTTCCCTCTTTGGGGCGCCGCAACCCGGCCAGGCAGGTCAGCAAGGTGGTCTTGCCTCTGGCGTTGGGGCCCAGCACGGCCAGCACCTCGCCCCCGGCCACGGTCAGATCGAGGTCGCGGAATAGCCACGATCCCGCGCCGTAGCGATGGCCCAGCCCCCGCGCTTCAAGCATGGTCCGGATCCTTTCGGGTTTGGGTGATCAGCAGGTAGACGAAGAACGGCGCCCCGAGGATCGCGGTGAGGATGCCGACAGGCACCTCGCTGGCCGTCATAGAACGCGACAGCAGGTCCACTACCAGCAGATATGTCCCGCCCAAGAGGAACGATGCCGGTATCAGCGTCCGGTGGTCGGGGCCCAGCATCAGCCGGACCAGGTGGGGTATCACCAGACCCACCCAGCCGATCACGCCGCTCGACGCGACGGTGGCGGCCGTCATCATCGACACCGCCACGATCAGCACCCAGCGCAGGCGCGTGGGGTTGAGCCCGAGGGCGCGCGAGTCTTCGTCGCCCAGCGAGAGCACGTCTATCCGCCAGCGCAGCGCCATCACCACTGTCAGCCCGATGGCGATTGGCACGGCCGCGAGCCAGAGCTTGGTCCAGGTGGCCGCCGCCAGCGAGCCCATCAGCCAAAAGGTGATCGAGGGCAGCGTGGTGTACGGGTCCGCCAGGTAGGTGACCAGTGAAACCAGGGCGTTGAAGAAGGCCGAGACCACTATCCCGCCGAGCACAATGGTCAGGATCGGCGAGCTGGCGCGGATCCGCCCCATGGCCATGACCAGGGCGGCGGCCGCGAGTCCGAGCGCGAACGCGCCGCCCATCAGGATCAGCCCGCCGCCGCCCAGGGCGATGGCCAGCACGCCGCCGAAGGATGATGCGGACGACACCCCGATCACGTCTGGGGAGACCAGCGGATTGCGGAAGAGCGCCTGCAGCGCCGCGCCTGACACCGCCAGCGCTCCCCCGGCCAGCACTGCCATCAACGAGCGCGGCAGTCGGACCAACGTGATCACGGTTTGCTCTTGGTCGGTCCAGGTGCGACGCAAGTCGAACCAGCTGTCCAGGCCGGTGATCTCGAGGCCCTGGGCCGCCAAGATGCGCGCTGCCTCGTTCAGCGGCACCGAGTAGCGCCCCACCGACAGCGCGACCAGAAAGGCGACGCCGAGGGCTGCGGCCAGGCCCACCAGCGCCCAGCGCCGCCTGGCGGCGCGGCGGCGCTGGGCGGCCTTGGGGCCCTCGGCCCTTCTACTTGCCGAAGAGTTCGGCGTAATCAGAGCTGTCATTGTTGATGTCCGCGCGCAGGACCAGATCGATGTCCTCGTCCGTGACCGTGTAGTTGTACATGAACTGTTCGTGTTCGGTCATCAGCGCGCGGAAGTCGACTTCGTAATCGTCCGGGTAGGCCACAGAGGCCACCCAGTTCCACATCAGCGGAGATTCGGCGCATGGCACCTGCCAGCGATAGAAGCCCAGGGGACTGCGGTAGACGCGCTTGTTTTTCACCGCCGACACATCCGCCAAGCGCGGGTCCGCGTACACGTCTGCGGGTGTGGCCTGGCCGAAAGCCGACAGGAAGATGATTTCCGGGTCCCAGGAGATGATCTGTTCCGGGCCGACGATGCCGTCTTGGGCCTCAGAGTCCTTCGACACGTTGGTCACGCCGGCGGTGTCGAAGACGAACTGCGAATAGTCCGAGCCGTTGGGCACCGAGAGCGCGTCGTCAGTGTAGGACAGGGACAGCGCGCGAGGTTTTTCGCCGCCGATGGCGGCGGTCTTGGCGGCCACGTTCGCCGCTTCCTCATGCATCAGGTCGATGATCTGGCTGGCGCGGTCGGTCTTGCCGACTATTTGCCCAAACATGGTTATCCACGTCTCAAGGTCTTCTTGGGTGCCGTAGCGCAGCCCCACGGTGGGGATGCCGGCCTGTTCGATTGGCTCGGTGACCTCGGTCCCCATGTCACCCCACTGGACAACCAGGTCTGGGGCCAGCTTGATGATTTCTTCCATGTTCGGTTCGAATGAGCTGTCCGCGATCACGGGTGTGGTCAGCGCGGCCGGATAAGCCTTCGAGATGATGCCGAGCTTGTTGGCGTCGAGCAGGGATTGATTGATACCCACGATCCGGTCCCATGACCCGTCCACGGCGGCGATGATGGCGGGCGCGGGGATAACGGCGGAGGCGATCTTGTCCGCCGGACCGTCCAGGGTCACGGTCACGCCACGCTGATCTTCGAAGCTGATCGCTGCGCCGGTCTGGTTCGGGGTGGGGCTGCCGGTCGCGTCTTGCGTGGCCCGGTCAGAGCAGCCGGCCAAGGCGCTGACGCCGAGGGCGGCCGCTGCGACGGCGGCCGCAATGGCGCGGCGCGCGCTCCCGGTGTGGTGGATCGTGGGGGGCATAGAGGTCCTCCTGATTTGCGGGTGGGTCTGGTTAGGTTGCCCTTCTGGACTAAGGTTAGCCTCACCTTAGCATGGAGCAGAAGGCTGCGGCGATTCCTGTGCTTGACGCCTGCTTGGCAAAGGATGGCGTCTGTGTGGCAGGCGCCGGCGCCTCGTCATAGTGACCCCGGTTGGCCGTTCGGCTCGCGGATCGCGTGAACCGAGTAACTCCCCGGCCGATTCGGGTCCAGGTGTGGAGCGGCGGAGAAGTTTTCGCGCCCGCCGTGAACAATCCCCGGGTCGGGGGCCTGGGGCGGCTAGGGTGGCCTGGTGTTCGGTGGCGCCTTGCAGGATCTGGTCGATGAGCTGGCGTCGCTGCCGGGAGTGGGGCCCAAGGGCGCCAGCCGCATCGCCTTCCACATTCTGAACGCGCCGGCGGATGACGTGGGGCGTCTGATCAGCGCTTTGGGCGCGGTCAAGGAGAAGGTGCGGTTTTGCGAGCGCTGCTTCAACATCGCCGAACAGCCCAGGTGCGCGGTCTGCCAGGACCCACGGCGGGACCAGGCGGTGATCTGTGTGGTTTCCGAGCCCAAGGACGTGATCGCGATCGAGCGGACACGCGAGTACCGGGGTCTGTATCACGTGCTCGGTGGCGCAATCAGCCCGATTCGCGGGATCGGGCCGGATGACCTGCGCATCCGCGAATTGCTGGCCCGGCTGGGCGCGGAACCGGTCGGAGAGGTGATCGTCGCCACCGATCCGAACATCGAGGGCGAAGCCACCGCCACCTACCTGGCGAGGGCGCTGCGCACGCTCGAGATACCGGTCACCCGGCTGGCCTCCGGCCTGCCGGTGGGCGGCGACCTGGAATACGCCGACGAGGTCACCTTGTCTCGCGCGCTCGAAGGTCGCCGCAGCTTGTAGGCCGCGCCGCAGGGCCTCCCGCGCGGCGCGGCCATTGAGTCCGGCGGCAGTGCCTGGCCCCGATGCCGCCCCAGGGCCTCAACGGCGCGGCGCGATAGCGGCCGGGGGAATTCGCCTGGGCCAGGCGCCTCCGGAGCCTCAAGCGCGCGGCGCGATGACCTGGCCGGCGTCTTGGCGCCGGCGGAAGGCGGCTGCGACCATTGGAAGATGAGAGTCGAGCTCACCCAGGGCGACATCACCCGCGAGTCCGTGGACGCCATAGTGAACGCGGCGAATTCGTCGCTGCTGGGAGGCGGTGGCGTGGAGGGGGCGATCCACCGAGCAGCCGGGCCGGCCCTGCTGGCCGAATGCCAAGAACTGCGGCGCACCAGCCTGCCTGACGGCCTGCCGACCGGACAGGCCGTGGCCACCGGCGCCGGCGCGCTGCCCTGCCGCTGGGTCATTCACACCGTTGGCCCCAACCGGCATGCCGGTCAAACAGATCCGGTTCTGTTGCGTAGCTGCTTCGCCGAGTCGCTGCGCCTAGCCGACCAGTTGGGGGCCAGTTCGGTGGCGTTTCCGGCCGTCGGCGCCGGGGTCTATGGCTGGGCGGCAACGGACGTGGCGCTGGCGGCCAAGGCGGCGCTGGCCGACCTGCAAACCGAGGTTCAGCTAGTTCGGTTCGTCCTGTTCAACCCCAGCATCCTGGCCGCTTTCGCTCAGGCTTTCGGCTGACCACGATCCGCCGCAGTCGCCTGACAACCCCCGGGATCGCCGCAGTCGCGTGACAACTCTGGCCTGAGTTGGGTCAACCCGCTTGGCGCCTCAGGGGCCGGCCCTGTTTAGCGCCTGGCGGCGGCGCTAAAGCCAACCATCGGCCCGGGTCACAGCCGTTCGGGCCTGACAATCCAGACAAGGCGACCCAACGAAGATCAGATGGCGCCGGCGAAGACCGCCAGGGACACGGCCTGAGCCTGAGCATGAGCATGAGTGAGCGTGGCGTGAGCATGACGCGGGGGTGCCGCAGTGGCGCCTGGCCATTCTGCGGAAGGTCTCCTGGGCGCCGTCCGGCAGGGCGAGTCGCGGGGGTCGTGGTTGGCGGGAATGCTCGATCGATCAGTTTGTTGGAGCTGCCCGAGCCTGGAACCGCAAGCATGCGTCGGCTTGCGGAATCAACACAATCACCGTCCCCTTGCGGAATGCGGAATCAACACAATCACCGTCCCCTTGCGTATTTGTCGGTCGAGTTCGACGGTTTGCGGCCTTTTCTCCGTCGAAGTCGGCTCCACCACACCCTGGGCCGAGGCCGCCTGGCGAGTGATTCGCGGCCTGCGGCCGACCGGCTCGGCGACCTGCGCCGCCGCCCCGAGACGGTGCGAACCCGCCGGGTTCAAGCCGCCACACCCCTTCGCCGACCCCGTTTAGTGCCTGGCGGTGGCGCTAAAGCCAACCATAGGACCAGATCAGAGCCATTCGGCCGCGAGAATCCAGACAGGGTGACCCAACTCAGGGGATCGGCGCAGTCGCGTGACAACTCCGGGGCGTGGCCGGAACCAACGGTCTCGTCTGGTTGTGGGCGGCGCAACCTAAGCGGGAGGTGACCAATTGGACCTCCGCTGGAGACGGCATCGGGCACCACGGAGGAAGGCACGGGGATACGGGCCTGGGCGCGCGGACTGAGCACGG
The DNA here is from genome assembly GCA_031270825.1 of Bifidobacteriaceae bacterium. Lineage (GTDB taxonomy): Bacteria > Actinomycetota > Actinomycetes > Actinomycetales > WQXJ01 > JAIRTF01. The sequence goes on from JAISXH010000039.1 coordinate 24,574, forward strand.
CCACCGGCTTTGTGGGACAATCTGGCGGGCGGCCTTTGGAGCCGCAAGCGGCGACGGTGGCCCGAATCGGGTCGGCGCATGGTTTGGAACCGGAAAGGCAGACGGCGTTGGGCCTGGTGGTGCAGAAGTACGGCGGCTCGTCGGTGGCGGACGCCGCCAGCGTGCTGAGGGTGGCCGGACGGATCGCCGCCTACCGGGCGGCCGGGCACGAGGTCGTGGTGGTGGTCTCCGCGATGGGCGACACCACCGACGAGTTGATCGACTTGGCCGGTCAGGTCTCGCCGCACCCGCCGGCCCGCGAGCTCGACATGCTGTTGACCGCAGGCGAACGCATATCGATGGCGTTGCTGGCGATGGCCATCTCAGACACCGGGCATGAGGCCAGATCGTTCACCGGTTCGCAGGCTGGCGTGATCACTGACGCGGAACATGGGCGGGCTCGGATCATCGACGTGACGCCGGGGCGGATCAGAGGAGCGCTGGATGACGGCGCCGTCGCCATTGTGGCCGGCTTCCAGGGGGTCTCGCAGACCACCAAGGACGTGACCACTTTGGGCCGGGGTGGGTCCGACACGACCGCGGTGGCCTTGGCGGCCGCTTTGGGGGCAGATGTCTGCGAGATCTACACCGATGTCGACGGCGTCTTCACCGCCGATCCCCGGATTGTTCCCGCCGCCCGCCGGATTCCGGTCATAGCCCATGAGGAAATGCTTGAAATGGCAGCTGCTGGCGCCAAGGTCCTGCATCTCAGATCGGTCGAATACGCCCGCCGGTACCACGTCCCGCTGCACGTCCGGTCGAGTTTTTCGGACCGCCCGGGCACGTTGATCGTGGAGGGGGCAGCGACTTTTCCGATCGGGCCGGGCGAGATCTATAGCTCGACCGATCCGGCGACACCAGCCAGTCCGGCGACACCAGCCAATCTGCCGATACCGGCCAATCTGCCGATACCGGCCGGTCCGGCAACATCAGGAAGTCCGGCAACACCAGCCAGTCCAGGAAGTGAGAATGGTCCAGTGGAACAACCTCTGATCTCCGGGGTCGCGCACGATTCGAGCCAGGGGAAGATCACCGTCATCGATATCCCCGACGTGCCGGGGAAAGCCGCCGCCGTGTTCCAACTCGTGGCCGAGGCGGGCGCGGACATCGACATGATCGTCCAGAACGTCTCCACCGAGATCACCGGCCGGACCGACATTTCGTTCACTTTGCCCAACGACGATGCCGCCGCCGTGGTCGAAGCTCTCAGGGCGGCTCAGGACGACCTCGGTTTTCAGCGCCTGGAGTACTCCGGGCGAATCGGCAAGCTGTCCTTGATCGGGGCCGGAATGCGGTCCCATCCCGGGGTCTCGGCCCGGCTGTTCGCGGCGCTCAGTGACGCCGGGATCAATATCGAAATGATTTCGACCTCGGAAATCCGGATTTCGGTGGTGACGGAGCGGGCCGAGCTGGCGCGGGCGGTGCGGGCTGTCCACTCCGCCTTCGGCTTGGACTCCGCCGCAGAAGAGGCGGTGGTTTATGGAGGGACTGGACGATGAAAATCACCGAATCGGGGTATAACGTCGCGGTGGTCGGCGCCACCGGCCAAGTGGGCGCTGTGATGCGCACGCTGCTGGTCGAACGGGAGTTCCCGGTGCGCTCGATTCGCTTCTTCGCCTCGGCGCGCTCGGCTGGTCGGGTCTTGGAGTTCGCCGGCCATGATGTGGTGGTGGAAGACGCTGAGGCGGACCCCCCGAAGGATCTCGATTTCGCGTTGTTCTCCGTTGGCGCGCAGGCTTCGCGGAAGCTGGCGCCGCGTTTCGCGGCGACTGGGGCGCTGGTGATCGACAACTCGTCGGCCTGGCGCATGGATCCGCAGGTGCCGTTGGTGGTGGCCGAGGTCAATGGGGCGCTGGCGGCTGACGCGCCCAAAGGCATTGTCGGCAACCCCAACTGCACCACGATGGCGGCCATGCCGGTGTTGGCGCCGCTGCATCACGCGGCCGGCCTGCGTCGATTGGTGATCTCCTCTTATCAAGCGGTTTCAGGGACGGGGCCGGCCGGCGTCGAAGAACTGGACGTGCAGGCGCGGGTGGCGGCCGGCCAGGATCTGGCCGGTCTGCGGTTCGACGGCCAGGCGGTGAATTTCCCCGATCCGATCGCCTACATAGCCCCGATCGCGTTCAACGTGCTGGCCTGGGCCGGATCGGCGGTTGATGACGGTTCGGGCGAGACCACGGAGGAGAAGAAGCTGCGCGACGAGTCGCGCCGGATTCTCGACATCCCTGATTTGGCGGTGTCGGGAACCTGCGTGCGCGTTCCCGTCTTCACCGGCCACTCGCTGGCCATTAACGCCGAGTTTTCGCGGCCGATCGGCCCGGCCGAGGCCCGCCTGTTGTTGAGCGTCGCCAGGGGCGTGGTCTTGGACGAGGTGCCGACCCCTTTGGCGGCCACCGGCCGCGACCCGGTCTTCGTGGGGCGGATCAGGCCGGACCAGTCGGTCCCAGACGGCCGCGGCCTGGCCATGTTCGTGGTCGGAGACAACCTGCGCAAGGGCGCCGCCCTCAACGCCGTCCAAATCGCCGAGGAAGTGATCGCCCGTTCGCGCCTCTAACCAAAATGGGGACAGGCCCCTTTCTGGTAACTACCAGCAAACTCCCAGCAAACTCCCAGCTTCGGGCCGGGGAAGGCTGGGCGGGGCGGAGGCCCGCCCAGCTAGGGCAGTCCCGGCGAGCCGAGCAGTCCCGGCGAGCTGGGCAGGCCAGGTAAGCCAGGCGGGCCAGGTAAGCCAGGCGGACCGGGCAAGCCGAGCAGGCCAGGTAGGCCGAGCGGGCCAGGTAGGCCGAGCGGGCCAGGTAAGCCGGGCGGGCCAGGTAAGCCGGGCGGCCCGGGCGGGCCGCGCCGCTCGTCGCGCGTCCCGGTTGGAGCCAGCCGCGCCGGGCCAGGGGCCGACCGGTAGGTAGGCGGCGCATGCACACGCTGGTGATCACCAATGATTTTCCGCCCAACACGGGCGGCATCGAGACCTTCGTCGCGGAAATGGTGAACCAGTTCCCCCCGGACGAGGTCACGGTGCTGGCTTCGACGCGTGCTCCCTTCACGGCCGAGCAGGCCTCCCGCGCCGACGCCGCCCTGCCCTACCAAGTCGTCAGGCATCCAGCCCGCACGCTCTGGCCCACCAGGAGCATGGCACGGTTCGCCGCCGCGATCGCCCGCGGCGTCCAGGCGGACGCGATCTGGTTCGGCTCGGCCGCCCCCTTCGCGCTGATTGCACGGGAGTTGAGCCGGCGCCTCGGGGGCGTCCGGATCGTCGCCACCACCCACGGACACGAGGTCTGGTGGGCCGCCGCCCCGGGCACGCGGCAGGCCTTGCGGCGCATCGGCGACAGCGTTGACGTGCTCACCTACCTGACCGACTACACCCGCCAGCGGATCGCCAAGGCCCTCAGTCCGGCCGCCGCCGCCCGGATGGCGCGCCTCCCCGGGGCAGTCTGCTTGCCTGCCGCCGATGCCGTCCGCCCGCCGGACAGCGTTCCGTCGGCCGGGCCGCACCCAGGCGCCGCGTCCGCCAACCAGGAGGGCGCGCCTTCGGTTGCCGCCGATGCCGCTTCGCCGGCCCCAGCGCCGCTCACGCCGGGGCTCCCCAAGGCCGAGCTTTCCATGCCTGCCCCGGCTCCTTCGCCGGATGGCGCCGGGGCGCGCGAAGATGGGCCGGTGGTTCTGTGCGTGTCGCGGCTGGTGCCGCGCAAAGGCCAGGACCAGCTGATTCGCGGCTGGCCGGAAGTGGTGGCCGCCCATCCGGGGGCCAGATTGGTGATCGCGGGCGCGGGACCGTATGGAGCCAAACTGCGGCGGATGGCGGCGGCGAGCCCGGCGGCATCGTCGATCGAACTGACGGGTCGTGTGGAAGACGCGCGACTGGCCGAACTCTACGCGGCGGCCGCGGTCTTCGCCATGCCCTGCCGATCGCGGCTGTTGAACCTGGAAGTGGAGGGCTTGGGCATTGTGTATCTGGAGGCCAGCGCCGCCGGCGTCCCGGTGGTGGCGGGGGATTCGGGCGGCGCGCCGGACGCGGTCCTGGAAGGAAAGACCGGTTTCGTGGTGGACGGCCGGCGCTGGCAGCCCGCCGCTGCCAGAATCATCGAATTGTTGGATAATCCAGCGCAGGCGGCGGCCATGGGCGCGGCCGGGCGCGAGTGGGTTCGCCGCGACTGGACCTGGCCATCGCGCTACCAGACCCTGTCCGCCCTGCTCCACCCGCGTGCCTCCGGCTAGAGACGGAAATTGAAAACCGCGCCATCGAACTGCGCATAGGACTCATAATCCAGCAGGTCGTAGAGGTCGGCGCGGGTTTGCATGGCCGGCACGCAGGCGGCCAGCGTGCCAGCGTCCGCCAGTTCGTCTAGCGCCCGGGAGGCAATGCCCATGGCCAGGCGCAGCAGCGAGACCGGGAAGATGACCAGGTTGACCCCGACATCGGCTAGCTGCCGCACCGTGAACAGATCCGACTTGCCGAACTCGGTCATGTTCGCGAGGATCGGCACGTCAACCGCCGCCCGAATCGCGGCGAACTCGGCCAGAGAGGCCATGGCCTCTGGGAAGACGGCATCGGCGCCCGCGTCGACCAAAGCCTTGGCGCGGTCGGCGGCGGCGTCCAGGCCCGAGACCCCGCGCACGTCGGTGCGTGCCATGATCAAGAAGCCGGGATCGCGCCGCGCCTCGACGGAGGCCTTGATCCGCCCCAAGGCCGTCGCCAGGTCGACCACCTGTTTGCCGTCCAAGTGGCCACAGCGTTTCGGGTTGACCTGATCCTCGATGTGGATGCCGCAGAGCCCGGCGTCCTCCATGGTCTGGACCGTTCGGGCGACGTTCATCGGTTCGCCGAAGCCGGTGTCCGCGTCCGCCAGCACGGGCAGGTCGGTCATCCGGGCGATCTGTCCGGCCCGGGTGGCGACCTCCGTCAAAGTGGTCAGGCCGATGTCCGGCAGGCCCAAGTCGGCCGCGATGACCGCGCCGGAGACGTACACCCCCTCCATCCCTTTGGCCTGGATCAGCCGCGCGCTGAGCGGGTTGAAAGCGCCCGGGAAACGCTGGATCTCGGCCGAGGCCAGGGCGCGGCGCAGCGCCGCTCTCTTAGCCGTGGGCGCTATCTGCGAATACAGCATCAGAACAAGCCTTCGTTCCGCAGCCCGGCCAGGTAGTCGGGACGGGCTGTGATGGTCAGGCGTCCCACCTCGTCAGGCGTCAACGATTCGAGCCGCGAGGCCAGGGCCAAGAAGCGCTCAATCTCAGCCTCGTCCAACGCCCGCGCCGCCAGGGTCCGGAACTTGCGTTCGTAGTCGGCCCGTGCGAATGGCCTGGCCCCCAGTGGATGCGCGTCCGCCACGGCGATTTCGTCGACAATCATGCGGCCATCAACCATGGTGATCTCAACCCGGCCGCCGAAGGCCTTGTCGGAAGGGTCGTTGGAGTGGTAGCGCCGGGTCCATTCGGGGTCCTCCACAGTGGTGGTCTTGTGCCACAGCGCCACCGTGTCCGGCCGGGCGGCGCGCTCAGGCGCGTAGGAGCCGGCGTGGTGCCAGACTCCGTCTTGGAGAGCCACCGCGAAGATGTACGGGATCGAATGGTCCAGGGTTTCGCGCGAAGCCTCTGGATCGTACTTCTGCGGATCGCCAGAGCCCGATCCGATCACGTAGTGAGTGTGATGCGAGGTCGCTATCACAATCGACTCGACCTTGGCCGGGTCGGCCACCTCCGGATACAGCGCCCGCAGCCGCCGAGCCAGGTCTATCCACGCCTGAGCCTGATATTCGGCCGAATGCTCCTTGGTGTAGGTGTCCAAAATGGCGCGTTTCGGCTCGCCCGGTTCGGGCAGCGGCACCAGGTAGTCGGCATCGGGACCGTCCAAGAGCCAGGCGATGACGCCATCCTCGCCTTCGTAGATCGGCGAAGGCGAACCCTGACCCCGCATCGCCCGATCGACCGCCTCGATGGCGACCTTCCCGGCCAAGGCGGGCGCGTAGGCCTTCCACGATGAGATCTCGCCTTTGCGTGACTGCCGGGTCGCCGTTGTGCAATGCAACGCCTGCCCAATCGCCTGGTAGATGGTCTCGACCGGCAGCCCCAGCATTGCCCCGAGCCCCGCCGCCACCGATGGCCCTAGGTGGGCCACGTGGTCGATCTTGTGGGCATGCAGCGAGATCGCCTTGACCAGGTCGACTTGGACTTCATACCCGGTCACGATGCCGTTTAGCAGTTTCGCGCCGTCAAGTCCCCTATGTTGCGCCACCGCCACGAGCGGCGGAATATTGTCGCCCGGGTGGGAGTACTCCGCGGCCAGGAAGGTGTCGTGGAAGTCGAGTTCGCGGACCGCCACAGAGTTGGCCCATGACGCCCATTCGGGCGAATAGCGCTGGTCGTAGACCAGGCCGAAAACCGTCGATCCGGGGCTGTAAGGGTGGGCTTGCGCCTGTGACCGGGCGGCCGCCACCGGCGGACGGTTGAGCGCCGCCGCCGCCACGGCGGCGTTGTCGATGATCCGGTTGATCACCATGTCGCGCACCTGGGGCAGGACCGGGACCTGATCGGCCGCGACCTCCGCGATTCTCCAAGCCAACTGTTCACTGCGTTCGAGCGACTGGCCGTGTTCGTGCACTCTCACCTGGTGGGTTATCACCTGAGACCTTCTTTCTGACTGCTGATCGACTTGCTGGCAGCGAACGGAAGAAGGGGGAGTCCGCTGGCGGGTCCGCGCCGCCCGGAGGCGCCCCCGGTCCGGCGCCTTGGCCGCGCTATCCGCCGAAGACCGCACTCGGCCTGAGCGAGGTCTTCAGACCATGTTCACACTTTTGCGTCAACATTGCCAATTTCGGGTGTTAGCATGGCATGAAACAGATAGCGACCCGTGGCTGGCCAGCTTTGCCAGCCAATCGGATCGAAGCGGACTGGCGGTCGGCGCCCCAACAGGCGCGCTGGCCGGTTCGGGCCGACAGGCGCGGACAGCCGCTTGACCCCGGGTTTGGCGAACGCCGGACCGGGCGATCTGTTCAGGCGTGGCCACACACGTCTTGACTGGCCGAACGGCACGGACCAGGTGCCGCGCCGCAGCGGTCCCCGCCGCAACCATTTCCCCAAACCCCTGGTTTCCCCAGTTCCCCCAACCTTTGGGTTCCCCGACCCTGGGTTCCCCCAGCCTGCGCTTCGCGCACCTGCTTGTCGACCGGGTCTTGGGCGGTGCGGATAGGGGCTTCCGCCCTGGCCCCTATCCGCACGAGCTCCCGGCTCACGGAATGAAATGAGGAACTGGACATGAACGAAATACACAAAGGCCTTTACGGCGTCATCGTCGACACCACCGCCGTCTCCAGCGTCAACCCGGAGACGAACTCGCTGCTCTACCGCGGCTACCCGGTTCAGGAACTGGCGCAGCAATGCTCCTTCGAGGAAGTCGCCTATCTGCTCTGGAACGGAGAGTTGCCAACCGGCGCGCAGCTCGAGGTGTTCTCAGAAATCGAGCGCGCTCAGCGGGCCATGACCGCTCACACTAAGGCGGTTATCGACGCGATTCCGCTGACCGCCCATCCGATGGATGTGCTGCGCACCGCCGTCAGCTACCTGGGCACGAATGACCCGAACGCCTGGGAGAGCGACCCATCTGCAAATCAAGCTAAAGCTTTGCGCTTGTTCGCTCAGATCCCGGCGATAATCGCCTACGACCAGCGCCGGCGCCGCGGGCAGAAATTGGTTGAGCCGCGCGAGAGTCTGGATTACTGCAGCAACTTCCTGCGCATGGCCTTCGGCCAGGTGCCGGATCAGAAAGTGATCGACTGCTTCCGCGTGTCGATGATCCTCTACGCAGAGCACTCGTTCAACGCCTCGACCTTCACCGCCCGGGTCATCACCTCGACGCTGTCCGATTTGTATTCGGCGGTGGTCGGCGCGATCGGCGCCCTCAAAGGCCCGCTCCACGGCGGCGCCAACGAGGCGGTGATGGACATTTTCGAGGAAATCGGCCGCGCTGATCAGGCCGCCACCTGGCTGGATCAAGCCTTGGCCGAAAAACGCAAGATCATGGGCTTCGGCCACCGCGTGTACAAGAACGGAGACTCGCGTGTGCCGACCATGAAGGAGGCGCTCGACCAGCTGATCGATCACTGCGGCCGGCCGGACATGGCCGACCTGTATGACGCGCTCAATCAGGCCATGGACGCCCGCAAGGGCATCCAGCCGAACCTGGACTACCCTTCCGGGCCGGCGTATCACCTGATGGGCTTCGACACTGCCACCTTCACGCCGCTGTTCGTCGCCTCGCGCATCACCGGTTGGACCGCCCACATCATGGAGCAACTCCAGGCCAACCAGCTGATCCGTCCGTTGTCCGTCTACGACGGCCCGGACGAGCGCCCGGTGGTGCGCCCCTGCGACCGCGAGCCAGAGCCGGAACTGGCGCTGGTCTAGCCCATCCGACTAGCGGTATCAGTGCCACGGGCTGTATGGTTGGGCGCTGGGCCTGCGGGGTACCTGGGATTGTGAGAGCTGGCGCTCGGCAAACAGCGGCATCGCCTCGCGCACTTGGCCCCTCTGCAATTGGTGATGGGAGCGGACGTCGTTGATGGGAAAGCGAGCGAGGCTGTTGTCGCGCGGAGCCTACATAGCTGGATTCGCGTTGGCGATGGTTGCTTTCAATGTTTTTCAGCGTGACACCTCGGCCCACCTGGATGAATACAACGCGACGGTAGGTTACTGGACGCCAACTCAGATCGTCAGCCTTTCAACGGCAGCGTTTCTCTCGATCAGTTCGATGGTGGCACTGATCCTGATCGAGCGGAGAATTGGACGATCGGGGCGGCATCGTCAGCGGTCTCGGCGACCGAGAGCCTGTGCGACCTTGTAGTGGTTTAGGGTCGCACTCGGCCGAGCGCTGCTCGTCGGCGCCGCTGTCATGCAGGAAGGGGAAGCGACGCCGTTAGGCGCTCTCGGCGAAGGGATTCTTGATGGTGACGCCGTCTATCACTTGGCCATCGTTCAGATCTTCCGTCCAGATGATGGAGCAGCCCAGGCGGGAGGCGCTGACAACGATCATGGCGTCCCAGAAAGAGATCTTGTTGGCCTCCGCGCAGTCGAGGGCTGCCGGCACGTCTGGGGGGAGCGGCCTGTAACAGGGCCAGTCGCACATCGACTCAAGGGCCTCACGCACCTCGTCCGCCGCCATGCCGTTCTTAGCCGGGCGCGCCGCGTTGACCGCGAACTCCTGCAGCACCTGCACACTGATGCGCCCGGCGTCGCGTTCGCGCAACCGCTGTAGTAGCCCGATGGCGACCGGTTGCCTAGGGTCGCCGCCTTCGTAGGCGTAGAGCCAGACGTTGGTGTCGACGAACTCGGCGCTCACCGGCGGTGCGCCTCGTCACGGGTCAGCGGTGGATTGCCTGTTCCTCGGCCCCGGCGCATGCGTTCCAGTTCGCGCTCCCACCTCAGGTCCGCCAGGCCCCGTCCGTCCTCGCGCAACAGCAAGTCCTCGACCATCCGAGACACGGACACGCCCCGCTCGGCGGCCCTGACGCGGGTCGCCCGAACTAGATCCTCGGGCAGGCTCAGAGTGAGATTGCGGTTCGCCACATAGCCCAGTGTAGCACGGCATCACGAGATCACGAATACGCCCGTCTGGACCAGGGCCGCCGGGCGCTGAGCGTTGAGGCGTCATGCCCGTGGGGCAGGCGGACGCCGGCCCGGTGGATCCGCGCGCGGTGACGTATAGTCGCTGGATGACTCAAGTCCCATCGTGGAAGGAGGAGTTCGCCCGGCCCGTCAGGAGGCCCATGCGCCACCGCGATTTCCGCGCCGAACTCGAAGAGGACATTATTGAACTCGCAGATCAGGGGCTGGAAACGCGCAACGCCACGCTGGTCGATCTGATGGATAGAGCGGGGCTGGGGCCGGATAGCTGTTGGGAAGTGGACCTGGGTGTGGACCACTTCGTTTGGCGCGGGGAGAAGGGCGACGTGGTCTCGCCGGTGCAGGTGCTCGGCACGCTCAACCCGGAAGACAATTCGTGGCTGTGGGCCTGGGCCAACCCGTCCCTCCCGCTGGGCCGGTGCGCAGCCGCCCAAAAGGTCCGCGAGTTCGGCGAGGAGCGTCGTGTGCGTCCGTTGACCACTCGGCAGCTTCGCTGCGAGGACGACCAAAAGTGGGTGCTCGACCACATCGCCATCGGTCTGGGCCTTGGCCGGTTCGTCTACCTGGGCCACCAGCGCCAGCTTGAAATCCACCTCCTGCTGACCGACCCACAGGTCGAACCCCGCTGATGTCGCCGCCCGGTGACGATCAAACGACGGCCCGCGGACACCTGGCGGGGCCACGGGGGCTCCGGCTTTTCTGGCAGGACAGGTCGCTAGGCGTGTTATAGTGGTTTTCAACGGGGAAATAGCTCCAGGTCCCCTTCAGTCGAGTCGACATATGAAGGGTGAGGGAGTTATGAGATTCAAGAAGGCATTGGCAGGATTCGGCTGCGCGGCGCTTGTCGTGTTTGGCTTGGCGGCGCCGGCAGAAGCGGCGCTTGACGATTGTTGGCGCACCAGTTCGACCGCGAAGCTTTGGGCTTCATGGGACAACGCGAGCTATGTGAACATGCAATACTGCACGGCCAGTTCGGTGCCCCAATATAGTTCGTCCTACAACGACAAGGCGTCCTCGATAGCTAACCGGGGCTGGGTCTGGTTCGTCGCTTGGTACAAGGACGCCTCCCACCGTGGGGCGAGTATCGAGCTCCCTCCGAACTATCAGTATTACAATCTGGCGAATCACGGTTTCAACGATGTGATCAGCAGCGCCGAAGCGACACACACATGACCCGCTGCGGCCGTGAGTGTTCAAAAGCGGACTTGTGCGCGCGCGTGGGGCGCCATGTGTTTGACCCGGCCCGCCCTGAGGCTCCGGGCCTCGGGGAATTGTCGTGGGGCCGGGCGATGAGGAAGTTGTCGTTCGGGGTCGGGTTGGTTTTGGCGGTGTGCGTGGTTGTGGCCGGTTGCCGGTCCGGCGGCGGCGGTGGCGAGGTCGAGTCGGTGGCCCGGTTCGACTATGAGACGACGAAGATTTGG
>JAISXH010000041.1 GCA_031270825.1 Bifidobacteriaceae bacterium
GGGGCCGGCCCGCCGGGCACTTGACCCCACCGGCGGGCCCCCGCGCCCGACCCCCCCCAGTTCGTTTCGCCGGTGGACGATGCCGTCTGCCCCCTTTCCCTTTCCTCCCCGCCGACAGGTTTGTACGCAAGGGGACGGTGATTGTGTTGATTCCGCACGGTACGCAAAGCGACGCCGGCCCGCGGTTCCAGGCCAACCAGCCCACCGCGCCTGACCTTCTTGTTCGCACGCCGACGGGACCATTTAGGGGCTTCACGCGCCCGTCTCCCTGGCATGCTTCCTGCCACCTTTGTTCCGGGGGACTGGGCCGGGCGTCTGCCTTAGCGCCGTCCCGTCCGCCTAGACTGGGGCCATGGCCCCCCCGGATTTTCCGGCATACCTCACCGACTGGACCAGGTGCCCCGATTGCGGTCAACCTTTGGGTTCAGGACGCTGCGCGGCCTGCGGTCTGGAAGTCTCCGGATCGGCGGGCGCCCGGCTAGCCGATTTGTCCATCGCCGCCGATGCCGCCATCAGGGTCGGCTCCCCCAGCGCCGCCCAGCTTCTGGCCGAGAGAGCGGCCATGATCGCCGCCGTCCGCGGCGCCGCCGCGCCGCCCGCGCCTGCTGGCGGCGAACATCCCTACCCTGCATATCCGGGCCGCGCGTATCCCGGTCCCGAACGTCCCTATCCCCAATATCCCGCCCCCACATATCCGGGTCCTGCTTATCCCGGCCCTACTTATCCCGGCCCCACGCCGCCAGGGGTTTCTGCGGTCCCCGGTTTCGCGGCGCCGCCATTGGGGCCGCCCGGACCCTACCGGCCGGGACCCCGCCCGGGCACAGCTCCGCCTTGGGGCGGCCCGACGGGTCCTGGATGGCCTTTGCCGCAGCCCAAGGCGCCCTCGCCCTGGACCCCGACAACGGCGTTGGCGCTGGTCGGCGCGCTGCTAGTGGCTGTGTCGGCGGTCGGGTTCGCCTTCTTCATTCCCGGCCTGGGCTGGTCCGCCCGCGTGATCGCCTTGGCCGTCGGCGCTGTCGCCGCAGGCGCCGGCGCCCTGTTCCTGAAATTCCGCCGGATCACCTCGACCGCCGAGGCCATAGCCGCGGTCGCAGGCGCCCTGGCCTTACTGACCTGGGTGCTCGCGGTGGACGACATCGCCGTCCCGCGCAACCGGGCGGCATCGTCGGCAATCTCGCTGCTGGTCCTGGGCGCTCTAATGCACCTGGCCGGACGGCTGGGATTGCGGGCCTGGCGGATGGTCGGCCTGTTCACGGCGCCGTTCGCGGCCCTCTTCCTGCCGACCTGGGCACTTGCTGGCACTTCCTACTATGGCGCGGAGAGGGAACTGGTCGCGGCGCTGGCAGGAGTCGCCTTCGCCCTGATCGCCGCCCTCGGCCGGAAGGTCGAAACCGCTCGCCTCGAGCGCAACGTGCTGTCCGTGATGGGTGGCGTGGGACTGTTCGCGGCCGCCCTCGCCACCATCGCCGCCTGGGGCGAACCGGTCTCGGCGGTCCTTTGGCTGGCGGTGGCGCTTGGCGCCATCGCCCTCGGCCAAGACCAACGTGCCCGCTGGTTGCCTGTGGCCGGACTAGCGGCGGTGCTGGCTGGCGCCGACGGAGTGTTCAACGCCAGCGGTTGGGCGGGACTCGACGCTTGGTCGGCCGGCCTGTTCGGCGGCCTGGCGGTCTGGGCGGCTTGCGCCCTGGCCGCTCGCTGGACGCCGGCTAAACTGAGCGGTCCGTTAGCCGCCGGCGCCTTCTGGGGTCTGTTGGCGATTAGCTTGCCGACCTTGTTGTTCCAGACCATCCAGGCGCTGCTCGACACCGCCCGCCTGTCCCCTGCGCCATCTGCGGTTGTGGCCCTGGCCTGGGGCGTCCCGGCCGCAACCGCCGGACTGGTCGCTTTGGTGCGGTCGCCGGGCTGGTTGAAACGCACTGCCGGCTGGGCCTTCCTGCCCCTCGGCACGGCCGGCCTGGCGAGCTGGGCAACCCTCCGAGGCGTGCCTCTGGCCTGCACTTTTCTAGCGTTGGCAGTGGCCTCATGGGCTCTCAGCGGCATTGCCGCCGGAGCGGTCTTGGCCCCCGGAAGACACCCGCGCTTCGCTGTCCTGGTGGCCCGGGGCGCGCGCCCCGCCGCGCTGGCGTTGACCCTGCCGGTGGCGATCGCGGCTCGGGGCGGCGACGCCTGGGTGGCGGCGGCGGCGCTGGTTGTCCCGGCGATGGTCCTCGCCCTCGGCTTCTCGCTGCGGCCGTCCACTTGGCCTGTTCTGACCGCCGCAGCCTGCGTGCCGTTCACGGTGCTCAGTCTGTTGGCCTTGCACCGCTATTTCCCCGACCTGCCTCCGAATCACCTTCTGGCGATCATCCTTTGCCTGGCCCTGACGCTGCTGACGCTCTGGCGCCGACCGGCGGCTCCCACCTGGGCGGTGCTGGCGATCCTGACCACGGTGCTGTTCGGCTCGGCAGCTGTCGACTCGCTGTCCGAACGCTCGTGGACCGCAATGGGGGCGGCTCTAGCCATGACCGTGCTGGCGCTCACGGCCGCTCTGGTGCGCCGCCGGCGCCTGCCGCTGCCGGTCAAGGTCCTCGCGGCCTCGGCCGCAGTCGCCAGCTCGGCTCTCGCACTGGTGACCGGACTGGCTCTGCTGACCCCCGGATCAGGCTCCGTGTGGCTGTTCCCCTTGGTGGCGGTCGTGGGCGCCGCCGCCGCGATGGGCGGACTGTGGCTGCGGCGGCCGGCCACGGCCTCCGCGCAGCCACCGCTCTCCACGCCCGCCTCCACCGTCGCGTCTACTGCCACCGTCGCGTCTGCTGCCACATCCGCTTCCACGTCGGCGGCGGGATCGGGATCAGCATCACCGATTCCGGTCCGGGCCGGAGCCCCGGGCGGAACACGGCGACCGGCTCCCGAGGCGGCGCCGCGCCCGAATGCCGGAATCGACCGCATCGCGACGTCAGACCGCCCAGCCGTCGGCACCGCCCTGATCGTCGCCGGCGGAGCGATCGCCCTGCTCGCCGTCGTGATGGCGATCGTGTGGCCGGTCACCGGCGCCACTACGGTCTTGGCGACCGCAGCCATCGCCTGCGCCGCCTCGGCGGGCGTTGGCGCCGCTCGCGGAGGCTCCGAACAGGCCTGGTGGTACACCGGCGCGACGGCCAGCGTGGTCCTGTGGAGCGCCCTGGTCTGGGGCGACATCGGCCTGGTTGAGGCCTACACCCTGCCCCCGGCGGCCGCGGCGGCGACAATCGGCGGCTGGCTGGCGCGTCGGCATCGATCGATGTTGGCGCTGGCGGTTCCGGGCGCCTGGCTGGCCGTGGCCCCCAGCTTGATCCTCGAGCTAGTCGGCCGGGATCCACTCCTGCGCGGCTTGGAATTGCTGGCTTTGGGAGTGCTGGCATTGGCGTTGGCGGCGGCTTTCGGCCATCTGAGCCGCCCTCTGGCGCTGGTCGCCCTGGCCCCGGTGGCCGGGTTGACCCATCTGGCCCTCACGCTGGGCGCCGCGCCGCCCTTCGGCGCCGACCTGACGGTCTTCAGCCCGTTGCGGCCATATCCGAGCGTGCTCTTCGCCATCGCGGTCATGATCGGCCTGGTGGCGGCGGCCGGACTGGCCTGCTCTGGCGCCTTGTTCGCGCGCCGGGCTGCCACCACGCGGTTCTGGGCGCTCGGCGCCTTCGCCCTGGCGGCCCTGACACCAGTCTGCTCAGTCCGCTTCACCTGGCTGGTGGTCGCAGCCATGTGGCTGGCGATGGTCGGCCTTCTGGGACTGGCCGTGCTCGCCGCCCGGCCTTCCGAGTCTTCGCTTTCGCCCGAAGCCCCCGGCGCCTCCGGCCGGCCCAAGCTGGTCCCATGGACTGGCGGCCGTTTGACGCTGCCGCCTTTCTGGGCGATCTGGCTGGTGGCCTTGGCGGTGGGGATCGCCGGCTGGTCCACCCGGCAGCTACGGGTCGAGGTCTTCGCCCTGCCCCTGGGCCTGGCGTTGTTCGCCGCCGGATGGGCGGCCAAGCGCTGGTTGGGCTCGCCCGCCTGGGCGGTCACGCCCGGCGTGGCGGCAACTCTGGGGCCCTCCACGCTGGCGGTCGGCACCGATCCCATGACCTGGCGGGCCATTCTGGTTCTGGTGTTAGCGCTGGCCTTCATGGTGTTGGGGGCGCTGCGCCGCTGGCGCCCGCCCACCTTTGTCGCCGCCGGTTCGATCGGGGTGACCGTATTCCTGGTCTTCGCCCGCCGGGGCGACATCTCAGCTGTGCCTTGGCTGATGTCATTGCTCGCCACCGGCGCCTGCCTGTTGGCCTTGGCGATCTACTTCGAGTTCCGGTCCCGCCGCGACGGCGCGCCGCCAAAACCCGATCAAAGCGCGAAAGGCGAAGGCCCCCTGGCCGGCGAACCGGCCCAACTCGCCCAGCCGGCCCAACTCGCCCAGCCGGCCCAACCGTTCCAGCCGGCCCAACCGTTCCAGCCGACCCAGCCCAGGCCGCCGGGCTAGCCGCCCGCGCCTGTCATTCCTCTAGCTATTCCTCCAGGCCGCCGGCGAACTGCGATTGGTAAAGACGCCAATAGGCGCCCTTGGCGGCCAGCAGCTCGTCGTGGTCGCCCTTCTCCACAACGGAGCCATGCTCCATCACCACGATCACGTCCGCGTCCCGGATGGTGGAGAGCCGGTGGGCGATCACGAATGAGGTGCGGCCACGCCGGAGCTTGTTCATCGCCTCCTGGACCAGGACTTCCGTGCGAGTGTCGACCGAGGACGTGGCCTCGTCCAGAATCAGGATGGGCGGGTCGGCCAAGAAGGCCCTGGCGATGGTCAGCAACTGACGTTCGCCGGCGGAGACATTGGAGGCCTCGTCCTCGATCACGGTCTGGTAGCCGTCCGGCAGGGCGTGCACAAACCGATCCACGTAGGCGGCTTTGGCCGCCGCGAGCACTTCTTCTTCGCCCGCGTCGAGGCGACCGTAACGGATGTTGTCGTAGATGGTGCCCGAGAACAGCCACGCATCCTGCAAGACCATTCCCATCAGCGACCGCAGGCGTTCTCTGGTCAGATCGCGGATGTCGACGCCGTCCAAGGTGATCGAGCCGCCCTGGATCTCGTAGAACCGTTCCAGCAGATTCACCAGCGTGGTCTTGCCGGCGCCGGTCGGACCGACGATCGCCACCGTCTGGCCTGGCTTCGCCCACAGCCGCAGCCCTTCGATCAGCGGTTGGTCCGGATCGTAGGAGAACTCGACGGCGTTGAAGTCGACCCGTCCGGCGAACTGGGCCAAGCGCTCAGGCGAGGCGGGATCGGGACTGAGCTCTTCGGCATCGAGCAACTCGAAAACTCGCTCGATCGAGGCGACGCCGGACTGCAACAGGTTCATCATCGAGGCGATCTGGCCGATCGGCTGGCTGAATTGGCGCGAATACTGGATGAAGGCCTGGACATCGCCCAGCGACATGCTGCCGGAGGCGACCCTGAGGCCGCCCAGCACGGCGATGACCACGTACATCAAGTTCGAGACGAAGCCCATGACCGGCTGGATGGTCATCGAAATGGCCTGCGCTTTGAAAGAAGCCTCGTACAGCTCGCGGTTGCGGTCGCGCAGCTCCGCCTCCGCCTGAGCGCTGTGGCCGAACAACTTGACCACCGCGTGCCCGGTGTACATCTCCTCGATGTGGGTGTTCAACTCGCCGGTCGAAGCCCACTGTTTGACGAACTGGGGCTGGGCCCGCTTGGCGATCACGGCCGTGATCACTCCCGCCACCGGGATCGAGACCAGGGCGATCAGCGTCAGCCAAAACGAGATCGTGAACATCATGACCAGGATGCCGATCAGGTTGAAGACGGCGAACAACAACTGAGTCATAGTCTGCTGCAGGGTCTGGCCAACGTTGTCGATGTCGTTCGTGACTCGGGACAGCACCTCGCCCTTGGGCTGGTTGTCGAAGTACTTCAACGGCAGGCGGCCGAGCTTGGCCTCGACGTCGCGGCGCAGCCGGTACATCGAGTTCTGGATGATCTGGGCGGTCAGAATGCCCTGGACATAGCCGAGCAGGGCCGAGCCCAAGTAGATCACGATCACGCCGATCAGGATCATGCCCAGGGCGTGGAAGTCGACGCCGACCCCGGCGGTGAAATCCATCGCCCCGAGCATGTCGACCAGGTTCTGGTTGAGCTTGGGGCCGCCTTCCGGCGCTTGGCGGCTGTATTGCTCCAGCAGCTTCATGACGTCGGCTTTGGGCATGGTCTCGCCCGGGCCGAGCACTCCCGCGGCGACCAGCTGCCGGCCGACCATTTTGCCGATGAAGCCTTCGAAGACCCGGTTGGTGGCTTGGCCCAGAATCTTTGGCCCCACCACTCCCATCGCCACGGAGATGATCGTCAACACCATCGCCCAGATGATCTTGAACCGCTCTGGTCTCAGCAAATGCAGGGAGCGCAGGCCGGATTCTTTGAAATGAAGGGCTTTCGCGCCCGGCATGGACATCCCGCCGAGAGGGCCGGGCGGTCGCGAGCCCCGCTGCGGCGGCCGCGCTGGCGCCTGGCCTTGGCGGCGCTTGGCGCCAGCCCTCTTGGCGCCGGCCGTCGCGCCAACCGATCCGGGACCCCCGCCCCTGATCCGGCTTTCCTGCTGGCTTTCCTGCTGGCTTTCCTCCCGGTCTTCCCGCCGGTGTTCCTCCCGGCCGCTCACGACGCCTCCGCCAACGTCATCTGCGACTCCACGATCTCCCGGTACGTCGGGCAGGTCTCCAGCAGGTCACGGTGTTGCCCGATGCCGACCACCCGGCCCGCGTCCAAAACCAGGATTTGGTCCGCCGCCATGATCGTCCCGACCCGCTGAGCCACCAGCACCACCGTGGCCTGGCTGGTGATCGGGCCGAGCGCGGCGCGCAGACGCGCGTCGGTGGCGAAGTCAAGAGCCGAGAAGGCGTCATCGAACACGTAAACCAGCGGCCGCCGGATGACCGCCCGGGCGATCGACAGCCGTTGGCGTTGGCCCCCGGACAGGTTGCCGCCGCCTTGGACGATCTCCATCTCAAGGCCCTCGGGCGATTCGCGCACGAACTCGGCCGCTTGGGCTATCTCCAGCGCCTCCCACATCTGTTCATCGCTGGCCCCGGGACGCCCGTACTCCAGATTGGTCCGGACGGTCCCAGAGAAAAGGTAGGCCTGCTGAGGCACAAAACCGATCGATCCCCACAGCGTCTCCAGGTCCAGCTCCTTGACGTCCACCCCTCCGACTTCGACCCGTCCCGAGGTCGCGTCGAACAGGCGCGGGATCAGGTTGACCAGGCTGGTCTTGCCGGCGCCGGTCGAACCGATGATGGCGGTGACCTGGCCGGGCCCGGCCTCGAAAGAGATGTTGTTGAGGACTGGCGCCTCGGCGCCTTCGAACTGAAAAGAGGCCGCCTGCATCTTCAGGTGGCCCGGCTTGGCGAACTGCCGCACCGGCCGGGCCGGCTGGGCGACTGCGGCCCGGGTCCGCAGCACCTCCTGGATCCGCTCGGCGCAGGCTTGCGCCCGGGGCACGAAGAAGAACATCATCGAGGCCATCATCACGCTCATCAGAATCAGCATCAGGTAGGTGATGAAGGCGGTCAGGCCGCCCACCTCCATGGCGCCCGATTCGACCCGGTGGCCGCCGAACCAGATCACCGCCACCGAGGTCAGGTTCATCAGCAGCATGACGAAGGGGAACATCAGCGCGAAGGTGTAGCCGACTGACATCTGCAGCTTGGTCAAGTGTTTGTTGACGCCGTCGAAGCGTTCCTCCTCATAGGGCTGACGCACGAACGCCCTGATCACCCGCGCGCCGTCGATCTGCTCCCGGAGCACCTGGTTGACCGAGTCGATGGCCTTCTGCATACCCCGGAAGAGCGGGTTCACACGCTTGAGCACCACCGCCAAGAAGCCGATCACGACCGGCAGGATGACCAGGATCAGCGCCGACAAGGCGGCGTCGTGCCGCAAAGCCATGGCGCCGCCCCCAATCATCGTCAGGGGCGCCGAAATCAGGAACACCAAGGTCATCAGCACCAACATCTGCACCTGCTGGACGTCATTGGTGGTTCTAGTTATGAGCGAGGGCGGCCCGAAGCGGGCCAACTCGCGGGCGGAGAAGCCCATCACGCGGTCGAACAGCGCCTGGCGCAGATCCCGGCCCAGGCGCATGGCCGTGCGGGCGCCCAGGTAGACCGCCACGATCACGGCCACGACCTGGGCGAAGGAGACCGCCAGCATCCACCCGCCGGTCTGGACAATGTAATCGGTGTCGCCCTGCGACACCCCGTTGTCGATGATGTCGGCGTTGAGCAGCGGCAAGTAGAGGTTCGACCCGGCCTGCATCGCCTGCAACACAAGCACCACCACGATGGCGCCTCGGTACGGTTTCAGGTATTGGCGCAACAAATTAGTGAGCATGAATCTCCTGGGGCTTGACGTTCTTCGGCAGGATCGGGTGGCCTGCGCAGTTGACGATGCCGTGTGACACTACCACGCCGGCCCGACGTCCGAAGCGCCCGGCGACCCGGCCCGGCGACGGCCGTCCCGCGCCGGTCCGGCAGGTCGCCTCCGCTATCCCCCGGCGACCCAAGAAGGGCCTGGTCGGGAAGCCCTATCGCCAGTCTTGGTAGGGGCCTTCTGTGCCCTCGCCCGGCGCCGGCCGGGGCGGGATGATCGGCTGATCCAGCGGATCCGCCTCGCTCGGCGCCAAGCCCGCCTCGTAGACGGGATCGAACGGCACGCCCGTCCCGGTGCCGGCCCGACTCGCGTCCGAGGTCGCGTCATCGGCCGCGCCCTGAGCGCGCCGCAGGGCCTCGGCCGGATCCTCCAGGGCGATGTCTTGGAAGGCCAGCTTGGCCAGAGCCCGACTGGCGGCTGTGGGCGCGCGCGGGCTGTCGCCGTCGCCGCCGGGCACGAACGCCTTGCCCATTCCGGCCAGGGCGTCGGTGAACTCGGCCGGGATGATCCAAAGCTTCGAGCTGGCCCCTTGGGCCAATTGGGGCAGCATCTGGAGGTACTGATAGGCCAGCAGTTTCGGATCCGCGTCGCCCTGGTGGATGGCGTCGAAGACCTGCAAGATCGCTCGCGAATCGCCCTGCGCCTTCAGGATCGAGGCCTGGGCCTGGCCCTCGGCGGTCAAAATGGCGGCCTGCTTCTCGCCTTCCGCTTTGAGGATCTGCGACTGTTTGATGCCTTCGGCGGTCAGAATGGCGGCCCGCCGGTCTCGCTCCGCCCGCATCTGCTTTTCCATCGAGTCCTGCACCGATCCGGGCGGGTCGATCGCCTTGAGTTCGACCCGTTGAACTCGGATGCCCCAACGGCCGGTGGCCTCGTCCAGGACGCCGCGCAGCTGGCCGTTGATCTGGTCGCGGCTGGTCAGCGTCTGCTCCAGGTCCATCGAGCCGATCACGTTACGCAGGGTCGTCACCGTCAACTGCTCGATGCCGGTGATGTAGTTGGCGATTTCATACACGGCCGCGACCGGGTTGGTGACCTGGAAATAGATCACCGTGTCGATCGACACCACCAGGTTGTCCGAGGTGATGACCGGCTGCGGCGGGAAAGAGACGACCTGTTCGCGCAGGTCGACCATCGCCCGGACCCGGTCGACGAAGGGCACCAACAAGCGCAACCCCGCATCCATAGTCCGTTGGTAGCGCCCCAGTCGCTCGACCAGCCAAGCCTGGGTCTGCGGCACAATCCGGATGGCCTTCTTCAGCACCACCAGGACGAAGATGACGACAACCGCGGCAAAGACGATCAACACGGCCGTGCTGGCGTCGAGCCCATTCTCATAGTCCATAATCCAACCTCTCCTCGTCGGCGCGCGCCACCACCGCGGTGGCTCCGTCAATCGCCGTGACAGTCAACTCGGCGCCGGGCGGCGCCAATCCTTCGCCATCGAGACGGGCCGTCCAAACGTCCCCGCCGATCTTGACCCGGCCGCCGTGCTCGTCGATCGCGGTGATGGCCTCGGCCGGCTTGCCCACCAAGGCGGCGGCGCCGCTGACCGGCCGGCCATCGGCCTTGACTTTGAGGAAGCGCAGCAGCAGTGGACGAACCGTCGCCAGCATCACCACCGACACCACGGCGAAGACAATGATCGTCACCCACCACGGCGCGTGCAGCCAGGCGGCGCCCGAGGCCGCCAGGGCGCCGACCGCCAGCATCAAGAAGGTGAAATCCACCGTCATCATCTCGACCACGCCCAACACCAGGGCGCCGATCAGCCACCACAGCCACAACCACTCCGCCATTTGCTCCGGCCTTCCGTTCGACACTGCAGACGCCCGGTCAACCCGGTAACGCCCCAACTGGACCCTTCGCCCAACACCGGCGAACCCCGCACCTGATGGGGCCCCTGCGGTGGCGGCGGACATCGCCGTCCGGCCCTGCCGACAGGGCCAGAGCAGGCCTTGACCAGCATGCTCCCAGACACCATCCACCGCACTGACTAGGCTACCGGCTCGCGGCCCGGCTCGCGGCCTGGCCCACCGCCCCCCACCGGCCCCCGGCGGCGGTGACAAGCAGCGGCAGGCCGAAAGTCTGCGAAAGATTGGCGTCGGTCAAGGTTCGGTCCAGTTCGCCGCTGGCGGCGAACCGGCCATCGGCGACCAGGGCGGCATGGGTGAAACCGGGCGGGATCTCCTCGAGGTGATGGGTCACCAGCACCATCACCGGCGAGCGCGGATCGCCAGCCAGTTCCGCCAGGGCCGCGACCAGGTCCTCGCGCCCGCCCAAGTCGAGCCCGGCCGACGGCTCGTCCAACAGCAGGACTTCTGGATCGGCCATCAACGCCCGGGCGATCTGGACTCGCTTGCGCTCGCCCTCGGACAAAGTCCCAAAAGCCCGCTCCGCCAGAGCGATCACACCGAAGGCGGCCATCAGGTCCCGGGCACGCGCTTCGTCGCCAGCCTCATAGGCCTCCCGCCACCGGCCGGTGACGCCGTACGCGCCGGTGACCACGGCATCGGACACCTTCTCGCCCAAGGGAATGCGCCCGGCCAAGGCGGCCGAGGCGAAACCGACCCGCGAACGCAACTCGAAAACATCCACCCGGCCCAACCGCGCGCCCAAAATCCAGGCCCGGCCGCTGGTCGGGAACAACCGGGTGGCGGCGATCTGGAGCAAGGTGGTCTTGCCGGCGCCGTTCGGCCCCAGCATCACCCAATGCTGGCCCTCGCAGACCGACCAGTCGATTCCGTCCAGGATGGTCTTGGGCCCCCGGGTCAGGCGCACTTCCTCGAAGCGCAAGACCTCAGGGCTCACCGCTCCAACACTTTCCGGTAGAACTCGACCGTCCTGGCGCCAATGGCCTGCCAGGAGAAATGGTCTTCGGCGCGCCTACGCGCGGCCTGGCCAAAAGCCCGCAGGCGGGCAGGATCAGACAGGGCCCGGTTCAGGGTCTCGGCCATATCGGCGATGAACCGGTCCGGGTTGATCGGCGTGCCGGTGCCGTCATCGACCTGCTCGATCGGCACCAGCCAACCGGTCACGCCATCCTCGACCACTTCTGGGATTCCGCCTGTGGCCGTCGCCACCACCGGGACCGCGCAGGCCATGGCCTCCAGGTTGACAATGCCGAGGGGCTCGTAGATCGACGGGCAGGCGAACAGCGAGGCGTGCGACAAGATCGCGTCCAGGTCGCTTTGAGGCAGCATCTCCTCGATCCAGACCACGCCTTGACGCTCGCGGGCGAGCTGGTCGACCAGGTCGCGGACCTCGGCGGCGATCTGGGGGGTGTCGGGGGCGCCCGCCGCCAGCACGATCTGCACCCCCGGCTCGAGGCGGCGGACCGCCCGCAGGAAGTAGGGCAGCCCCTTTTGGCGAGTTATCCGCCCGACGAACGCCACCGTCGGGACCTCGGGGTCGATGCCGTGCCGCCGCACCGCCTGGGCCGCCTCCACGCCGCGCTGTGGCCGCCATTTGTCCAGGTCGATCCCGTTGTGGATGACTTCGACCCGGTCCGGGTCGACAAATGGATAGGCCTTGAGGATGTCGCGCCGCATGCCGGCGCTGACGGCGATCACAGCGGCGGCGCCCTCATAGGCGGTCCGCTCGGCCCACGAGGACAGGGCGTAGCCCCCGCCTAGCTGTTCGGCCTTCCAGGGCCGCAGCGGCTCCAGCGAATGCGCCGAGAGCACATGCGGAACGCCATGCAGCAGCCCGCCCAAGTGTCCGCCCAAGTTGGCATACCAGGTGTGCGAATGGACCAAGTCGGCCCCGGCGGCGCCGCCGGCCATCTTCAAGTCGACGTCGAAAGTGGCCAGCGCCGGATTCGGATACAGCCCGGCCGGCGGCCCGGCGTAACCGGTGACGCCCGGTTCGTCCCTGGGGCCATCGAAGGCGAGCACCCGGACATCGGCCAGCTTTCTCAACACCTTGGCGAGTTCCGCCACATGGACGCCAGCGCCGCCATAGACATGGGGCGGGTACTCGCGTGTCAACAGGTCCACTCGCAGCCTTGATTCGACCATGTGTCCAGGCTATCTCCCCGCCAGCGCCACCACGCCAAGGCCCGCCCGGCGCGCGGCGCCAAGAGCACGGGCGATACCGAGGGCAGATCGAAGTTCGACGGTTTGCCCGCCGACCCCGACGGGTTCGACGTTCCGCGGCCCGATCCCGCCGGGCGAGTTCGACGGCTCACATCCCGCCGGGCCCGCGCGGGCCTGTGGACTGCGCCGACCGGTCATCTTGAGGTCAGTTGGCTGCGCCCAGGTCGGCCGGGGTCACGATCACGGCGCCGTCGCGATCAGTTCGCCTCACTTCGCACAGGCTTCCGTACAATTCCAGGGCTGTGCCGCTGGGGTGGCCGTAGGGATTGTCTTGCCCAGCGCTCATCACCGCCAGCGCCGGCGCCAGGGCTTTGGCCAGACGTTCCGACTGGTCGGCCGAGCCATGGTGGGCCACCACCACCAAGCCGCCGGCGCTCAGGACCGTGGAGCCCGGGCCGTTCTCGCTGATCAAGTCGGCCAGCAGGGCTGATTGCCCGGCGCCTTCGAGATCCCCCAGGCACCACACCACAGCGCCTCGCACTGAGGCCGTCACCGTCAGCCCGGCGTTATTGGCAGCCTCCGATTCACCGCCGCCGCCAGTTCCGTCCCTGTTCCCGCCTCCGGCGTTCTTGGGGCACAGGGCCGCCAAGGCCGAGGGATGAATTGTCAGTTCGACCATTCCGACCTGGCCCGAAACGGGCTCGCCGCTCGGAATCTGCCGCACGGCCGCCCCGGCCGCCTGGGCCAGTGCGACCGCCGGGGCGGGGTCCAGGCCACAAGGGTCGCCATGGACCAATTCGCCCAGCGCGCGTCCTCTCAACGCTTCTGCCAGCCCGCCCACATGATCGGCGTGGAAGTGGGTCAACACGACCAATTCGAGGCGCCGCACACCGAGCTGATCGAGGCACTGGTCCACGCCGCCGCGCTCCGGTCCGGCGTCGACCAGGATGGCTGCTTCGGGACCGGCCCGAATCGCCACGGCGGTTCCCTGTCCGACGTCGCAGACCGCCGCCACCCAGTCATCTGGCACGCCCCGGCCCAGGGCGGTCAGGGCCGGTCCACGGGCCGGCCCCGCCGCGATGGCCGTGACAGCCACCAAGACCAGCGCGATCCGCCGGTAGAGCCGCCGCCGCGCCAGCCACCATCCGCCCAGCCCCAAGACGCCGGTGGCCGCCACCGCCAGAGCGAACCCGCCCAGGCCGGCTGGCCAGGAAATCGACGCCAGCGGCCATCCGGCCACCCAGGTCGCGACGGCGCCAATGTAGCCG
Source organism: Bifidobacteriaceae bacterium (assembly GCA_031270825.1). GTDB lineage: Bacteria > Actinomycetota > Actinomycetes > Actinomycetales > WQXJ01 > JAIRTF01. The sequence continues at coordinate 13,725 of JAISXH010000041.1, forward strand.
GCCGCCCAATTGCCGACCGCCGCCGCCGCGCCTCCCAGGGCCGGCGACCACGGATCGGCCATGAGGGACACCATCGCGCTGATCGTGGCCACCGGCACGGCCGGCGCCGCCAAGAGATTCGCCGGCAAGGCGGTCAGCGAGATCTGCCCCGCGAAGATCGTTATGATCGGCGCGCAGACGAGCTGGGCCGAGGCGGTCAGCGCGGCGGCCTCCACCACAGCCCGGGGCAGGCGCCGCCAGCGGCGGCGGACGGCCAGGGCCAGCGGTGGCGCCAGGACTATCAGCCCGGCCGTCGCCAAGGCGGACAGGAGCAGGCCGTAGGACCGGGCCAGCCAAGGGTCGGCCAGAAGAACCAACAGAACGGCGCCCGCCAACGCTCCCAGGGCCAGCCGGGTCTTGCCGAAAGCGATCCCGGCCAAGGCCGCCAGCCCCATCGCCACCGCCCGCCAGACCGACGGCCCGGGGCCGATCAGGGCCGCGAAACCGGCCAACGTGACCACACCCCAACCAGCCATGGCCCAGCGTGAACAGCCCGCCAGGGCGGCCAATCCGAGCACCGCCCCCAGCACGATCGCCACATGCGCGCCGGAAACCGCCGTGATGTGGGTCAGCGAGGTCGCCTTCAGATCCGCGTCCAATCCCGTCGCCAGGCGGCTGGTGTCGCCCAGGGCGATCCCTTCCAGGAGGGGATTGGCCTGCTCGCCCAGTCCGGCCCTGAGGTCCCAGACCAATCCCCGCCAACCATCCGGGCGGGCCGCGCTGACCGAACCGATGGCCTTCGCCAGCAACCGTTCCGGATCGGCCGATTCGGTCCCGGCCAGCCGGGCCCGAAACCGCAGGATCGATCCCGCCGCCGGTGGCTCGCCTTCGAACAGCGCCCTAGTCGGCACGCCGGGGCCACCTTCGGCCCCCTCAAGCCAGGCCACGCCGACGGCCGTCACCGAGCCGGCGCCCCAAGGCGACGCCCGGACTTTGGCCGGTTGGTTCAGCCGCAGCACCAGGTCCACCCTGGCTTCGGCGCCGCCGGCACGGCCCAGACCAGACCGCTGCCAGGCCAGTCCCTGCAGGCCGGATGCGGCCACCACCACGCCACTGACCAGCAAAATCGCCGCGACCAGGGCGACAGCGGCGCTTGGTCGCGCCCTACCGCCGGCCCCTCCGGGCCGCCGCGCCAGTCGGCTAGGCGACTGGTTGGCCTTGCGCCCGTCGGCGCGCCTGTCCCCCGCCGCCGTGGCCCTGCGTCCGGCCCGGACGAAGCCGCCGCCGCGGTCCTCATCGGCGCGGCCCTCGCCGCAGCGCTCCTCACCGCCGCAGTCCTCGCCGGCGCGGCCGGCCGGAAGCGGCCGGCCGCTCCACGTCCACACCGACGCGCTCAGCATCACCACGCCTGCAACCAGCAAGACCAGGCCGAGGACCGTCGCGACGCCGCGCGGCCAACCGATGGCCACCGCCAAGACCGCCCAGGCCGCGGCCACCGGCGCAGCCAAGCGCAGATCGACGGCCGCGAACACTAGAAGGCGACCGCCTCGGCCAGACCGGCCAGTATCTTGGACCCGATCCCGCTCACTTCGCCGAGATCATCCAACCCGCCGAACGGCCCATTCGCCTCGCGGAAGGCGACTATCCGCCCGGCCAAGACCGGCCCGATCCCCGGCAGCGCCGTCAGCGCCTGCGCGTCAGCCTGGTTGACGTTGATCTTCCCATCACTGGACGCGCCTTCCCCGCCTTGACCACCCGTCGCCCCATTTGCCCCACTGCCGCCCCCGGCCCCGGTCGAACCCGACACCGGCGGCGGCGTCTCACCCGGTCTGGGCACGTAGACCCGTTCGCCGTCGCCGACCCAAGCGGCCAGGTTGAGGGCGGCCAGATCGGCCTCGGCGGTCGGGCCCCCGGCCGCGTCGATCGCGTCGACGACCCGCGCCCCGGCCTCCAGCTCGTAGACTCCCGGGGCGGCCACCGCCCCGGCCACATGCACCACCAACCTGGCCGGACTGGCGCCAGCAGACTGCCCGGCCGCGCCGTCGGGCTGAGCTGTCTGAGTCGCGCCACCCGCCGCACCCGACGAGGCGGCCCAGGACGCCACACTGGCGGCCCCGAAGGCCGCTTGGTCGGATTGATTTCCCATCGCGGCCAGCCAGGACGGGACCAATAGGGCCGCCCCGGCCAACAGCGCCACCGCGGCCAGACCGATGGCCGCCCACCGGCTCGGGGCCAAACGCAAACGCGGCCGGGCGTGGGCGCCTCCCGGCCGCTCCCCGGCTTCGGCCGCCGCCAGCCGCGCGCGTAGACGCAGCCGCGACAAGACGTCATCGGACGAGCCGAGCGGCTCCCCGCCGGGATCGGGCATGACCCAACGCTAGGCGCCCCGGCCCAGCCCCCTGCCCAGAAACGGGAAGCCCTGTGGACAATAGGGCCGCCCGGTCAACGGCCGGGCGCGCTACCCGCATGGCCGCGGGGATCACACAGTTAACAGCTGCCCGATGACGTCCGGGCCGCCGCCAAGTCTGGTCACCCTTTGACGGCGCCTTGCGTCACTCCTGCCATCACCCAACGCTGGGTGAACAGATAGACGATGATCGCGGGGGCCATCGCCATCAGGTAGGAGGCGAAAGCGACGTTGTAGTTGCTGGAGAACTGGGTTTGGAACAGGTTCTGGCGCACCGGAAGGGTCTGCAGCGCCGGGTCGGAGATGATCAGCGACGGCATCATGAAGTCGTTCCAGGCGTACAGGAAGGCGAAGATGCCAACTGTCGCGCTCATCGGCGCCAACAGCGGGAACACCAGTTTCCAGAACGTTTGCCAGATGGTGGCGCCGTCGATGCGCGCGCTCTCTTCGATCTCGATCGGAATGGATCGCAGGAAGGCTGTGTACAGCATCACCGAGAAACTCATTTGGAACATGGTCGCCAAGAGGATCACGCCGAGCGGGTTGTCTAGGCCGACCCGGCCGGTCAGTTGGATCTGCGGCAGCGCCACCACCGGGAACGGTATGAACATCGCCGCCAGGAGGTAGAAGAACGAGTAACGGAAAAGCCGACGGTCCCAATTGCGCACAATTGCGTAAGACGCCCAGGCGGCCAGGATGATGGTGGCGATCACGGTGCCGGCCGTCACCAGCAGCGAAATGCCGGCGCCGACCGGGAACTTGGTCAGCTTCCAGGCCTGGACAAAACCGTCGATGCTGAACGGGGCCGGCAGCGAGAAGGCGTTGCCGTCGACCGCCTGTCCGGTGGTCTTGAACGCCATCGAGATGGTCACGTAAAGCGGCAGGATCACCGTCACCGCGCAAAGAATCAGGATGATGGTTCCCGGACGGTTAACCCGGCCCCTCGTCCCATGCCGTTTGCGGCCGCCGGCTCTTGGCGCCCGGGTCACCGCGGGTTTGGATTGCTGCGGCATCACAGAGAACTCCTTCCGCGAGTGAGCCTGAGTTGGAGGATCGATATGACCACAGCGACTATGAAGAAGATGGTCGCGTTAGCCATCTGGTAGGCGTAATCGCCGCCGTTGAAACCCGCGATGATGGTCATCGCGATGGACCGAGTGGCCGTGCCGGGGCCCCCGTTGGTCAGGCCGACAATGATGTCGTAGGCGTTCAGAAAGCCCTTGAAGCTCAGAATCACGTTGATCACGACATATCCGGAGACCAGCGGGACCGTGATCCGGAGCAACTGCGCCCGCTTGGAGGCGCCATCGAGATCGGCCGCCTCGTAGACGTCCCCAGGCACTGACGTCAATCCCGCTATGTAGATCAACATGGTGCCGGGAATCGCCTGCCAGGCGGTGACGATCACAATCGCCACCCAGGCCAGGTCGGCGTTGGCCAGCAGGCTCGTTTCCAACCACGGGATGCCCAGCGCCTGGCCCGCGGCCGGCACCGAATTGGAGAAGAGGAAATTGAAAACGTAGGCGATGATGATGCCGGAGACGACCATCGGGATCACAAATACCGCCCGCAGCGGCGTCCTCAACCGGATACGGGAGGTCAGCCCCAGGGCCAGCCCGAACGCCACCACGTTGACCACGACTACGGTCGCCAAGGCGAAGCCGAAGGTGAAGAGGTAGCTCTGCAGGATCGCGGGATCGGAGAACAGGGCGATGTAATTCGTCAGCCCGGTGAAGCTCCAATCGCCCAGGCCGATCGAGTCGGTGAAGCTGAACAGGATACCGATCACCCCCGGCACTGTGATCGCCAGCGTGAACAGGGTCAGGCTGGGCAACAGGAAGAGGTAATAGATTGGCTCCACACGACGGCGGCGCGCTTTGGGGCGGCGGCGGGAAACGCTCGACGCTGGCAGGCTCACTTGACAGACTCCTTCGCTTCGGCGGCCGCCTTAGGAGCGCGAAAAGCCACCCGCGCCCAGTCAGCGTCCATGGTGGCCAGTATCTCGGCCGGATCGGACCCCAGAACCAATGCCTGGGTGTAGTTGAAGGTCGGGATCGTCTTGGGCACCAGGACCGACGGGCCCTGGTAGATCCGACCGTCGTTGTAGTACTCGACCATCCCGGCGACCCGGGGATCGCTGGGCGGCGCCGCGTCGGTGACGGGCGTGAACCCAAGCTGAGAGGCGTTATACGACTCGATCACCTCTGGCTGGTAGAGATAGGCCAGGAAATCGCGAGCGGCCTCCTGGTGCTTCGATTCAACCGGGATCATCGCGGCCAGGTCCATGTTCACCCGGACGGCCAGATCTGCCGGGTCGCTGGTCATGGGCAGCGGAAAAGTCCCCAGTTCCAGGTCGGGGGCGGTCTTCGCGATCTCGGAGAAGGCCCAGGGGCCCTGAAGGTACATGGCCGCCTGGCCTTCGGCGAAGGCAACGTTGCCGTCGCCATAAGCGCGGCTGGCCGCGTCCGCGTTGACATAGTTTTCGGCCAGATGGACCATATCGCCCACCGGATCGGCGAAGTCCTTTTGGAAGGATGTCGCCGAATCGGCGCCGACGGCCGCGCCCTCGGCGTTCATGGCATCGAAGAATTGAAGCACGTCCAGCGAGCCGCCGACCGAGTAGTCGTACCATCCCTGCGCCACGGTCCAGTCATCCTTGAAAGTGGCGTAGAACGGCGTCACCCCGACCGCTTCGAGTTTGTCGCAGACTTCGATCAACTCCTCCCAGGTGGTGGGGACCTCGAGCTCGTGCTCGGCGAAGATCGCTTTGTTATAGATCACCGACGCGGCCATCACCGAATAGGGCAGCGCGCTGATACGGCCTTCGCACTTGCCGTATTGGTCGATCAGTGGCTGCAACTCCGGCGGAGATTGCGCCGCCGCCTCGGTGCCCGCCAGGTCGCTGAGCGTGCATCGCTCAACGAATCGGGCGACCTCGAAGTTGTAGTTGGCCAGCATGATGTCTGGCGGCTTGCCGCGCACAAAGCTGGCCGAGATCGGATCGACACCGGACGTGTCCATCTTGACCAGAATCTGGTCCTGGGAAGCGTTGTAGTCCGCCACCACGGCCTCCATGAAGGCGATCGCCTCGCGCTTGGAGAACGTGAAACGAATCACCTCCGGACCCTCGGCCGCGCAGCCGGCCAACACGGCGCCCGCCACGACGAACGCCATCGCCTGGGCAATCATGCGTCGAGAAGGCTTCATTTCTTTCTTAGGCTTCATTACCTTTCCTTCACTCACACTCTCGAACTTCGCCGATCACCGGACCAGACCGAATCCGCTGATCAAACCGATTCCCCGACATCTCCGCCAGCGTTGCAGGGGGTGAATTAGTTGTCTAGCCCTCCAAGGAACCGGACCCATTTCGCTCCATTGCCTCGGGCTGAGTGATTTGGCCTGCTCAGATGCGCGCGATCACAGAGCTGATCGCCAGAGCGGCGGCGCCTCGCACCCAGGAGATGGAGCTGGCGAAGTCGACCTCGATCCGCAGCGGCGCCGCGTCCGGGTCGCGGTCCCCGGCGGCCGCCGCCCGCACCTTGTCTTGGGCGACATCCCACAGGCCGATTCCTTCGCCGCTCAGAATCACGGCCGGCTGCATGGTCAGATTGGCCGCGAGCGCGATCAGACGCCCCAGGCCGCAAGCGGCCGAGTCGACCAATCGCGCCGCCGCTGGCGGTTGCCCGGCCGCGCCGGCCGCCAGCAATTCGTCATAGCCGACCGGTCGCCCCAGGTCGTCAGCGGCTTGGGCTGTCAACCGCGGGATGGTCAGCAGACCGCCGGCGCAACCGGCGTGCCCACGGGCGCAGACTGGCCCGTCGACGCCCAGCGGGATGTGGCTGGCCAGACCCAGGCCCGCGTCCAACGGGCTGACCACCCGGTCTTGGCGGACCAGGCCATAGCCCACCCCGTGCCCGATGGTGATGACCGCGAAATCGGTCAGGTCCCGGCCCGGGCCGAACCAGTGCAGCCCGTGGGTCAGCCCGACAACGTCATTCTCAACTGTGACCGGGATGCCGGCCGCGTCTTCGATCAGCGTCGCCAAGGGCACATCTTTCCACCCGAGGTCCGGCACCTGGGCGACCTGGCGGCCGTCTAGGACCGTCCCGCCCAGGCAGATTCCCAGCGCCGTCGGCTGCCCAGGCGCGGGCGGATGCCGGGCGACCAGCTCGGCCGCCATCGCGGCCACGCTCGCCGGCGTGTGGCCGGCCAGCGGACGGGTCTCGTGGACGGCCAGGTTGGCTTTCAGATCGGTCACCGCCAGGTGCATGGCGCTCGCGGTCAGCTTGATGCCGTAGATGGTGCCCACACCGGGGACTATGTCCAGCGGCCGGGTGGGACGCCCGGCTCCGTTGCCAGTGGTGTCGACGTCGATCTCCCTGAGCACTCCGGCGTCGAACAGGGGCCTCGTCAACCGGGTCAGGCTGGCCGGTGATAGCCTCAGCCGGTCCGCCAGACGCTTGCGGGTGATCGGCCCCAGGGCCACGATCATCCGGCCAAGCGCGGCCGCGCTGCTACTGACGCCGGCGCCGTCGGCCGCCTTGGCGCCGCTTGGCGTGTCCTGTGTGGCCCCGTCGCCGTTAGCCATGATGTCCCCTTCGTTTTTTCCGGCCCTGTAACTATTACCGTAGCAGACGCGCTTGAGGTCGTCTATCCCCTTGACACACCGTTTTTTTCGTCTCTATACTAATATCTCAGTAGGGCCCTCACTGAGGCCTGCGGGCGGCGACTTCGCGCACCTAGCGGGTTCACGGTGACGGCTGCGGCGACGGCGTCTCGGCGCCACCACGCCGCCGAACCAAACCATCCCTCCCGACCTCAAGCGCAGACAGGAAGCATCGTGACCACAGCCACAGTGCCCACCACTTCGAAACCCGCCGCCGATGCCGAGTGGTGGCGCCACGGCATCGTCTACCAGATCTATCCCCGGTCGTTCGCGGACTCCAACGGCGACGGGTTGGGCGACTTGCCCGGGGTGACCTCGCGCGTGCGCTACCTGGCCGAGCTGGGGGCCGATGCCGTCTGGCTGAGCCCGTTCTACCCGTCGGCACTGGCGGACGGCGGCTATGACGTCGACGACTACCGCGATGTCGCCCCCGAGCTGGGGACGCTGGCGGATTTCGACGTCATGGTGGCGGTGCTGCACGCGGCTGGCCTGCGCGTGATCGTCGACATCGTGCCGAATCACACCTCCAATCGGCACGAATGGTTTCAGGCGGCGCTGGCGGCCGAACCCGGCTCGCCCGAGCGGGAACGCTACATCTTCCGGGACGGGCTGGGCCCGGACAAGACCAAGCCGCCGGCGGACTGGATCAGCGAGTTCGGCGGCCCGGCCTGGTCTCCCGTCGGCGACGGCCAGTTCTACCTCCATCTTTTCGCCCCTGAGCAGCCCGACCTCAACTGGGCGAATCCCGAGGTCAGGGCAGACTTTGTGAAGACGCTGCGGTTCTGGGCGGACCGCGGGGTGGACGGCTTCCGGGTGGATGTGGCGCACGCTTTGGCGAAAGACCTGACCGAGCCCCTGCCGACCTGGAGCGAAGTGACAGCCATGAGGCAGGGGCCCAGTCACCCCCTGTGGGACCGGGACGAGGTCGATCAGATCTACGCCGAGTGGCGCGCGGTCTTCAACGAGTACGACCCGCCCCGTTCGGCGGTGGCCGAGGCCTGGGTGGAGGTCCCGGAGCGGCGGGCGCGCTACGCCACGGCCAAATCGCTGGGTCAAGCCTTCAATTTCGATCTCTTGTTGTCTGACTTCGACGCTGACGAGTTCCGCCTGCGGATAACGCGGTCGCTTCAGGCCGCCCAGGCGGCCGGATCGTCCTCGACTTGGGTGCTGTCCAACCACGATGTCATCCGCCACGCCACCCGCCACGCCCTGCCGCCCGGCGGCCCGGACGGCCCTCAGGAGCGGAACCGCCAGTGGCTGGTGGCCCGCCACGCCGGCCAGGTGGCGCCAGCGGACGAGGCGCTGGGCCTGGCCCGGGCGCGGTGCGCCACCGCCGTGATCCTGGCCCTGCCCGGCAGCGCCTACCTCTACCAAGGCGAGGAGCTGGGCCTGCCGGAGGTGGTGGACCCGGCCGACCTGCCCGATTCGGAGCGGCAGGACCCCACCTTCTTCGGCTCTCCGGGGCGCGATATAGGACGCGATGGCGCCAGGGTGCCACTGCCCTGGACCGAGCACGGGCCCTCGTTCTCCTTCTCCCCTAGCCGGGCGCATATGACTCAGCCGGCCTGGTTCGGCGCCTTCTCGGTGGAGGCGCAGGCGGCCTCGCCGGACTCGACCTTGAATTTCTACCGGCGGGCGCTGGCGCTACGCCGCGAACTGCGTGCGGACCTGGGCGCCGCCGAGCCCGACCCGGCCGGCCCGGCTGGCTCGCCCGGCCCGGCTAGCTCTGCCCGCTCGGCCAGCCCGGGCAGCGCGGCCGAGGGCGGTCAGGTCGGCGCCGAGCTAGACGGCCTGGCCTGGCTGGACGCGCCTGCGGGCGCGCTCCATTTCGCGCGCCGAGCTTGGCACTGCGTGGCCAACTTCACGGCCGAGCCGTTCGACCTGCCCGACGGCGAGATGTTGCTGGTCAGCGGCCCGCTGGCGGAGGGGGGCCGTTTGGGCCCGGCCACCTGCGCCTGGCTGCGAGTTCCGGCCCAGCCGCACTCAGAATCAACGCTGGCGCGCCGGTCTCTTCGGGCCGGGACGGGCCGGACCGGGCCGGCGGCGGCTCAAACCACCAGGTTGACCAGCTTGGGGGGCCGTGCCACGACCCGTCGCACCGGCTTGCCGCCAAGGGCGGCCTGGACCGCCGGGTCGGCCAGCGCCGCCGCCTCCAGGTCCTCGGCCCCGATCGACGGCGCCACCTGCAAGCGGGCCCGCACCTTGCCCTGGACTTGGACCACCGCCGTGACGGTCTCCTCGACCAGGTAGGCCGGATCGGCCTGCGGGTAGGGCTCGCGGGCCAGCGATTTCTCATGCCCGAGGCGCTGCCAAAGCTCTTCGGCGATGTGTGGCGCCACCGGCGCCAGCAGCTTGACCAGGGTTTCGACGGCCGCCCGGGGCGCGCTCGGCAACGACGTCAGATGGTTGTTCAGCACAATCATGCGCGCGATCGCGGTGTTGAAGCGCATCGAGTCCATCTCCTGGCGGACTTCCGCCACCACCCGATGCATCACCTTCAGAGTCGCCTGGTCCGGCTCGGCGTCCGAAACCCGCAGCTTGCCGGTGTCCTCGTCGACCACGTTGCGCCAGAGGCGTTGCAGGAACCGCTGCGAGCCGACCACCGCCCGGGTCTCCCAGGGCCGCGAGATGTCCAGCGGCCCCATCGACATCTCGTACAGCCGGAAGGTGTCGGCGCCATAGGTCTGGTACATGTCGTCCGGCGTGACGATGTTCTTCAGCGACTTGCCCATCTTGCCGTATTCCTGGGTCACCGCTTCGCCGGTCGGCGCGTGGGTGAACACGCCCGGCGGCTGTTCGACCACTTCCTCGGCGGCGACGTACTGCCCGCGGGCGTCGGTGTAGGCGTGGGCCTGGATGTAGCCCTGATTGAAGAGCCGCCGGAACGGCTCCGAGCCGGACACGAAGCCCAGGTCGTAGAGCACTTTGTGCCAGAAACGGGCGTACAGCAGGTGAAGCACCGCGTGCTCCACTCCGCCCACGTACAAGTCGACCCCGCCGGCGTGGTCGCCGGGCTTGCGGGGCGCCATCCAGTAGTCCTCTTCGACCGGATCGACCACCCGATCGGCCTCGGCCGGGTCCAGGTAACGCAAGTAGTACCAGCACGAACCGGCCCAGTTCGGCATGGTGTTGGTGTCGCGCCGATAAGCCTTCCGCCCCTCCCCCAAGTCCAGCGTGACGTTGACCCAGTCGGGATTGCGGGCCAGCGGCGTCTCCGGTTCCGAATCCTGGTCTTCCGGAGCGAAGGTCCGGGGGCGGTAATCGGGCACTTCCGGCAGCTCGACGGGCAGCATTCGGTCCGGCAGCGCGATCGGCTGATCGTCCTCGCCGTAGACGATCGGGAACGGCTCGCCCCAGTACCGTTGGCGCGAGAACAGCCAGTCCCGCAGCCGGTAGGTGACGGTTTCCCGCCCCAGGCCCCGGTCCGCCAGCCAGCGCACGATGCCGTCTTTCGCCTCGTCCACATCCAGCCCGTTCAGCGAGATGGTCGCGTTGGCGGAGTTGATGGTCGGGCCCGGGCCGGTCCAAGCTCCGCCGGCCCAGTCGGCCGGCGGCTGCACCGTGCGGACATAAGGCAGGTCGAAGGTCTGGGCGAATTCCCAGTCTCGTTCGTCCTCGGCCGGGACCGCCATGATCGCCCCGGTCCCATAACCCATCAGCACATAGTCGGCCGTGAACACCGGAATCGCCTGATCGTTGACCGGGTTGACCGCGAACAGGCCGGTGAACACGCCGCTCTTGTCACGCCCCTCGGCCACCCGCTCGGCCTGGGTCTTCTTGGCCGCCGCCGCCTGGTAGGAGGTGACCGCCTCGACCGGCGTGGCGTGGCCCCCGGTCCAGACCGGCTTGGCGCCCTTGGGCCAGGCCGTCGGCAAACCGGCGCTCAAGAGCGGATGCTCCGGCGCCACGACCATGAAGGTGGCTCCGAAGAGCGTGTCTGGACGGGTCGTGAAAACGCTGATGACGGCGCCGTCCGAAGGCTCAGCCGAGCCAGCCGGGGCGGCCGGCGGCGCCACCTTGAACTCGACCGTGGCGCCGGTGGAACGCCCGATCCAGTTGCGCTGCATGGCCACCACCTTCTCCGGCCAATCGACCGCGTCCAGGTCCTCGGCCAGACGCTCGGCGTAGGCGGTGATGCGCATATTCCACTGCCGCAGCGCCTTGGTGAAGACCGGGAAATTCCCCCGCTCGGAGCGGCCTTCGGCGGTGACCTCTTCGTTGGCCAGCACTGTTCCCAGCCCGGGCGCCCAGTTGACCGGCGCGTCGGTGATGTACGCCAGCCGGTAGTGGTTCAGAATCCGCCGCCGCCCCGGCGCGTCCAAAGTGTTCCAGTCGCTGGCGTCGCCGGTGGCCTTGCGGCCGGAGGCGAAAGCCTCCTCCAATTCGGCGATCGGCCGGGCCGCGCCCAGACCGCCGTCGCGTCGCGGCGCCTCCGGGTCATACCAAGAGTTGAACAGCTGCAAGAAGATCCACTGCGTCCAGCGCACATAGGCCTCGTCGGTGGTGGCGAAGGAGCGCCGGGAGTCGTGGGCCAGGCCCAGGCGGCGCAGCTGTCCCCGCATGGTGGCGATGTTGGCCTCGGTTGTGACCCCTGGATGCTGGCCGGTCTGCAGCGCGTACTGCTCGGCGGGCAGGCCGAAGGCGTCATATCCAAGCGCGTGCAGGACGTTGTCGCCCTGCATCCGCCGGTACCGCCCAACGACGTCGGTGGCGATATAGCCGAGCGGATGGCCCACATGCAGGCCCTTGCCAGAGGGATACGGAAACATGTCCATGACGAAGAACTTGGCCGCCGCCGGGTCGGCGTGCCGTCCCTCGGCGTCAGTCAAATGGCCCACCGGGTTGGCCGCCCAAAAGGTGCCCCGGCGCTCCCATTCGTCCTGCCATTTGGTTTCGATCTGCTCGGCCAGCGCGGCGCTGTAGCGGAAGGCCGGCTGGTCTGTGGGAGGGGTTCGCGATTCAGACACCGCTCTAGGTTACAAGCAGGCCCCAGACCGCCCGGCTAAGGTGGACTTGGCATTTTCACCGCACCGACCATCCCCCTAGGAGGAAACCATGCCTGCCGCCCGCGCCAACGCGATTCTTCAAGCCGCTCTGGTCGATTTGATCGACTTGTCGCTGCTCGCCAAACAAGCCCACTGGAATGTCCGGGGCGTCAACTTCCGCTCGGTCCACCTGGAACTCGACGAGGTGATCGACCAGGTCCGGATCAATTCCGATGACGTGGCCGAACGCCTGGCCGCCGTCGGCGGCAGCCCCGACGGGCGCGCCGCCACTGTCGCCGCCACCTCCAAGGTCCCCGGAATCGAGCCCGGCCCGATCGAGGCGCCGGTGGTCGTGGCCGAATTCTCCGCCCGCGTCTATGACGCCGCCCGCCGGATCGAGGTCGACCTGCCCGAACTGGACGAGGACCTGGCCTCACAGGATCTGCTCATCGGCATCGTCGGCCAGCTCGACAAGGCGGCCTGGATGCTCCGCTCGCAGACGGAGTCCTGAGTCCTCGAAACGGTCGTCAGCTAGCCCCGGGCGGGGCGCCGCCGTTGTCGGCGGACTGTCCCGGCGGCGGGGCTTTCGGCAGCGCCGGCCAAGCTTTGATGGAGGACAGCTTGGCCGAGGCGTCCGGGTAGACGGTCAGCAGTTGCCAGGCCGCGACCCGGCCGTCGGCGTCGAACAGCAAAATGGTCATCTCCGCCGGGGAGCCCAGCGGCCCCAGATTGGTGGTCTCGGCGTTGTCGCGCCCGGTCGAGGCCTGGGTGTAGAAGATCCCCCGGCCGACCACCCTCGGATCGGCCCGGGTGTGCATGTGCCCGGTGACGGCCGCTGGCACACAGCCGGCCTCCAACGCTCCCATGGCCATGACCGGCTCGTGGACCAGGAGCAGGTCGACTGAACCGTCGGCGCAGGCGGTCTTGGCCAGCCGCGCCGACACGTCGGCGGCCGACTCCTCGCCGCGCAACCTGGTGGCCTGCCCCATCTCGGAGCGGTTCGGATCGGCATCTCCCAGGATCCGCAGGCCCGCCACCGTTTCGACCTTGCCGGCCAGGACCGTGGCCCCGGCCGACCGCTCCTGTGTGGCGGTCAATGAGCTGTCATGGTTGCCGATCACACTCACCCAGGTCGCCTTGGCCGGCAGGGCGGCCGCGATTTGGTCGACGCAATAACGCTCCATCGCCGTGCCGTCCATAGTGGTGTCCCCGCCGTCCAGCACCACTGTCGTGCCCAGCGCCCCGGCGGCCGCGCCCACCACCTGGGCCATGCCCACGTTGCAATGCAAGTCGGAGAAGAAGAGCACCGGCCGCAGGTCGCCGTATGGCCCCCGGCCCGACAGCCACGGCGGCGTCGGCGATGGCTCAGCTAACGGCACGCCAGACGGCAGGCCGGATTGCCGGCCAGACGGGGCGCCGGAGAGCGCCCCAGACGCCGCCCCCGGCGACGAATCTGCTCCCAAACCGCCACCCGCCTCCGACGACGCGCCCTGTCCGCCAGAGGAACCCGCCGAGGCCTCCCCGCCAGTCGAATCGCCGCCGTCTGTCCCTCCCGGATCGCTGGACGCGCTTAGCGAACTGCCAGCGGCCGTCGCCGCCGGCGAACCCGGAAGGCCCCAAATCCGGCCGGCCGCCGCCAGGGCCTGGTCGGCGAACGCCGCCTCGACGCTGGCGGCCGCCTGGTCGTAGAAGGTCACGGCGTCCTCGTAGGCGTCGACCGCCACCGAGCCGTATTGGCCGATCAGCTGCCCCAGGCGGCCCGTCATCTGGGCGCCGGCCAAAGGAGTGTCCGCCAGCAAGGGTTCGGGAACCAGCTCGGCTGTGGGCTGCGCCGCCCAGACCACCGCCGAGCCGATCCCCAACCCGGCCGCGACGATCCCAGCCACGGCGCCAGCGGCGGCCCGCTTATGGCGCCGCGCCCACATGGCGATCTGGATCCGCCGTGACCGCCCCAGGGCCAAGCGGAAAAGAACTGTCGCAATCAACACGCTGGCCCAGACGATGCCGGCGCGGACCAGGCCGTCCACGGCCAAGTCGATGATCGCTTGGCGCACTGTCTGGCCAATGCCCAGGTAGGCCTGGCCGTATTCGGTCAAGTCGCCTGCCAGCATGGAGATCGAGGGCAAGGCGGTGTCAGCCGGGTCGGCCGAGTCGGCCGGGATCGGCCCCACCTCGACACGTCCGCCCAAGAACCCCACCGGCCCCGGCAGCGGGCTCTCCATGACCACGGCGCCGAGGGGACCCAGGTCGACGGTCAATCGCGAGTCGACCGTCACGTGGTAGGTCGCCTCGTGGGGCCCGAACGGGTAGTCGGCTTGCGCCGTCGTCAGACCGATGACCAACGCCGGCAGCGCCATCGCCACCCCGTACAGCCACCACAGCCAGAACCGCGCCCTCATACCTCCCAGGCTCCGATCGTCAGCCGCTCCCAGTCAAACCGATCCACCAATTCGTCCATCACCGCATCCGTCTCGTATCCCCCAGTGGGGACGATGCCGTCCGCCCCAGCCCTCATCCTGTCGCCGCCGGACCCAGCCTGCTCGCCGCCGGACCCAGCCTGCTCGCCGCCAGCCCCTGCCGGCGGCTGCGGGACCGGCGCGACGCGGCGCCCCTGGACGCCGCCCGTTACCGCAGCCGCACTGTCTCCGAGGCCCAGGCCGATGGAGCCGGCGATCAACTCCAGCACGCCGAGGGCCCCGCCGTGGCGGCGAAACAGCGCCGCGCCGGCCAAGTCCGCATCGCGCTTGGACAGTCGGCGCCCGGAGGCGGCGTAGACCAGCGGCACATGGCTGTAGGAGACGCCTGGCAAACCCAGCAGCTCGGCCAAATAGCTTTGGCGGCCGGACGAACTGAGCAAATCGTCACCGCGGGTGACTTCGGTGACCCCCTGGGCGGCATCGTCCACCACCACGGCCAAGTTGTACGCGGCCAGGCCGTCCGCGCGGCGCAAGATGAAATCGTCCACCGGCTGCAGGCTCTCCCCCGCCAGTCGATCCTTCACCGGGAACGCGGCCACCTGGGCTCTCAGGCGGATCGCGGGCTCCTTGACCAGCCGGCGGCGATCAGCGGCGGCGGCGCTGAGCCGTCGACAGGTGCCGGGATAGGCGCCGGGCGGGCGGTGCGGGGCCCGCGCGGCCTGAAGGATGTCGCGCCGGGAGCAGAAGCATTCGTAGACCAGCCCCTGGTCCGCCAGCCGTTTGATCGCCGCGTCGTAAACCCGGCGGCGCTCCGATTGCCTCAGAACCGGACCGTCCCAGCGGATGCCCAGCTCGCGCAGCGTCGCCAACTGGCGGCGCGCGAACTCGGGCCGGCAGCGCTCGTCCAGGTCCTCCAGGCGCATCCGGAAATCCAGGCCCTGGCCGCGCGCCACCAAATAGGCCAGCACCGCCGTCCTCAGGTTCCCCAAATGCAGATCGCTCGAGGGCGAGGGCGCGTAACGGCCCGCCCCGGCCTTCACAGGTCCAGCGTCTTCGAGAGCAGCAGGAGGGCGGCCGCCACTCGCGGGTTGACTTCCTCGTCGGCGATGTCGAGCCCCCGATAGATCGCCAACAAATGATTCTCGACGGTGCGCCGGGACAGGCCTAGCTGTTCAGCCACCTGCTGGTTGGTGTAGCCGTCGGCGATCAGGCGCAACACCGCCATCTGCTGCCCGGTCAGACCTTCGAAGGGATCGCGGCGGGTGGCGCCCGGAGCGACCGGCTGCGGGACGTCCATGGCCACCCGGCGGACCAGCTCGACCAAGCCCTCGCGACCGATGTTGCTCAGTTTCGACACGCTGGCCCAGGGACGGCGCAGGTGGCGCCGGCTGGATGAGATCAAAGAGGTGACATCATGCCGGGTCATGATGATGACGCGGAGTCTGGGGTCGATCCGCTGCAGCTCTGCCGCCAAGACCGCGCCGGAGCCGTCCTTCTGCTCCACATCCGCGATCAGCAGGTCGACCCGTCCAGGCAGGGACTCGCGGGCTTTGGCGACCGAGTCGAGGGAGGCCACCACCTTCAGATCGGGCGCTTGCGACAAAGCGTCCACCACCATGGTCCTAAAGAGAGTCTCCTGGTCGACGATCCCGACCCGGGCGGTGCGCCGGATGGCTCCGCCCGTCGTCGCCACATCGGCGGCCGAATAGGGCGGTCCCGTCCGGATCAGGCGCCGCGGCGTCTCGCCCGTGCGCTGGCGCTGGCCGGTGGCGGGAAACTGGTCCGAGCGCGGATATTGGCCTGAGCGCGGATATTGGGCCGACCGGCCCCGGGGGTTGACCCGCCCGCCGGCGGTGGCCGGCGCCGAACCCGTCGCCGGCCGCAGAGCCGATGCGGGAATCCCCTGATGTATAACCGCATGCGGTTTGGTCCTGGGATCGACCCGCCCTTCGCTCTCCTCGGTCGATTCAGACAAGAAACCTCTCCCCTAGCACATCCCTAGGGATAGCCCGAGCCAGCTTTTCAGCACGTCCCCGCTTGCCCATCCCGTTGAGGGCCGCCACCGCCACCCGCCGGCACATCGCCAGACGAGTTGGAGCGCCCTCCCTCATCAAACGTCGTTCTGCCTCCAAACAATACGACAACGCGAGAGAGTGTTCACCTGCCAGCTCATTCAGATATGCGGCCACGAGCAACGCCTCCGATAAAGAATATGGGTGCTCGCCCCTAGTGATCGAAGCGTGGCGGTTAATCTGGGTGACCGCCTCAGACTCGCGTCCGCACACCCACAAGGACTGGGCAACGTTGATCCGGACCTGCGCGCGGTACCGGTCTGCCATGTCGGTGGGGACCATGACGAAGCCGTCGTCCGGCATCTGCGCCTGGGCTCTCTCCATGGTGGTGAGGGCGTCGAAAAGACGGTCCTGGCGGATCTCGATCAATGCGCGCAAATTGAGCAGCAGAACCTGCATGGCCTCCGCGTCCGCGTCCGAGACCACGTAGTGCCTCAGCGCCGCCCCCGCCACCTTGGTCAGGTCCTTGATCAAGGACAGCGCGCCATCGTAATCATGCAGCCGCTTGATCAGCAGCGCCACGATCCGCAGGTCGACCAGGAAACGTGAGACCGGGCTCGTGGTCAGGGCGGCAGCGCGTTGCAGCAGCTCATAGGACCGGCGCGGGTCGGTCAAAGACAGCATTGTGGCCACCGCCGTGGCCAGGCGAGGGGTGTCGAACGGCCTGACGGCGGAGTCGAGCAATTGCGCGAAAGCCGACCCGGCGGCATCGTCGCCGGTGAAAATCGTCAACGACTCCAAGTCGGCGCTGATCTCCTGACTAGTACGTCTGTCCGCCTCCCAAGCTCTGGTCTGCAGCACCAGCGCCTCATCCTGTCTGTCCGCCAACGCCGTCCAGGCCTTCTTCAGCGTCGGCTGCTTGGCCAGCGAACCGGTGAACAACACCTGCGGGTCGCGCCAGCGCCTCAACCCCATGTCCATCAAGAAGGTCGGCGCTTCGATGGTGTTCTCATGCGGAATCGTCGGCAGGGCCGCCACCTGCGCACGGCGCACAAACGGATACGGCAGGCCTGGCGGCG
Source organism: Bifidobacteriaceae bacterium (assembly GCA_031270825.1). Lineage (GTDB taxonomy): Bacteria > Actinomycetota > Actinomycetes > Actinomycetales > WQXJ01 > JAIRTF01. The sequence goes on from JAISXH010000041.1 coordinate 31,270, forward strand.
CCTCCTCCAGAACCTGGCGGGCGAAGCTGACGTGCGGCAGAATCAGTTCGTTCACCGAATGTCTCCATGAGTCCAGGCCGCCAAGCATTCGGCCACCCTTAGCTGAGGGTTCAGCTTCAACCAAGCGACGATCTGGTCCACAGTCATCGGTTCCATCGCTCACACCTTTCCTGGCCTTTCCGGGGGAGGCCTGATCAAAGAGCAGGAGTATTTCTACGGGCGCATGCCGTCGGCTGGCCGCTGCCAGCCTCCGGTGTCACTTCGATGCTAGCGCTCCGCCCGTAGTTCCACTGTCCACAGCATAAGCCGAAACATGGCCCCGCTTGACAGGCGTTCGCGGCAGGAGAAAGTTGGATATTGCCTGACATTGATTGATCGACCACCATTGGGAGCATCCATGGACACCGGCCCGAAACTGACCGTCCGCAACAACACCGAATCCAATCAGTACGAGCTGCTGGCTGACGGCCAAGTGATTGGCGTCGCCGAGTACCAAGCGCAGCCTGGCGCGCTAGCGTTCGTCCACACCGAGATCATCCCCGCGGCGACCGGCCACGGCTTGGGCGAGGCCCTGGTCCGCACCGCCCTGGACAACGTCCGCGCGGAGGGCCTGGCGGCGCTGCCATATTGCTCGTTCGTGCGCCACTACATTGAGACCCATCCCGACTACCAGGACTTGGTGCCCCCGGCCAACCGGCCGGCATTCGGGCTGCCAACCGTCCTGGAGGCCCCCGCCACCTGACAAGGAGACCCGCTCATGACTATGACTGACAGCACCACCAAGGGCACGGCCCCACAGGCCGTCAAGCCCGCCGCCGGAGCCAAGGACTACTACGGCAACGACATCACCGTCCGCTTCGATTTGGCGCGCTGCCTCCATGTCGGCGTTTGCGTGCGTTCGATTCCAGCCGTCTTCGACACCAAGAGGCGCCCCTGGGTCCTGCCCGACGCGGGCGAGGCCGACCAGATCGCCCAGGTCGTCCGCCGCTGCCCGTCCGGCGCGTTGCATTACGAGTTCACCGATCCGGCACGGGGAGTCGAACAGGGGCATTCGCCTGTGACCGTGCGGACAGCCGAGGGCGAGCCGCTGTGGCTAGAAGGCGACATCTTGATCGCCAATGATGGCGAGGAGCTCCCGGAAACCCGGGCGGCGCTGTGCCGCTGCGGATCAACCGCCAACCGGCCCTTCTGCGACGCCTCCGGGCCCTGCACGCAATGGCGTCACCACGCCCACTGATCTGCCCCGGACCGGCGCGCCACCGCGGCGCCGCCGCCCCCAACACAACTGAAGCTTGAGCCGACATCCCCGTCAACAGTCTCGGCCCGGTGGGTTTACGCCTTTCCCTACCGCGTCGGGGCCGGGGACGTCCCTCGCCTAACGGCCAAACCGCGCCGGCGAGCCGAGTGTCCGCCCACTCGACCGCCGACGACGGCCACCAGGGTTCGGCTCAGGTCCGGTGGGACGGTCATTGGCGACCGGCCCACCGGGCCACTGACTCTTTGGACGGAAAACACCTACCGAGATGTGACCTGGCTCACATCTCGGTGCTACATTCCTAGGGAACGGATCGATCCGGCTGCCGCGCCAGCGCCCCACTTCGCCGGGCACAGGCGTGACTGCCGGACAGACCCGAATCAGTTCGCAGGGGCGGCCTCAGGCGGCAAAGAAGCCGCCTCGCCGCATCACATAGACGCCCAGTCCAGCCAGGCCGAAGATGCCAATCGCCATCAGGCTGAAGCCAATCGTTTTCGAAGACAGACCCGCTGGCGGCTCCGGCGCGCTCAAATTGGGTCCGGCGCCATCGCCCTCATCGCCCGATCCGCCAGTCGAGTCGCTGGGCGAAGCCGTGGCCGACCTGCTGGCCGACCGGCTTGGGCTCGCCGAACTCGGGCTCGGCGGCACCACTGTTTCCTCGCCAGTCGGGTCTTGGCCGAAGCCGTCGTCAGGCGTCTCTTCATCAGTTGGATACGAACCACCAGAGCCACCGCCGGACTGGCCGACTCGAGCTTGGGTCGACGGCCCTGGCTGGGTCGCCCCGGCGGTGGGATTAGCCGGCGCTGGAGTGGAGGAGGCTCGGCTGGACGCACGCGCCGTCGGCTGCCCGGTCAGACCCGCGGTCGGCACCCGGGTCGGGGCCTGAGTCGGCGCCGCGGTGGGCGGGGTTGTCGGAGGCCGGGTCGACGTCTGGGAAGGGGTCGGCGTGACCGGTTGTGTTGGCAATCCTGTCGCCGGCGGCACATTGCCTTCTGCCGGGACCAGCCCTCGCACCACCGGCTGCCCGTCGGCGCCCAAGTTCAGCTCGGCCTCGATTCCGGCGATGGCGAAGACGATCGCCTCCTGAGCCGCGATCGACAGGGCCACATCTGGGTCGGCCAGCCGGATGGCGGGCAACTCGCCGCCTTCGGCCAGCCCGTCCACTTGCTCGATCACCAGCTGTCCAGCGCCTGTGAAACCGCTGGTCAATACCAAAGGCCAGCCCTGTCTGAGCAGCGCCACGCCGCCGCCCGGCTCGGTCCTGACGTCTCCTGAGACCCGCAAGTAGGCGTCGGCGACGGCCACGCCATCGGTTCCCAGCAGGCCCGCCCGGTTGCTGGCCGAGACCACCAGCGGCCCGTCCAACCCGACGGCGGAACCGCCGAAGGCCATCACGGCGCCACCTGCGCCGGCGGCCTGGTTGGCGCTCAACGACCCGCGGTCGAGGATCGCGGACGGGACGTCGTCCGGCGCCTCGGCCTGCGGCGCGGCGCTTAGGCGGCCGCCCCACTCGCTCTGGTCGACAACGGCCACGCCACCGCCGAATTCGGCGCTGTTGGACGCGATAGTCGGTAGTTCGGCCCCGGCCACAGAGGCGTGATCGCCGCCCACGTCGAGGCGTCCGCCGTGGTCTGATCCCGGCTCGCGGACCACGGCCACGCCGCCGCCGCCGCCATCGACCTGATTGCCGGTGACAGACCCGCCGGCCAAGCGCATCGCGCCGGCGTTCAGCACGCCGCCGCCGAAGGCCGCTTCACCGTTGTCGGCGGCGACCACATTGTCGCGAATCGCTCCGCCGCTCATCCAGAAAACGCCGCTGGCGCGGTTCCACACCCCGGCACCGCCGATCGGTCCGGGGTCACCCGCCAATTCGGTGGCGTCAACCCGGCAGTCGGCGATGGCCGCGTCCGGGCCGACAATGTCGAGCGTGCCGTTGTTGACAACGCCGAAGGACTGATTGGCGTTGATCTGGGCGCCTTCGGCTAGGACCAGACGACCGCCCGGCGCGACTTCGACAACCGGCGCATAGGCCTCGGTCGGCTGCGACCACGAGGCGTCCACGGTGATGTCTCTAAGAGTCAGGGTCGATCCGGCCGGAACTGTGATCAAGGTCTGGCCGTGGTCGCGCTTGATCGGGCCGCCGGTCAGGGTGAGGTCGATGGCGTCGCCATCGGCGTCGGCGATGCTCACAGACGCGCCAGCGCTGACCCCCGGCGGCAAGTCGAGCACAGCCTGGTCAACGGCCCCGGCGATGGCCTCTTCCAAGGTGGTGGGCTGGGGGTTCCCGGTCGGGGCCGGCGTGGGCGTGGCAGGGGGCGGGCTGGAAGGGCTCGGCGACGACCCGTTCGAATTGTCGGTCGGAGTCAGGCTGATCCATAAATCCCCGGCCTGGGACGGCACCGTGTTCACAACGCAGGTCCCCACGTCACATCGAATCGCGCTGTCGTCGACTAGGCCGAGGGCTCCCTCCACCAGCCTGGCCACCACCACCGGAGCCGTCGGCCGCTCGAACCAAAGCTGAGATCCCGCGGCCAGCGCTCTGATGTCCAGCCGGCTGTGCGAATCGGTCACCGTGGCGAAGCCGCGACCGGCCTGGCCGAGCTTGATCAGGCCGCCGACTTCGGTCACCCCCTGGTTGATCAAATCGGTGGCCCTGACGCCCAAGGGGCCAACCCCCCGGATCTCAGCGGTGGCGCCGGGCTGAACCCAGATCGCGCCATCGACCGTGGTCCCGGAACCGCTCAAAGCCAGCTTGCCGTCCTCTTGGACGGTGACGGGCCCGGTCAGCGCGCTGTTGTCGGTCAACGTCAGCGAGGCCCCCGAGTTGACGATGAAGCCGCCGGTGATGTACATGGGGCCGCCGCTGATCTCGGTATCGCCGCGCACCACGATGGGTCCGTCTTCCTCGCATCCACTGGGCACCACGACCACCCCACCGCGGTCGACCAGGGGCTGCAAACGGCAGCCGACGTTGGCGTCCGACGTCTCCGAGGCGACCACTGTCAGGCCGCCCAGAAGGCTCAGGCCGAGCAGGGCGACGCCGATGCGCCGTACCAACGCCATTTGAGGTTGCACGATAACCCATCTCCAGTGATTCCGCGATGCGGACTGTCAACAATCGAGATCAAAACTACCGTCCCAAACCATGCCGATCGCGGCCAAGGTTCAACAACTTAGGTAGAAATCAGCCAGCTTTCCCTTCCCGAGGCAGCCGGGGGCGGCCCTGAGGCTTCGTCTCAGAGCCCGTCTCGGCCTCGCGGCAGAGTCATGACGCCAGCGCCGTCGGCTGGCGCCATCCTCACTCGACCGCTTGTCGCACGCGCTCGGCGATCTGATGATCGATAGCCTCCCAGTAACTGAAGAACCGCTCCTTGACTTCTGGTCTGGTCAATGCGCGATATTGCCCGGCCAACGTGGCCACGAAACGTTCCCGGGCGGCATCGTCGAATACTTCGCGGATCATTGCCCCGGCCTGGCCGAAGTCGTCGTCCTCGGCGTGCAGGCTAGCGGCCGCCCGCACCAGCTCGCCGTCTGACTCCCAGCCCGGCGATTCCGAGGCCAGCTCAGGCGACGCCACCGGGCCGCCGAATGAGTTCGGCGCGTACACCGGAGCCGTCGGCGAATCGACCGTGAAGCGCATGGCGCCGTCGCGGGTGTAGGAGTTGACCGGCGCTTTCGGCGCGTTGACCGGCAGCTGGGACGAATTGGCCCCCACCCTGTAGCGGTGGGCGTCGCGGTAGGCGAACACCCGCGCCAAGAGCATCTTGTCTGGACTGACGCTGATTCCGGGCACCAAATTGGACGGCGCGAAGGTGGCCTGCTCGATCTGCGCGAAGTAGTTCTCGGGATTGCGGTTGAGCGTCATTCGACCGACTTCGATCAACGGATAGTCCTCATGCGGCCAGACCTTGGTCAAGTCGAACGGATTGAAGCGGTAGGTCTTCGCCTCCTCGTAGGGCATGACCTGCACCTTCAGGGTCCATGAGGGGTATTCCCCGCGCTCGATGGCGTCCCACAGATCGCGGATGTAGTAGTCCGCGTCGGTTCCGGCCAGACGCTCCGCCTGCGCGGCGGTGATATTCCGAACGCCCTGGTCAGACAAGAAGTGGTACTTCACCCAAAAGCGCTCGCCGACGGCGTTGAGCCACTGGTAGGTGTGCGAGGAATAGCCTTGCATGTGCCGCCAGCTGAGCGGGACTCCCCGATCTCCCATCAAGTAGGTGACTTGCTGGGCTGATTCGGGCGACAGGGTCCAGAAATCCCACTGCATGTCCGAATCGCGCAGGTGCGAACCGGGCAGGCGCTTTTGCGAGTGGATGAAATCCGGGAATTTCATGCCATCCCGGATGAAGAAGACGGGCGTGTTGTTGCCGACCATGTCATAGTTGCCCTGGCTGGTGTAGAACTTCAGCGCGAAACCGCGCACGTCGCGCCAGGTGTCGGGACTTCCCAACTCGCCGGCCACTGAGGAGAAGCGGGCCAACAGCTCCGTCTCGGCGCCGACTTGGAACACCGCCGCCTTGGTCCAGGCGCTGACATCATTGGTGACTCGGAAAACGCCGAAGGCGCCGCCGCCTTTGGCGTGGACCACCCGTTCGGGAACGCGCTCGCGGTTGAATTGGGCCAGCTTTTCGACCAGATAGGCGTCGTGGAGGGCGATGGCGCCGTCCGCGCCCACGCTCAACGAGTGCTCGTCCGAGGCGACCGGCTCGCCGCTCAGGGTGGTGGTGGGAGGCGCGGTCGGCTCGGTTGGGTTGTCGGTCATGATGGTGGCTCCTTCTTGCGGATGTCGGTGGTTTGGGTGGTTCGGGTAGCGGTTTGGTCGGTGGGTTGGGTGGTGGTTTGGTCGGTGGTTCGGCAGTCAGGGCACAGGCCCCAGTAGGTGACCTCGGCCTGGTCGATCAGGAAGCCGTGGTTGTCCGATGCCGTCAGGCAGGGCGTGTGGCCCACCGCGCAGTCGACGTCTTCGATCCGGCGGCAGACCCGGCAGATGACGTGGTGGTGGTTGTCCGCCGTGCGCGCTTCGAAGAGCCGGTTGTGCCCGGCCGGTTCGATCTGTCCGATCAGACCACGGCTCGATAGCGTCGCCAAGGCGTCATACACCGTCTGGGTGGCGACCGCGCCGAGCTTGGCCCGGACCGCCTGGGCGACGTGTTCGGCGTCAAGGTGGTCATCGGCCGCCAGCGCCTCGAGCACGGCCAGACGGGCTGGCGTCACTCGCAGGCGGGCGGCCCGCAGCCGCGCTTGAGGCTCTTGGCTCAACTGGGCGCGGGCTGCGGATGACGGCATTGCTCAACCCTAGCAGATATTCTAGACTCATTCCAATCTACGATTTATTCTGATCAAATGGGCCCGCTTTCGCCATCTGACCATCTCCCCGGCCGCCCCCGCCCAGCGCCCAGGTGTGACAGAGTTGACCCCGTGTCTGCCGCCCGGCCCAACACCCGCTGGTGGTGGCGCCGGCAGATGGCGCCCCGGCCCATCCAAGAGGCAGGACGCGCGTCGACCCCGCTCGAGCTGCTCTTCGACTTGGTCTTCGTGGTCGCCGTCGGCAGCGCGGTCAACCAATTGGCCGCCGGCGCCGGCTCGGGGGCGCTTGGCCGCTCGCTGGTCAGCTTCGCGATGGTGTTCTTCGCCGTCTGGTGGGCGTGGATGAATTTCACCTGGTTCGCGTCTTCCTATGACGTCGATGACGGGCCCTATCGCCTGACCGTGATGGCCCAGATGGCCGGCGTCTTGATCCTGGCCGCCGGGCTGGTCGGGGCCTTCCGGGACTTCGACTGGACGGCCGGGACCATTGGATACGTGGTCATGCGGGCAGCCCAGATCAGCCAATGGGCCCGGGCGGCGCGCGGCGATCCGGAGCGGCGGACCACCGCGCGGCGCTACGCCGTCGGCATCGGACTGGTCCAAGTGGGCTGGCTCGCCCGCCTGGCTTTGCCGCACAGCTTGGATTGGGCGGCGAGCTCGTTCCTGCTCCTGGCTGTGGCCGAGTTGGCGGTTCCGGCTTTCGCCGAACGGGCCCGGCCCACGGCCTGGCACCCGCACCACATCGCCGAACGCTACGGTCTGTTCACCCTTATCCTGTTGGGCGAATTGGCGACCGTGGCGGTGGCTGGCGTACAGGTGGAACTCGACTCCACCGGTCTGACCCCGGGGTTGACCGGCGTGTCCGCCGCCACCTTGGCGCTGCTGTTCGCCTTATGGTGGCTGTACTTCATGACACCCATGGCAAACCGGCTGGCTCACGACCGTGAACTGGCCTTCCCGTGGGGCTATGGGCATGTCACCATTTTCCTGGCCTTGGCCGTTCTGGGTTCAGGGCTGGAACTCGCCGTCGAGGTGTCGCACGCCAACCATCTCCACATCGGCGTGGTCACAGTCGGCTACTTGGTCTGCGGCCCGGTGGCACTGTTCGTGGCCGGGCTATGGGGCCTGGAAGCCTGGGCCGAACGGGCGCTATTCGGCCTGCCGCCGCTGGTGATCGCAATAGCCGTGTTGCTGGCGGCGCCGTGGCTGGCCGCGACCGGCATCGGCGTCGCCGGCGCTGTCGGGGCGAGCGCGCTGGTCGCAGTCGTCTTGGTGGTCATGGTCGTGGTGCGCCGGTCGGCCGACCCGGCCCCCGACACTCCGCCGCCGGCGCCGGCGCCAGCGGGTAGCTGACCGAAGGAAGTCTCCGGTTCCACGCCGACCAAGGCCGCCGCGTCGGCCGACCCCCGCGATGAAGGAGGTCTATCGATGCGAAACCGCATCCTCGCCGGGATTAGAGGCGATCGCCGGAGCGGCCGGCGAAATCCTCCATCGACTCGTTGATGCCCAGTTGATCCGCCACCCAGTCGAAAGCGCCCACCGGCAAGAGGCGCAACATCGGCACGGTCCGGACCAGCGGCGGCATGATCAGCTGCTTGGACCCGCGCTCGATCCCGCGCAGAACGGCGCCGGCCACCCGGCGGGGCTCCAGAATCGGCAACAGCGCCGGGTAGCGGGACTTGACGCCGGCGAACATGCCGGTGTCGATGTAAAAAGGACACACCACCATGGTGGCGACGCCGGCGCCCGCTTCGCGCAACTCGTTCCGGAGTGACTCGTTGAAGGCGATCGCGCCGGCTTTCGAGGCGGCATAGTCCGCCATCTTGGAGCCCGCCACCAGTCCCGCGGCCGAAGCCACCGTCACCACGTAGCCGGTCCGGCGCTCAATCATGCCGCCCAGGAAGGCCTGCGTCACCCAAAACAGCGACCGCAGATTGACATCCAGCGTCCGGTTGATCGACCCGGGCGGTTCTTCCAGCAGCGCCCGGCCCGAAACCACCCCGGCGTTGTTGATGACGATGTCGACCGGCCCGGTCCGTTCGGCGCCCGCCATCACCGCCTCGCGATCGGTGACGTCCAAGTCGAAGGCCTCCACCCGGCCGCCTTCGGCGGCGATCTCGCTGCGAACCGACTCGGCCCGCACACGGTCCAGATCCCAGATCGCCACCGTCGAGCCCTTGCGAGCGGCGCCGATCGCCATTCGCCGTCCTATTCCGCTGCCGCCGCCGGTGATCAAGACCCTGGCGCCTTCCAGCGCCAATCCCTCCTGACGGTACCTATTCACCTTCCCACCACCTTCCTGATCAGTTCGCCCGCAGTCGTGTGCAACCACCTCGAGGCGACCGTCATGACGGCGGCGTAGCCCGGGCGCGGGGCCCAACTCGGCGGTCCGATCGCCAACAACCGTTCAGTCGCCACCGTTTGCGGCTCGGTGTACTTGAGCAGTCCCTCAGCCCCGTGGCGCCGCCCTAGGCCGGAGATCCCGAAACCGCCCATCGGCGCGTCGGTCGAGCCCCAGGCGGCGGCGTAGCCCTCGTTGATATTGACGGTGCCCGCCCGCAGCCGTTCGGCCACCGCCCGGCCGCGCGCCGCCGAAGAGGTCCACACCGAGGCGTTCAAGCCGTATTCGGTGCCGTTGGCGGCCCGGATCGCCTCCTCGTCCGAATCCACCGGATAGATCGACACCACCGGCCCGAAGGTCTCATCACCCCAGACCGTCATCGCTTCCGTCACACCGGTCAACACCGTCGGTTGGTAGAACAAGGCGCCCAGGTCCTCGCGCCGCTGGCCGCCGGTCAACACCACGGCGCCCTTGGAGACGGCATCGTCCACGTGCTCCATCACCTTGCCCAACTGGTCGGCGCTGATCAACGGGCCCATGTCGACGTCCCAACCGCCGCCACCGCCCAGCACCAATTCGGCCGCGCGCGCCGCGAAAGCGCCCGCGAAGGCCTCAAACAGAGGCCGGGCCACATAAATCCGCTCAACCGAGATGCACAGTTGGCCGCTGTTGGCGAAACAAGCCCGCACGGCGCCTTCGACCGCCCGCCCCAACGGCGCGTCGGCCAGAACCAACAGAGCGTTCTTGCCGCCCAACTCGGCGCTGCAGCCGATCAACCGCTCGCCGCACTGGGCCGCGATCGTCCGGCCGGTGGCGGTGGACCCGGTGAACATCAGGTAGTCGGAGCCGTCGATGATCGCCAATCCCAACTCACTGCCCGGCCCGGTCACGACCTGCGTCAAGTCATCCGGCAGGCCCGCCTGACGCAGCAGTTTGACCAGGTAGAGCGCTGTCAACGGCGTCGCCGAGTCGGGTTTGAGGATGACCCCGTTGCCGGCCAGCAAAGCCGGCACCGCGTCCGAGACAGCCAGCGTCAAAGGATAGTTCCAAGGCGCGATCACCCCAACCACGCCTTTGGCCACGTAGTGCACATAAGTGCTGGTCAGCACCGGCAGCGCACCACGTCGCCGATGCCGTCCCAAGACCCGGGGCGCCTTGGCGGCGTAGTAGCCGGCAGTCAGCACCGCGTCCAAGAACTCCTCGAAGGCGTCGGTGCGGGACTTGCCGTTCTCGGCGTGGACCAGGTCCAGCAACTCGTCTCGGTTCGCCACCAAGGAGTCCTTGAACCTCTCGATCACGCCCCGCCGGCGGTCCAAAGACACCGCCGCCCAGCGCTTCCCGGCCGCCCGCGCGCGCCGGCCGGCCTCCCAGACATCGTCCGGCGCGCAAACCGGCACCCGGCCCAGCTCGGCTTGGTCGATCGGGCTGACGATCCGCCGCCAGGGCCGGGCGGCGACGCAGGTCACCTGGTCGGCCAGATCGTTCCAGGCCGGATCGACGCGGTAAAGCGCGGGATGGGGGGAAGTGACTGTGGTCATGAGGCTCTCCTTCGATGCGGCGCGACCCAGACAAGCATAGAGAGGCCTGCGCCCCCATGTCTGCCCATCCGTCCAAGCCTCAAAACGGGCAGGCTTGGTCAGCCCGCGTGGAAGCGGGCCAAGAATTCTTTGGTCCTAGCCTGCTCGGGGGCGGAGAAGACCGCTTGGGCCGGGCCCTCCTCGGCGATCACGCCGCCATCCATGAAGGCCACGCGATCCGAGACGTCACGGGCGAAGGCCATCTCATGGGTGACGATCACCATGGTCAGGCCGGATTCGGCCAGTTCGCCCATGACCGCCAGCACCTCGCCAACCATCTCCGGATCCAAAGCGGAGGTGGGCTCGTCGAAGAGCAGAGCCTCTGGCTCCATCGACAGCGCCCGCGCGATCGCCACCCGCTGTTTCTGGCCGCCCGAAAGCTGCCTTGGCTTGGCCCGCACATAACGCTCCATGCCCACCTTGGCCAGGTAGCCGAGCGCTCGCTCGCGCGCCTCGGAGGTGGGCCGGCCAGCCGCCCGGACTTGGCCGATCACGCAGTTGTCCAGCACGTTCAGGTTGTTGAAGAGGTTGAATTGCTGAAAGACCATCCCCAAGCGGGCGCGGAAACGGCTGACGTCATAGCCGCGGGCGAGGACATCTTGACCGTGGTACAGCACCTGGCCGGCGCTCGGCCATTCGAGCAGGTTGACACAGCGCAGAAAAGTCGACTTGCCAGAGCCGGACGCGCCGATCACCGACACCACCTCGCCCGGATGGACGGCGAAGTCGATCCCGGCAAGGATCTCGTTCTCCCCGAACGACTTGCGCAGACCGCGGGTCTCAACGATCGGCTGGCCGGGCGGCTCGGCTGGCGACGGGTCCACGCCGGCGACGCTGGCCGCCCCCTCGGCCGACCGGTCGGCATCGTCCCTAGAGGTCTGATCACCGGGTGCGGGCGCGGCTGCCAAAGTTCTCACCTCCTGGGCGCAGAATCGACTCCGGCACAGTGGACGAAGTCGCCAAGGTGAAGTTCTCCGGTCCCTCCAGGTGGCGCTCCGCCAAGCGCAGCAGGCGCGTGGTTGAGAAGGTAAGCACCAGGTAGATAGCCGCCACCAGGAGGTAGACCGGGAAGGTCTGGTACAAGATGCCGTCGATCGATTTCCCTTGGAAGAACAGCTCCGACGTGCCGATCACCATCAGCACCGAGGTGTCCTTGATGTTGATCACGAACTCGTTGCCGGTCGCGGGCAGGATGTTGCGAATCGCCTGCGGCAGGATCACGCCCCGCATGGTCGCCCAGTGGCCCATTCCGACCGCCTTGGCCGCCTCGGTCTGGCCCGGATCGATCGACTGGATGCCGCCGCGGACGATCTCCGCCATATAGGCGCCGGTGTTGATCGAGACCACCAGCAGCCCCGCCGTCACCACATTCAGATTGATCTGGAACGCCATCCCCAAGCCGTAATAGACCACCATCGCCTGGACCATCATGGGCGTGCCCCGGAAAACCTCGACGTAGACACCCAAAAGCACGTTGATGGTCTTGAGCAGCACCCGCTTGGCCGGCCCGGCGCTGTGGCGGTCCGCCGGAATGGTCCGCACCACGCCCACGCCCAGACCCAGCAGCACGCCGACAACAGTGCCCGTCAGCGCCAAGAACATGGTCACGCCGACGCCTTTGAGGAGCCACGACCAGTAGTCCTCGACTATGTAGGCGATCCAGTCCCAAAAGTTCCGGTCGCCCGCGGCGGCCAGTTGAGTCATCCGGCCTCAGGCTGTTCCTCGACCGCCTGCTCCATCAACTCTGCCCGCTTCGCCTCAGGGATCGCGGCCAGGCCCTCGTTGACCCCTTTCAGCAGGTCGGAGCCCTTCTTCAAGCCGATGGCGATGGATGTGTCGACCTCTTCGACGTCGAAGCCTTGTCCGTCCGCGAAGGCGACGAAGGTCAGCTCCGGGTTCGACGCCACCGCGCTCAACGCCCCGGGGCGTTCAGAGATATAGCCGTCCGCCTTGCCGGATTTGACGGCCAGAATCATAGTTGGGAAGTCCTGCAGCGCGGTCTGCTTGTCCACGCCGGGAATCTGGTCCAAGAACTGGTCGTAGTGGATAGTCGAAATCTGGGCGGTGATCTTGGCGTCTTTGAAATCAGCCAATTCCTTGGCGTCGGCGTAGGCCGAATCCTTCTTGACCACGATCACGATATCCGAGGTGTAGTAGTTGTCGGAGAAGTCAATCGCTTGCTTGCGCTCCTCGGTGGGCGTCATACCGGCCACGATCATGTCGATCTTGCCCGATTGCAGCGCCGGGATCAGCCCGTCCCAGCTAGTCTTGACCACCACGATGTCGCGCTTCAGGTGTTCAGCCACCAACTTGGCCATTTGGACGTCGTAACCACCGGCCCAGCCGCCCCCGTCGATCTTGACGGCGCCGTTGGAATCGTCCTTTTGGGTCCAGTTGAACGGGGCGTAGGCGGCCTCCATGCCGACCCGCAAAGGCTCCGTCTGGGCCTGGGAATCGCCGCCGGTTCCGCCCTTGTCGTCGGGCTGGCCGCAGGCCGCCAGAGTGAGGACCGCCAGTAAGGCCGCGGCGGCCAGCGATGTCATTTTCTTCATCACGGTTTCCTTACCTGAGTTGTGACGCCATTGGAACACCCTGACAGTATCAGCCCCTGATTGCATCCAGGTCTCGCGCTGTCTCGGCGCCAAGGGACCGCCGCCCAGAGCGGAACGGTTGGGCCGACCGCGGCGGGGGCGGCGACCAAGCCCGTGTCCGATGCCGCCCGGTCGCAGGGCGCTCGGGTCAGTCCCAGGTACGCACCCAGACGGTCACGCGCCGGTCCAACCCCTCGGCGTAGTCCAAGGACCACCGGCTGGCGGCCTGGATGGCTAACAACCGGAACAGATCCATGGTCTCGGTCAGGCCATGGCGGACGGCCCCGGCCTCCAATGGGCCACAGGTGGCGGCCAGATCGGCAGTGAATCGCGGCCCGGCCCATTCCTCGAGATGGCGCCCGCGCCAAAAGGTGTCCGCCTCGGCGCCCTTGACCGCGCGGACCACCCAGGCCCGGAGTTCGACCAAGGCGTCCTTCATCGGCCCGTCCACAATCCGGTTAGCCGCCCACACCTCGCCGTCCGCCAGTCGTCTGGCCGCCCGCACCGCGTTGACCCAGAACTGGGCCACCAGCTGGGAGAACTGCTCTTGCGACGGACGGCCTGAGAGGGCGGCGCCGGCCGCTTCGGCCAGCTCGGCCAGGCCGTCAGGCACCGGCCCGCCCTCCTTCAGCGGCTTGAATCCCCGGCGGGCTGTGTCGGCCAGGATCGCCCGCGCGTTGGACGGCAGCTCTGTGGCCGCGTCAGGCGCCAGGATGAGCAGATCGACCTGGGCGGCATGGTCCAACAGGAGGCGTTTGACCGGCAGGCCCGGCAGCGACCGGTCGATGGTGCTGGCCCAGATCCGGCCCAGCCAACTGAGCCAACTGTTGTCCTCTAACAACTGTTCGGGCTGGTCGGTGAAGACCAACAGGTCTAGGTCGGCGTGGTCCCGGTCCGGTTGCGAGGTGCGCGAGCCGATCACGGCGGCGGCGACCACCGCGTCCGAATCCCGCAGCAGGGGCGTCAAGTGGTCGAGCAACTGGGTGTAGTCGGTGCGCACGCCATGACCTTACCGGACGCGGGCCTGGCCGAACCCGCGCTCGGGGCCGCCGGTGCCCGGATCTTAAGCGACCGGGGCGGCGCGGACCGCCGAACGGCATCGGTCTGCGACAATGAGCCCATGACAAATCCTGGTTCACCTGGCCCGGCCAACACCGCGGTGCCCCTCGACAAGCCCTACTACGGCGCCTCGCTGGGTGTCGCCGTCGTCCGCTTCTTCAAGAAATACGCCACCTTCTCCGGCCGCGCCTCACGGTCCGAATACTGGTGGTGGCAGCTAGTCACCACCATTGTCAGCACGGTGGTCTCCCTGCCCGTGTGGATTTGGCTGATCCGGGCGATAGAGCCGCTGAGCGAGTGGCTCACCGACGTGGCCGATTCCTCGACCTACAGTTACAGCACTCCCTCTTTGGAGCCGTACTTGCAGGATCTGGAGCCGGGCGGCCTGTTCATGATCTCGGTGATCGGGAGCGTCGTTTGGTCTCTGGGGACCTTCATTCCGGGCATTGCCGTCAATTGGCGCCGCCTCCACGACGCCGGCTTCTCCGGCGCCTTCTGGCTGCTGAACCTGGTCAACTTCGGCATTGTGCCATTGATCATGTGCATCTTGCCGTCCAAGCCCCAAGGCGCCCGGTTCGACGCCGATTTCACCGGCTTCGCATCTGGCGCCCCGGGCGCCTACGGCCAGCCCACCGGCTACGGCCCTCCCGGCGGCTATACGCCTCCTGGCTACGCTCCTCCCGGCTACGGTGCGCCTGGTTACGCTCCGTCCGGTTATGCCCCGCCTGGTTACGGTGCGCCCGCGGGCCCGCCAACCGGCCAGCCGTATGGCCCGGCCGGCTATGGTCAGCCAGCCGGGCCACCGCTGGGCGCGCCCGCGCCGGCGCCTGAGATCGGCCCTGACGGACTCCCCCGCTATCCCGGCTGAGACCACCAGCGCCGCCGGCCTGGACCAGCCGTCCGATGCGACCGACGAAGCCGCACTCGACGGCGCGGTCGCCCACCGGCGCTAGGGAGAAGGCCGCCGCGCTCGTTGGTTGGTTCTCCGACGAACACGGAAAGGATATGGAGCGTCGTGACCAAGGGCCGAAGAGTATCCACGGCACTCGCGTCGACGATGGCGCCAGCGGTCCTGTTTGTGAGCGCACTGCCGGCACACGGACCAACCGCGCCGCCACCAGTCCCCCAGCCCTACGGCGGAGATGAAGCGGGGAGCTACCGCAGATGAGTTTCGGGCTGCACCTGGCCGCAGCGGTCTTGTCACTCGGTGGCATACTCCTGGCGCAGTGGCTCAGAGACCGGGCACGAAAAGCCGTGCTCAGTCTCGCAGTCTTCGCCGGGGTCCTAACGGGAATGGTCGGGCTGGCCCTGGCGGCCGAGGATCAGGGACGCTCTTGGAGTCCCCTGGGAATGTGGTTCGCAATCGGAGTTCTGATGTCTCTCCTCGCTTGAGCCGCTGACCAGCACAAACGTAAAATGCCCAGATGCGAACCGTCGAACTCGATCCCGTTTGGGATGCTAAACGTCGAACTCGGCCCGCGCCCCCGACTCGGGGTCGGTTGTTGGATGGTCTTGCTGATGGCCGGGGCGGCCAACACGATGGTCCGGTGGGCTTCGAACAGGGGCGCCCCCGGATTCAGGGCGTCCGGTCGGACCTCGACCGGACGCCCTGCCAGGTGGCTACCGGTGGGATACGCGCTTCTGAGCCGGGACCCACTTGGTCTGGAATCGGAAGGAGATGGCCTCCAGCGGCGACGGTTTGACGTTGCCCTTGGATAGATCCGGATCCTGTTCCAGGTAGCGTTTCGTCTCGCGCGAGATCATGCCGCTCAAGAGCAACAAGCCGATCAGGTTCGGCAACGCCATCAACCCGTTCAGGATGTCGGCGATGTTCCAGATGACCTCCACCGGGAACTGAGACCAGACCACGATCAGCGCTGTGAAAACGACCCGATAGGGCATTTGCGCCTTGATGCCGAACAGACGCACCGCGCAACGCTCGCCGTAATACGACCATCCGATCACGGTGGACAGGGCGAAGAAGACCACGCAAACGGCGACGATGGCCGGGCCGAAATTCTCTCCGATCGTGGCCCCGAACGCCTGCCCGGTGAGGGAGTCATCCAACCGCGCGCCATCCTTGTCCAGGTCCGCGTGCTTCCACACGCCGGTCGACAAGATCACCAGACCGGTGAAGGAGACCACGATGATGGTGTCGATGAATGTCTGCGTCATCGACACCAGGCCCTGGCGGACCGGGTGGGAGGTCTTGGCGGCGGCGGCGACGATCGCCGCCGAGCCCATGCCGGACTCATTTGAGAAGATGCCCCGGGCCATGCCCTTTTGGATCGCCACACCGATGGCGGCCCCCAGGAAGTTGCCGGTCTTGTCGGTGCCGGTGAAGGCGTCGGTGAAGACCAGAGCGAACGCCTCCGGGATCGCGGTCACGTTCATGGCCAGGATGACTATGCCGGCAAGAATGTAGACCACGATCATGAACGGGACGAAGGCCGCCGTGACGCGGCCGATGGCTTTGATCCCGCCGATCAGGACCAGACCGACCAGGATCATCACGACCACGCCGGTCACCAGCCAGGGCACGCCGAAAGCGCCCTCCAAATTGGAGGCCATGGCCTTGACCTGGGTGCCGTTGCCGATCCCGAAGGCCGCCAAAGCCCCGAAAACCGCGAAGGTCAGCGCCAGGACCTTGCCCAGCGGACCCTTGATCGCCTTCTGCAGATAGACCTGCGGACCGCCCACGACCTCGCCGCGGGCGTCGGTCTCACGGTACTTCGAGCCGAGGAAAGCCTCGGCGTACTTCGACGCCATGCCGACCAGGCCCGTGACCCACATCCAGAACAGCGCCCCCGGGCCGCCGATCCCGATGGCGGTCGACACCCCGACGATGTTGCCAACACCCACCGTCGCGGCCAAAGCCGTGGTCAGCGCCTGATACTGGGAGATGTCGCCACCGGCGCCAGGGTCCCGGCGCTTGATCAGGCCGAGCTTCAACGCCGGCCAGAGTTTGGTGAACTGCATCCCCCGAAGCCTGATGGTCAGCACCAATCCGGTGACGAACAACAGCGGGATGAGCAGCCACATGCTCCAAACAAAGCCATCGATTGTGTCAATCAAGTTGGAGAAAGCATCCACGTTCGGCCTTCCGTTCGGCCGTTCCGCGGGCGCCGGAACGGGTGCGAGGGCTCGTTCCCGCCCGGGCTGGGCTGTCGGAGCAAGCGACTTGTCAGGCCAACAATAAAGGTGTGGAAAGTGTGAAGACGACCCCCAAGGGGGGTACGAAACATTCCCGTAACAATGATTTGACCTCCCGCTAACCATTCGTCGGCGCACGATGCCGTCCAACGCCCTTTCCAGCCTCAGTCCGTCCCCGCGACCGCCGTCGGATCCAGCCCGCCGAGCCCGACCCGATCTGGCGAGCAAGCCGTCGAACTCGGCGCCGTCCGGCCGATCCTTGGCGCCCACGCGGCCAAGCCGGAGCCGAACAGAGCCGAGCCGACGGATCCTCAATGCAGGGCCGTCCGGCTGGCGGTCTGACAGAATTGTTCAAGCGCATGCTTATTTCGACTCGATCCGACTCCCGGGGGAGGCACCGTGGCGCAAGCCTTGGATTACAAATGCCCGCAGTGCGGCGGCAACCTGGTCTACTCCGCCGAGGTCGGCCTGATGGTCTGCGACAACTGCGGCTCGCGGTTCGACCCGCGCGAATTCCAGGCCCAGCCGCAGCCCCCGGACCCGGCGGCGAGCGCGAGCGCCGCCGGGGCGCCGCCGCAAGGGGCGCCCGAGCCGGTCCCAGGGGAGACCGCTCAGGCGGCCGCGGCGGCTTGGCCCCCGGCCCAATTCGACCAGTACACCTGCCGATCCTGTGGCGCGGTCGTGGTGGCCGCGGCCACCGAGGCCGCCGGCACCTGCCCATATTGCCGCAGCCCCATAGTCATCACCCAGCAATTGGAGGGAGAACTCGCCCCCGACTTGGTGATCCCCTTCCAGACCACCCGCGACCAGGCCGTGGCCGCGCTGACCAAGCTCTACGGCAAGAAGCGCCTGTTGCCGAAAGTCTTCTCAGCCCAGAACTTCGTTGACGAGGTCAAAGGCGTCTATGTGCCCTTCTGGCTATTCGACTACGACATCCACCTGATCGAGCATTACACCGCCACCGACGTGTCCACCGTCCATATGGGCAGCCGTCGCCACATCACCACCCGCAAGTACGCCGCCGACCGGGCCGGCGACGCCCGTTTCTTGGGCATACCGGTGGACGGCTCGGTCAACATGCCGGATGCCATCATGGAGTCGGTCGAGCCCTTCGACCTGACCCAGGCCGTCCCCTTCGAACCGTCCTATCTGCCCGGTTTCCTGGCTGAACGCTATGACGTCGATTCCAGCCAGGCCGCCGCCCGGGCCCATGACCGCTTGATCAAGTCCGCCGGGACGATCTTCCAGGACACCGTCACCGGGCACGAGCGCGTCGCCTCGGCCGGCGCCGAGGTCTTCATCAAACAAACGCGCCTCCACTACGCGCTGCTGCCGGTCTGGATGCTGACCACCTTCTGGCGTGGCCAACGCTTCACTTTCGCCATGAACGGCCAGACCGGCCGGATGATCGGCGACTTGCCGCTGGACCGCCAGGCCTATTGGCGTTGGTTCTTCGGCCTGGCCGGGGCCTCGGCCGTGGTGGCGGGCCTGGTCGCGACCTTGGCGGTGTCGCTGTGAGCGCGCGGACCGAGATGCGCCGGCGCCCGGCGCGGAATCTGTTGGCTGGGGCGGCGGCGCTGGTTCTGGCTTTGGTTGGGCTGACTTTGGCGACGGCATCGGCCAGTTTCGCCGCCGATGCCGACCAGTCCGGCAACCCCCTGCCTCACCTCGCCGACCACGCCGGTCTGCTGACGGACGCGCAAGCGGCGGACCTGGAATCCGAACTCGACCGGATCAGCGACGAGCGCGGCGTCGACGTGGTCGTTGTGACCGTGCCCACGCTGGGGTTCAGGACCGCCACCGAATTCGCCGACGACTATTTCGACTACGGACCTGACCCACTCGACCCGACGATTCCGGGAAGCGATCCCGACGCGGGCTACGGCCGCGGTCCGGATCGGTCGGGAATCCTTTTCCTGGTCTCGACCGAAGGGCGCGACGGCGCCTTCTCGACCACCGGCGAAACGATCAAGGTCTACACCGACGAACGCCTCGAAGGCCTGCAGCAGGACGTGGCCGGCTATCTGCACCAGGACGACTGGAACGGCGCCTTCCAAGCGTTCGCCATCAACGTCGACCGGACCTACCACAACGCCACCCGATTCCGCTGGGAAATCGTCGCGCTGGTCACCCTGGGCGCTGCCCTGATCGGCGGATTCGGACCGGTGACAGTCTGGCGACGGCAGCTGAAGAGCGTCCGGCCGGCAGCCAACGCGCGCGACTACTTGGAAACCTCGTCGCTCGTCCTGACCAGCCAGAACGAGGTTCTGGTCAGCCAAAACACGGTTGTGGTGAGCACCCAGACCTCCAGCGGGGGCGGGGGGTCTTCGACCCACTTCGGCTCCTCGGGCAGATCGCACGGCGGTTCGTCGTTCAAGTTCTGACCCAGAGCTGACACTCCGGTTCGGCCCACAGGCCGCTGCCGCAGGTCAGGCGGTCGCGGAGTCGACTTCCAAAGCACAGGCGCCGATCGGCGGCGCCGAGGTCTGGGCGCTCCGGGCCCGCCGCGCGCGCCGGTAACGGGTCCAGGCCACGATGCTCAGGACGGTGACGATGACGGTTTGGACGATCGCGGCGGCCAGGACCGGGGAGGACTGCGCCACCTGGGCCAGACCGGCGAAGACCGCCAGGCCGCCGGCGGCGTAGACGCTGCCCCACATCAACCAGCCGGGGATGGCGGCCAGGGTGTAACGCCACCAACGCCAGCCGATCACTCCGGCGGACAGGTTGACAGCGGTCTGGAAGCCGACCGTCAAGAAGCTGATCGGGATGACCGGCCAGCCGAAACGCTCCAGTTTGTCCCGCGCCCGCTCGGCGCCCTCGCTGGTCATCCGCTTGGCCCAGGCGGCCCGGACCAACCCGGAGCGCACGGCCCGCCCCAGCCAATAGGTGCATTGCGAGCGGACGCAAGCCACTGCGGTCAGGAAGATGAAGGCGACAGCGAAAGGCTTCTCCAGAATCCAATCGACCACGGCCTCACCCTACCCGACCCGGCCAGGCGGCCCCAAGCTCCCGGCGGCGCCGCCGCCAGTCAGCGCCGGCGCTTCTCCCGCACCCGGATTGAGATCTGGATCGGCGTTCCGGTGAAGTCGAACGACTCCCGCAGCGACCGCTCGATGAAACGCCGGTAGGGGGCCTCCAAGAAGCCGGAGGCGAAGATCACGAAGCGCGGCGGGCGGGTCGAGGCCTGGGTGGCGAACAAAATGCGGGGCTGTTTGCCAGATCGCAGCGGATGCGGCCGCGCCGCCACCAATTGGCCCAGAAAAGAGTTCAGCCGCCCGGTCGAGATCCGCCGGCCCCAGCCGGCCAAGGCCAGATCCAATGCCCCCACCAGCCGGTCCACCCGCCGGCCAGTCAAGGCCGAGAGGTTCACCCGGGGGGCCCAAGACCACGGCGCCAGGTCCTGTTCGACTGATCGCTCGAGGTAGAACCGGCGTTCCGGGTCCATCAGGTCCCACTTGTTCAACCCGATCACCAAAGCCCGCCCCGCATCTGATGCCAGCTGCAGAATGCGCACGTCCTGTTCGGCCAGCTCCTGAGAAGAATCGATCAGCGCCACCGCCACCTCGCTGCGTTCGATGGCCGCCTGGGTGCGCAGCGAAGCATAGAAATCGGCCCCTTGCGTGCGCGCGATCCGCCGCCGGATGCCGGCCGTGTCGACAAACCGCCAATCGCGGCCGTCCAAGCGGATCAGTTCGTCGACCGGGTCCCGGGTGGTGCCCGCCACCGCGTCCACCACCGCTCGTTCGGTCCCGACCAACTTGTTCAGCAGCGAGGACTTGCCGACATTGGGCCGCCCGATCAGCGCCACCCGGCGCACCCCCGGCGGGTCGGTCAGCGTTCCGGGAGAGCCGCCCCGTGACCGCAGCCCGGCCACGGCGGCATCGAGCAAGTCGCCGACTCCCCGGCCGTGCAACGCCGAGACCGGATACGGCTCCCCCAACCCGAGCGACCACAAGGCCGTGGCGTCCGCCTCCGCGCGGGCGCTGTCGACCTTGTTGGCGGCCAGCACAGTCGGCTTGCCCGCCCTTCTCAACACCCGGACCAGCGCCTCATCCGTGTCAGTCACACCGACCGAGGCGTCGACCACCAGCACGGCGGCGTCCGCCAAGTCGATGGCCAGCTCAGCCTGTTCGGCCACGCGCGCGGTCAGGCCGGACACGTCCACCTCCCAGCCGCCCGTGTCGACCACCGTGAACTGCGCGCCAGCCCAATCGGCCGGATAGGACACCCGGTCGCGGGTCACGCCCGGCTGGTCCTGCACCACCGCTTCGCGCCGCCCCAGAATGCGGTTGACCAGGGTCGATTTGCCGACATTGGGACGGCCGACAATGGCCAGGGTCCCGGCCGAGGCGACTGGGCCGGTTCCAACCCGCTCGCCGGCGCCGTCCAACAACGCGCGGTCCTCCGGCTCCAGATCGTAGTCCTCCAGTGCCGAGCGCAGCGCCGCCGCCTTGGTGGCCTCGTCCGCCGGATCGCCCTGCTGGTCGACTGGTGAATCGCTGGTCATTCTGGTTTCCTCCCCGAATCGGATGGCAACTCGATCCCGCTGGCCGCGACCGCCGCGCCGACATAGGCCGCCAGACCGGCGCTGATTTGCTCCAAGGCGGAGGCGATCTGATCACGCCTGGGCGCTTCCCGATCACGATCCAACTCCAGGGCCGGTCCGAACGACACATACAGTTTGCGCCGGAAAGGAGGCACTCGAGAAGCGCTTTCGCCTTGGCGGCGCGTGCCCAGGCAAGCGAACGGGATCACCGGCGCGTCCGAATTGACCGCCAGCCAGGCGACACCCGGATGAATGTGGCGCATCTTGCCGTCGCCGCGCGTCCCTTCCGGGAAAATGCCGACCAAAGAGCCGCGCTCCAGCAGCGCCAGACAGGTCCTGAGCGCCTCCCGACCATTGTCTTTGGCCAACGGCACCTGGCCGGCCGCCTTCAGAAACCACCCGCCCAGGCCTTGGCCGAGGGCCCATTTCATAATGAAGTGCACTTCCCTGGGGCAGGCGCCCAACACCACCGGCCCGTCCACCAGGCCGGTGTGGTTCCCGGCCAGAATCGCCGGCCCGGACCGGGGCACATGCTCCCGTCCCACCACCTTGGTCGTCACGTAGATGTGCTCGGCCAGCACCATCAGGCATCGCGCCCAACCCGGCTGGCAGCGACCGGGTAGCCGCGACGGCGCCCGGCGGGGCTGGGCCGCCGCGCTCATGACAATCCGCCTTGGCGCCTTGGCGCCTGGGACGGCGCCCGCCGCCCAGGCGATTCGCCGTCGACCTGGGCGGCCAACTCCAGGACTGCGGCCACAGTTTGCTCGGCTGTCAAATCGGACGAGTCGATCAGGGTCACGCCGGGCGGGGCCTCGGTGAACTGAGCCACTGTCGCGTCTTCGCGGTCGCGGCCGGAAATCTCCGCGCGGGTGGCGGCGATCGCGGCCGAGCCCGCCTGGCCATGCTGGTCTAAGGCGCGCCGACGCAACCGGGTCGCCTCTGCGGCGGTGATCAGGAGGCGGACGTCGGCATCGGGCGCGACAACGGTGTTGATATCACGACCCTCAAGGACGATCCCCGGATGCCGGTTCGCCTCGACAATGGCCCGCTGCCAGGCCACCAACACCTGGCGGACCGGTATCACCGTCGACAGCTTCGAGACGTAGCCGCTCACGGCGGGCGTCCGGATCAGCGCCGTCACATCCTCGTCAGCCAGGTAGACACTCTGGTCGCAAGGGTCGAGCGGGACGCTCAGCGGCATTGCCTGGACCAGGGCGGGCAGCTTGTCCGGTTGGTCCAGCAATTGCGCCCGCCGCGCCCACAACGCCGCCGCCCGGTACATGGCCCCGGTGTCGAGGTAGGCCAAACCGAGTTCCTTGGCGACGGCGCGGGCGACCGTCGACTTGCCGGAACCAGACGGCCCGTCGATCGCGATGACCGTCACTCGACAATCCTCCAGCCCTGTTCGCGCAGATTGGCCGACAGGGCCTGGCCGGCCCCCTCCGGCACCGAGATCTCCGCCAAGCCGACCAATTGCCCGGCGCCGTGCTCGAGCGCCAAGTCCTCCAGGTTGACGCCCAACCGGCCCATCTCCTGGAACAGGCGGCCCATTTCGCCGGGCCGGTCTGGCACCATGACCGTGACCCGGTCAAAGCGGCGCCTGGCGCCGCCGTGTTTGCCGGGAATCCTCTGCGCGCCGGCGGCGCCGGCGGCCACCAATTGGGCCAGTTCGACCAGAGCCCGGCCGCGACCGTCCGTTTGCGCGCCCGCCTCGAGGGCCGTGATCGCCTGGTCCAGGTCCTCGCGCACGCGGCGCAGCGCCGTCGCCACCGCCGCCGCGTTGCCGGCCAGAATGGTGGACCACAGGCTCGGGTCGGAAACGGCGATCCGCGTCATGTCCCTGAGCCCCTGCCCGGCCAGGTCAAGGGCGCCGGGCTCGGCTTCGACCAGGCGCTTGGCCGTCAAACTCGACATCACCTGGGGCAGATGCGAGACCAGCGCCACCGCCTGATCGTGGGCGGCGGCGTTCAGATAGGCGGGATGGGCGCCCAGGTCGCCAGCGAGTTCCCGGACCCGCAAGACCGCCTCTGGACGGGCGCCCGGCGCGGGCGCGATCACCCATGGGCGGCCCACGAACAAGTCCCCGGTGGCGGCCGCCGGTCCGCTCTTCTCCCGACCTGCCATTGGGTGCGAGCCCACGTATCGGCTTGTGTCAGCGCCCAGGTCCCCGACTTCTTCGAGAATGATCGCCTTGACCGAGGCGAGGTCCGTGACAACGGCGTTCCCGAATCGTTCGAGCTGGGCGGCCACCACCGCCGCGGTCACATCCGGCGGCGCCGCCACCACCACCAACTGCGGTTCCGGATCATCGCTGCGCCGGATCCGGCCGGCGCCGATTTGCGTCGCCACGGTTTGGGCGGTCGGCGAAGGGTCTTCCAAGGTGACGACGATGCCGTGCGCCGTCAGTCCCAGCCCCACCGACGCGCCCATCAGGCCGGCGCCAACGATGTGCACGGGACCGCGGGTGGCGGCCGAAACCAGGCTGGCGGCATCGGGCGCTGCCAAGGCGTGGGGACCCGCCGAGGCGTTGGGCGCTGTCGAGGCGTGGGGCGTCCTTGAGGCCTCCGCCGCGCTGCCGACCGGGCCGTCAGACGTCATAGCCCGGCCGCTTTCTTCAACGAAGCCAATTCAGTGGCGCCAAGGACGCGCCAACGACCTGACTTGAGGTCGCCCAGGGCGATCGGGCCGATCCGGACCCGCGCCAGTCCGGTGACCGGATGCCCCACCGCCGCCAAGAGGCGGCGGACCACTCGGTTGCGGCCGGAATGAAGGGTCAACTCGACTTGCGTGTAGCCGGGAATGGCGTCAACCACGCGGAAAGAGTCGACGGCGGCGGGGCCGTCTTCGAGTTCGATCCCTTGGCGCAGCCGCTTGCCCACCCCGGGGCCGACGCGGCCTTCGACCGTGGCGAGGTAGGTCTTGGGCACCTCATGGGAAGGGTGGGACAGAGCGTTGGCTAAGGCCCCGTCGTTGGTCAACAGAATCAGGCCTTCGGAATCGCGGTCCAGCCGCCCGACGTGGAACAACCGCTCCGTCCTGGATTCGACCAGGCCAGCCAGGGTGGGGCGGTCTTGTGGGTCGTCCATGGTCGACACCACCCCCGGCGGCTTGTTGAGAGCCAGGGTCAGCTTTCCCGGATCGGTCTCGATCGGCATCCCGTCGACCTCGACCCGTCGTCGGGTGGGATCCACTTTGAGGCCCAATTCCCGCACCCGCACGCCGTCCACGCGAACCCGTCCGGCCATGATCATGTCTTCGGCGGCGCGGCGGGAGGCCAGGCCGGCTTCGGCCAGGATCTTCTGGAGCCGGACTCCGTCTTCGTCATACGGCGGCGCGGCCGGCCGGCCCCGGCCCTTTCTGTCACGACCGTCGCGACCGTCGCGACCATTGCGGCCGGCGGCGGTCCCGCGGCGCTGGGACCGGTTGGCCTGGCCGCCATCGCGGTGAGGTTGGTCACGGCCAGCTTGGCCGCCTCGCGGCCGCGATGGAGTCATACTGCGGTCTCTCCTGATTCGATGGGATCGCCACCCCGCCCAGGGGTGGCCAAAACTGGCGTGCAGCCGCTGTTGGTCTGACGGCGCAGCTTAACAGGCTAGCCCACTTGAGCATGACCCGGGCGGAGGTGGCCACCCGAACAGGCCCTGCCAACCAGACGGTTTCGCGGGCAAACAATCATGAGGCACGGGCGCCATTACCGCGGGCGCTTTGCTTGGACGCGCATCGGGGGGTCCTGCCTCCTAGGGGCGGGGGGCGCCATCACAGCGCCTGCGGGGATTCTTCGACCTGCTCCTTGATCTCCTCCAACGCCTGGCCGGTCGGCAAGTGCGGCGTGAGCGGTTCGAGCTCACCCAGCGAGGCGATGCCCATGCGCTCCAGGAACAGGTCCGTGGTTCCATACAGGGCGGCGCCGGAAGACTCCTCGACGCCGACTTCCTCGATCAGGCCGTGGCCGGTGAGGGTGCGGACAACCGAATCGACGCTGACGCCGCGAACGGCCGAGATCCGCCCCCGGGTGATCGGCCCCTTGTAGGCGATGATGGCCAAAGTTTCCAGCGCCGCCTGGGTGAGTTTGGCGGTGGCGCCGTCACGGATGAATCGCTCCACCACGCCGGCGTGGTCCGGGTGGGAGTAAATCCGCCAGCCGCCACCGATTTCCCGCAGTTCGAAACCGCGTGGCACGGCCCCGCCGGCGCCGCGGTATTCGGCGGCCAATTGCTCGAGCAGACGGCGTGCCTCCGGAACCGGCATTCCGACCGCCAGCGCCAGGTCAGTCGTGGCGGCTGGCCGGTCCACCACCATCAGCACGGCCTCCAGCGCGGCCCGCTTGTCAGTCATGCGAACTCCTCCGAGATCTCGACTTCGACACTCGCGCCGGTCCAAATGATCGCCAAATCGCCGAGCGCCTCCGGCTGCTCGAAGGCGACCTGGCCGGCGCGGAACATTTCTAGCAGCGCTAAGAACCGCGCCACGATCACGCTCAGGGACCCCTCCGCGTCAGCCATCAGGGTCCGGAAGGTCGTGGCGCCGGCTGCCGCCAGACGCTCCGCGATCACCCTGGCCTGGGCGCCCACGGAGACGGGCGCGGGATGGAGATGGTCCAGAGGCACGGTCGGCGCCGCCGGCGGCCGACTCAGCGCCGCCGCCGCCACCGCTGCCAACTGGGCTGGCCCAATGGACCAAAGCAAGTCCGGCAGCAGGCGCGAGAATTGCGGCTCCAAGGCCGTTATCCGAGGCCGGTGGCGGGCTTGCTCAAGTAGGCGGGCGCCGATCCCAGCCGCGATTTCCTTAAAGGCGCGGTATTCCAATAGCCGTGCGAACAGCAGGTCTCGCGCCTCCAGCAGTTCGAGGTCTTCCGAGTCGGCCAGGCCGCCGGGCAGCAGCGAAGCCGCTTTCAGATCCAGCAGCACGGCCGCCACCACCAGGAACTCAGAGGCCTGCGACAGCGGCCAAACCTCCTGGCAGGCCTCGGCATATGCGATGAACTCGTCCGTCACCTCGGCCAGCGCGATTTCAGTGATGTTCAGCTGGTGTTTGGTGATTAGGGACACCAGCAGATCGAACGGCCCCTCGAAGTTGTCCAGCCTGACCGCGAAAGCCTTGTCCGATGCCGTCTCCAGACCAGGTGCGCCGGCTTCGGTTTGGGCCGGGGGGCTGACGGCGGACGCAGACGGCATAGGGCTTAGGCGGCGTCGCCGCGGGCGATCAGTTCGCGGGCGAGGCGCCGGTAGGACAACGCCCCGGGATGATCCGGAGCGAAGGTCAGGATCGGTTCGGCCGCCACCGACGAGTCGGGGAACTTGACCGTACGGGAGATCACCGTGTCGAAAACTTGCGACCCGAACGCTTCGTGGACACGCGCTAAGACCTCGCGGGAATGCAGGGTTCGCAAATCGACCATGGTCGCCAGGATGCCGTCGATCTTGAGGCGCGGGTTGAGCCGGTCGGCGACTTTGGCGATGGTCTCGACCAGGAGGGCCACTCCCCTGAGGGCGAAGTACTCGGTCTCCAAGGGGATGATGACGCCGTGGGAGGCGGTCAGCGCGTTCACTGTCAGCAGCCCTAGGGACGGCTGGCAGTCGATCAACACGACATCGTAGGTGTCCAGAACGGGCCGCAGCATCCTCGCCAAGGCGGTCTCCCGCGCCACCTCGCCAACCAGTTGGACCTCGGCGGCGCTCAAGTCTATGTTCGCCGGCGCCACGTCCAACTCCGGCACCGCGCTCGGCGTGATGATGTCGCCCACCGCCACCGCCTGGCTCATCAGCGCGTCGTAAACGGTCGGCTGGTCTTCCCTGGCGGCCACCCCCAACGCCACCGACGCGGCGCCTTGGGGATCGAAGTCCACGATCAAGACTTTGCGTCCGTATTCGGCCAGGGCGGCGCCCAGGTTGATCGAGGTGGTGGTCTTGCCGACGCCGCCCTTCTGGTTGCACAGCGCGATCACTCGGGCCGGGCCGTGGCCTTGCAGGTCCGCCGGCTCGGGGAAGTCCTTGAGGCTGTCAGCAGGCTTGGTCACCCGCCAATGTTATCTGCCAACACCCTCGTCGCTGATGGCGGCGCGCGGCGGCGCCGCCCGTGTTGACCGCCTGGGCGCGCGGGCCCGGCTGACGCCGAACAGAAAGCCTGCCCCCCAGGACAGATGGATCACCATGATCGCCCACCACATCCGAACTCTGCCGCCCAGCCGCAGACCTGAGGCCACCGCCGCCACTCCCAGCGCCATGGCGACCGCGTAGATCAATGGGACCGCCGCCAATCCCCACAGCCAGGGCGAGGCCAGCAGGCCTCCGGCGACGGCCGCGGCGCCGGACAACAACAGAGCGGCGACCAGGATCGGCGGGATCACATATCGCAAAGTGGATGTGTCCGGGTGCGCGAAGATGACTTTGCGTCGCCAAGCGCCGGCGCGGAACATCACGCGGGCCAGTTCCGCCGTCGATCCGGGCGCACGGCCCCGCAGAGCCAGCCCCGGGTCCAGCCACACCATGCCACCCGCCCGCCGCACCCGGTGCTGCAGCTCCCAGTCTTGAGCCCCGGCGAACGCTTCGACCAGGCCGCCGACCCGTTCGAAAGCCTGGCGGCGGATCGCCACCATGCGGACCGAATCAACCGGGCCTTTGCCAACTCCGGGCCGCGCCGGTCGGGGCCCGACGCCCAAAGAAGAGTTCAAGGCCCGCGAGATCGCCTGTTCGGCCGAGCCCAGGCCGAAGGCCACCGAGCTGCCGCCGACCACATCCGCGCCGGTCACCTCCATCGAGGCGACTGCTTGCTTGAGAAGTTCGGTCCAGTGGCCGGCGCCGCGCCGGACCAATGACAAGATCGGGTACTGGGCCGCGAAGGCGGCCGCGTTGACCAGAGCCGCCTTAGAGGAATTCTTGGACTGGACAACCGTCACTCGGGGATCGCCGGCGACCTCCGCCAACTGATCCGCCAGCGCCGGGTCGCTGGCCCGGCCGGGCGCGGCCAACAGGATTTCGAAATCTCCGGGGTAAGGGTCGGCCAGCAACTCGGCCACCACCCGCCGGGCGTGATCATGGTCGACTGCGGGCACAATGATGGAAACAGCCGGCCACCTTGGCGGTTCCCGGTCGGCTCCGCCCGGCCGTGCGGCCGGGCGTCCTGCTTCCGGTTCTCCCCCGTCGCCCTTGGTAGCCACCGGACAATCTTAGGAGATCGCGCCCCTCTCGGCGCCACCAGGCTCGGCCAACCGGTGAGGCAGCCGGCGAGGCAGTGAGCGAGGCGGTCGGCGAGTCCCCCGCCAGGACGGTCGCGCCTCGAGGCGGTCGTCCTACTATGGCAGCGATGACTGAAGAACCTGATCTTCCCCGCTTCGCGCCGGCGCGCCCGCCGGCCAACGCTCGCCGTCGGCGAACGGCTGGCCCGGCCCGGCCGTTGACGGCGACCGGCGACCGGGCATCCGCCTCGTCGGACCGCGCGCCGGAACAGGCGCCGGCACAGCCGGCGCCTGGCGCTGCGCGGCCGCCACGCCGTGCTGGCGGCCAGCCGAGGGTGTATCCGAACCCGCCTGGGGGCGGCTCCCCGGCTCGGCGACCCGGCGCCCCGGCGACAGCTCCTGCGCCCGGCCCGGCCCGGCCGGGCGACGGCGCTATTCCGGCCAAGGCGAAACGGCGCCGCGGCGGCCGCAAGATCCTCATCGCCTGCGTTCTGGTGCTCCTGGCGGCGCTGGCCTGGCCAACCGGCCTGGCCATCTGGGCGAACGGGAAGCTCCAACATGTCGAAGCCCTGGCGCCCGGAGGCGCTGAGGACGGCCGGACCTACCTGGTGGCCGGTTCCGACCAGCGGGGCTCGGGCGGCGTCAACGACCCCACCGAGGGCGCCCGAACCGACTCCTTGATCCTGGTTCACGTGGCCGCCAACGGCCAGGCCTATCTGGTCTCCCTGCCCCGCGACACCTATGTCGAGATCCCCGGTCACGGCGGTCAGAAGATCAACGCCGCCTACGCCTTCGGCGGCCCAAAGCTGCTGGTCGAAACGGTCCAGAGCTTGACCGGAATGCATATCAAGCATTACGTCGAGGTCGGCTTCGGCTCAGTCACAGAGCTGGTCGACGCGGTCGACGGAGTCAATCTCTGCCTGGACCGGGACGTCTCCGACCGCGACTCCAAGCTCGAGTGGAAGGCGGGCTGCCACGATGCCAACGGCGCTCAGGCCCTGGCTTTCGCTCGGATGCGCAAGGCCGATCCGCTGGGCGACATCGGGCGCGGGGAACGCCAACGCCAGGTCTTGGGCGCGGTGATGCACAAAGCCATCGAGCCGGCCTTGCTGTTGCAACCGGGCCGCCAGGTCGACCTGGTCAAGGCCGGGACCACCGCCCTGACGGTGGATGAAGACGCCACCATATTCAGTTTGGGCCGCCTAATGCTGGATCTCCGCGCCGCCACCGGGCCGGAGGGCATCCAGGGGACGCCTGCCATCAAGACCATGAACTACCAGCCCGGCGGCATTGGCCAGGCGGTTCTGTTGGACCCTGAGGAGGCCGCCCGTGACTTCGAGGAAATCCGAGATGGCACCTGGACCGGGCGCACCAAGCTGCCGTGAGCCGCCCCCAGCGCCCGCCCGGGGCGCTCTTGGGGCCGATCTCCACCAAACCTTTACCGGCTTCGACCTGCGCCTTCGCTGTTCGATCAAGCCGTGCCTCTACTCTTGAACCGACCTTAGCCAGCAACCACCAAGGAGCGTATTTGCATCCGCGCCACGCGGCCAACCGATCTTCGATACCGTCTCAACACCGGGTCAAGACTGGTCGCCGCCGACCGCTCAAGATCGCAGCGACCATGGTCGCGGCCCTCGCCCTGGCCGCGACGGCGGCGGTGGGCGAACGCATCCGCCAGCTCGACGCCAACATCACCACCTTGGACCGCGTCAAGGAATTGGTGGGCATGGATGACCGCCCCTCGGATCGGGCGACCACCACGGCCGAAGCGGCGCCGCTCGATCCCTTCGGGGGCAGGCCGGTCAATATTCTCATCACCGCGATCGATAGCCGCGAGGGAGAGAATGCGGACGTTGTCGGCGACTCGATGGAGACTCTGCTCAACGACGTGAATATGGTGGCGCACATCTCGGCCGACCGCTCCCGCGTCGACGTGGTGGCGATTCCCCGCGACACCCTGGTCGAGATGCCCAGTTGCCCCAGAGCCGATGGCACCAGTTCGCCGGCCCGTTCCAGCGTCATGATCAACGAGGCCTTTGGGACCGGGGCCAGAAATGACGTCTCCGCCAAGGATGAGGGCGTCAGCTGCGTCATAAAGACCGTTGAAGCGGTCACCGGTATTCGGCTGAACACATTCATATTGGTCGAGTTCGCCGGTTTCGCCAACGTCGTCAACGCCCTTGACGGGGTCGACATCTGCGTCCCGGAAGGCCTGATCGGCAAGAAGTCCCACATCGACTTGGAGCCGGGCCAACATCATTTGGACGGCAAGACGGCCCTGGCCTACGCCCGCACACGGGAGGGCAAGACCTACGCCGGTGAGCGCTTGGACGGCTCCGACACAACCCGGATCTCGCGTCAGCAGGAGTTGATGGCCACAGTTATCAACGAGGTCTTGAATTCGGGCAAGCTCCAGTCGCTCGGCACGATCAACTCCACCGCCACGGCCGTCACCAAGGCCCTGTCGGTCGGGGAGGAAATCGGTTCGGTGATGGACATAGCCGGCCTGGCCTACGCCTTGCGCCAGATCAAGATGGAGAACGTGTCGCTGTTCACCGCCCCTTGGGTCCCCGCACCGGAGGACCCCGACCGCGTCAAGTTGGCCACCTGGGGGAATCCGGACAAGTTCGGCGGTCTTACCGCCGCCGAGATCT
Organism: Bifidobacteriaceae bacterium; assembly: GCA_031270825.1. Taxonomy (GTDB): domain Bacteria; phylum Actinomycetota; class Actinomycetes; order Actinomycetales; family WQXJ01; genus JAIRTF01. The sequence goes on from JAISXH010000041.1 coordinate 62,933, forward strand.
TCGAACTGATCGCCCGCGACCAGCCCGTCCCCGGCACCACGCCGTACAAGGTTGCCAATCCCGATGCCGCCGAACAAGGTCCGTCCGCATCGGCCGGCGCTTCGGCCGCCGCCAGCGCCGATCCCACTGGCGATGGCACCGGCACACCGGGCGGCGGATCAGCCACCCCGCCCGCCGACGACGACTTCATCACACCGCTGACCGCTCCCGTCACCTGCGCGGTGGCAGGTCAAGGCGACGACGGCTAGTTAGGGCCGGCAGGCTTTCCATCCGGGCTGGCTTGTTCAATGGCAGCCGGTCCGCCCTCCAGCAGGCGAGTGAAACCTTCCTGGTCCACAATCGGCAGGCCCAACTGACGGGCCTTGGCCTCCTTCGCGCCGGCGCCCGGCCCCACGACCACGTAGTCGGTCTTGGCCGAGACCGAACCGGACGCCTTGCCACCGCGGGCCGCGATCGCCTCCTTGGCGCCCTCGCGCGTGAAACCCTCCAACGTCCCGGTGACCACAACGCTCAGACCGGCGAGGGTCTGGGGCAAAGCCGTGACGGCGGCATCGGCCAATCGGACCCCGGCGGCGGCCCACGCCTCGACGATGGCGCGGTGCCACTCGACCGTGAACCACTCGCGGATCGACTCGGCGATGCCGGGGCCGACCCCGTCCACGGCCGCCAACTCCGCCTCCGAGGCGGCCCCGATAGCCTCCACCGATCCGAAGCTGGCCGCGAGCGCCCGGGCGGCGCTGGGGCCGACGTGCCGAATCGACAAAGACACCAGGATGCGCCAGAGCGGCTGCGATTTGGCCTGTTCCAGTTGCTCCAAGAGGATTTGGGCGGCTTTCGAGGGCTCGCCGGACTCATTGGCGAAGAATGGCTTCGGCGTCCAGCCGGTCGCCGTCCAGCGCCACACTTGGGCCCGGGTCAAATCCTCGGTCCTGAGGGCGAAAAGCTCGGCCTCACTGGTCAGGATCGCTTGCAGCGAGGGCGGCGCCGCCGGGGCCGGCCGGCCGGGGCCGGGGCGCAGGGTCGCATTCGGGTCGGCCAGCGCCAGCGACGCCTCCTGCCCCAGTGAGTCCACGTCGAGCGCGCCCCGCGAGCCCAGGTGCTCGATCCGTCCGGCGATCTGCGCCTGGCAGCCTTGGGCGTTGGGGCAGCGCAAGTCGACCTCGCCCTCCTTTTCTGGGGCCAATGGGGCGCCGCAAGACGGGCACGTGGTGGGCATCACGAATGCCCGCTCGGCGCCAGTGCGCAGTTCGACCACCGGCGCGACGACCTCGGGAATCACATCCCCGGCCTTGCGCAGCACCACTGTGTCACCGATCAGGACGCCCTTGCGGACGATCTCTCGGGCGTTGTGCAAGGTCGCGAAGGCGACGGTCGAACCGGCCACGTGCACCGGCCGCATGACGGCGAAGGGCGTCACCCGACCGGTTCGGCCGACTTGGACTTGGATATCGAGCAGTGCGGTGTTGACCTCTTCCGGAGGGTACTTGTAGGCGATGGCCCAGCGCGGCGCCCGCGAGTTCGCGCCCAGGGCTCGCTGCACGGCGAAAGCGTCGACCTTGACCACGATCCCGTCGATCTGGTGGTCGATCTCCCCCCGATGCGCGCCGAAGTGCTCGATCATGGCCTCAACGCCCGCCAGCGAGGCCGTCACCCGGTTGTGCCCGGAGATCGGCAACCCCCACCCGCCCAGCAGCTCATAGGTCTTGGACAGCGTCTCAGCAGTGGGGCCGTCGATGCCGTCCGGCCAGGTCAGCCGCCCTATCCCGTGAACCAGCAGGGCGAGGGGACGCCGCGCGGTGGCGGCCGGGTCCTTTTGCCTGAGCGAGCCCGCTGCCGCGTTGCGGGGATTGGCGAACAGTCTGCGCAGCGCGCGCGGACGCTTGCCTTCGGCCTGCAATTGCTCATTTTGCGCCGCGATGGCCTCGTTTTCCTTCTCGATGTCGCTGTTCAAGGCCGCGAAAGCGGCTGTCGGCAGATAGACCTCGCCACGGACGTCGAGGAAACTCGGCGCCGGGTCGGCCTGCAACGTCTTCGGCACAGCCCCGATCGTCATGACATTGGCGGTGACGTCTTCGCCGACGGCGCCGTCACCGCGGGTGGCGGCCCGCACCAATTGACCGTTCTCATAGATCAGCGAGACCGACAGGCCGTCGATTTTCAGCTCGGCCAGCCAATCGGTCCGCTCCAGGCCGGCGTCCTCCAGCGCGCGTCCCATCCAGGCCGCCAGTTCTGCCGCCGAGAAGACGTTGTCGAGCGACATCATCGCCGTGGTGTGGACGACCTGGGCGAATTCGCCGGTCGGGCGGCCGCCGGGCCGCTGGGTTGGCGAATTGGCGGTGACCAAGGCTGGATTCGCGGCCTCCAATTGGCGCAACTCGCCCATCAGGAGGTCGAACTCGGCGTCGGAGACAACCGGCGCGTCCAATTCGTAATAGGCCCTTTCGTGGGCGCGGATGGTGGCGACCAACTGGCGCCAACGGGCTTGCGGGCTGACGGCTTGTCTCACGTCCTCTATCTTGGCCCGCCAGGTCGATCGCTGGCGACAACCGGCGGCGCGGTCGCGGATGCCGGTCAGGGCGGCCCGGCGATTCGGCCCGGAACCAGCCTTTGAGTAATTTCCGTAAGCGCGGGTTAAGGCCGAGGCGGCGGCCAAGATCGCCAGGATGATTGCACGGCCCTCCCAAATCGCAGACCCTGTGACCGTTTCAGCGCAGAGCGAATGATCCGCCACTTCGTGCTCCCTGTACCTGGCCCACCTGGTAGGGTAACGTCTCCGGTAGGTGAAAATACCGACCAAGACCGGACCACGCCAGCAGTTCCCCTGGGAATCCGCTCCCCTTGCGGGTTGCCGGGCCCCGACGCACTACCGATTGGTGAACCATGACATCGACCTCAACCCCACCCGGCGCTGACAAGGCCCCAACCCCGGCCAAGTCTGACGGGCGCGAAGCGCCGGCGCAGACCGCCAAACGAGGACTGACGGCGCTCAGGCCGGGCCAGCTACGCCAATTGGTCCTGATCTCGGCCATAGTGGCCTCGGTTGTGGCCCTGGCCACTTGCGTTTTCGCGCTGGTCAGCTCCACGATTGGCGCGCGTGAGGCGTCCGGCGCCAGCCAAGACCAGAAGCTGGTCACGCTGCTTAACTCGGTCAATCAGGCCGACCGCGCTCTCTACACCGAGCGCAGCGACTGGGTGACCGCGCACATCACCGCCAAGTCTCCCGATCCGGACGCGGTCGACAAGGCGCTGGTCGGCGCGGATGAGGCCAAGGACGAAGACGATGCCGTGGCCCTGGGGACGGCCGCCAAAGCCTTTGGCATCGATGCCATGAAACTCGCCGACAAAGGCAGCGACAAACAGTTCCGACTGCTGGTCGAAGACCCGGCCGGGCGCATCGCCGAGGCCCGTGCCGAACTCACCACCGGCCACGTTTCCGGCGCCGAAGAGTGCGCCGAGCCGGACGGCCCCTGCCAGGCGACCTTCAACGCCCTGCGCGCGGCCCTATACGCCTTTGCCACCAAAGCGCCGTCCCTGTTCAACGACCCGGTGCTGGCGCCGCAGGCCGAGGCCTTCGCCCGGGCCATGGGCGACCCGGAGATGTCGATTCCGGTCCGGATCGACCAAGACGTTCCCGCCGGCGACACCCGGGCGGCCGCCCTGGACACCTTGGTCAGGACGGCCGACACCGCCGCCGAGCAGACTGACAAGCTGCCAGTGGTGCTGTGGGCGGCCGGCGGCGCCCTAGTTCTAGTCGCAGCCGCCCTCTGGGTGGTGTATTGGCGCAAGGGGCCGCAGTGGGCGGCCCAGGTTGCGGCCGCCGCGCCACCAGCCGCGCGGGCGGCGACATCGTCCGCACAGCCACCGGCCGGCGCACCGCCAGCCGGCCAGCCGAGGGCCAAACGCCTGCCCTGGGCGCGAGGGCCCAAGGCTACTGGAGCGACCAAGGCCGCGCAGCCTAAGACCGCTGCCGCCAAGGCGGCCGCGCCCGCCGACCAAGCCTCCCGGCCAGCGCCAACTCCCCCGGCCGGCGCCGCCGCCACCGCGAACGCTCCCGCCAGCGATGCCGGGGCTGCCACGGGCCGCACGCCGGAAGGTCCGGCCAAGAAGCGCCGGGTGCCGTTCGCGCCGACCCCGGCTGGGCCTGTCGCTCCTGGCGGGCATGTCGCACCTGCTGGGCCTGTCGCGCCTCTGGCTCCGGCCGCGCCCGCAGCGACCCCAGCCCGGCCGGCTGGCGCCGGGGCCGCCGCGCCTGCTCGGCCTGCGGCCCCGACCGAGACCAAGGCGGCCAGGACGCCCAGCGCGCCGCCGGTCCAATCCCAACGACCCAGCGCGCCGGCCAAACCTGCCGCCGCACCAGCGCCCGCCCCGGCGGCGGCTCCTGCGGCCCAGGCTCCTGCGGCGCCAGCGCCAGCTACGGCGACACCCGAGGTCGCCGCTCCAACCGACAAACCGGCCAGTCCGACCAAGGCCAAGCCCGCTGGCGGCAAGCCGCGGGTGCCCTGGCGCTCGACCGGCAACAACTGACCGGCTCGCACCTGGCCAAGGTTAGGTGAACGCGAACGCGAGCCACCCGGAGCCGAGTCCGGACCTTGGACATCGGCGGATCCGCCGCGCCGCCGCAGTCCTGCTCGCAATCGCGCTGTGCACCTGCGTCTACACCACTATCACCAACGCCCGCACGGTCCTCGCCGCCGGCGAAGACAAGCGGATCGTGAGTTTGATGTTGGCGGCCGACCAGGCCGGCGCCGCCCTTGACGCCGAATCCTCAGGTCAGGCCGATTCCACGGCTGCCGACGCCACCTTCGCGGCTTTGGCCGATGCCGCCCAGGCCGCCAAGCTCGACACCCTCCAGCTAGACGGCCTCGGTCGGGCCGACAGTCTCAAGTCTTTGCTCGGCGACCCGGTTAACGCTCTGACCGAAGCCCGGACCACCGGTCAGTTGGGTCTCCTGGCCGTCGAACTGTCCCAGGCGCAGACCCAGTTGGCCGACAATTTGGCTAATGGATCCCTGTCCGGCCACGCCCACAATTACGCCCAGGCCAGCACTGCCACCGTGGCCGGAGGCGGCAGCCAACCCAGCCTGGACGTTCTCACGCGGGCGGCCGACTCTCTGTATTCATCCTCACGCGCACGGCTGATGGCCGGGCTGGCTGGCGCCGTCGCCACCGCGGCCGGACTTCTCTTCCTGACCGGCCGGATGAGCGTGGCCGGCCTAGGCGGCCGGTTGGCGGCGTGGGCCCGCCTCGGTGGCGCCACCGGCCGTCACAGCGCCCCATCCGGTCCGGTGCTCTACCAACGCATGGAGGCTGCGGTCCCGGTCTCCTATCAGCCCGCCTCCCCGCCGGCCGCCGATGGTTGGAGCCAGATCGAAACAGCGGCCGATCGGACTTGGTCCGCCCCTGATGCGCCAGTCGCGGCCGAACCGGTCGGGTATACAGAGCAGCAGCCCAGCCCGCTCTTCGTCGATGCCGCCGAGACCGCGGTGCCCGGCCAGCTGGTCGCCGCACCCGCCGAGACCGCGGTGCCTGGCCAGCCTTTCGCCGCACCCGCCGAAACTGCGGTGCCTGGCCAGCCTTTCGCCGCACCCGCCGAGACTGCGGTGCCTGGCCAGCCTTTCGCCGCACCCGCCGAGACCGCGGTGCCCGGCCAGCCTTTCGCCGCACCCGCCGAGACCGCGGTGCCTGGCCAGCCTTTCGCCGCACCCGCCGTGCCGGCCGAGACCGCCGTCGGCATCTCGTTTTGGGTCGACCCCGTCACCGGCGCGCCGGTCGGGGAAACAGGGACGCAGCCTGGCCAGCCTTTCGCCGGTCCCGCCGGCGGCGTCCCCTTTGCGGCCTTCCCACCCGAGGCCGGCCCCATCGCCGAAGAACCGGTCGGAGAGACGGAGGTGCGACTCGGCCAGCCTTTCGCCGCCCCGCCAGCACCTGGCCAGCCGCTCGCCGCGCCGCCCGCACCTGGCCAGCACTTGGGCGCACCCGGTCAGCCGCTCGCCGCCCCGCCCGCACCCGGCCAGCCTTTGGGCGCGCCCAGTCAGCCGCTCGCCGCACCTGGCCAGCCTTTGGCCGTGGCCGGCGGCGGCGGCCCCTTCGGGGCCATCCCACCCGGCGCCGGTCCCATTCCCGTCGGGACCGATGGCATCCCCGCCAATCAAGCGGCGTCGACCGTTGGGCCGCCCGCGATCTGGAGGCCGGGTCCGCAGCCAGCGCCCACCGGAGCGGGAGCGGGCGGCGGCCAGACGGCATCGGACACGGCAACCCACCCTGCGACCCAGGAATTCACGGCCCTCAGCGCGAGCGGGACAACCGGACCATTCCTGGTCACCGACGTCCTGAAGGAGGCGTTGGCGCAAGTGTCGCGGCCCCACCAGGTGCGCTGGGCCATCCAGACCATGGCCACGGTGCCGGAAGCCCTGGTGCCGCGCTTGGCCCATGTCGTGGCCGAGTTGGTCGACGCGGCCGCGGCCAAATCGCCGTCCTTGGCGGTGCGGGTGGCCGCGCGCTCCACCGCGACGCGGCTAATCGTCACTGTGTCCGACCGCGCTCCCGCCGAACCGCCCGGGCATCTGGCCCTGGGACCGAAACCAGGCGCAGTGTTCTCCCTGATCCGCCGCCTAAATGGTTCGCTGACCGGATCGCCGGCGGCGGCTGGCGGGGGCACCGACACCATCCTGACCGTGCCGATCCCGACTGATGGCCGGGGGATCGGCTAAGTTGGGCTCGTGACCAGCAACGAGGACCCGGCCTTGGGCATTGTCATCTTCGTGGCCGATTCGTCGGGCGCCGTGATCGGCGTCAACAACGCACTGGCAGACGCCACCGGTCTGGGGCCCCCACAACTGTTGGGCGGCTCGGCCGGCGACCTGTTGGCCGAAGAGGTGCCCTGGGGGGTCGACTCGCTGATCACTTCCGGCCTGGACCGGAACTCGTTCACCGGCGCCTACGTCAAACTGGGCGGTCCCGCCAACCCTGATGATTGGTACTTGCTGGCCGCTGTCACAACGGCTGGGACGCGGGTCCACGTCGCGACGCCATCCTGGCAGGGACGCGCGACCGATCGCCTGACCTCGATCTACACCACGGCTGTGGCCCACGAGTCAGACGCGACGGCCCAGGGCTCTTCCCTGGACCGGGCGGCCGCCGCCGGCCGCGCAGAAATACTCTCCGGACTCAAGTCACTCGGTTTCGCCGCCTACGACGATCTCCTCCGGGCGGCTCTGCCGGCCGAGGTCGCGCCCGGCCTGACGCTCCGCGAACCACCTGACGACCCGGCCCTCGCCAGCGTCTGGGCCGCCGCTGTCGCCGCCGACCGCCAAGTCGAGCGACTCCAAATCGCCCATGCGAAACTGCTCGACGTCTCCAAACGTCTCATCGACATCGCCAACGGGCTCCTCGAACAGGTCGAGCCGATGGCCGAAGGCGCCGCCCAGGTCATGGGCGCGGCCGGCACGTTGTCCGGTTCGGCCACCCCCCTGACCACGGCGCACCGGATTCAGACCGCTGTGGAGCAGACCGGCATCCGGCTGCGGGCCTTGGCCTTAGGCGTGGAACGGTCTCGCGGATTGGTTTTGCATCAACGCTTGATGCTGGCGATCGCCCGTTTGGTCGACCGCGCTCTGTTGGACACCCTGTCGCGCTCGACCCAACTCGGATCGGGAGACTTGGGACTGGTGGTGCCGCTGGTGGGCGCTTTGCACACGCTCGCCCCACCGCTGGCCATGGGCAGCGCCAGAATTGCCGCCAACCTCACTCGCCTGGCCCGTGAGGCCACCGAGGCGGCCGGCCAAGTCCGCATGCTGGACACCAGCCTGACTAGCTGGGAGCTACTGGCGCAGCGCTTCGACTTGCCGTCCTCGCTGATCCCGGACGACCTGGACGCCAAGGCCGCCGCCGCCAAGCTGGACGATCTGCGGGACTTGGCCCGCGGAGCCATGGCCCAGACCGGCGCCGGCGCCACCGGTTTCTCCGAGGCCACCACCGGCCTGGCCAGAGCCTTGCGCTACGCTCCCGGTTTCAGCTTCGCCCTGTGACGCTGCTGCTCACTTCAGCTTCGCCCTGCGAGGCTGCCGTCTAGCTGTCTTCCCGGCCCAGGGCGATGAAGGCTTGGACCGGCGGGTCGCCGGTCCACATCAAGGCCGCAAGGTCTTCCTCGCGGACGGCCAGTTCGTGGGCGTCGATCCAGGTCTCCCCGTAGTCCGAATCCGTCCAGGGGTCCTCGACGAAGGCCACACCGGCCTCGAAACCGGTCACCGCCACCCAGTGCGGACAGGCCTCGCCGTGCATCTCCAATTCGTCGACCAGCAGGATCACCACTTGTCCGGCCTGGACCCGGGAAGCCACCTCGGCGACATCGAACCCGCGCACCTCGCCGGGAATCCCGGCCGCCCGCGCCTGGGCGCGATAAACCTGCTCGAAGAATTCGCCGGCGCCTCGATCCACCACCGCTAGAGGGTTGGTCCGCGCCAAGGTCGACTCGGCGCTGGCCACCACCTCGGCCGTGGCCCCGCGCCGGACCGCCGCCAGAGCCAGCCCGTAGGGGTCGGTGGCCAGGATAGTTGTGGCCTCGCGCCAAAGCTGCAACTCCTCCGCCTGGTCCGGGGCGCCGGCCAGACCGATCCTCGCCAACCCCGTCATCAGCGCTGCCGGCCCGCAGGTGAATTCCGTGGATTGGCGATAGTAAGAGGGCGGCCGTGGTGGCAGCGCGCCTTCGAACTGGGTCTTGACGCTGACCGCCCCGCGCCGCCGGGCCTCGGCGTCAGCGAACTCGATCAGGCCGTCCCGCCATTCGGCGCTGCCGCCGAAGGCCGTCAGCTTCTCCTGCGCGGTTCGGGGTCGGTGATACCCCAGCAAGGCAGCCTGAGGGGGGCCTTCGAGCAGATCGCTTGTCGTCGGGCCCCCCGGCGCCAATCCGTTCGCGGCCGATCCGCGCGGCGTCGGTCCCTCGATCGCCAACCCGTCCGCCGCCAACCCGTCCGCCACCAGGCCGTCCGCCACCAGGCCGTCCGCCACCAGCCCGTCCGGCGTCGCCAAGTAGAGCGTTCGGACCAGGACGCCGCCGGCCTGGGCCAAGGCCGCCGCCGTCACGGCGGGCAGGTCCAGGCCCGCGGCCAGATCCCCGGATCCGCCCAGTGGCACCGTTATCGCGCGAAACACCATCAGTTGGAACTCCCTTCGTGGCCGCCGGCGGTCATCGTCTCCACCAGCAGTCTTGTGTATGGGTGCGCCGGCGCGCGCAACACCTGCGCGGCCGCGCCTTCCTCGACGATCCGTCCGTGGTAGACCACGTAGACGCGCTCGGCCAGCCGGGCCACCGCCGCCAGATCGTGTGAGATGAACAGAATCGCCATGCCCAGTCGGTCCCGCAACTCCTCGAGCGTGTCGAGCAGCTGCGCCTGAATGGCCGCGTCCAGAGCGGAGACCGCCTCGTCGGCGATCAGCAGCCGCGGCGACGGCGCCAACGCCCGCGCGATCGCGACGCGCTGACGCTCTCCGCCGGACAATTGCCTGGGCTTGCGGTCTGCCAGCGCCGGATCGAATCCGGCCAGCCGCAGGGTTGCCTCGGCCCGCGCCGGATCATCGCCGACTGCCCGCAGCGCCTCCGCCACCGTCGCCCGCGCCGTCATGGTCGGGTTGAGCGACGCATAGGGGTTTTGGAAGACCAGTTGCGCCATCCCCGCCCGCCACCGCACCTCTTGCCCGATGCCGTCGCGATAGACCACCGTCCCCGCGTCGGCTTGTTCCAAACCCACTAGCAGCCGCGCCAGTGTGGTCTTGCCCGAACCGGATTCGCCGACCACGCCGACGATCTCACCAGCGCCGACTCGGATCGAGGCGTCACGCAGCGCTGGCTCGCTGGCGCCGGGGTAAGTCTTGGCCAGGCCCTTGGCGCAGACCACATCGCCGAAGCTAGCTGGCCCATCGCCGCCAATGGATTGGCTGAGTTGGTCTCGCGCCTGTGGGAACTCAGTCGCTGCGAAGCGGCCGGACGGATCGGGGGCGGTGGCGGCACCGGAGCTGTGGGGTGCGTCGCGTCCGGCGGAGGCGTCAGAGCTGTGGGGTGCCTCGCGTCCGGCGGAGGCGCCGGGGGTGGCGCTCCTGGTCGGCACGTCCCCACCGGACACCGCCGGTGGGCCGACACGGAGCTGGCGGGCGGCATCGTCCACGCCAGCGACAGCCGCCAACAACTGGCGGGTGTGGGCGGCGCGGGGGTTGGCGACCAGCTCCTTGGTGCGGCCGAATTCGACCACCCGGCCGCGCTGGAAGACGGCCAGGTGCTCGGCGCGGCGGCGGGCCAACGCCAAGTCGTGGGTGATCAGGATGAGCGTGGTGCGGTGCTCGGCACGCAGGCGTTCAAGCAGATCGAGCACCTCGCCTTGGGTCTGGGCGTCAAGCGCCGTGGTCGGCTCGTCGGCGATCAGGACCTGGGGCCGCGGCGCCAGCGCGGCGGCGATGGCCACGCGCTGGCGCATGCCGCCGGACAGTTCGTGCGGGAACGCGCTGTACAAGTCGGCGTCGAGCCCAACGTCCTCAAGGGCGGCGCGGGCCAGCGCGCGCCGCTCACTGCGAGTGAGCCGGCCGGGCGCCGCCGCCCCGACTTGGGGCCCGCAACGGCGCAACGGATTGAGCGAGGTGAAGGGATCCTGCGGCAACCAGACCACGCGCCGGCCCCGGATCGTCCGCCAAGTCCTCTCCCCCGCCGCCAGATCGACATCTTGGCCGTCCAGGCGGTAGGCGCCGGCCACCTGCGCCCCCTGCGGCAAGAGCCCCGCCAGGGCCTTGGCCGTCATCGACTTGCCCGAACCGGATTCCCCGACAACCGCCAAACTCGTGCGCGCCGGCGCCTCCAGGTCCACGCCGCGCAGAATTTCCTGACCGCCCAGCGTCACACGCAGACCCCGCAGCCTGATCGCAGCTGGGGGCGCCGCCGGCGATTCGCTCATTCCTCGGCCACCCCGCTGAGTTCGGCGATCCAATCCCCCACCAGGTTCAACGCCACCGCCGTGAGGATGATCGCCAAACCCGGAGCGATGGCCGCAGCCGGATTCGAGAACAGCAACGTGCGCGCGTCCGAGAGTTGACGGCCCCAGTCCGCCGCCTGCGGCGAGACGCCCAGTCCCAAGAAGGACAGCGAGGACAGCGAGACCAGCGCGTAGCCCATGTTCAGGAACAGGTTCGCCCCCACTAAGGCGCGGATAACCGGGAACAGGTGGCGTGCCAAAATGCGGCTGGGGCGCAATTCCAGCAGCCGCGCGGCCTCCAAGAACGGATCGTTGATACGCGCCAGCGCGGCCGCCCGCACCAGACGGATGTCGTAGGGCGCGTACAGCACCACGAACACCGCCACGGAGATCCAATAGCCGCCGCCGATCACGCCCGCCACCACTATCGCCAGCAGCAGCGATGGCAGCGCCAACAGCACGTCCACCACTCGTGAGATCAGCCAGTCAACCCAACGCCGCCGATAGGCGGCCAAGAGCCCCGCCGCCAGGCCGATCAGCATTGATCCCAGAGCGATCACCACCGGCCCGGCCAGCGCTGTGCGCGCCCCCGCCAGGGTCAGCAACCAGACATCGCGGCCGAGCGCGTCCGTGCCCAGGATGTGGCCAGGGCTACCGGGGGGCAGCACTCCGGTCATGATGTCCTGGCTCAAGGCGGCCGTCTGCAACGGCTTGACCAGCGACAAAGCCACAACCACGGCCAGTATCGCCAGCGACACGCCAGCCGTGACGCCTCCCGACCGGCGCGACCGCCCCGACCCGATCTGACCGCGACGCCTCCGGCGCGACCCGTCCTGCCGCAGCCCGGTCCGGCTGCCACGCTCCTGGCGCGATCCGTCCCGGCTGCGACTGCTCCCGCGCGGCCCGACCTGACCGCCACGTTTCTGCCGCGATCCGACCCCACCGCGAGGCTCCCGGTCCGAACCGGTCCGCCGTGGGCGGGCTGGTGGCGCTGGCGCGGTCATGCCGCCACCTCGAAGCGCGCCGACCGCCGCACCCGCAGGCGCGGGTCGATCACGCCAGCCAGGGTGTCCACCAGCGCCGAAGTCACGCAAATGATGGCCCCCAACCCCAAAGTGATGGCTTGGACCACCGGCACGTCCTTGAACGTCACCGATTCCTGCAGCAAGGTGCCGACCCCGCCGAGCGAAAACGTCGCCTCGACCAAGACGGTGCCGGAGACCAGTGAGGCCAGCAGCAGGCCGGTGGTGGTGGCGATGGGCAGAGCAGCGTTTTGCAGTTGGGCGCCGGTGACAGCCAACCGACCGAGCCCGCGCGCCCGGGCGAAGGCGGTGTAATCGGCGTTGATCTCACGCAGCAGGGCCGCGCGGGAGACCTTGACGATCGAGGCCAGCAGCCCCAAGGCCAGGGTGCCGGCGGGCAAGACCAGATGCCAAAGGCGATCGGCCACACCACCCGAACCGAGCCCGTAGACCGGGAACCACCCGGCCAGCACCGCTAACAAGTACAAGGCCAGCAGACCGACGGCAAAGCTGGGGGCGCTCAATCCCGCCACCGCCAGACCGGTGATAGTCCGGTCCAAAGCGGTGCCCTGGCGTTTGGCGGCCACGACGCCCAAAGGCAGGCCGACCACGACCGCCATCGCCAAAGCCAGGACCGACAACTCGGTGGTCACCGCCGCCCGGTCCGCGATCATCTGGCCCACCGGCAGACCGGTGCGGACCGACTCGCCCAGGTCACCATGGAGTAGGTCCCCGATCCAGCGGCCGTATTGCTGCCAAATCGGCTCGTCGAGATGGTAGGCCTGGCGGATCGAGGCGAGCAGTTCTGGCGTCGCTTTGCGGGCCCCGACCAGGGAGCGCGCCGGGTCCCCTCCCGCCAAGTAGACCAGGCCGAAGGTGACCAGCGACAGCGTGAACAAGACCGCGATCAGTTCCGCCAGCCGCCGGCCGGCGTAGCGCAACCCGCTCACCGGGCTCCTCGCTGTTCTGACGGCGCCATTCGGACAACGCCGACCTGCGTGCTGGACCCCCTAGCTGACCGCAAACGCTTGTGCCCAGTTCGTGGCCAGCGTGTAGGGGCCGAAATCCTTGGCGGTGACACCCGGTCGGGTGGCGATGGCGGACTCGCCCCAGTAGACCGGCGCGTAGACCACCTGCTCTAGTGCGGCAGACGTGGTCTGGACCACCGCGGCCAACTGCGCGGCGGCATCGTCCAGCGAACCCAAGCCGGCGGTCACTGTCGCGACCTCGGGATCAGTCCAGTTGGCGGGGTTGGCGCCGGGGCCGTCCGCGGCCAGCAGCCAACTGCTGATCTCGTTGGGGATGGGAGTGGTCGGGTGGTAGATCATCCAAGCGACGCCCTGCTCACCATCGCCGACCTCGTTCAACCACTGCTCCAGCGGAATCTCCTTGACCTCCAGCTCGATCCCGATCTCGGCCAAGGATTCGGCAATGGCCAGCGAGGCGCGGCCAACCGCCGGGTAGCCCGTGGGATAGGTCAAGGTGGTGGAAAAACCATTCGGCTGGGTGGACTGGGCCAGTTCGGCCCCGGCCTTGGTCAAATCGAATTCCAGGGTTGGCAGCGCTGTCACCGCCGCCTCGGCCGCCGCCGAGCCACCCCAGGGCGCCAATTGCACCGGGCTGTCGATGCCGGTCGCCACCTGTCCGTGGCCCGCCAGAATCCCCTGGACGATTCCCTCCTTGTCGATGGCGTGGGCGATCGCCCGGCGAACATGCAGGTCCTCGAACGGGGCCACGCCCTGGTCAAAGGTCAAACCTTGGTAAGAACGGTCCGAGACATAGGTGACGGTGGCATCGGCGGCTCCAGTCCACTGGTCGGCCTGGTCGATCGGGACCGTCAGAGCCGCATCGACCTCTCCCTCCTGGAAGGCCAGCAGGCGCGTGGCGTCATCGGTGATGAAGTCGACCCGGACCTTGTCGGGGCCGTCGTTCGGGCCCCAATAGTCCTTGAACTTCTCGAATGAGACATGGCTGGCGGGGTCGAATTCCGTGACTCGGTATGGTCCGGTTCCAACCAGCAGATCAGTCGGCGAACCGAAATCCTGGGCTTGCTCCCAGAAAGCCTTCGGCACCACCAGCAGCGCGCCGGCCGCAGAAACCTGGGCGGCGAAGTCGGAATGCGGGCCATCCAGGACAATTGTGATTTCGTCGGCGGCGGTCGCCTCCTGGGAGACCACCACGCCCTCGGGCCAGTAGGTCGACAGGCCCGGCGCGATGGTCGGGTCGCGAGCGATCTCAAGTGAGAACAACACGTCCTCGGCGGTGACGGCGGCGCCGTCATGGAACTTGACGTCCGGACGTAGTTTGAACACCCAGGTGATCTGATCTTCGGTCTGCCAGCTCTCGGCCAAGGCGCCCTCCAATTGGCCGTCGCTGTTCAAGGCCAACAGCCCCTCCTGGGCCAGGGCCGCCAGATGGTAGTTGGCGATCCCGGCCTCCTGGAACACCGACAAGGTGCCAATCGCCGATCCCAACGCCACCCGCAATTCGGCCTGGCCGCCTTGGCCTTTGGCGCCTCCCTGGTCCTTGTCGCCGCTGGCGTCCCTGCCGGAAGAACATCCTGCCAGCGCCGCCAACGCGGTCGTCAAGACTGCTGCCAGTGCGATCAATTTGCGTTTCATCGGTCTGTCCTTTGGTCAGCTGGCGGAGCCGGGCCACCCAGCGGCCGCAGGCCGGGCTGCTGGCGACCGTGCCCACGCCGGCGGAAATGGATCCCGAGCAGGTTAATCCCAACGCGCCGATGGGGCGGACAAACGTAAAGAGGCGCAGGCTGTCGCCGCGATCGCGCTAGCTCTTCGACGCTTCCCGGCCACGACCTCTTTTGCTGGCCCCCGGGCGGCGCCGCCTCTCCGCGCCGCCAAGTCGGTTGGCGCCCGGAGGTATCCCCGAAGATTGCGGGCAAGCCGCTCTCCCATGCGATCCGGCGGGCTAAGCAAGTCCAAGCGACTAAACGGGTCGGAGCAAGCGCGACCCGGGCGGACGGCATCGTACGCAGGGTGGACCCCCAGTTGTCCTCTTGAGTAGTAGCTTGTCGGTGCAACACAGCCCACCTGGGGATCATCCCCGGGTCAGACGGAAAGGACCGCAAGTGCTGCACAATTCCCCTATTAACCGAATGTCCCCTATTAAGCGAATCTCAATTACTTGCCTGGCGCTGGCCGGGCTATTGGCGGTGATGGCCCAACCGGCCTCGGCGCAGCCCGCGCCGAGCGGGGCCCTCGCCGCCAACGCGGTGGCCGCCGCCAGCGTCGAAGCTGGTGGCAACGGCTACGTTGTGCCCGCCAACCAAGCTGATGTTGTCGAGCAGCGAGCTAAGGCGTTGGTCGGAAGCCGCTTCGGCGAACTCCGGTACGCCACGGATCAGGCCAGTCTGATCGTCACCGTCTCCAATCTGGCCGCTGGCGAGGCTGCCGCCCTGGCGGCGGAGCTGTCCCTGATCGCGCCGACGACCGTGACCGCGACAAGTCTGGCGCCGCTCGGCACCGGGGCGTCGGCCACGTCCCGGGTCGTGGAACCGTTCGAGGGAGTCGGCGACGCGCCGCTGAAACCAGGCAAGTTGCTCTACATGAATCGCAGCGGCGCGCGCTGCACGGCAGGCGCCTTGGTCAAGAAGGGCAGTGTCCAGTACGGTCTCACTGCCGGGCACTGCGGCCTCAACGGCTGGGCCGTCAGCCTGGGGTCGCCGTCGAATGTGATCTCCTCGGTGGCGACATCCACCTGGAGTTCGAGCTCTTACACCATCTCGGCCGACGCGGCCATTTTCGCGGCTCCTTCGAACGCCCAAGCGGCGGTTTACGCTGGCGGCTCGGCGTCGCTGCCGATAGTCGGCCAGGCACAGCCGCGCCAGGGCCAGTATCTTTGCGTGCGCGGTGCGGTCTCGAACCGGGAGTCCTGCGGTACCGTAATCTCCCCGCAGGACACATCTATGACCGTGAATGGGCGCAGTCACCTCGTTACGGGAATGGCTTTCCTCGTGCTCTCCACCGGCAAAGTGTGCAAGGGCGACTCCGGCGGCCCCATCTACCAAAAGCTGGCCAACGGCAACGTCCTCTTGGTAGGAGTCCTAAACGCCGCTACGCCCGATGCCTCAGGGACGTGCGGGGATAGTTACGTCGGCTTCACCCCGATCAATGCCGCTTTGAGCGCCACTGGAAGCACGTTGGTCGTCAGTTCCGGAGTGGCGTTGAATCCACCGTCCCAGGCTCTGTCAACACCCTTCACACAGATAGTCGTGACACCGGACATGACCAGCGATGGCTATGACGACATCTTGGCCGTTGACCGCAATGGGATTCTCGCCCTCTACACCGGTGGTTCGACCGGGCTCAAGGGGCCCTATCAGGTGGGGTGGGGTTGGAAGCCACTTACCGTCCTGGCCCCAGGCGACTGGAATGGTGACGGAAAAGCGGACGTGATCGCCGTCGATTCTGCCGGCAAGATGTACCTGTATCCGGGACAAGGCGGCGGAATCCTTGGCGGCAAGACGGAAATCGGCCACGGCTGGAACCCCTTCATACCGAAAGCGGCCGGCGACCTCAACTCCGATGGAAAGAACGACCTTCTGGCCATCGAACGCTCGACCGGCTACCTCTACTTGTATCCCGGCACCGGCGGCGGCGGCTTCAAGGCTCGCTCCAAAGTGGGCCACGGCTGGTCCGCGTCCGGGCTGCAACTGTACGGCTCGCGCGACCTCAACTCCGACGGCAGAGCCGACATCCTGGCCACCAACGCCAGTGGCCAGCTGATGTTCTACAAGGGCACAGGTAGCGGCACCTTCAACACTGCCGTCCAGGTCGGCCAGGGCTGGAACACGTATACCCTCCTGGCCGGCGGTGACTTGAACGGCGACGGCCGCAAGGACATCCTAGGCGTCGACTCGAGTCGGAAGCTGTTCCTGTATCCGGGCAAGGGCAACGGGACCTTCGGCACCAAGTCGCAGATCGGCCGCGGCTGGTAGGCGCGGCGGCCGCCATTTGAAAGGCGACTGACCCATCCCAGCTCCGGGCCGGCGGGCCGCGCCCCCGGCCCGGAGCTGCTCAGCGACGTGTTCGCGCTGGATGTGATGCGCGGTTGTTCGGCCTGTCGGGCCGGATGTTTGGCTTGTCGGGCCGGGTTGGCGGCGTGCTTGTCCGGGCGCGCCGGATGTGATGTTTGGCCGGTGCGGCCGCGCCGGATGTGATGTCTGGCGTGTCCGGGTGTGCAAGCAGGCGCCGCGCGGCCAACGCCAATAGGGCCGCGACCCGCCCAATCGACTCGCGCGCGAGATCAACCCAGGGCCGGGCGGGATGCACTCCGGACGCCACCAGGACCGCCAGGTTGTGGGTCGTCAGTATCTGCGCCTGCTCTATGACGGCGCCATTAGCAGCGACGGACCAGCTATCCGCAGGTCTCAGCCCGGCCCGCGCCCGGCAAAGCTCCGCGAAACCCGGCCCGGCGGCTTTCCTCCCGCATCCCACGTGCCCCTCGGCCCCGGCCTCTACCTCGCCCGGACCGCCGGGCCGCGCCGGTCCGCCAGGCTCCCGCGGTCCGCCAGGTGCCGCCGGCATGGGCAGGCCCAGCAGTTGCTTGGCGTCGATGCCGTAGTAACGGGCATAGAGCGTGCCGTCGACAACTTTGGCCGCCACCTGTGCGGCCAGCCGGAATTTGTCCGAGAAATGCCCGGTGAAGATGTCAGCGGCCAATTCTTCGACCAATGGGAGAGTTTGATCGCCCGCTTGGAACAGGTACTTGAGTTCTTGGACCAGCGGGTTCGGGATGATGGTCGCAGGGAAGTGGTCGAGCGCCAGCGCGCCGACCCGGCGAGCCGCTGCCACGGCGATGTCCCCGGCCGCCTGCCCATGCGAGTGGGGGCAAGCCGCCCGCGCCCAAGGCAGTTCCTCCCACTGCACCTGTTTGTCCAAGTCCGACAGCAGCAGTGAACGCCGGCGCCGGAAGGCCTGGTAGTCCGCTCCGGCCAGCCTTCCCAGCGCCGGGTCGGCGAAAGCCGAACTCACCGTCGCGGCGCTGAGCCGGGGCGTCAGCTCAGCCAAGACCTCCGCCGACGGCACAGTTCCGCGATCCAACAGCGTCTCAACGTCCGCCGCGTGGGCGCGACCCAGGATCGCGGGCACGGCGAACGGCATCGGCCAACCTGCGGCGACCCCTGTGGCGGCGGCCTCTGGACCGGTGACCGCCCCACTGAAGCCCTCGGGGTTGACAATCCCTTCGTCGGGCCTGAGCGCGGCCAAGCGCGCTGCCGCAACGGCGGCTAGCTGCGGGTACGCCGGGGCTGACGCGCTCGCGTGCTGAGCCTGCCTGAGCGCGCCGTGAGCCGCCGAACCGGGCCGTCCTCGTTTCGCCACGCAGCCGGCGATGGCCACGCGCAGCTGGCCGGCCTGGCGCGGAGTCAGCTCCACGCCCGCCACCACCGAGCGCATGCTGGCCACCAGGATGGCCAAGTTCTCCTTGCGATTGCGATGCTTTGAGCACCGCGTTTGGGCCATGCTCAGGCGGTCGTATTCATCCACCAGCGCCTGAGCCTGCGACAGCCACCGCGGGTCCAGGTCGATTTCCCGAACCGAACCATGGTCCAACTCCAGCCATAGCGCGAGCACACGATCAAGCAGCGGATTCCACACCGACAGAGCCTCGCGTTGGGCCTCGACCTGGGGTTTTGGCTTTCGCGCCCGGAGCAGGCCAGCGGCCTCCCCGGCCGTGATCCGGTAGACGAGTTGGTCCGGCAAGGTCGACGCCGGCGCCTCCTTGGGCATCAGGCGAAACCGACCCGCGAAGGGCGCGATCGCGTCGAGAACGTCCAGTGCCCCATTCCGGTCCCCCGCCCGGACCAGCCACGCGACGGTCAACAGGGCCGCGTCCTCGGGGATCTCCACCCGATAGGCGCCCGAGTCCAACAACTCCCAAAGCTCGGCCAAGCCGGCGTCGGTCAGGAAATGGCCGAAAATCAGCCTTCGCGAAGGCGCCATGTCTAGCCGGTGCGCCAATGCGATCTCATCGGCCGCGAGCGGAGTCTCGGCTGCGGCCTTTCCGGTGGCGAAACCGCCCCGCAGGACATCCAAAGTGACCCACTCGGGCAGTCCGCGAACCGGGACGCGGGAACCCAGGCGGACCCGGCCCGCGGCCATCTCCTGGATTGTCTGCGCCCACTGCTGAGCGCGGCGATCCGCCCGTGAGCGGGCTTCGGCGTCCTCATGGGTCGCGGCGGTCAGCAAGGCCTGCCCCAGTTGCCCAAGCGCGTAACCGTTTGCCACTGCCGAGCCTCTCCGATCGCCTGGCGCCGCCGGCGCGGCAGGTTCTGCCCCTGCGCCCGCCGGGTCCTAAGCCCGGTGCTCTACTACTGAGCTACACGCCGTTTGCCGCCAGCCTAACAGCCAGCGTGCCGCCCCGCGATCGCCCTGGCTCACAGGCAACTCCCAGCCAAATCACGGCTGATGTCCAGGCAGCGCTAGTTGAATTGATCAACACCGACACCCCTGAGCCGAGGTCCCATGTTCTCCTTCATTTTGGCCGGCGCCGACGCGGCGGCGATCGCCATCCTCACCCTGGCGCTCTACTACCCCAGGCACAAGCGGCGCGACCTGCTGGTGTCCTACCTGTCAGTCAATGTGGGCGTCTTGGCCGTGGCCGCGGCGTTGGCGGAGACCTCAGTCAACGTCGGGCTGGGGCTGGGCCTGTTCGGCGTGTTGGCGATCATCCGCTTGCGCAGCGCCGAATTGGGCCAACACGAGATCGCCTACTACTTCGCCTCGTTGGCGTTGGGGCTGATCGGCGGTCTGGCGGCGCCGATGGGCTGGGTGGCCGTCGCGTTGATGGCGGCGATTGTGGCGGTCATGGCCGCTGCCGACATTGGCGGCGGCGCCCGTCGCCCCAACTCGCAGACCGTGCTGCTGGCTGGCTTGTGGCCAGCTGGGGAGCCGTTGGAAGCCCATTTGCTGGAACTGTTCGGCCAGGCGCCGGCGTCCTACGCGGTGCGTCGGCTCGATGCCGTCCGGGGGGAAACGACCGTGACCGTCCGTCTCGGTCCACGCCCGTCCCGCGCCGGCGGGAGCCGGAGCGCCAACACTCGAGCCGCGAGGTCGTCTCCATGAGCGCCGATCCGCTGTGGTTGCGCCGGCGCGAGCGGGCTTCACGTTTCTTGCTGGACGCCGCGGCCGGGGCGGCGTCTGGGGCCGTGTCTGGGGCGGTGTCTGGGGCGGCGGCCGGGGCGGTGTCTGGGGCGGCGCCCACGACCCAGACCCTTGGCCGGAGCTTCCGCTGGCGGCGCCCTAAAGCTTGTCTGGCAGCGGCGAGCCTCATGATCGCCGGCGCCGGTCTGGCCGGTTGCACCCCCGGCACGCCTGACAGCGCTGGCGCGGCCTCGGCCTCAGGAGCCGTCGATCCGAGCGAACTACTGCCCGGACACTGGCAACCGGCTGACGGTGTGACTGCCGAAGCCCAAGAGATCGACCTGGCCGACGGCTCGGTCGTGATAGACCAGCCGGGAGCTTACCGCCTCACGGGCGACCTTTTAGACGGCCAAGTCTTGGTCGAAACCGCCAAGGACGGCCTGGTCCAACTGATCCTCGACGGGGCCAACATAGCTTCCAGCTCCTCCAGCGCGATCAACATCCAGTCCGCCGACGAAGCGGTCATAATCCTGGCGCCGGATTCGCACAACAGCGTTGAGGACGCCGCCGTTTATGCCGAACCGGACCAGGAACCGGACGCGGCCATCTTCTCCAAAGCGGACCTGAGCTTCGCCGGGGACGGTGAGCTGACCGTGACCGGACGCGCCGGGGACGCCATCACATCCAAAGACGGCCTGGTCATCGCCGGCGGCGACATCACCATTTCGGCCGCCGATGACGCGGTCAAAGGCCGCGACTACGTCCGGCTGGCGGGAGGTCGCCTGACCATCGATGCCGAGGGCGACGGCATCAAGGCCACCAACGCAGATGACCCCGGCGCCGGCTACGTCCTCCTGGAGGGCGGCGAGGTCACTGTCGAGGCCGCCACCGACTGCGTCCAGGCCGCCACCAGCGCCTTGGTCCAAGCCGGCAGAGCGGTCCTGACCTGCGGCGACGACGGCATCAAGGGTGACACCGCATTGACCGTGGCTGGCGGCGTGATCGAGATCCTGGCCAGCTACGAGGGACTGGAGGCGCCGGTCCTGGCAATCACCGGCGGCGACCTGACCATCACCGCCTCCGACGACGGCGTCAACGCCGCCGCCAGCGGCACCGAAGACACAACCAGCGCCGACCCGGGCGGCACGCGGCCCGGGCGCGGCGGACAGGGCGGGCCTGGCGGCGCCGGCGGCGCCATGGGCGTCCAGGAGGGAGTCTCGCTGGTCATCAGCGGCGGCTCGTTGGTGGTCAAGGCTGGCTCGGACGGGATCGACGCGAATGGACCGGGAATCATCTCCGGCGGCCAGGTGGTCGTCTACACACCCGCCCGCGCGATGGAAGGGCCATTCGACATCGCCGAATCGGGCCCGACCATCGAAGGCGGTCTGATCTGGGCCTTCGGCCTGGCCACCGCTGACGGCGGCGGCATGGGCGGCGGCATGGGCGGCGGCATGGGCGGCGGCGGGATCAGCGCGCCGACCGAAGAATCGACCCAAGGCTGGCTGATGGGCCAATTCGACGCCGTCGTCAACGCCGACCAAGAGGTCGTGATTCTGGACTCGGCGGGCAACAAGATCGCGTCGCTGGCCCTGACCGAAGCCGTCTCCAGCCTGCTCTTCAGCGGCGACGCCATCCTCAACGGCGACCAGTACCAGGTGGTCGGCGGCGATCAATCCGCCACCGTCACAGCCGGCGAGTCCGCAGCCGCTGGCTGGGGCGGCGGTGGCCCGGCCGGTGGGCGGCGAGGGCGACCCTGACCGGGCGGGCGCGGGTTGCCTTGGGGACGCAGGCAGAGCGGCCTTGATGCCGGAGGGTCTCAACCCCCGGCCGGCGGCAGTTATTCGATGCCGCCTGCCCCGGCCAGTTCTGAGGCTCGCGCCGGGGGTTGACCCCCAATCGCGGCCACGACATCCTTGTCGCTGGCCGCGTCGTGGCTGCGGCCGTCTCAGTCAGGGACTCCCCGACTTCTTGGTTTCGGCGTCAGGACCGCTGTTCGGTTTTGCGTTGTTCGATGCCGCTTGGCCCTGCCGGAGCGCCGATGTCTCGGTGGGGCGGCCCTCGGCTTGGCGTGGGGCCGGCGTCTCGGCGCGGGGACCCGCGTCTGGCTGCGGGAGGGTCGCCTTGGCGTGGTGGGCGTCGGTTCGGCGATTCGTTTCGAGGCCGGGCTTCTTTGGCCGGCCGGCTGAAGCGGCGCCTCCCCCGCCCTGTGGTCTCGGTGTCAGACCCTCCGTTTAGTTTGGTCTTGTGTCGTTCGATGCCGCTGGGTCCGCTCGGGGCGCCGATGTCTCGGCGCTGTCGGCGGCGTGGGCGCCGGGTCGGCGCGGAGGCCGCCGTCTCGGTGCTGTCGGCGGGGTGGTCGCCGGCCTGGCGCGGGGCCGGCGGTTTGGCGCGGCGGCCGATGTCTCGGTGTGGAGGGCGCTGGTTTGGCGTGGTGGGCGTCGGCTCAGCAATTCGTTTCTAGACCGGGTTTCTTTGCCGGACCGGTTGATTCAGCAGCCTTTAGACAGTAGCATAGTTGTATGAGCCTACAGTCAGTTGTCAGGTCGCCGAATGTACTTGAAGGGTCGATGGTCGACCCGGATCTGGCGGTCTGCCTGGCGGCGTTGGGCAGGTTCGCGCTCAAAGACCGTGCGGGTTTGCCGGCGGAGCGCTTGCTGGGTTGTCTGGACGCTTTGGCGCGGGCGGGCAACCAGGTCGAGTCGTTGACTGCGGCGGTCGCCGAAGAAGCCAGACGCCGCGGGTCGGCCACGAAAGCCACAGGCGTGGACGTGGAGTCGCATTTGCGGGCCGCCCAGAACCTGCCCGCCGGCCAAGCCCGCCGGCTGGTCGAGCAAGGCAAAGCGTTGAAACCGTTCGAGGTGATGGGCCGGGCCGCCCAACTGGGGGAGGTCGCGCCCGCCCAGGCGGCGGCGTGCGCCAAAGAGCTGGGGGGGTTCCCGGCCGACGTGTTGGGCGACCAGGCGTTGCGGGCCGCCGAGGCCCAGCTAGTCGACCAGGCGGGCCGTCTGGGCGCCAGGGCATTGGGCGCCAAAGCCCGCGAGCTGGTCGACCAAGCCCGCCTGAAAGCCGGTGTGGGGACAGGGCGGGCGGACCGATTGGACCGGGAACGCGAACAGGCCCACCGGGAGCGTTTCTTGTCGTTCCGCCCGGACGGCCAGGCGATGGCGATCTCGGGACGCTGCCCGATCGAGGTGGGCGCCAAGATCAGCAAACGCCTGGCTGCGGCCGCGATGGCGGCCAGCCGCGAACGGACCGACCCGGATAACGGCGGCGGCCCGCTTAAAGACCAGGAGGGCCGGGTCTGGCAACCGGCCCAAACCGGCGGCGGCGAGCCGTTCGCCGCCTCGATGATGGACGCCCTAGAAGCGATGGCGGACGCCTACCCACCCGGCGGCGCGCCGCTGCAAGCCGGCCGGCCCGCCCGGATCGTGGTCACCATCACCAAAGACCAACTCGACGCCCTCACCCGCCCGGCCACACAGGCCGGGAACACCACGACAACCGGCGACACCACAAGAACCGGTGACGGCAGGACAAGCCGCGCCGACCGGAGGACAGGCCGCGCCGCCCGAGAATCCCACGCGGACACCCTCGAGCCCGACACAGTGCAAGCGCCCGGCGGCGGGGAAGGCCTCGGAGGCGGGGATGCGTTCGGAGGCGGGGATGCGTTCGGAGGCGGGGTTCTGGGTCAGACCGGCGAGGAACTGGCCCCGGAAGCGGTCAAACTGGCGGCCTGCGGCGCCGAATGGGTGGCCGTCCTGGTCGGCTCGTTCGGCCAGCCGCTGGACGTGGGCAGGACCACACGGACGGTCCCCCCGGCGATCCGCACCGCTTTGGAGGAACGCGACCGGGGTTGTTGTTTCCCGAGCTGCGGGATCGGCCCGGACGGATGCGAAGCCCACCACACCGACAAATGGGCGCTTGGCTGCCCCACCAGCCTCGACAAACTGGTCTTGGCCTGCCACCAACACCACCGCATCTTAGAACCCGCCATGAAACTGGCCGACGGAACACCCTGGAAACCCGGTATGGACGACCCGTCGAGATGGCGAGCCGAAATCGACCCCGTCCACAAACACCCCGTCGTGATCCCACCAGCCAGAGTCGACCCGGAACGAAAACCCAGACTCAACGACCGCATCAGACTCAAACTCGAAACCGCCCACCCCGCACCCGGAAAAGACGGGGTCCGGCGGCTCTGAACCGCCCGGGGCTGGGGTACGGCATCGGCGAATGTGATGTCACCACGCATGGGGACGGTGATCGTGTTGACTGGCCCCATCGCTCCCGCACCGAGGCTGTTGGCACGCATGGGGACGGTGATCGTGTTGACTGGCCCCAGCACCGCCCGCACGGGGGCCGGGGAGCCTTCGTCATAGGAGGCGGAATTGTTCCCTGCTCAGCACCGCCCGCACGGGGGCCGGGGGGCACGGGGGCACGGGGGCACGGCATCGGCGAATGTGATGTCGGAGCGCCCCGGTAGGGTGGTGACCGAAATCCGAAAGTCGACAGGAAGGCCCCCCGTGTTCGGCAAAGCCAAAGGTGAACCGCGACCCGGCAAGCTGCCCAAGATTCTGCGGAATTGGGTCAACCGCGTTGCCAAGAAGGACCCGGCGCTGGCGGAGAAGCTGGCCGATCATTTGACCTCTGGCCGATCACCAGGGTGGCCGCCGCCACCGATGAGCCCTGCGGAGTCCGGGCTGCTGTTTGAAACCTGTTACGCACGGCGGGGAGCCCTAATGACCGAACTCGAGAATGATCCGGACGCGCTGACGCCCGGGCAGTGGGTGGCGGTGTTCCAGCTGCTGACGACGGTGCGCCCGGCCCAAGAGCTGGTGGCAACCGCCCCTGGCTGGGTGCCCTCCTGGCTCCTGGCCATCAACGCGCTGACCACCGGTTACGAGCTCGGGCGAACCTGGGAGCCAGCTTTCGCTGACAAGCTGTTGACCGCAGTGGAGATGCCGCCGGACCGTAAGCCGATCGTCATCGCCTACGCGTTGATGCGCGGCGTCACGGCCACCTCTTGGCGGGTCACTCCGTCCGCCTGGACCGATCCTGATGGGGCTGGGCCCAGCCTGTCTCGGTACTTGGCCGACAACGCCGCTGCCGCCTCGACCGCCCTGACCCAGTTGGACCCCGAGAACAGGACCACGGCCACTCGCCTGCTGCGCCACCACCCTGAGACATGCCGGCGCCTGGCCGTGCTGTTCATCGCCTGGGCGGTTGACGGCCCCAAGGCCTTGCGTCAGGCCGCAGCCTTGGTGATCAGCGATTTCCCTCCCGAACTGCGTCGTCAGGCGATCGCCAGCGCCTTGAAAGCCGACCGGGCGACCAGCCACGAGCAGATCATCGACTTGGCGGTGACCTTGGGCGATGACGGGCGGGACGTCCTGCGTCAAGCCCTCGGCGACGCTCCGCCCAAGCTGGCGGCCCAGCTGACCGACGCGCTGGAGCGCGGCGCCGCGCTCAGTCAGATAGGCAGCCCCGAACTTGCCATCCCGCCCGCGCCGCCGCTCGGCGCCACCGGCCTTGAGGAGCCAGATGTCCTCGCCAAACGGTTGCGCGCCGGAGTCGATGCTTTGGCCGAGCGCCGGCGGGCCAAGGTCGCTGCCGGGGCCAGTGAGTGGTACGTCAAATCGGTCAAGCACGAACTGCGCCGCTGGAGCCAGATCGACTTTGGCGAAGTGGCCGCCTGGCTGGCCGGGCGGCCGGGGGTGGCGCGGCCGGATGACGTCGAGATCATCCCGGTCGAGATCACGGCCAAACTATCCGACCTGCCGCTAGTCGTCAGGGTCAAAGCGTCCACCGTGGGCTGGTCGGGCGAAACCGGGCTGTACGATTCCCGCTTCCGAGACGTTGTCGGGACGGGCCCAGATCTGCGCAACGTGGCCCAGGCGGCCGAGCTGGCGGGCGTGGCCCGCCCAGTTACGCAGGTGGCTGATCTGGTGCTCGGCTGGGCAGGCCTGCGCGGCTGGGACCTGGATGCCGTGTGGCCGTTCTTCGCCGAGCATCCGGAGGTCCTTGAGCCAATTCTGGAATCGTCCCAGACCGGTCACCCCAGCGGCAAACTCAAGCCCGCGTTTCAGGTACTGGCCGCTTTCCCCGTCCTGCCTGAGGGACTTGTGGCCCGGCTGGCTCAGCTGGCCACTGGGGCGGGCAAGACCTACCGCCGCGAGGCCCAAGACTTGCTGGCCAAACAGCCGGGCTGTCTGGCTGTGGCCGAACGGGGGCTGGGGTCCGGCAACGGCCAAATCAGAGCCACCAGCGCGCAATGGATCGGGCGCCTGGGCCGCCCGGAGGCAGTGGGGCCCCTGGCCCAGGCGCTGGCAAGAGAGCGCTCCGAGACAGTGCAGGCGGCCCTCTTGGCCGCCTTGAAGGCACTCGGCCAGGACATCTCCGGATACCTCAGTCCGGCGGCGCTGGCCCAGGCGGCCAACAAGGGCCTGGCCAAGAAGCTGCCGGCGGGCATGGAGTGGTTCCCCCTGGCGGCGTTGCCGGAATGCCGTTGGGCGAACGGCGATCCAGTCGACCCGAGCATCATCCGGTGGTGGGCGGTGCTGGCGGTCAAGCTCAAGGATCCGGCCGGCGCCGGTTTGATCCCGTTGTACCTGGAGCTGCTCGATCAAGCCAGCGCCGAGAGGCTGGGCCAATTCGCGCTCGACGCCTGGATTGCCCAGGACACACAGCATCCCAGCGACGCCGAATGCCGCCTGGCGGCAGCGGCCGAGGTCGACTTCTACTACGACTACTACCAGCGCATGGCCAAGGATTGGCCCGACATCCCGGACTACGCGCTCACGGGACAGTTGACGAAGGACGAGGTCTTCGAGCGGCTGCGCCGGGAGAAAGGCCAAACATACATTGGATCGGCGATCGGTCAAAAGGGCCTGCTGGCGCTGGCGGCCGGCGCTCCCGGCCACTACTTCTTGGCTGCCGCCCAGCGCTACGCCAAAGACCACTACGGGCGTCGAGCCCAGATTGAAGCGCTGGTCATTGCCGCATCGGCGAATCCGGATCCGGCCACCATCCAGTTTGTCCTGGCCGCCGCCCGGAGCTTCAAACAGGTCACCGTCCGCGCCAAGGCTGCCGAACTGGCGGACCTGATCGCCGCCCGCCACGGCTGGACGCGAGACGAGTTGGCGGACCGCACGGTCCAGACCGCCGGCTTCGAAGACAGCGGCGAGCTGGTCCTTGACTTCGGCCCGCGTGCCTTCACGGGACGGATAGCCCGCTCCAGCAAGACCGGCGCCTTCACCATCCAGTTATTCAATCCCGATGGCAAACCGATCAAAGCCCTGCCGAAACCCTCCCAGGCCGACAACCCCGACTTGGCCAAGGAGGCCCGGGCGCTCTTCACCACCGCCAAGAAGGAACTGACCCAGGTGGCGAAGCTCCAGACCAGCCGCCTGTTCGAGGCGATGTGCGTCGAACGCGACTGGGCCGCCCCGGTCTGGCAGGACTTCCTGGCCGGCCACCCCATCATGCGCCCGCTCATCGCCACCTTGGTCTGGAAGGCGCAGACCCCGGACGGCGGCCACAGTTTGTTCCGCCCGACCGAGGACGGCGAACTCTTGGACGCGCACGATGACGAGCACACGCTCCCAGCCGATGCCCAGATCCGTTTGGCCCACTTGGCAACCGTCAGCGCCGAAGAGGCCGAGCAGTGGCGCGCGCACCTGGCCGACTACAAGGTCAACCCGCTGTTCAGACAATTCGACGCGGCGACGCCGACCTTTGGACCGGAAGCTGTCGATATCAAGGACCATCTGGGCTGGCTCTCGGATTCTTTGAAGCTCCGCAGCCGGGCGGCTTCCCGCGGCTACTCGGTTGGCCAGGCCGAAGACGGCGGCTGGGTTTCTTCCTTCACCAAGGAGCTTCCGGCCAGCGGCCTCCAGATCGCAATCAACTGCACCGGCATGCCCGTCGAGGCCGAGCTGATCGCGGTGGCGGTGACCACTTTGAAGTTCTGGGATCAGGCCGGACGCGCGCTGCCCCTCAGCCAGGTGCCGCCCATCCTGCTGGCCGAGTCCTACGCGGATTACGTCCACCTTGCCGAAGCCGGCGTGTTCGACCCGGAATGGGAGAAGAAGAGTGAGTACTGAGGCGGTTCGCCAACCGGCGGAGTTGAAATTCGCCGACGAGTTGGCCCGGCTGGCCCAAGACGACCAGGAGCAAGGCGGCGCCAAACCGCCGGGCTGGAAACTGACGGCGCGAGCGGTCCGGTCCTTCGTCATCGGCGACGAACCGCTGGGCGTGGAGCGCAAGTTCTACGGCGACGATCCGCTGGTCGACCGCGCCATCGTCACCCTGATGGGCCGCCAGGGATTGATGCTGGTGGGAGAGCCGGGAACGGCCAAGTCTATGCTGTCCGAACTGCTGGCGGCGGCGATCAGCGGTAACTCCAACCTGACCATTCAGGGCACTGCGGCCACCACCGAGGATCACGTCCGCTACTCGTGGAACTACGCCCTGCTGCTGGCCGAGGGGCCCACCGAACGGTCCATCGTGCCCTCGCCCATCTACCAGGCGATGGTGTCCGGCCGGATCGCCCGTTTCGAGGAGATCACCCGCGCCGCGCCCGAGATCCAGGACACCATGGTCTCGCTGCTCTCAGAGAAGCACCTGATGGTGCCAGAATTCGGGGCGGATGCCAGGATCGCGGCCCGGTCTGGCTTCAACGTCATAGCGACCGCGAACTTGCGGGATCGCGGCGTCAACGAGATGTCGGCCGCCCTCAAGCGGCGCTTCAACTTCGAGACCGTCCACCCGCTGGCGGACCCGCAGTTCGAGGTCGAGCTGGTGGCCCGCCAATTGGAGGCCGAGCTCGGCCCCGATCTCCGCTCGGTCAAGTTCGACCGGGAAGTGCTGGACCTGCTCGTCACCGTGTTCCGGGACCTGCGCACCGGCACAACCAAGGAGGGCACGGTCATCAAACGCCCGGAAGCGGTGATGTCCACGGCTGAGGCGGTCGGGGTCGCCGTCTCGGCCGCGCTGGAGGCCCGCTACCTGGGCGACGCGGTGGTCACCCCGGGCCGGATCGCCGACCGAATGCTCGGTGTGGCGCTGAAAGACAACCAGGAGGACGCCGCCCGCCTGCGCTTCTACGCCGACACCGTGATCCGCGAGCGCGCTCGTCACGACCGCCGCTGGAAGGCCTTCCTGACCGCCACGCGGACCTGGCGCTAACCCACATCAAGGGTTCCAAGTCTTGACCAATGCACCGAGTCTGGCTGGGCGCGCCGGGGCGGGCCGCCCTTTCCCTGGGCGATTGGCCCGGGCGTTCGACCTGGTGGATGGCCTGTCTGAGGTCGGCGTCTGGTTCGCCCCGGTCCGCCACCACAGCCCAGCCTGCGCCCGCGCGGTCGGCGCCGCGATCGACGAGCTGGCGCCGGCGGCGGTTCTGATCGAAGGTCCCGCCGAATACGATCACCTGATTCCGGCGCTCCTGGACCAGGGCACGGTTCCGCCGGTCGCCATTCTCAGTCAGCACCCCTCGGCCGAAGGGACCACCTCCAGCTTGTATCCGCTGGCCGATTTCAGCCCGGAGTGGATGGCGTTGCGCCGGGGGGCGGCGGCGGGCTCGCGCCTGGCCTTCATAGACCGCGACTGGGACAGGTCCGAATTCGCGTCCGATGCCGCCGTGCGCCTTTCCGGTGAACGTCACTACCACGTCTCGGCCGCGTTGACCGCCTTGGCGGCTCGCGAGCATTGCCGCGACGCCGATGAGTTATGGGAGCATCTCTTCGAGTTGCGGCCGCCCGGCGGCCCATGGGCCGATCTCTTCCGCGACGCTCTGGCCTGGGGCGCGCTGCCGCGCCTGGAGCAGCCGGTGGAGGCCCTGATCGCCGAGGGCTCGATCGACCGCGAGGCCGCCATGGCTCGCCACATCGCGGCTTGGCGCCAGCGCACCGAGGGGGCTCTGGTGGTGGTGACCGGGGCTTTCCACACCATCGCCCTGGTTGAAGTGCTCGCCACCGAGTTAGGCGTGGGCTGGGACCGACCGGTCCACCTCGACGCGCTGCCTGCCACGCCCCGCGCGGGCGCACCAGCGCGCCGGCCCGGGCCTCCCGAACCGGGCGCGATCCCCGAGGCGCCCACACCGGGCGCAACGTCCAAGATTGTTTGTCTCGGGCCCGGCGCGGTGCCCGGGCCGCCCGAGCCCAGCCCAACTTCCGACACGGGGCCGCGCGGGCCGGGCGCAACACATCAGGCGGATCCTTCCGGGCCAGGCGCGATGCCCGAGGCGCCTGCGACGGGCGCATCGCTCATGATTGGTCCTTCCGGGCCAGGCGCGATGCCCGAGGCCGGGTCGCCCAGGCCCGGCCCGGCGCTCGAAGCGGCGGCGGCGGAGGTCGCGGCTATCCAGGAGCGGCTCAGGCAGCGCTCCCCGGCGCCCGCAGAGCGTCCCTCCTGGTTGATCCGCTACGACCTGACGGCCCTCAATTCGCTCAGCGGCTACGGCGCCGGCATCCGGTCGCCCGGCTACCACCAGCGACTTTGGGATAGCCAGGCCCGGGGCGAACAAGACCCGGCGGCGGCCGGGCGCCAGAACGCCATCGACTGCCTGATCGCCGTGGCGCACCAGACCCAAGATTCGAACCACCAGATTTCGATCGCAGAAGTCAGCGCGGCCGCAGTGCACTGCGCGCGCCTGGCCGAACTACGCGGGCATCCCTATCCCAGCCGGCTCGACTTACTCGACGCCGCCTTGGCCTGTTTCGCCAAAGGCGACTTCGACGCGGTCTTGCGAGACGGCATCGGACAGGTGTTCGGCGGCAACAAACTAGGCCAACTGCCGCCCGGCACAGCGGCGCCGCCGATCGTGGCCGAGGCCCGCGAGCGGGCCCGCGGGCTCAAACTGAACATCGTCGACTCCACGTCCCGGACAGTCGATCTGGACTTGCGGCGGTCGGCGTCGGCGCGGCGACGCAGCCGCTTCTTCTGGTTGATGTCCTATTTGGACACCGGGTTCGCCACGCGGCTGGTTGGGCCCGACTTCTTGACCGGCCGGGCTTTGGGTCGCCTGCGTGAAAGGTGGCGCTACGCCTGGACCCCGCTGGTCGAGGCGTCTCTGATCGGCCTGCTTGAGGAGGGCAGCTCCCTGGAAGAGGCGGGGCGGCGGCGCCTGGCCCGGAGCTTGGAGGAAAACGAAGCGGCTGCCGGCGGGGGCAGCGCGGCAGCCGTCGCGCAGGCTGTGGCCCAGGCGGCTTTGATCGGTCTGCATGACGAGGTGTGGCGTTACGGGGCGGTCCTCGAGAGCGTCATAGACGCCGATTCCGACGTGACGTCGGTCCTGAGCGCGGCCTGGCGGCTGCTTGGTCTGATGCGTGCGCGCGAAGTCCTGGACCTGACCGGGATCGATCGCCTGGCCGACCTGATCACGCGGCTGGCGCCCCAGCTCGTCTACCTGTTGGGCGGTTTGCACGCGGTAGATGCGAGCGGCGAGGAAGCTGTCGTCCAGGCCCTGATCGGCATGGTCGAACTGACGGGACGCCTAGGCGATCCGGGCGTGACCGCCTTGGTCGACCAGGCCCTGGCCGGACTGCGCTCGGACCCGGACGCCTCGGCCGGCCCGCTCGGCGCCGCCGTGGCCTTAGGTGTTGTCCAAGGGTCGGTCCCGCAGGACCTGTTGGCGACACGTTTCGCCGTTGCCTTCGCTCCCGGGGCCGCTTTGGATTTCGGGCCGCGGTTCTTGAACGGGGTCCTCCAAGCGGCGCCCGATCTGCTGTTCCACACGGCGGAACTGTTCGATGCCGTCGACGCGGCGGTGCGCCGCCTGGAGCCCGACGATTTCCTAGCGGTTCTGCCCCAGCTACGCCGGGGCTTCGGACGTTTGCGTCCCTTCGAGACCGCGCGCCTGGCCGAGCGCGTGGCGCGCGACTCGGGACTGCCGGCCGCTTCCCTGACTCCGGTCTGGACCCGGCTGACCAGCGCCGACCTTGCCTTTGGGCAGGAGGTGGAGGTCGAGCTGCGGGCCTCGCTGTCCCGCGATTGCCTGGCCGGTTGGCTCGACCAGGCTGCTAGTGGGAACGCAGGTCTGGACCGGGGGCGCGCTCCTGGCAATGAGGGCGGCGTTGATGAATATCCGGGCTTGGGCGAGGATGCCGAGCCTCGCGGAAATTGCAAGCCAGGGGAAGACAGCGCGCGCGGCCGAGGGGAAACGCCATGATGCCGGCGACCGAACAGGCCCGGCGCTGGCGGCTGATCCTGGGTCGATATGCCGACACCGTTCTGCCGGCCGGCCAGGTCCTGGGCCGGCGCGACTGCGACATCGACCTGGCGCTGGGATTCTTGGCCGACCGAGCCTACGCCGAACGAGGACACCGCCATGGCGCCGGCCTGGGCGGTTCGGCGCTGACGGCGGTGACCTGGTTGGAGCAGGCTCGGCGCCTGTTCCCCAAGTCGACCTTCGAACGCCTGCAAACCACCGCCATTCTGGACTACGGCTTGAACGAATTGCTGGCCGATCCAGCCGTCGCCGATTCGATCGATCCCAGCCCCGAGTTGGCGGCAGCGCTGCTGGCCCTGCGGGGAAAGTTGGACCCAGGGTTGGAGACTGGACTAAGAATCATCATCGCGAAAGTGGTCCAGCAGATCGTCGAACGGGTCAGGCCCAAGTTCACGGCCGCGCTGTCCGGCCGGCGCGACCGCCACAGGCGTTCTTTTCAGCCCCGCGCCCAGAACCTCGACTGGCGAGCCACCATCCGCGCGAACCTGCGCAACTGGGACCCCGAGCGCCGCCAGCTCGTAATCGCCCAAGCCCGCTTCATCCAGCGCGCCAAACGCCACCTCCCCTGGGAGGTCATCTTGTGTGTGGACCAGAGTGCCTCCATGGCCGAATGCGTGCTCAATTCGGCGGTTTGCGCGTCGATCCTGGCGGCGCTGCCATCGGTGGGCGTGAGCCTGGTCTTGTTCGACACCTCGGTGGCGGACCTGACCGACCAGGCCGCCGACCCGCTGGAGGTCTTGATGACGGCGCAGCTGGGCGGTGGCACCAACATCGGTGGGGCCCTGGCCTATTGCGAGACCTTGGTGCGACGACCGGCGACCACCGCATTGGTGCTGGTCAGCGATTTCGAAGAGGGCGGCTCGGTGGCGGCGCTGGTGGCTAGCGCCAAGCGCTTACGCGAGGCCGGCGTGACCTTGCTCGGGATGGCGCCATGCGACCAGGCCGGCAGGCCCAGCTTCGATCGACATGTGGGCGGCCGGCTGGCCGAGGCCGGCTTCGAAATCGCCGCTTTCACTCCTGACGCGATGGCTGATTGGCTGGCGGAGGTCCTCAGTTGAGCCACTGGACCGATGCTTACGCTGAGCACGATCAATCCCGCCTGGCCGAATGGGCCGGCCCTGGCAAGGTCCGCCGAGCCCTCAAATTGGCCGCCGGAGACGCCGCGCCTGCGACTTTTTCGGAGAGCGCGGATGGTTCAGGGGCGTTGATCCAGGTGGCCGGCTTCGCCGTGCGTCTGGACGGCGGCGGCCCCTCCCGGGCCCGTTGCCCCTGCCCCGCCGGCGGCGTCTGTGTCCACGTCGTGGCGGCCTGCCTGGCGGCCCACCAACGCGCCCAAACGGCGCCGGGCGCCCCTGATCGCGGCGCTCCCGGCGGCATTCCCCCGGCGGGCGCCGGACCTTCCGGCCCCTCCCGGTCCCCGACTAGTGCTCACAGCCCGGATGTATCCACGGGGACCACGCCGAGCGCCCAGCCGGCCGCCAATGCCCCGGCGGACACCAGCGCTCCCGCGCAGGCAGGACCCGGCGCCACCGCGCCCGGCGGCCAGCCCAGCAGCGGTCCGCCCGGCGGCCAGCCCAGCAGCGGTCCGGACACCGGCCGGCCCAGCAGCGGTCCGGACACCGGCGGCGCGGCGGCCTCCGGCGCTGTCGACCGGGCCAGCGCCGTGAGTTCCGCGCCCGGCCAAGGCGCTGCCGACACCGCGGACCAGAGTAGTAACCGGGCCGCGGAATGGGCCGCCTTGCCGCCGCGCGCGCACGCCGCGATCGAGGACCTCCGGGCGGAGATCGAGGACCTGGTCGCCGTCGGCCTGGGCCGCCTGAGCACTGGCGCCGCCGAAAGCTTGGCCGACCTGGCGACCAGCGCTCGCGCCGCCGGTCTGCCTTTGCTGGCCCGCCACGTCGCCAGAGCCGCCGGTCAGGCGCGCAAACTGGCTCAACGCCGAGAGGATGCCGCGCAAGCGCAGATGACATCGGCGCTAGCGCGAATCTGGGCTCTCGGCGAGGCCCTGACCATGGCGACGGGCTCCGACCTGGCACGGCTGCGGGGCGCGCAGCGGCGTCAGTTCCAACAACTGTCGGGCGCCCTGAACCTCCATCCGCTGGGAGCCTGGCAATGGCATTCGGATTCAGGCGCCCGGGGTATCACCCTGGTCGCTTGGGACACCGAGCGCCGCCAGCCCTGGACGACAACCCTCGCCCGGCCCTCCGGCGCCGACCTGCGCTTCCTTGCCGCCGGCCCCGAGACCATGTTCTGGGGAGTGACGCTCAGCCGGCTCCTGACCGGCCCCTTCGAGCTGACCGCGCCCCGTGCGGACGCCGACGGTTCGCTCTCCCCAACTGGAGGACAGGCCAAGATGGTGGGGCACGGCATCGGACAAGAAGTGTTGCAAGAGGCGACGGCCGCCCTCCAACTGGCCCGCCCCTCCCCCGACCTGGCAGCCGGCGGTTGGCCGGTGGCGATGCTGGCGACCAGCGGCAGGGGGAAGGTCAGCGTCGACGAACCCGAGCAGCGGCTGGTCTGGCGTCTGGCGACAGTCGCGGGCGATCAGGCGCGCCTCGACCAGGACATCACGCCCTTGACGGGCCGCCGAGTCGAGGCGGTCCTGGCCCTGGAAGAATCTGGAGCGGCGGTGGCCTATGTGCTAGCCGCGCGCGGCGACTCACGCGGCCGCGAGACCTGGTCGCCGGTCACGGTAGCCGTCCGCGAGGGCCGGGCGCTGAAACTGACTGCGCTCGACTGGCCGCCCCAGCGGCGGCGCCAATCGCTGGCCGGGCGGGCCGTCGACCTGATGCTGCGGCGCTGGGCGGCTGACCCTCCCCGAGCGCCGGCCTCCCGCCCGGCCGCGGCCGTCCTGGCCGATGACGTGCGCGACCTCGTGGTCCAATTCGCGGCAGCGGGCCGGCTCCGGACCTCTCCCGGCCAACTCGCGCGCGTGGGCGAACTGGCCCGGCGGGCCGACGATCTCGCCTTGGCCACCCTGGCTCAACTGCTCCGCCGGCTCGGCGACCAGGCCGATGCGCCGGTGCTATTGCAGATCCACCACATCGCCGACCGCATAGCCGTTCTGGCTGGAGGCGCATCCCCGGCAATCCAATGAACTAGCCGGATTCGCCGATGCGGGTTCCCCGGTCAAGACTCCGTCCGTCCGGCCGGACCGACCCGGCCGGCGGGGACTGCCCTGCCTAGCTCGCTGCTCCCGCCGGCATCGCCGGCCTCATTGATGGAGCCGGGGCCGAAAACTGGCCCGGGCGCCGGCGCTGACCAGGACCGCCTCCGCCGTGACCGTGACCGAATCCACCGGCCAGCGGGCCGCGCAAGACGTTCCCCCGACCAACAGCGCCGTTGAGTACGCTTCCGCCACCATGCCGCTGTCCGCCAGAACGGTGGCCTGCAGGATGTCCGAGTCGCACGGTCGGCCCGTCCTCGGGTCGATTATGTGCGCCGCCTGTTCGTCCAGACTCGAAGTCGCCAAAGCGCCATCCGCCAGGTCGATCACGCCGAGGACCTGATCGCGTCCCGCCCCCGGCGCGCGGATCCCCACGCGCCACGGACCACCGCCAGGCCGCTCGCCCATAACCGCCAGCGAGGAGACCCCGACCGCCACCAACGCCGAGGCCGCGCTGAATTGGCGGCACAGTGCCAGGCAGGCGTCCGCCGCATAGCCTTTGCCGATGCCGCCCAGGTCGATCCCGCGCCGGCGGTCCCGACTATCGCCGCCGGCGGCCAGGCGAGCCTCGGCAACCATCACCGCAGTCCCCGCCGACCCCTCGGCCGCGCGGCGCCTGACCCCGATGCCGCGGCCCGGCAGGGCCGGGTCGAACAGGCCCTGGGTCTGTGCGCGCAACCGCGCTGCCTCGGCCAACACGGCCGCCGTGTGCGGTCCGACTGCCAACCATTCACCAGGGCGCCGGTTCAGCCGCGAGATGTCTGATTCGGGCCGGAAGCGCGACAACTCGTCCTCGATTTCGACAACCAGTTGCCGCACCGCGGCCACCAGCGCCGCATGCCCGGCCGGCTCATCCGCGATCGCCCCGGTGAAGCTCAGGGTCACCATCGTTCCCATGGCCGGGAACTGAGCCCGCGTCAAAGCACCCGCACCCGCACCCGCCCCCGCAGGCACGCCAACAGTGGACATTCCCGGAGCCAGCACGGCCATCAGGCGGCGATCCCCGCTCCCGGGCCGCAACCCGGCCTAAGACGCAGCACACCGCTTTGTGCCCTCATGGCGATGACCTCCGCGCCGAGGTGGCCACCCGGCCACTCAGCCAACGCGGCGGACCTCGCCATCATGAGGCGACCTCCCCGCCGAGCCCGGCTCCGCGCTCGCCGGCGCCACTGTTCTTGGTCGTGCTGGACACGCCCTCCTGGGCTTGGACTAACGCCTCGGTCGCCGCCTCCAGGAACTGGCCATAGGCGATCGTGGCGCCGGAGACGGCATCGACCTCGGCCGGTTCTCCGGTCTCGATCAGCTCACGCGCGTACACGTCGAAGGCCGCCACCGCTTTCTGGGCGGCGCGGTAGGCGGACCGGTTGGCGATTTCCCCGGACGAGTCCTTGCCGTAGTCTTCGGCTTTGATCGACCCGTTGGCTTGGACTGTCACGTACTCAGATGCGGCTATCCTGCCGTCCTCGATCATGACGGTTGATCGCCCGTAGGCCCCATCCTCATCTGGTTTGCTCTCGCCCACCCAGACGCCGTCCGCCAGCGGCAAGGAAGCGTCGAACGCGGGCGCGGAGGGCCCGCAAGCGGCCAGTCCGAAGACAGCCAAACCCGCCCCGCCAGCCAACCCGGCCAATCCGGACAGGCCGGTCAAGGCGCCCCTCCCGCTGGCGGGCCTAGAGCCGGCAGGCCCAACGCCGCCACGCCCGATTCCCCCAGGCGCAAAGCCCCCAAACCCAAAGCCCCCAGACCTAAAGCCGCCAAACCCAAAGCCCCCAGACCTCAAGCCGCCAGGCCCAGGACCGGCGGCCCTACTCTCCTCGCTCATGGAACACCTCCCGGACCACCCGGCCGTGGTCGAGCGCGATCTCACGCTGCCCCTGGGCCGCCACCTCAGGATCGTGCGTGACAACCACCAGGGTGGTGCCTTCGGCGTGCAGCGAGCGGAAGATCTCGAGGACGGTTTCCTCGTTGGCGGCGTCCAGGTTGCCGGTCGGCTCGTCGGCCAAGATCAACGCCGGGTAGTTGATCAGCGCGCGGGCGATGCAAACCCGCTGTTGCTCGCCTCCCGACAACTGCGACGGCAAGTGCGCGGCGCGCTCCTTCAGGCCCACCCGGTCGAGAGCCGCCAACGCCTCGGCCTCATCCGGCATCGAGTGGTAGTACTGAGCCACCATCACGTTCTCCACTGCGGTCAGATGCCCAATGAGATGGAATTTCTGGAAGATCAACCCGACCGTGTTGCGCCGGATCTGGGCCAGTTCCTTCGCTTCCAGTTCGCTCAGCTCAACCCCGTCCAGCAGCACCGAGCCGGCGCTGGCTCGGTCCATCGCGCCCACGATGTTCATCAAAGTGGTCTTGCCTGACCCTGATGGCCCCACAATCGAGAGCCACTGACCCCGTGGCACGGTCAGCGACACGTCGTCTAGCGCCCGCAGCTCCCCATACACCTTGGAGACCGATTCCAGTTCCAACAACTCACTCATAAGCCGCCCTCGCTGTTGGCCGCCGCCGCTTCGGTATG
Source organism: Bifidobacteriaceae bacterium (assembly GCA_031270825.1). Classification (GTDB taxonomy): domain Bacteria; phylum Actinomycetota; class Actinomycetes; order Actinomycetales; family WQXJ01; genus JAIRTF01. The sequence continues at coordinate 100,924 of JAISXH010000041.1, forward strand.
TCCCCAAAGCACGGCCGCGCCGATTGCCCCACCGGCCGTGATGAGACCCGTCCCCACCACAGCCACCCCGTTTCGGGCGCCATCTTGGCCCCCATTCTGGTCGCCATCGCGCCAGACCCCGTTCTTGCCCCCACGCTGGTCCTCATTTTGGTCGCCGCGCCGGCCCCCAATGGGGTCGCTGTCTTGGCCCCCATTTGGGTCCCCGCTCTGGTCACCTTCCAGCTCCTCATCTTGGTCGCCATTCCGGTCGCCGCGCCCGCCCCCACTCGGGCCGCAGTGCTGGTCCCCATCTTGTTCATCGCCTTGGTCGCCATGGTGGTCATTCTCCCCGCAGCACTACCGCTGGATCGACTTCGGCCGCGCGGCGGACCGGCACCAGCGCCGCCGCCCAGGCCACCAGCGTCGACAGGCCGACTGCCGCCACCGCCAGCCACCACGTCATGGCCACTGGCCGGTGGAACACGTTCAGGCTGATCACCTGCGCCAACAGGTATCCCAGAGCCGTCCCGACGATTCCCCCGACCGCTCCCAAAGCCAAGCTTTCGCTCAAGAACTCGCGCTCCACCTCGCGGTTGGAGGCCCCCAAGGCCTTCCGCAGCGCGATCTCGGCTTGCCGTTCCGCCACCACGGCCATCATGGTGGTCGACACGCCGATCATGGTCAAGGCCAACACGATCACAGCGATCAGCGCCAGCAGCGACCGCAGCATCGAGAGCACATAGGTGTCGGATTCGGTCAGCCGTTTGACCGGCGCCGCCGCCACCTGGCCTACTTCTGCGGCAATTTGGTCCGCGAGGGCCTCGATCCTGGCCGCGTCCGCCGCCACCGAGTATTCGACCACGTCGTACTGGCCCGTCCCACCGGCCAGCGCTTCGAGGTCGCCCAGGGCCATCAAGATCAACTCGTCTTCCGAGCCGCCCGTCGACAGCACGCCCGCCACGGTGAACGTCCCCGCTCGTTCTTCTTCCAGGACCGCCTGCCCCGTGCCGCCGCCCCCGGCCTCATCCCCAGCGTCGGGCCCAGCACCATCCCCAGCGTCGGGCCCCTCGCCTTCGCCACCCGACTCGCCCGATGCCGTGGCGCCGCCCCCGGCCCCAATCCCGGCGCCCGACCCCTCGCCTGCGCCCGCTGGGTCGCTCTGGTCCCCGACGTCGCCAACCACGGCATCGCCCACCGCCGCCGCGCTTTGGCCACCCGACTCGCCCGATGCCGTGGCGCCGCCCCCAGCCCCAACCCCGGCGCCCGACCCCTCGCCTGCGCCCGCTGGGTCGCTCTGGTCCCCGACGTCGCCAACCACGGCATCGCCCACCGCCGCCGCGCCTTCGCCGGCCTGCCCTCCATCGGCATCAGCCGACTCGAGGGCCGCGACCAACTCGATTTCGTCGCCCGCCTCCAGGCCGGCCCATTCGGCTATGTCCTGGCCGATCAGAACCTCTCCCGGGGTGGCCGGCCATTCGCCCTCCACGTACCAGTACGGGCTCACCTGGCGTACCGCGTCCAAGTCGGTGCCCCCGGTCAAGAAGGGCTGTTCGTTGAGGCGCAGCGTCTCATAGCGGTACGGCGCCGAGCCGATCACATCGGCCGATTCGAGCACCCCCGCGATCGGCGCCAGCGCCGCCGCCGGCACCCTGTCCGCTCCATCAGCGGGCATGACCAGCAGATTCGCCCCATAGGCCCGCATCTCGCGGGTCATTTGGCGCGGAATATCGGTCGCGATGGAGGCCAAAGCGAACAACGTGGTGGCCCCGATGCCGACGGCCAGCACCGCGATCAGCACCCGCGACCGCCGCCGCGTCACCGACCTCAGCGACATCCGCCAAAACATGTTGCGGCGCGCGCGCCGCAATTCAGCAAGGGGACGGTGATTGTGCTTATTCGGCCCCGCATCCGAACGGTTATCAGCAGGGGGACGGTGATTGTGCTTACTCGCTCCCGGAACGTCCACTCTTAGAGCGGCCACGGACCGGCCCGGCGCAGCGGAATCAACACAATCACCGTCCCCTTGCGTGGTATCGGCGTCCGCGGAGTCAGTAGAATCGCCGGCCCCTTGCGGAAAATCAACACAATCACCGTCCCCTTGCGTGGTGGGAGCGTCCACTTCTAGAGGGGGCGCAGGCCGGCCCGGCGCAGCGGAATCAACACAATCACCGTCCCTTTGCGTGGTTTTGGGCATTGGGATCACCGGCCGTGGAGGACGTCGGCTGGGCGCAGGCGCAGCAGGAGGCGGATGGAGGGCAGCGAGCCGCCCAGGATCACTAGGAAGACCAGGCCTGCGACCAGCGGCACCACGACCGGGCGGGCGGCGATGGCGGAGCCGAAGACCGCGTGGCCGATCAGTTGGGCGAACCCCAGTCCGGCGGCGTAGCCGACGCCGGCCCCGACCAGGCCGAGGACCGCCATTTCGGCCAGAATCAGCCGGACCACGGCGCCATCGGATGCGCCGACCGCCTTCAAGAGACCGATTTGGGGCGCGCGTTCGATCACCGAGGCGGTCACCAGGTTGGCGATCGCCAACGCGGAGGCTATCAGCGACAGCACGGTCACCAACAGCATCAGCAGCCGGGTCTTGGCCAGGATCGACCCGGAAGACTCGGTCACCTGGCGAACCGGTTTGGCGACCGCGTCCGGAATCACCTCTTCGATTTGATACGCGATCGCCGAGGCATATGCGGTGCAGTACCAGGTCTCCCATTCGGAGATGGTCAGCGACTGGGGGTCGCGCGCGGCTCGGCGAGCCAAATCATTGTCCGGCGTGGTCAGAGCGCTGACCTCGACCGAGTCGACCTCGCCCGGTCGCCCGGCCAGCCTCTGGGCCGTGGCCAGCGGCACAATCACTTGATTCGACTCCTCCCCGGAAGTCGACACGATCCCCGCCACCCGGACCGCGATCGGGCCGCCGGCGCCCGACAGGGTGATGGTGTCGGCCAATTCCAATCCCTGACTGATCGCCAATTCACTGCCCACCAGGGCCAAGCCCACGTCGCCGTCCGCGATCCAACCGCCCTCGACATCCCACCAGGAACGCAGGTTCAAGATGCCGGCCACGGCGTGCTCGCCGGTGGGCAGATCGAGGGAGCGGGCGAACCAAGTGCCGACCACTGTGACCTGTTCGCCGGGAGGCGACCCGGCGGCATCGGCCAAATCGCCGTGCGCCAAACCGGCCTCGGCGGACAAGAACGGCGCGAAATCCAAGACGTTGAAAGCCCAGAAGATGGTCTTGATCTTGGGCAGGTCAGCCTCTTTGAGGGCGGCGCGCGCGGATGCGGCGCCCTCGACCTGGTAAAGCTCGTCCAAAACGGCCGCGCCCTTGGCTTGAACCCTGATGTTGGCGCCGTAGGTCTTCAATTCCTGGTTGACCTTGTCGCCGACGTCGAACATGACCCCAAGCATGGCCGTGGCCACAGAGGCCCCCAAGGCGGTGGTGGCGGCGATCATGATCCGCTTCGAGCGGTCGCGCATCAGCGCGCCGCGCACCATCCTCCAGAACATGTCGGCCGGCCCCTAAGCGAAAATGCCTGAGTTGGCTTCGAGTTGCGCCAAGGTGACCGTCAACTGGCCGCCGTCCAACTCGTACTCCAGCGGGATCGGGTTGCACCCGCCCTTGAAGCCGATCGTGGCCACGTTCATGATGACGTCGCAAAGGCGGCAAATGATCTTGCCATCCTTCTCGTAGTAGCCGGTGGGTCCGCAGACCTCGCAGGCGTCCAGTCCCACCCCGTAGGCGACGCCGTTCTTCTTGATGACGATGAAGCGGACCTCGACTCCGCTGGATGTGGTGTAAGCGAAGCGGTGCAAATGCCCGTCGTCGATCGCGTCCAAGTCGATCACAGCCAGTTCCCCGACGATGTCGAACTGTTCCGGCGGCGACAGCTGCGGTTCGCGCGACTCGATCGCCACCCCCACGGTCACAGCCAAAGCCGCCGCGGCGTAGCCGGTCATGACCACACCCGAGTAGCGCCGCCGGCGCCGCGCCTGGGCCTTGAGCAGTCTGGATGCCGCCGGGGTACGGCAATCGGCGGCGGCCGCGGCCGCTGCTCCCCGACGATTCGCGATCCAGATCGACAGCGGCACGGCCAAGCTGACCACGATCAGCGCCGCGCTTTCCACCCGCTCGTGGTTGATCAGCCAGGCCATCGACCGGAAAAGCCAGGACGGGAAGGTCATGTACCACTGCGCCCGGATCGCCCGGGCGACCAACACCAGCTGGAACACGATCACGATGCCGAAGCCCGCGCTGGCACACACCAACGTGGCCACTCTGGGGGCGGCTTTGGCGCAAACATACAAGGCCGCCGCCGTCAGCAGCACCAAGGTCGCGCCGGCCGCGAATCCGAGCACCCTCAACAGCATTTCGGTCGAAGCCGGACTCTCGCCCGGCACCACGAAACTGGTCAATTGGAGCGCGACCGCAGGCACCGCCCGCAGCGCCAACAACCCGGCCGCCAGACCCAGGGCCCCGGCGCCGACAAAACCGCCCAGGCGGCGCAGTCTGGTAGACCGCCGCAGCCGGGTGGCCAGGAGAAATCGGTTAGGCCGGAGAAGTCGGGTGGGCCGCCGCAGGCCGCCGACGCCGTCTGCGGCCACCCGCTCCCCCGGGCGCCCCGGTAACGCCTCGCCCGTCCCTGAGCTCGCGGCCGCTACCGCTCCGGCCGCGACTCCCAGCTCCGCCTGACTCTTGGCCAGACGCCGGCTCGCAGCCCTGCTGTCTGCGGAGCCGGGCCGGGACAGCCACAGCCAAACCACCAGGCCAAGCTCCAGGACCACCGCCGGAGTGACGATCCACAAGTTGACCGTCTCGCGGTTGACCAGTGTGGTCGTCTCGCGCAGGACTGTCAGAGCCACTCCCCCGACGGCCCCGGCGACCGCGCCCCACTTGAGCGCGCCAGCCCAGAACTTGCCGCGCTCAAGGGGCCGGACCAGGGCGAAGCTCAGGCTCAACACCACCGCCAATGGCATGGCGCCGACAATCACCTGGATGAATTGCCCTAACACCTACGCTCGCCCCCGATCACGCTTGGCAGGACTCATTCAGCCATTCTTACCACTCGCGGCCATCCCACTGCCAGTTCTCCCACTCGGCCACCAGCGGATTGGTCCAGAACTGTCCGGTCACGCCGGTCTCCTTGTCGACATGCAGAACGTGATCGTTCTCAGCCGGGGAATGGATGATGAACCGAACCGTGTATTCACCGGCCGGCAGGGCGATGTTGGCGCCGTAGTGCGGACCGTCAGAGGCGTTCATCTGCATGAACGTGCCGGCCTGCTGCTCCGAGCCGTCCGGGTTCAGGATTTCGTAGTCAACGGTCAGATTGGGCACGAAATCCCCGACGCCGTAGCCGAGGTCGTTTTCCTGCGCCGAGATGTCGGCCTCGATGTGGAAGTTGGATTCCGCCGCGGCCAGACCCAGACCGGCCGGCTCCATGTCGACCGGCTGGAAGTACACCCCCGCCACATTCAGAGGCGGCAGCGAGATGTCGGCGCCGATGGGGACCTCGGTGAAGCCGGCGGCGCCTTCCTCATCTGGCCCGGGCGCCTGAGACTCTTCGCCTGTCTGGGCGGCTGGCGTGGTGGACGGAGGCGAGTCGCCGTCCGAATCATTGGCACACGCGCTCAGCCCGAAGGCGGCGATCAGGCTGAGGCCGCCGACGAAGGCGACAGTTCGGTTTTTCATCAGTTGTTCTCCAATTGCTACTCGGTTGCGTTACTGGCTGATTGAACTGCGGTCAAGGCGGGCTCAGCCGCCGAGCTTTGGTCCGGACCGGCCGCGGCGTCATCGTTTGGGGCCGCGGCGTCATCGTTTGGGGCCGATGCCGGGTCACCGTTATTCGCCGATGCCGTGGCCGATGCCGTCGTCGATGCCGGGTCGCCGTTTTTCGCCGATGCCGTGGCCGATGCCGTGTCACCGTTTGGCGCCGGGACGGTCACGCCGGCGGGCGTCCGGCCTTGGGTCTCGCCCCGCCGCGCCAACCCAGTCCCGGCGTGAGCCCCAGTTTGAGCCTCGGCGTCCAAGACGGCATCGTCCTGGCCTTGTTGGCCGGCCGCCGCGCGACGTCCCTTTCGAACCGCCCACAGGCCCAACACGATCATCACGACCAGGACGAAGGCCTGGGCGACAAGTGGCTCTGCCGACGGGTAGACGCCTAGCAGGTCGATGGTCGGGACGCCGTTCAGCGGTGTGATGCCCACAACCCCGGCCTCTTGGAGTTCCTTGACGCCCGCGCCGGCGAAGCTGAGGGCCAGCAGGGCCAGCAGTCCGGATGTGGCCAGGAAGAACGGGCGTAGCGGCAGGCGGATCGACAGGTAGCGGATGGCCAGGTAAACACCAACCAGCAGGACCAGGCCGATGCCCAAGCCGTACCAGATCATGGCGGCGTTGTCGCCAGCCTGGTTGGCCAGCGGCTGGAACATCAGGATGATCTCCGCGCCTTCGCGGAAAACGGCCAGGAAGGCGACGAACGCCAGCGAGAAGACCGAGCCACGGCCCAAGGAGGAGTCCATCTTCGACTTGATGTAGCTGGACCAGGCCGACGATTCGGACTTGGACAGAACCCAGTTGGACACCCACACCAGCATCGCGACCGCCAGCAGGGCGGTGACGCCTTCGGTCAACTCTTGGTTGGCGCCGGACAGGACCTGTAGCTGGTTGATGGCCACCGCCAGCAGGCCGGAGGCCAGCACCGCCAAGGCGGCGCCGGTGTAGACGGTGCCCAGCTTGTCCCGGTTGCCTGATTTGACCAGGTAAGCGATGATCGCGCCCAGCACCAATATGGCTTCGAAGCCCTCGCGCAGAATGACCAGCAGCGATTGGACGAACAGGACCCAGGCGCTTTGGCCCTTGCCGGTTCCGTCTTCGCCCTCGCCGCCGGTGCCGTCCAGCGACGCCGCCTGGTCCGTCAGCATGCCCTCGAGCGCGTCGATGTGGCTGCGCACCTCTTCAGACGGGCCTCCGGCCTTGATCGCCTTCTTGATCAGCCCGAATTCGTACTCGGCGTCTGTGGCGGCCTGACCGGAGACAAAGCTCATCACGATCTTCTCGAAGCCTTTGGCCTCGTAGTAGCCGTAGTAGGCGTCATCGACCCGAGCGTGGGCCGCATCCAGTTCGCCGTTCTGGTAGAGCGTCCAGGCGTCTTCGAGGATGACCTCCATCTCGCTCGCGATGCCGCCCCAGGTCGGGTCCTCAGTTTCGTCCTCAGTTTGGGCGGCGGCCAGGTTGGCGGTTCGATCGGCGGTCGGGTTCTCGGTCAGGTTGACGGTTCGGTTGGCGGTCGGGTTCGCGGCCAACGCGGGCACAGCCAAGGCCGGGGCCGCCAGGCCGACCAAGCCGAATAGGGCGACCACCAGTGCCATCCAGAGCTTGCGAGCCACGCATGCCTCCCATGTCGCTATGCCGAACCCCACCTTCGGCAGGGCGAAGGCAAGCCTAACCTAAAGCGAAAGGGTCCAGCAATCGAATTCAGGGCCTGGCCACAAAATCGCAACGCTTTTGTGATCTTTTTCGCTGGCCCGCCGCGCGCACCGCGCGCGACCGCCCAAGCGGCCGCCGCCGGGCCGCGCCGACGCGGCGCCTTCGGGTTGACCTGGGTTGACTCGGGCCGACTCGAGTTGGATCGGCTAGACGATCAGCGTGTGGGCCAGGACCTTGTCGTCGTCGTAGAGGACCGCCGATTGGCCGGCGGCCAGACCGCGCAACGGCTCCTTCAGCCTGACGTCGAGGATCGCTCCGGCGCCCGTCCAGGGGCCGAACTGCTCCCGTCTGCCGTCGGCGGCGTCACCGGGAACACCGCCGAGGCCTCCGGCAGCATCGCCGAGCCCGTCGGCAACGCCTTCGAGGTCGCCGGGAATCTCGCCGAGTCGGCCGGGAACACCGCCGAACTGGCTCGGAATCTCGCTGAGTCCGCCGGGGACCTCGCCGAGTCGGCCGGAAGCCGTCCGGTCACCGCCCCTCGAGGTTTCGTCCGCCACCGCCACAATGGCCGGCAGACTCCGGCCATGGGCGCGAACCTGCACTTCACACGCCAGTTCGCCAGCTAAGGCCAATGTCCGCGCGCCAGCGTCAAGCCAGACTGGTTGGCCAACCTGGAACCGTTCGACCCACAGCGCCTCAGCCGGCCCGACTTCGACCACACCCCTAGCGGTGTCCACTGCGGTGACATAGCGCGGCCGCCCATCTGCCGCCGGCCGGCCCAACCGCAGTCCCCGCCGCTGACCCACCGTGAAGCCGAAAGCGCCGCGATGCCGGCCGACCTCGACACCGGCCTGGTCCACGATGGGGCCGGGCCGGTCTCCCAAGCGGGCGCGCAAGAATCCCATGGTGTCGCCATCGGCCACAAAGCAAATGTCAAAAGAGTCCGGTTTGGCGGACACCGGCAGACCCAAGTCCTCTGCCTCGGCCCTGACCACGGCCTTCGAGCGCACTTGGCCTAAGGGGAAGAGACAACGCGCCAAAGCCTCGGGGCCCGCCGCCGCCAGGACATAGGACTGGTCTTTGGCCCGGTCGGCGGCCCGGCGCAGCACCACGCCGCCCTCCGGGGACGCCACTTGGACCTGGGCATAGTGCCCGGTGACCACCGCGTCGAAGCCAAGCGCGCGGGCTCTGTCGGCCAGCACCTGGAACTTGATGAACTGGTTGCAGCGGACGCAGGGATTGGGGGTGCGTCCGGCCGCGTAGGTGTCCAAGAAATCGCGCACCACCAGATCCTCGAATTCTTCCGACAAGTCCCAGACATAGAAGTCGAGCCCGAGTTTCGCCGCTGACCGGCGCGCATCCGACGCGTCCTCGATCGAGCAACAACCCCGCGCGCCTAGGCGCGTCTGGGAGGGGTCGCGCATCAGCGCCATGTGCACGGCGGTGACTTCGTGCCCAGCCGCAGCCGCTCTGGCGGCGGCGACCGCCGAATCGACCCCTCCGGACAGGGCCGCCAACAGTCTCACCGCCCGACCACCCGCCCAGGTCCCTGCCCCGCCGCCGGACCCGTCCCGCTGGCCGCCACTCGCCCGACCGCCGATGTCGACCCGCTGGCCGCCACTCGCCCGGTCGCCGGACCCGTCCCGGCGCCTGCCGGCCGCCCAGCCGCCGATCCCAACCCATCGGCCGTTACCCGCCCAACCGCCGATCCCGACCCGCTGACCGTTACCCGCCCAGCCGCCTGCGCTCGCTCGATCACTTCGGGCAACGCTCTGACCAGCGCCTCAATGTGGCCTGCAGTCGATAAGTGGCCCACTGAGACGCGCACAGCCGATGAAGCCTCGGCCTCGTCCAGCCCCATCGCCGCCAACACATGGGATGGCCGGGCCACTCCGGCGGTGCAGGCCGAACCGGTGGAGCAGGCGAACCCGGCCTGGTCCAGCAAGTAGACCAAAGTCTCGCCGCGAGCCCCTGCGACTGTGAAATTGCGCAATCCCGGCAGATGCCGGCCGGCCGGCGTCAAGGCCGTCAGAGCCGAATGCGCCTGGATGAAAGCGTCGAGAGGCGATAAGAGCGCTTCGAGCCTGCCTGGGTCCTCCCGCCCCGCCTCGGCCAGCGCCGCCGCGAAAGCGGCCGCTCCCCGCACGTCGACCGTGCCGGACCGGATTCCCCGTTCTTGTCCCCCGCCGCCCACCAGCGGCTTCACGGCAACGTGCCTGGCCACCAGCAACGCGCCCATTCCCACCGGACCGCCCAGCTTGTGGGCCGAGAGGCTGGCCGCCGCCAACCCGGAGCCGCCGAAATCGAGGCCCGTCTTGCCGGCCGCCTGAACCCAGTCGGAGTGGACCGGCACGCCATACTCGGCCGCCAGTTCGACCAGTTCAGCCACAGGCTGGATGGCGCCCGTCTCATTGTTGGCCGCCATCAGCGAGATCAAGGCCGTCTGCGACCCATGCTGGCGCAGGTGTTGGGCCACGAAGTCGAGGTCTGCCCGGCCCGAGCGATCCACCGGGATCGCCACCACTCGCGCGACCGCCATGCTGGCACCGTCGCCAGCGTCTATCCGCCCAGTGGCACCCGCATCCCCGCCAGCCGCCCCGCCGGTGGCGGCAGAAATCTGGTCGGCCGGTCGGCCAGCCGGCCAGCCGGTGGTGCGGGTATCCCCGCTGGTAGCGCCCATGTCCCCGCCGGCCGTCCCGCCAAGCAACCGGGCGTTGTCTAACACCGCGTGATGCTCTGTCGCCCCGACCAGCAGATAGGGGCGAGCCGGTTCCTGACGGGCCACGTAGACTCCGCGCACCGCCAGCGCATCCGCCTCTGTGCCGCCGGATGTGAACACGACCTCGGCGCTGACAGCACCGACCTCGCGTGCTATCAGGTCGCGCGCCTCGTCGAGGACTTGCCGCGCCCGCCGGGCCGGGCGGTGCAGCGCGTGCGGATTTCCGGGCACGTCCGCCTCCAGGTACGCGGCCATCGCGGCCTGGCGCATCGGGGCCCCGGCCGCATAATCAAGGTAGACGTCCGCTTTCACCGCCAGCCATCATGCCACGCCGCCGTGGCCTGGCCGGGCTACCAGGCCGCCGCTAGCGTTGTCGGGACGTTGAACTGGCCAGGCCCCCGGCCGGGATACATCAGGACCCGTCGGGTCTCCTTGTGCAAGGCGACGATGTCGCTGAGCCGGTCTCCGGTCAGATCCGCTCCCGCGATCAGCTGCCAAGGCTGCCAGCCCGCGCCGACCTGTGTTTGCCCGGTCAGGCCGCCGCCGGCCTTCCCCTGGTGGTAATACAGGCCGCCGTCTGGCGCCAGGCCCAAGACATCGCCGATCTTGTCGCCGTCCATGTCGCCGAGGGGGTGTAGAGACCAGCCTTCCCAATTGCCTTCGAGGGCGATCCGGCCCTTGAGGAACTGGCCCCGGCTGTTAGTCAGATAAAGGTACGCGCTGCCGGTGGCGCGGTCGACCGCTAACACGTCGCGATTGCCGTCGCCGTCCAGGTCCACCGTGGGATGCGCCTCCAGGGCGCCCCAACCCCCGCCGATCTGGCGCGCCCGGAAGCGGGCCAGGCCGTCATTGGCGTAGAGAGTGAGGTCGCCATTCGAATTGATCGACATCAGGTCGACGTGGCCGTCGCGGTCCCAGTCGCCTGGGGCCAGCAGCGTCAAGTTGGTCCAGCCGCCACCGATCTTCCTAGGCGTGCCCGGCTTCGAGGAACTCGCCATCGGAATTATGAACAGGTCGCCCACATTGTCCACGACCACCAGCTCGCCGCGCCCGTCCTTGTCCAGGTCCTCGCTCAGCACCACCTGTTGGAAGGGAGTCTTCGGCGGCACGTCTGGGACCACCGGCGAATAGGACCGGATGACGTCGAGTTTGGCATAGAGGTGCCTTCCTGGGCAGTCGGTCGAGTTGACGTCGCGGTGCCCGGCCACCACCGGTTTGGTCGGGCTGCCCGGAGCCGCCGAGTAGACCGTGTTGCCCCGCAATGAGGTCAGACCGGCCACACCCAACCGCCACGCCACCAGGCGCCCGGCCGCGTCCAAGGCGGCAACGCTGGGCTCAGCGGTGTCCATCGAACCCAAGAAGCAGACTCCGGTGGAACCCTTGTTGAAATTGGTGGCGTGCGCCCCGACCACGTTCCGTTCGGTCCCGCCCTGACGTCCCTCCCAGATGCCGCCGTACTTGTCCACCACGAAGTTGTAGCCGATGTCGTCCCAGCCGTTGTTGCCCATGTGCCAGACTTGCACCGACCGGATGATGCCGGGAACCTGGGCCTGGCTGTAGTTGTTAGTGCCCGCTTGGTGGTGGATGATCGCGCCGACCAGCCTGGGCGCCAGCTCCGGTTGGCCCTTGGGCGTGTTGCCGGAGAAATTGGCCGGCGCCGCGTTCCACTGCGAACGCGGGTTGATGGTCGGCTTGGGGGCCAATGCCGTCAGCGCGCCTCCCAGCTTGGCGCCAGTGACAGCGGCTGTCGCTCGGGCGCCCCCCGGAACCGAAGTTCCGGGCGAGGCGGCGTTCTTGGCGGCATCGGTCTGGCCGGCGGCCGCCGGGTCGGGATCTTGTTCGTCCGCGCTCAGCGGCACCACCGCCGGCACCAGCCCGGCCGGCAGATCGGCGTCCGGTTCGGACAGGACCTGGATCTGGATCGCCGTGGCTCCCGCCACGACCAAAGGCTCGCTGCCGGCTCTTGCCCGCCGCCCCTCGGCGCTGTCTGGATCGGGGCCGTCGACCGCCTCAAGGTCGAACCATTCGGTCCACTCGTCATTTTGGTAGGCGCGGGCCAGCACCCGGCCGGGTTCCTCATCGCCTTCCCAGGTCACGCCGGCGACAGAGAACTCAGGCGTCGCCAGCGCGTCGGTGACCAGCACTGTCACTTCGCCGCCGGCCTGGTCCAGGCTCACTTCGGCCTCTCCGACCGGCGCGGCGTCCAATTCGGCCACGCCCTGGTGCTCGGAGAGGATCGCGGCCTCGCCGACTGGCGCCGCCGTCTCGGAAGGTTTGACCGCGATTGGCTCATCCGCCGCCGCGTCTAAGGCCTCGCTGACAGCCTCGGCCACAGCCTCCGGATCAACCGGGTCAGCCGCCGCCACAGCCGTCGGGACGTAGGCAACGGCACTGGCCGAGACGGCATCGGCGGCGCAGACGGGACCAGCCACCGCAGAACCGAGGGCAATTGCGAGGGCCGGGACGCCTTTCCAATACCGGACCGCGAAACCGCCGAGATTGTTCATTTGGACCACCAAATCCTTCGGTTGCAGGGAAGAGAGTAGGTGCGCAACCGCTGTCTATTAGACCACGAAGCCCACCGAGCACAAGGTTCCTGCCTGCGGATGTCGCCAGGCGGCGGCGGTTTGGCCTGCCGGGCTGGCTGGGGCAAGCTTGTCTTGTGACCTTTGCCAGCGCCGCCAGAGCCGAGCCGCTGCGTTTCCCCCGCGACCAGGTTCCCGGCGTCCGCTTGGCCGGCGACGGGATCGATGTCGCCGTGTTCGCGGCTCACGCGACTGGAGTCGAGCTGTGTTTGATCGACGCCCCGCACACCCTCCAACAGACTGAACGGCGGTTCGCTCTGGCCGGGCCGAGCAACGGTTTGTTTCACGGGCACATCCCCGGGGTCGGCGTCGGCCAGCGTTACGGCTTCAGGGCCGATGGGCCGTGGGATCCGTCGGCTGGCCATCTTTACAATCCGAACAAGCTGTTGCTCGACCCGTATGGGCGCGGTCTGGACGGACAACCGGTGCTGTCGCCGGCCCTGCATGCCCACCAGACCGGCCCGAATCTCGGTCCGTCAGTCACCCCGTGGCAGCCAGATCAGCGCGATTCGGCGCCCTACATGGCCTATTCGGTCGTGGCCGAAGGGGCTTTCGACTGGGGCGGGGTGGCCAGGCCGAACACTCCCTGGCGCCAGACCGTGATCATGGAGGGCCACGTGCGCGGCATGACCATGCTGCGTGAGGATATCCCCGCCGATTTACGCGGCACTTACGCCGGATTGGCCCACCCGGCTTCGATTCGCCATCTCAAGTCGCTTGGCATAACCGCCGTCGAACTCTTGCCGATTCACGCCTGCATGACCGAGCCGCACCTGGCCGAACAGGGGATGTCGAACTACTGGGGGTATTCGACGCTGTCGTTTTTCACGCCCAACCCGGCTTACGCCACCGCCGCCTCGCGGCGCCAGGGAACGGAAGCCATCAGCCGCGAATTGAAAGGCATGGTGTCGCTGTTGCACCAGGCCGGCATCGAGGTGTTCCTCGACGTGGTCTACAACCACACCTGCGAAGTCGGCATGGGCGGACCGACCGTCTGCTGGCGCGGCCTCGACAACCTGGCTTGGTATCTGCACGACGGGTCGGTCCCGGCCCGCTACGCCGATGTCACCGGCACCGGCAACACTCTCGATTTCAGGCGTGCCAACACCGTCGGGATGGCTCTCGACTCATTGCGGTATTGGGCGGCCGATTATCAAATCGACGGCTTCCGCTACGACCTGGCCGTGACGCTGGCCCGCGGCTACTCCGGATTCGACTCCGACCATCCTTTCTTGGTGGGCTTGCGCACCGACCCGGTGTTGCGGCAGGTCAAACACATCGCGGAGCCGTGGGATCTTGGGCCCGGCGGCTGGCAGACCGGCTCGTTCCCAGTGCCGATCACGGCCTGGAACGACGCCTTCAGAGGGGACGTGCGCTCATTCTGGCTGTCCGGTCCCAAGGAGATGTCCGCCGGCCGCATCCCGCCGTCCCCGCGCGATCTGGCCACGCGCCTGTCCGGCAGCGCCGATCTGTTCTCGCGTTCCGACCCGATGGGCGATCACGGCCCGGTCGGGTCGATCAACTTCGTCACCGCCCATGACGGTTTCACCATGCGCGATCTGGTCTGCTTCGACCACAAACACAACCAGGCCAACGGCGAGAACAATCAGGACGGCACCGACGACAACCGCTCCTGGAACCACGGCACCGAGGGTCTGATAGTGGACTCGGGCGTCGGCGGAGTGGCCGGCTCAGAACTGGGCTTGGACGCCATCGCCTCCCTGCGCCAGCGTTCGATCCGAAACCTGTTCGCGGTCCTGGCTTTCTCCGCCGGAGTGCCCATGTACTGCGCCGGCGACGAGTTCGGCCGCACCCAATGGGGCAATAACAACGCCTACTGCCAGGACGGTCCGATCTCCTGGTTGGATTGGGAATTGGGGCCCTGGCAGCGTGATCTGTTGGCCACCGTGGGCTTCCTGTTCGCTTTGCGCCGGAGCCACACCTCGCTTCGGCCGCCGGTCTACCGGAACGGCGCGGTCACCGCCGACGGTCTGCCGGACCTGGGTTGGTTCTCCTTCGATGGCGTCCCGGTCAGCGCCGCCCAATGGCATGACTCCTCATTTCGCAAGGTCCAGATGCTGCGCCACAACCCGTCGCCCGCCGCCCACGACGCCTTGCTCTTGATCAACGGTGATCTCGACGGGAGCGATTGCCTCTTGGCGCCCGCCAAGCCCGGCGCCAGCTGGGAGCTGATTTGGGACTCGATCTGGGATGTGCCGGATGATCGGGCTCTTTCGGACGGTCTCGAGGGCCCGCTGGAGGCCGAGGGCGGCGAATCGGTGCCGGTCCACTTGCTATCAACCCGCCTGTATCTCTCCAAGCCCGTCTGATGCCGGTATCCGGTGCAACCCAACCGGATTGCCCAGACCCGGATGGACTTGATCCCCCTGTGACCAGCGCCGGGTCTGCTCTGGCCGCCGCCTCGACCGCCGCCCCGGCCAGCTAGACCGGCCAGCTGGACCGGCCGCCCCGATCAGGCCGACGCGATCAAGCCCAAGTCGGCTGAAGTGACCAGCAGGGGATTCTTGGGCACGGCCCTGACCGTGTAACCGAACGGTCCAGACCGCCCTAGCGACACGCTGCCGGTGAAGACCGCCCGGCCATGGCTGTCGGTCTCAAGCTGCCTCAAGGATTCGATCTTGTAGCCGGTCTTGAGGTTGTCCGCCTCGGTGGCATGGCCGTAGACGACTTGGACGTCGACATCGGCGGAAGTCAAGCCGGCCAACGAGAGGTGGGCGGTGATCGCGATGACGTCCCCCACGTAGGCGACATCCGCCACCCCGCCGGAATCCACGTGCTCCACGCGCAGGGACGGCCAAGCCGCCCGCACCTTCGCCTTCCAGGCCGCCAGGTCCTTCGCGCCGGCCAACGAATCCGCCGCCAGCCGGCGGCCCAGTGCCGCCGCCGGCGCGTAGAGCCGTTCGACGTATTCCGCCACCATGCGTGTGGCCTGCACTTTTGGACCCAAAGTGGCCAGCGTGTGGCGGACCATCTCCAGCCAGGTGACCGGCAGGCCGCGATTGTCTTTAGCGTAGAAGCGGGGGGCCACCTGCTTTTCGATCAGGTCGTAGAGGGCGGCGGCCTCCAAATCGTCCCGGCGTGACGGGTCTTGGACGCCGTCGGCGGTGGGGATGGCCCAGCCGTTCTGGGCGTCATACCATTCGTCCCACCAGCCGTCCAGGATCGACAGGTTGAGGGCGCCGTTGATGGCCGCCTTCATCCCGGAAGTGCCGCAAGCCTCCAGCGGCCGCAGCGGATTGTTCAGCCAAACATCGCAACCCGGGAACAGGCTCTCCGCCAGATCCATGTCGTAGTTGGGCAGGAACACGATCCGACCGCGCACGTCCGGATCGTCGGTGAAACGCACCAGTTCTTGGATGAGCGACTTGCCCTGCTCGTCGGCCGGATGCGACTTGCCCGCGATCACCAACTGGATGGGTCGGTCCGGATCGGTCAGCAACGCCTTCAGCCGGACGGGGTCCCGCAGCATCAGAGTCAAGCGCTTGTAGGTGGGAACCCGTCGGGCGAAGCCGATGGTCAGGACATCGGCCGAGAGAGCCGAGTCGATCCAACCCAACTCCGCCGGCGAGGCGCCCCGTTTCTTGTAGGAGGCGCGCAAACGTCGGCGGGCCTCATCGACCAATCGCGCCCGCGAGGCCCGGCGCAGGTCCCACAGAGTCTGGTCGGAAACCAGATCCGGGTCCTCCCAACCTTCTGAGCCCTGCGCGTCCGGCCCTTCGCCGATGCGCAGCGTCTCCAGGCCGCCGTAGGTCCGGTCCAGCCAGGTCGGCGAATGGACGCCATTGGTGACCGAGGTGATGGGAACCTCGTCGTGGTCGAAGCCCGGCCACAGGCCGGCGAACATCGCCCGTGAGACCTTCCCGTGCAGCACCGACACGCCGTTGGCCCGCCCGCCCAGTCTCAGGCCCATCACCGCCATGTTGAAGACGGCCGGGTCGCCGCCTTGGTAGTCCTCCCGGCCCAGCGCCAGGATCTTATCGACCTCCACTCCCGGGGTGGCCAGATCGCCGCTGAAGTACTTCGCCACCAGGCCGGCGTCGAAGCGGTCGATCCCGGCCGGCACAGGCGTGTGGGTGGTGAAGACGGTCGAGCCGCGCGCCGCCTCCAGGCCCGCGTCGAAGGTCAGGCCGTCCGCCACATACTCCTTGATCCGCTCAATGCCGAGGAACCCGGCGTGGCCTTCGTTGGTGTGGAACACCTCTGGGGCGGGCGTGCCAGTCAGGCGGGAATAGGCCCGCAGGGCTTTGACGCCGCCCATGCCCAGCAGCAACTCTTGCAGCAACCGATGCTCGCCGGTCCCGCCGTACAGGCGGTCGGTGACCGTCCGGGCGGCCTGGTCGTTGGCCGGGATGTTGGAATCCAGCAAGAGCAAGGGCACGCGCCCCACTTGGGCTCTGAGCACATGAGCGCCCAGCGACCGCCCGCCCGGCAGCGGCAACGAGATGACCACCGGCCGGCCGTCGCTTTCGCGCAGCAGGGACAGCGGCAGTCCGTCTGGATCCAACACCGGATAGGTCTCCGATTGCCACCCGTCCCTGGTCAGCGACTGTTTGAAGTAGCCGGATTGGTAGAACAGACCCACTCCCACTATCGGCACGCCCAGGTCCGAGGCGGCCTTCAGGTGGTCTCCGGCCAGGATGCCCAGACCGCCGGAGTACTGCGGCAGCACCGCGGTGATGCCGAATTCGGGCGAGAAATACGCGATCGACTGCGGCGCGTCCGGACCCAGGCCCTGGTACCAGCGCGGCTCTTCGGTGTAGCGGGCCAGGTCGGCGGCGGCGGCTTGGACTTGGTCGACAAACGAGGCCTGCCCGGCCAATTCAGCCAAGCGGTCCGGCTCCAGGGCGCCCAACAATTGCACCGGGTCGCCGTGGACGGAGCGCCAGATCTCGGGCGCGATTGATTCGAATAGGTCGCGGGTGGGCCCGTGCCAGGACCAGCGCAGGTTGTTGGCCAAGCCATCCAGGGCGGCGATTGATTCAGGTAGGACGGTCCGGACGGTGAATCGACGTATCACTCTCACCCGCGTGAGCCTACCGTGATTTCCGCAAGGGACGTAGGTCTCACTTCCCCATTGGTCCCGGCCCCGCCGGTTTACTATCCCGCGGCCTGTCCGATGCCGACCGCCCAGCCACGCTCCCTCCTCGCGAACCGCCGGGCGCATCGGCGAACCTCGGCCATGGGTGGAACACGCCGGTGCTGGTCTGCCTTACGGTAGATCGGGTGAACCCAAGCCAGGCCAAGCCGCCATCACGTTCCCCCAAGCCCAACCCCGACCCCAACCCCGCCCCAGCGCCCGTCCGAGCGTCCGTCCCCGTCCCAGCGCCCAGCCCCGACCCAGCGCCCGCCCGAGCGTCCGTCCCCGTCCCAGCGCCCAGCCCCGACCCCAACCCGGTCCCCGTCCCGGAGCCCGTCCCCGTTCCAGCGGCCGCCCCCGCCAAGGAGACCCGCAGCCGGGTCCCCCAGGCCACCGCCTTCGCGGGGATCGGCCGTGTCGCCGTCCTCGATGTCGGTCCGGTGGCCGAAGGCGGCCGTTGGTCTGCCCGAGCGGTGCCGGGTGAAGCCGTGCCGATCACGGCCACAGTCTTCAAAGACGGACACGGCGCCGTCGGGGCCACCGCCGTGTTGGTCGGCCCGGACGGCGCCGATCATTCGCGGGCCCCCATGCGCCTGGCCAACCAAGGCCTGGCCCGCTTCGAGGGTCGCCTGGCGCCCGATGCCGAGGGCGAATGGTCGTTCAGAGTCGAAGGCTGGTCTGACCCGTTCGCCACCTGGCGCCATGACGCCGAGATCAAGATCCCCGCCGGCCAGGACGTCGAGACGGTTCTCGAAGAGGGCGCCCTGATCATGGACCGGGCCGCCCTTCGCCCGACCGCCGCCAGCCCCGCCGAGCCGACCAGCCCCGCTGAGCCGACCAGCCCCGCCGGGCCGACCAGCTCCGCCGAGCCGACCAGTTCCGCCGAGCCGACCAGCCCCGCCGGCGCCACCGACCAGGGGCTTTTCGCCCAGGCCGCCGCCCGCCTGCGCGACCAATCACGCCCTCCGGCCGAACGCCTGGCCGCAGCCGCCGAGGGAACCATCCCCGCCCTGTTGGCGGCCAATCCGCTCCGCGACCAAGTGACCAAATCAGCGGCCTATCGCCTGTCAGTTGGGCGCGAACGCGCCTTGGTCGGCAACTGGTACGAGATTTTCCCCAGGTCGATTGGGGCCTATTTCTCGGCCCAGCGGGGCTGGGTCTCAGGCACTCTACGGACCTGCGCGGACGGCATCGGGCGAATCGCGGCCATGGGCTTCGACGTGCTCTACCTGACGCCTGTGCATCCGATCGGCCACACCTTCCGCAAGGGTCGCAACAACGCCCTCAAAGCCCAGCCAGGGGACCCCGGCTCGCCTTACGCCATCGGCTCCGAGGCGGGCGGCCACGACTCGATCCACCCCGACCTGGGCGATTTCGACGATTTCGACCACCTCGTGGCCACGGCCCGCGATCTGGGCATGGAGGTGGCGATGGACTTGGCGCTGCAATGCTCGCCGGACCATCCCTGGGTCAAAGAGCACCCGGAGTGGTTCACCCATCGCCCCGACGGGACCATCGCCTACGCCGAGAACCCGCCCAAGAAATACCAGGACATCTATCCACTCAACTTCGACCATGACCCGGAGGGCATCTACCAGGAGATCCTCAGGATCGTGCGGCTGTGGATCGCCCATGGGGTGACGATCTTCCGGGTCGACAATCCACACACCAAGCCGCTGCCTTTCTGGGAGCGGCTGATCGCGCAGATCGCCCAGGAGGCGCCCGACGTGGTCTTCCTGGCTGAAGCCTTCACCCGGCCGCCGATGATGCGCGCCCTGGCCCTGATCGGCTTCCACCAGTCCTACACCTACTTCGCCTGGCGCAACTCCAAAGAAGAGGTGCTCGATTACCTGCGCGAACTGGCTGGGCCGGAGGGCTCCTTCCTGCGACCGGCGATTTGGCCGACAACCCACGACATCTTGACGCCGTACATGCAGCACGGCGGCGTCAACGCCTTCAAAATCCGCGCCATCTTAGCCGCCACCTACGCCCCCACCTGGGGCATCTATTCGGGCTACGAGTTGGCGGAGCATGTCGCCAGGCCGGGCAGCGAAGAGCAGTTGGACAATGAGAAATACGAATACAAGGTCCGCGACTACGCCTCGCCCCGGGCGGTGTTCATGGCTGGGCTGCTCGGCCAGCTGAACGCCATTCGAGCCAGCCACCTGGCCTTGCGCCGCCTGCACAACGTCACCGTCCACCCCACCTCGGACGATTCGGTGGTCGCCTATTCCCGCCGCGTCGACCCGGAGCACGCCCCCGACGGGCGCCCCGACACCGTCCTGGTGGTCCTCAACTTGGACCCTTTCAACGTCCGCGAGTCTTTCATCCAGTTGGATTTGGCGGCGTTGGGTTTGCAAGACCAGGCCGCCGATGCCGCCGGGCCGGTTTTCCAAGCCCACGACCTGTTGTCGGGCCAGATCTACCAGTGGGGCGCCCGGCCTTTCGTGCGGCTCGACCCGCACGCGCTGCCGGGCCACGTCATCCACGTCCAGCCGCTCGATCCGGCCTGATCACGTTGGTCTGACGACCTAAGAAACCGGTGAGCAAACCGGTTTCCTAGGCCGAAGCGGCCTTGGCCTTCCGCGTTTTAGCTGGTCAGCGTTCCGCTGCCCTGCGTCAACACGGTCGGAGCGTGGTTGCTCATCACGCTCCTAGGGTCAGCCAGCGGGTTCGAACCAGACCGAGCCCAGCGGGGGCACCCGAATCGAGGCCGAATAGGGACGGCCGTGCCATTCCAGTTCCTCAGCCTCGACCGCTCCCAGGTTGCCCACGCCGGAGCCGCCAAAGGCAGTCGAGTCGGTGTTGAGGATCTCCTTCCAGGCGCCGCCCTGCGGCAGCGCCAACCGGTAGCCCTCATGGGGCACCCCGGCGAAGTTGACCACGGCCGCCAAGAGGCGCCCACCGGTCGACCGGCGTAGATAGGCCAAGACGTTGTGGTCGGCATCGTCCGAATCGATCCACTCGAAAGTGGCCGGATCGGAGTCTTGGTCCCACAGGGCCGGGTGCTCGCGGTAGAGCGAGTTGAGGTTCTTGACCAGGGCCGCCAAACCGGCGTGGTCGGGCTGGTCCAGCAGCCACCAGTCCAGCGACCAGCGCTCCGACCACTCGCCCTCCTGACCCAACTCGCTGCCCATGAACAGCAGCTGCTTGCCGGGATGCGACCACATATAGGCGTAAAGCGCGCGCAGGTTGGCCAGTTTCTGCCAGCGGTCGCCCGGCATCTTGGCCAGCAGCGAGCCTTTGCCGTGGACCACCTCGTCGTGGCTGAGCGGCAGGCAGTAGTTCTCGGAGAAGGCGTAGACCATCGAGAAGGTGATTTCGCCGTGGTGGTACTTGCGGTTGACCGGGTCTTCGCGCAGGTAACGCAGGGTGTCGTTCATCCAGCCCATGTTCCATTTGAGGCCGAAGCCGAGCCCGCCGCCGGAAGTCGGGGCGGTCACGCCCGGCCAGGCGGTTGACTCCTCGGCCACCATGACGATCCCGGGATAGCGCTTGTAAGCCGTCGCCGTGGTTTCCTGGAGGAAAGAGATGGCCTCCAGGTTCTCGCGGCCGCCGTAGGCGTTCGGCGTCCATTGACCCGGTTCACGCGAATAATCCAGGTACAGCATCGAGGCGACCGCGTCCACCCTGAGGCCGTCGGCGTGGAACTCCTCCATCCAGTAGCAGGCGTTCGCGACCAAGAAGTTGCGCACTTCGGTGCGCCCGAAGTTGAACACCAAGGTCCCCCAGTCGGGGTGCTCGCCGCGCTGCGAATCGGGGTATTCATACAGCGCCGAACCGTCGAAGCGGGCCAGGGCGAACGAATCCTTGGGGAAGTGGGCCGGCACCCAGTCCAAGATGACGCCGATGTCCGCCTGGTGGAGCTTGTCGACCAGCAAGCGGAAATCGTCCGGCGAACCCCAACGCGAGGTCGGGGCATAGTAGCCGGTCACCTGGTAGCCCCAGGACGGGGTGTAGGGGTGCTCCGCCACGGGCATGAATTCGACGTGGGTGAAGCCCATTTCTTTGACGTATTCGACCAGTTCGTCGGCCAGCTCGCGGTAGCCCAGGCCCTCATGCCAAGAGCCGATGTGGACCTCGTAGACCGACATCGGCCCGTTGTGGGGGTTGGTCTGAGCCCGCCGTTCCATCCAGTCGCCGTCTTGCCACTGGTAGTCGGAATCATCCACCACCGAGGCCGTGGCCGGCGGTGTCTCCGCCCGCCGCGCCATCGGGTCGGCCTTTTGAATCCAATTGCCTTCGCGCGTCTGCAGCTCGTACTTGTACTTGGCGCCGGCCTGGACCGCCGGTATGAACACTTCCCAGACGCCGGCGTCCCCGAGCGAGCGCATGGCCGTGGCCCCAGAGGTCCAAGAATTGAAGTCGCCGATGACGCGCACCGCCTGGGCGTCCGGGGCCCAGACCGCGAACGACGTGCCCACGACCTCTCCCATGACCGAGGGATAGGTCCGCACCCGGGCGCCCAGAGCCCGCCACAACTCCTCGTGGCGGCCTTCCCGGATCAGCTGCAAGTCCAGTTCGCCGAGGGTCGGCAGGAACCGGTAAGGGTCGTCGTTCAAAGTGGTCGAGTCGCCGTAGGTGACTTCGACCCGGTAGTCGGGAACGGATTCGCCCTCCAGCACCGCCACCCAGATGCCGTCCTGTTCGTGGATGGCCTCGATCTTGGCGTCCGGGGTGACGAAGACCACCGCGTCGGCCAGGGGGCGCAGGGTCCTGATCGTCACGCCCCCGTCATACCGGTGCGGTCCCAAGACCGAATGGGGGTCGTAGTACATCCCGTGGGCCACAGCCCAGAGCACTGACGAATCGACTGGCAGGGGTTCAGGGCTACTCATATGGTTAACTCTCGCATGAATCGACGTGGGATGGGCAGACCAACCGGTCCCACCTCCAGGCCGGGCCGGCCGGCGCCGGCCGCTGGGCCGTTTAGGACCATCGAAGTCTGCTTGGCCGGACGTGACAGTTGAAACCGGGCCCGTGGCCGGCGCGGAATGCTCACTTTCGGATCAGAACAGCAGGGACGCCAGGCGACGGCGCGCTTGCGCCACCGCCGGGTCGTCGGGTCCCGCCACATCGAACAACGACAACAGCCGGCGACGGAGCGTCTCCTTGTCCTCCGGGTCCGCCTGGACCATGGCGCTGAGCAGGCGGTTGAAACCCTGCGCGGTGTCGCCGGCGGCGACTTCCGCGTCGGCCGCCGTCATGGTTTCCTCGAGGGCCGACCCGGACCCGTCCGCGCTGGCGGCGGCGTCTGCGGCGTCGAGGCGCTCAAGCAGTTCCACCTGCGCCAACGCCGCCTTGGCCGATCCGTCCGCCGGCGCTTCGGCCAGCGCCTTGGCAAAGGCCGCCTTGGCGGCGGCCAGGTCGCCGCGTTCCAAGGCGTCATAGCCTTCTTGATGGAGCGGCGGGACGGGCGGGGCGGTCGGGGCGGCCGCGTCGATCTGGCCGGTCACCCCGACGGTGGCGGCGGCCTTGAGCAACTCGTCGAAATACTGCCTGACGTTCGCGGCCGGAATGGCGCCATTGAACAACGGCACCGGCTGGCCCTGGACCAGCGCCACCACGCTCGGCACCGATTGGACCTGAAAGGCCGCCGCGATTTGGGGGTTCTTGTCGACGTCCACCTTCGCCACCAACAGGCGGCCGCCGTATTCGGCCGCCAACTCCGCCAAGACCGGGCTGAGCTGCTTGCACGGCTCGCACCAGGTGGCCCACAGGTCGATCACCACCGGCACCGAGGCCGACTGGTTGACCACCGCCTTGAAGGCTTCCTCGCCGTCGACGTCCACCACGTAAGGTGTC
Source organism: Bifidobacteriaceae bacterium (assembly GCA_031270825.1). Taxonomy (GTDB): domain Bacteria; phylum Actinomycetota; class Actinomycetes; order Actinomycetales; family WQXJ01; genus JAIRTF01. The sequence goes on from JAISXH010000041.1 coordinate 124,536, forward strand.
CCGGCGGGCGCCCCGGCGGCATCGGCGGCGTGTTGCTTGGCCAGATCAGGCACGCTGGAATCAGCAAAACGTTCGGTCATAGTGTTTGCCCCGCTTACTCCACTTGTACGGCCGTGGGCAGATCAGCCACGGCGATGACTTTGATCGGCTGGTCGGCGCCCTTGGGCGGCACCGCCAACACCACCGACTGGAGGTGCTCGATGTGGGCCGACTTGTGGGCCTGCAAAGTCGAAGCGCCCAGACCAAGATAACCTTGGGAGCCGACCAGATTGACGTAGGCGCCCTCGACCGGCGTGAACGAGAAGTCCAACACCGACTTGACCTGGGCGAACACCAGCGCCCCGGAATCGGCGGTGGCCAGCGCCGAAACGGAACCCTCGACCAGGGCGGAAGCGGCGCTCACGGAGCTGCCCGCCAAGGTGGCGGCGTTGTCCCGCCAGCCCTTGACCCAAGCGGACCAGCGCTCACGCGCCGGGTCGGGGTCGCGGCCGTCCTGGACCGTGGTGTCGAGCAGAGCCGCCGCCTCGCCCGAGGGATCGTCTTTGGCGGCCACGTAGGCCTGGACCGCGGCGATGGGGGAAAACTCCGTGCGATCGTCCGAACCCGGCTCGACCACGTCCGAGCCGACCCCGGCGGCGGCCGCCGGCGGAACTGTCGCGCCGGCCAGCATCTTGGCCCACAACACCATCTTGTAGGGGCTGCGAGCGTCAGCCTGCCCGATCTGATAGATATACGGCGCCTCGGTCGGCTCCGAATCCGTCACCACCACGAATGAGCGCGGCCACAACGCCGAACGGGCCACGATCTGGCCGTCGGCGAAACCGGTCCCCAGGTCCAGCGGTTGTTCTTCGGGGTTGGCGGCTTTGGCCGCGTAGTGCGCCTGGATCATGGTCAAGGCGGCGCCGCCGACCCGCCCGGTCAACGCCGCCGGATCGGATTCGGACTGGGCCTGCTCCAGTTCGGCCGAGAGCTCCTTCAAAATGCGCTCGATCTGAACGTTTTGGACCACCGGCGGCGGCTCGGCCGGTTTCGGCGGCGGTTGGACCTGCGGCGCCGCCTGGGAGCAGGCCGTCAGAACCGCCGCCAACAGGCCGGTCGCCGCGATCGCGGCGACCCTCGTGTGCGGCCGCCGCCTCATTGGCCGCTCCCTTCGCTGGACTGCATCTGGACTTGGCTGCGGGCCGATTCTTGTCTGACCGGGATCTCGCCGGTTGAACGCGCGGTCACGTGCAAGGCCTCGGCGGCCGCCCGCTCGGCTTCGCGGATCTGGCGCCGCGTCAGCCCAGCCGCTGATCCGGACCCGGTCGCGGCCGCCATGGCGGCGGCAATGGTCTCGGCCGCCTCGTCGGCGACGGAGGTGTGGGACCGCCTCAAGGCGGCGATCTTCTGGTCCGCCGTGATCGCCGGACCGGCCCCGGCTTGGCGCTGGGGCAAACCGAAGCGGCTCGGGGCCGCGGTGGGTTGATAGCTCTCAGCCGTCTCCGGCAGATCGATCAGGCCGGGCCCGGTCTGGCCGTCGGTGGCGGCGCCGATCGGCCCCACCGGGCGCCCGAACCGCGCCGGCGCGCCCGCCACCCCTCCGGATGGCGCTCCTGGGGCCTGCGGCGCGGTGGTTTCACCGCCGCCGTGTCGGTCCCAGAGCGACCCTTGGGGCCGCGACCCGGGCTGTGTTGGCTGGTCAGAGGCCCATTCGCGGTCGGCGCCAGGCGCCCCTGGCCGCATTTGGGTGGAATCGGCGGCCGGGCCGCTCGAAAGTGGCCGGCCGTCCCTGGCGGCGATCTCGGCTTCGGCTAGCTCCGCATAGCGCGGGTCTGGGGACGCCAGGCGTTCCCAGTTCCGGTTCGGGGTGGCCAGCCCGAGATCGAGTTTGGGCTCCGGCGAGGGGGCCGGGGGCGGCTCGGGCGGCTGCTCGACGGCGGCTGGCTCAGTCCGGCGGCGGAACCAGCGGCGCTTCGGCTTGGCCGGCCTTTGGTCTGGCCCGCTCTGGTCTGGCCCGCTCTGGTCTGGCCCGGTCTGGCCCGGTTCCCCGGGAGCGCCCCGAGCGCCTGTGGCGCCTGTGCCGGCGGCCGGTTCCAGCGCCGCCGCCGTTCCAGATTCGCCCGATGCCGTCTGGTCAGACCCAGCCTCGGCGCCGGCCACGGCGGGCGCCATGGCCACCGGCACGGACAGGCCGCCCTCCGGTTCGGCTTCGGCCGCCGCCAGTTCGACCACGGCTGAGGCCACGCCGACCACCACAGGCTCGCCCGTGGTCAGCGGGAGGGCGGCGTCCGGCTCTGCTCCGTCCGGCTCTGCTCCGGGCGGCGTCTCCCGATCGGCAGTGGCCCCTTGGACGGCCGCCTCGGCGGCCGCCTGGTCCGGGCGCTCGGCCTCAGACCGTCTGCGGGCCGCCACCAGGCCGACCGCGCCCAGAGCCAACAGGATCACGCCTACCGTCACCCCGGGCCACAGGAAAGGCGTGCTGACGACCTGCGGCCACGTCATCGTGACCTGGAGGTCTCCGAGCGCGACGGCGCCGTCCTCGCCACCCGACGCGACCGGCGCGACCACCAGGGACCAACGCCCCTCGTCGGCTTTCTGCCACTTGACCCGGCCGCCGCTGGAGTACTCACGCTCAACCACCCACAAGTCCGATCCGGCGGCGGCGGCCAAAGGCTCGTCAGAGCCGGATTCGCGGACTTTGAAAGTGTGGCGGCCAGCGAACCCCGTCAGGTGCTCGGCCGGCGAATCGGCCAGCCAGGCGGTCACATCGGTGTCGCGGCCCACGGCCACGATCACCGGACGATCAGCCTTGACGGAGATTTCGACGGTGTCGGCTTGGGCCTCCATCACGCCCGGTTCGGCGACCACCGCTTGGATGGCCGAACCGACCCGATGGGTGGCGCTGACGTGGTCGGGCGGACGCCAAACTGTCGCCGAGGCCACGGCTAGGCCGGCTGTCACCAGCCCTAGTCCGGCGGCTGCTCCGGACAGCCAAGGTCGCACCAAACTCATCCTCTTTGCTCAAGTATCGGCCAAAGTTCAGTTCATTACCCTAACGGTTGGACTCCCGAGGCTCCCAACCGGCTGCCAAACCGGCCCAAAAGACGCGATCGAATAAGCGGCTATAGGTAGAGGTTCCCATGTTCCCCTGGTTACCAGTAGGCTAGGGTCGCTGCGTATAAAATGCCGGGAGCTCCCTGGCGCCCCATCCATGGAGGTTTTTCAGTGTCTAACTATGGGTTCCCCACCGCAGTGCGTGGGTACGAACGCCAAGCCGTTGACAAACAAGTCGGGACCCTGGAGGAGAACCTAACCTCCGCCCAAGGCCAAGTCGACGAACTCGAATCGCGAATCGCGGCTCTGGGCGCCGAGCTGAATGAGGCCCACCGACAACTCCGGGAAGCCGAACGGCCCAGCTATTCGGGCCTGGGCGCGCGCATCGAGCAGTTGATGCGGTCGGCCGAGGAACAGTCCATGGACGTGCTGAACCAGGCCCGGTCGCAATCTTCGGCGCTACTGGCCAGGACCAAGCTTGAAACCGACCAGCTCAAGGCCCAGGCCGAGAACGAGGTCGCGGAAATGCTGGCCACAGCCCGTCGCGAGGCCGAGGCCACCCAGGCGGCCGCCCAGGCGGAGGCGGAGGCGGAACTGACCAACGCTTCCCGACGGGCCGAGGAGATGGTCGGTTCGGCCGAACGCGAGGCCGCCCGTGTGATGGGCAACATCGCCTCTGAAGAGGCCGAACGCCGGGCCGCCTTGGAGCGCGAAATCGCCGCCTTGACCGCCTCGGTGGAACGAGAGACCACCGAACTGCGGGTCAACGCGGAACGCGAAGCCGCCGAATTGCGCTCGTCGGTCGCCGTCGAAGTCGCCTCCGGGCGAGAAGACGCGGAGCGCTATTCCACCCAATTGCGTTCCGCCGCCGAACAAGAGACCGCAGCCCTGCGTCTGGCCACCGACCAAGAGACATCGCAGCTACGGGCGGACGCCGAAGAGTACGCCACCCAGACCCGGACAGCGGTCCAGCGCGAAGCCCAAGACCTCAAGGCGACGGCTGAGAACGAGGCCTCCGAACGCCGCTCGGCGGCCGATCAGTACGCTCAGCAAGTCCGCTCCAACGCCGACCAGTACGCCCAGCAGTTGCGATCTGACGCTGAGCAGTACGCCCTCCAGATTCGTTCCGAAGCCGAACACTACGCCCAGCAGACCCGGGCCGACGCCGAGCAATTCGAGCAGGCCACCCGGTCCGCGGCCGAGTTGGCCGCCCATGAGATGCGCAACTCCGCCGAGCGCGAGGCCACCGACCTGTTGTCTTCGACCAGCCGCGAGGCGATCGAGTTGAAGGAATCAGCCGACCGCTACGCCTCCCAGACCCGCACCGAATCGGAGCGCGCCGCCGCCGAACTCTACGAGGACGCCCGTGCCCGCGCCGAAGAATTGACCACCCGCTCCGAGCGCGAGGCCTCGACACTGTTGGCCGAAGCCAAGAAGCAGGCCGCCGCCCTGACTGAACGAGCCGAGGAATGGCGGGCCGAGTCGGAGATCGAAATCGCGCAGCGGATCGAGGCCGCCGAGGCCGCCAACGCCGAGCGCTTCGAGTCTTCCAAGGCCAAGGCCGACCGTCTCATCGCCGAAGCCAACGCTCGCGCCGAAGAGGCTGAAGAGCGGGTCGCCCAGGCTTTGGCCCGGGCGGAAAAGCTCCGGCACGATGCCGACCAGCAGGCTTCCGATCTCTTGGCCAACGCCCGGCGCAACGCCGACCGGGTGGTCCAAGACGCTCGTTCCTTCGCCGACCGCACGGTCTCCGAGGCGGTCGAGGAAGCCGAAAGGGAGCGGATTTCGGTCCAGCGCCAGGTCGACGATCTCAACCGCCAGCGCGAGTCCATCACCGGCTATCTCGAGGAACTGCGCGGCCTGCTCGGCGCCACTCCGTTGCCGAACATCGACGCCGTGCTGGACTCGGCGCCGGCGCCGTCCGCCCTGCCGCCGGGGGGCCTGACCGACGCCGCCGGATACGAACCGGCGCCGACCTTCGAGCCCGTCTATGAGCCCGGCGTTTATGACGCCGAGGTCTACGACGCGGAGGTGGCCGGACAAGACTATGAGCCAGCCGGCGAAGAGATTGTCGAGCAGGTCACCCAAACTGAGTTGTTCACCGAAGCCGAGGTCCCGGACCCGGATGCGGACCAGGAACAGACTGTCTAGAGCAGCACTCCAATGGTCAGCGAGGAACCGCGCGCCGCTGAGCTAGAAGCAGCACTCGCCCAAACGCGGGAACGCGCCTTAGCCCTGGTCCGCCAGGGAGCGACCCTGGCGGCCGAACTCGATCAGGTGCGCTCGCAGTTGGCCGACCAGGCCTGGCGCCAGCCCGGGCGTCGACATGGCCAGGTCGCCGAGTTCGCGGGTCTGCTCGAAGCGGAGGTGGCGACCCGGATCAAAGCGGTCCAGGAGCGCGCCGCCGAGATCGGCCGCCAGGCCGAAGCCACCGCCCGGCGCGAACTGCAACAGGCCGAGCACTCGCATCAGACCCTGGTCGGTTTGGCGCATCGCGAGCTGGATGATCTCAAAGCCTCGACCGAACGGCGCGCCAAGACCGCCCGTGACGACGGCCGACGCCGCGCCCGCGAGGTCATTGCCGAAGCCGGACGTCGCGCCGCCGAACTGAGGGACTCCGCCAACAAGGCCGCTCTCGAGCGGCGCCAAATGATGGTTCGAGAGTCGACCGCGCTGTCGCAGAGCGCCGAACGCGAAACCCAGACCATGCGGGCCGTCGCCGAACGCGAGGCCGAAGAGTTGATCGGCGCGGCCAAACGGGAAACCTCCGAGCTGCTGACCATCAACGCCGCCGAACTCGAGGAGCTGGTCTCGACCGCGGCGGCCGGGGCGGCCGCCCTGCAGGGACGGGTTCAAGCCGAGTTGGACCTGGTCAAAGCGGGCGCCCAAGCCGAGTCCGATCAGATCCGAGCCACCGTTGATGATGAGGCCGAGCAACTGCTGGCGGCTCTGCGAGCGGAGGTCGACCGCGATTTGACCGCCGCCGATCGCTACGCCATGTCGCGGCGCAGCCGCGCGGCCGAGGAAGCCGGGCAGGTCCGCTCGGCCGCCCAGGGCGAGACCAGAATTCTGCGGGCGGAAGCGGAGGTCTATTCGCGCGCGATCCGCGAGGAAGCCGATTCGGATGCCTCGGTCAAGCGCTCCGAGGCCATGGTCTACGCCTCGAAGACCAGGGAGGACGCCGAACGCGATGCCGCCACGCTGACCAGCCACGCCCGCATCGAGGCCGGCCAGATCAAGACCGAGGCCCATCAGCACGCCACCTCCGAGCGACTGGCCGCCGACGATTTCGCCAAGGCGCGCATAGCCGAGGCCCGCGCCGAGGCCGAACAAATCACCACCTCCGCCCGCGAGGAATCAGCCGTCACTTTGGCTGAGGCCCGCGCCGAGGCCGACCGCCTGGTCGATCACGCCCGCGAGGAAGTCGCCCGGGCCGAACGCGCCATCGCCAGGAGCACCGAGACCAATCTGGCCCGCCTGGCCGAAGACCGCGACCGTTCGATCAAGGAGGCCGAGCGGGTCCTGGCCGGTCCGGCCGAGCAGCGCGCCATCTCCACCCAGCAACTCCTGGAGGCCCAAGAGCAGGCGTCCCAGATCATGGCCCACGCGGACGAGTACGTCGAGGTGCTCTCAGCCGGCGCCAAGGAGGAGGCCGACCAAATTCTGGCCGCCGCCCACGCCGAGGCCAAAGCGACCATGGACCAAGCCGTCTCCTGGGCCGAAGCCCATCGCCGGGACGCCCAGCTGGCGATCGACAAGCTCGAGGTGCAGCGCCAGGCTCTGGACAATTACCTGTCCCGTCTGCGCCGCCTGGTAACGCGCAATCTGGCCAGTCCCGCCGTCTAGCCCGCGCCCTGTTTACCTCGTTTGGCGCGGCGCCGCGCCAGGGGCCACAATGGCAGCCATGGCTCCTGGTCCCCCACTCTTCCCGCAGTTAGTTCCCCAGGCCCCCTTGGAGCATCCCGAGTTGTTGGCCCCAGCCGTTTTCGGGGCCCTGAAGCGTTGGTTCGCCGCCGTGCCCGATGCCGCCGAGGCAGTCGCCGTCGCAGCCATCGACCCAGCTTTCTCTGACACAGCCGCTTTGACCGAGCATCTGGGGCTGGCGCCCGAGGCGTCGGCCAACTGCGTGGTGGTGGCCGGACGCCGGGCCGGCGTCGACAAGGCGGCCGGGGTCGCTGTGCGCGCCACCACCAGGGCAGATGTCAACAACACGGTGCGGCGGCTGCTTGACGTCCGCAAGGCCTCATTCATGTCTGTCGACGGTGTTGTGGCGGCGACCGGGATGGAGTACGGCGGCATCACGCCGATCGGCCTGCCCGGCGAATGGCGGGTGTTGATCGACCGCCAGGTCGTGGACGCGGGCCCGGTGATCGTCGGCGCGGGCGTCCGCCAAGCCAAACTGATCCTGCCCGGCTCAATCCTGGCCACGCTGCCAGGGGCGGAAGTGATCGACGGTCTGGCCTTCTCCGTCAGCTAGTCGACCATGCGCCGGTAGGACTCGCGGACGATCCGCGAGGTCATATTGGGCGCCTCCAGCGGGCTGAGGTGGGCTATCTCGGACAGAACGGCCAGGTTGGCGCTGTGGCCCACGGCATCCGCCATCTCCTCGGCTTGGCGGACCGTCGCGAACGGGTCGGCGGCGCCGGCCATGATCGTGACCGGCAGCCCGCAGGCCCGCAGCGTCCCCATCGCATCGTCCCGACCGGCCATGGCCTCTTCGGCCCAGGCCATACCGCCGGGGGTGGCTTGGTCAATCCAGTGTTCGATGGTTTCGACCAAACCTGGGTGGATGATCTGACTGGCCGCCGAGACCATCTTCGAGGCCATCGGCGCCAGCAGCTCTGTCGATCCGGCATGCAGCACCTGGCGGGCCGTCTCAAGGCGGCCCGCCCGCGTGGCCGGATCGTCCGCGACCGCCTTGGTGTGCATCAAGATCGCCCCGGCCAGCAATTCGGGCGCGTCTTTGATGACGCTCATGGCGACGTAACCGCCCATCGAGATGCCGCCGATCACGGCCCGCGTCACGCCCAATTCGGCCAGCGACTCGATGACCGCCAGTCCCGCCGCCCGGATGCTCACCGGTTGGACGGTGGGGCTGAAACCGGCTCCGGGCAGGTCGATCGCCAGAACCGGCAGTTCGGGCAGATCGGCCAGAACTGGTCCCCACATCGCCGAGCTGAGCGGAAAGGCGTGCAGGAGCACCAACGGCACCGTGCCGGCGGGCACCAGCGGGCCGGCCGAACGCTCCTGGGCCCGTTCGGCGGCCGAGAACCGCGATGTCTCGTCGTCCTGGCCCCACGGGTCGCCGAGGGGCTGGTCTAGGCGCGCCGCTCCCCGCAGGGCGCCGCCCGCCCTAACCGCCAGAATCGTCATGTTCCTTCTCCTCCCGCGCCACTAGCTCTACCTGGGCTGTCCAACAGCCTTTCAGCGAGGCTACCGCCTCGGACCGGCTGGCCAAAGACCTCGGACGGGCCGTCCCATGTTGTCGGCAGCGGCCCCCAGCCGGGCCGCACCACTTCGACGATCGCGTCCAGGGCTTGACGCACAGCCCTCTCCCCGATCCACAGATGGGCGGCCTGGCGGCCCTCCACCACCTTGGCGGCGGGAACCATGGCGAACCGCGCCCGCGCCTGCGCCGGCGACAGGAACTGATCATTCTGGGGCACCAACGCCGTCACCGGTTTGCGGGCCGCGGCCCACTGGATCAGATGCTCCGACCTGGTGCGTTTGAGGGGTGGCGACAACGCGATCACTCCTGCCACCGGCAGGCGGGCGCCGTGCATCAAGGCCAGTTCCGAGCCGAATGACCAGCCCACCAGCCACGGCTGCGCCAGCCCCAGGGCCAGCGTGTAGCCGACCACCGCCGCCACGTCTTGGCCCTCGGCCGCTCCGCCGTCGAACCTTCCCTCGGAGCAGCCCTGCGCCGAGCAGGTCCCGCGGGTGTTGAACCGGATCACCGCCAGGTCTGCCAGCGCGGGCAGCCGCCAGGCGGCTTTGCGCAGCAAATGCGAATCCATTGATCCGCCCTCGGTCGGCAATGGGTGCAGCCAGACCAGCGTGCCTTGGACCGGACGCCGGTCCGGCGGCAAGGCCAATTCCCCGATCAGCCGGACTCCGTCGGCCGTCAAGACCTCGAAGGGACGCCGCTCGGCCGGCAAGACAGTCTGCGCCCCGATCATCCTGCCCTCGATCGCCCCGCCCCCGGTCCTGGTCACGCCAACAGCCTACGTGGCCTTGTCTTCGGCCTTGTCTTCGGCCTTGTCTTCGGCTGGCGCCTCGCTCTGGCCGGGGCCACGCCTGTCTTTGCGCAGCACCGGGCGCATTATCAGCCAGGACAGCCACAGCAGCGCTACGAATGGCGGCGCGCCCATGGCGAGCTTGAACGTGCCCAAGAGCGCCACCTGTCCGGTCAGATAGAGCGGCACCTGGACCGCCAGCCGGGCGGCGAACAGCGCCGCCATCAGCCAGGTGGCGCCGGCGCCCCGGCGCAGGAAGGCCTTGTCGGCCCGAAAGGATTCCAGTTGGCCGGTCGCGGCGGCAGCCACCACCGCCACCAACGGCCAGCCCGCCAGGATCGAAATCAGGCAGCCAGCCAGGTAGGCGCCGTTGGCCCATAGCCCCGGAACGTAGAAGCCTTCGGCCCTGCCGCTGACCAGCGCCCAGACCACGCCTAGCGCTATGCCTCCCAGGGAGGACACGGCGCCCATGACCGAGGACCGCCCGATCAGGCGGGCCACCGCCAGCACCAGAGCCAGCCCGAACGCCGCCACCAGCGGCGGCCACAGCTTCGGTTCGATCACATAGACCACCACGAAGGTCAGACCGGGCAGGACCGATTCGACCATGCCGCGCACGCCGCCCATAGCATCGGTGAATGAGAACTCTTCGGCCACCACCGACCTCAGGCCGGTCAACGCAGGGCCGCTGGGGGTGGCCGGCTCAGGGTCGCGTTGGGACTTAGCCTCGGCGCCGCCCGGCGCTTCTCGTCGGGGGTCTGCCTCGGACCGGTCCGGCGTTGCGCCTGGGTGGGCGGACCCAGGGCCGCTGGGGGCGGCCGCCTCAGGGTCGCGTCCGGACTTGGATTCGGTTCCGTCCGGCGCGTCTCCTCGGGAGTCTGCCTCGGAGCTGTCCGGCGCAGCGTCTCCGGACTTGGATTCGGTTCCGTCCGGCGCGGCGCCTCCGGGATCTGCCTCGGACCTGTCCGGCGCGTCGCCTTGGACACCCGAGTCGCTCATTCGACCACTCCGACCGGCGCCAACTCGTAGTAGGGATCCCGCATCACCCGGACCGCCCCTTCGCGGGCGACCAGGCCATGGCAGATCAGCTGCCGACCCGGCTCAAGGCCCAGGATCTGGCGTTGCCCCAACCAGATCACTTTGAGATCGCCGGTGCCATCGGTCAATTCCGCCTCGAACATGGCCCCGGGGCCGCGCGGGCCTATGGCGATGGAACGGATCACGCCCGCCACCCGAGCGGTCTCCCGCTCCCCCACCGAACCGATCGACTGGACGCCATCGACCCGCCTGAACGGGCGCTCCGGTTCGGTCTCCAACGCCGGCAGAGGCTTGAACAGACCACGCGCCCAGCGCTTGATCCGCCCGCCCAACGCCATCAACGAACCTCGGTGATTTCTGGACCGCGTTTCAACAGACCGGGCGATTCCCCCTGGGCGTCGCCGCCGCCTGGCTCGAGCCGGGCCGCCCCGGGCAAGCGCAGCGGCAGCGGCTCGCGCGGGGGCCGGGCTTCGCCGCCGCGCACCACGACCACGCCGGCGAAGAGATCTTCGAGGTCGGCCGCGGCGGCTCGTTCCCGGGCCGCCTTGCCGGTGATGGCGCCTCGCAGCAGCCACCTCGGCCCGTCCACGCCGATGAACCGGACCACCTGCTTGCCAGTGCGTCCTTGGGCGGTGGCGACGGGGATCTCGGCGATCAGTTCCGGGCCGAACCGGCCCTCCGTCCTGGTCGCCTTGCCGCCTTGTTTGGCGGCCGACCCTTCGAGCTGGTCCAGCGCCTCTTCCCAAATGCCCGCGGTCTTGGGGGCCGCGAAGGCCTGCAACTCCAGTTGCGAACCGTCTTTGGACACGGTCAGCGACACCGGCCGTCCGGTCGCCTTGGCCACGCCGGCGCTGACCTTGAACCCGGCCCGCACCGGCAGACGGACGGCGCCGAAGTCGGCCAGCCCCTCCAGGCCAGGCTGTTCAGCTTCGTCAAAGGGGCCCGATGCCGTCTGGTCGCCCTCTTGGTCGGTCTGCCGGTCCTCCTGTTGGTCGCCCGGCTGGTCGCCTTCGCCGGAACCGCCTAAGGCGTCTTGAGGATCGGCCGTCGCCTGGGCTTCACCGCCTGGCCGCGCGCCCGAACGCTCGCCGTCCTCGGTCTGGTCCTGGCTGGCCCCAGTCTCGGCTTCGGCTCGGCCGGAGGCGTCCTTGGGCGAGGCGCTCGGCCGGTCCTGGCGCCGTTTGAACAAAGCCATCGCTACTTCCCTTCAGTATTGGAGCCGAGGCCTGGGCCAGCGCTGTCGCCGTCGCGCACGCCGGTGGAGCCGAAACCGCCTTCTCCGCGGACCGAGCCCGGCAGGCGTTCGACTTCGATCAGCTTGGCCGTCTCGACGCGCTGGATCAACAACTGCGCGATCCGATCACCGCGATGGACCGTGAACGGCGTCACCGGATCGGTGTTCAACAGGGTCACTTTGATCTCGCCGCGGTAGCCGGCGTCCACCGTTCCGGGCGCGTTAACCACGGTCACCCCGTGTTTGGCGGCCAACCCCGAACGCGGGTGCACCAAGCCCACGAATCCGTGGGGCAAAGCCAAACGCAACCCCGTCGCCACGGTGACGCGACCACCGGCGGGGGCCAACACGGCATCGTCCGCCGAAAACAAATCCAAACCGGCGTCCCCCGGGTGCGCGTAGGCGGGCAGGGCCAGCCCCTGGTCCGAGCGGGCGGCCAGCACCTCGACAGTGGTTCTCACGGCGACTCAGCCTACGTCAGATGCGGCTCATCAGGGCGAGCACTCGAGGCAGATGAGGGCGCCGTCAAGGTCGGTGAAGGCCAATTGGGACATGTGGTGGACCAAGAAACAGGAGGAACACATGAACTCGTCGGCCTGTTTGGGCAGGACTCGAACGGACAACTCTTCGTTGGACAGATCGGCGCCGGGCAGTTCGAAGCCTTCGGCGGCGTCGACTTCGTCCTCGTCGACCACGGCGGCGGATTTCTCCGCCCGGCGGGCTTTCAACTCCTCCAGGGAATCTTGGCCCAGGTCCTCATCGCTCTTTCGCGGGGCGTCGTAATCGGTTGCCATCAGTCCTTAGGTCTCATCTCGTCGGTTGTTGTCGGGGCTCGCATGGAACGCTCCTTGCGGAGGGATTATTCCGTACCGAATCGCGCGACAGGGTAGCACGTTCGGCCACCCTCGTGTGAACATTGTCCGTTTGGGCTTCAGGTTTTCCTCTCACAGCGGCGCCCCCGCCCACCACGCAAGGGGACGGTGATCGTGTTGATTCGCCGACCACCACGCAGGGGGACGGTGATTGTGTTGATTCGCCGCCGACCGGGCCCAGGAGCGTGGTTAACAACCACGCTCCGACCGTGTTGACGCAGGGAAGCGGAACGCTGACCAGCGGAAACGCGGAAGGCAAACGCTGCTTATGCCTAGCAAACCGGTGTGTTCGCCGGTTTGCTAGGCATAGCGGTCTGCCAGCTCGCCGGGACGCCGTCGTTGGCGTCGCGGCGGACGAATCGTCGCTCAGGCCCGCGTCCAGTCTCCAGCGCCCTGTAGGTGCCGAAAGACGAGCTTGGTGTGGGAACCGGCAATGCCGGGATCGGAGGTCAAAGCGTCGAGCACAAAGTTGGACAACGACTCGGCGTCGCGAGCCACCACATGCAGCACATAGTCGTCGTCACCGGCCATGAGCGAGACTGAGAGCACCCCCGGCAGCTGGACCGCCTTGCGCAGGAAACGGTCGTTCTCGGTGCGGGAATGGTTACGCAGTTGGACCGAGACCATTGCCTGGAGGGGCAGCCCGAGCTTGCCGGTGTCGACGTCGGCATGGAAACCACGGATGACCTTCGTGTCGATCAGGCGGCGGATGCGCAGCAGACAGGTGGACTGGGCGATGCCGACCTCAGCAGCGACGTCCTTGTTGGTCGCGCGGCCGTTGCGGCGCAGGACATTCAGAATCTGACGGTCGATCTGGTCCAACGGCGGGGTAGGAAGATTGTTCGACATGTGGCCTCCTTGTCAGAGCCTAACTGGTTGAATCTGCAGGTCCATCACCTAATCCTGCAGAATCTGCGGTCAGTCAGCAATACTAGTTGAGATTGGTGCAGCATTGGGCTGCAGATTCAAGCGATACGTCAGGAGGGGACACCCGTGGCGATCTTAACCGAGCCGTTGACGGACCACAAGCCCGCAGACGGGACGATTTGGCTCGACGGGGCCAGCCTCACCGTCGAAGACATCGTGGCCGTGGCACGCGGCGCGGCCGGCGACCCAAAGGTGCGGATTGGCGCCGAGGCGCGGGCGCGGACCATCGCGGTCCGCCAGTATGTGGAAGAACACTGGCTGAGCCCGGAGGCGCCGCCGATCTACGGCATCAACACCGGACTGGGACGCCTGATGGACGTGCGCGTTCCACCTGAGGACCTGGACCGGTTCCAACGACTGATTATCAACGCCCATTCGGCCGGCGTCGGCGAGCCGTTCGAGATCGAGGTGGTGCGAGCCCTGCTGCTGCTGCGAGTCAACGCGCTGTCCAAGGGCGTCTCGGGTGTGCGGGTCGAATGCCTCGACCGGCTGGTGGAAATGCTGAACCGGGGCGTGCACCCGGTCATCCCCTGCCAGGGTTCTGTCGGCGCCAGCGGCGACTTGGCGCCACTAGCCCATCTGGTCAGCGTCATGATCGGCCACGAGCAGGCCGAAGCCTTCTACGAGGGCAGTCGCCTGCCCGCCCGGTCAGCGCTGGTCCAGGCCGGGATGGAACCCTCCTTCGAGCTCGGCGCCAAGGACGTGCTGGCCATGATCAACGGCTCCACCGTCTCGCTGGCCTCTGCCGTCCTCAGTTTGGCTGACGCCGAACTCCTGGCCAAGACCGCCGACATCTCCTTGAGCCTGACCTTGGAGGCCGTTCGCGGCGAGTCGCGAGCCTTCGACGACAGGATCCAGGTGGCGCGCAACGCGCCTGGGCAAAGGGCGGTGGCGGAAAACGTCCGTCGCATCACCGAAGGCTCTGCCCGGATGACGGAGCGGGCGCGCCAGGTGCGGTTCCCCGATGAGCACCGCGCCAACGGCGTCTACCGGCCGCGGGTCCAAGACGCCTACTCGCTGCGCTGCGCCCCCCAAGTCCACGGGGCCGCCCGGGAGTCGCTGGGGTTCGCACGCACCTTGTTGGAACGCGAGTCCAACGCGGCCACCGACAACCCGCTGATCTTCCCCGACGGCGAAGGCGGCTACGACGTCATTTCCGGTGGCAATTTCCACGGCGAGCCGATCGGGTACGCCGCCGACCTGATCGCCATGGTGGTCGCCGAACTCGGGGCCATCAGCGAGCGGCGCTCCTTCCGACTGACCGATCCCAACCTCAGCTACGGCTTGCCGTTGAACCTGGTCGGCGGGCAACTCGGCCTCAACACCGGGTTCTCCATAGTCCACTGCTCAGCCTCGGCGATCGTCAGCGAGAACCGCCTGCTCGCCATGCCCAGCGTCACCGATTCCATTCCTGGCAAGGCCAACCAGGAGGACCACGTCTCGATGTGCACGTACTCCGCGCGCAAGGCCCGCCAGGCGGTGCGCAACACCCAGGCGATCCTGGGAGTGGAGCTGATTCTGGCCAGTCAAGCTGTCGACCTGTCGGCGCCGTGGCTGGAAGACTCCGCTCTGGGGGCCGGGACCGCCGCCGCCATGGCGCGGGTGCGCCGGGACATCCCCGTGACCCATGAGGACACCTACCAGTCCGCTCACATGGTGGCGGCCCAAGACCTGGTGGCCGGCGGCGAGGTGGTCGCCGCAGTCGAACAGGTGGCAGGCGGCCTGCGGTGAGGACGGCCCCGCGTCTGGTGCGGGGAGACCTGGTCACCCCGACCAAGATGCTTTCGGCCGGCGGCATGCTGGTCGAGGACGGACGCATCACCGGACTATTCGAGGCCGCCGCCGTTCCCGAGCCGGCGCCCGGGTGGGAGGTGCATGACGTCAGGGGCAGCTACGTCCTGCCCGGCGCGGTAGACGCTCACGTGCACTGTTTCTCCGACCGCCGGGAGGGATTCGCCGCGGCCACGGCGGCCGCGGCGGCCGGTGGCGTCACCACGATCATCGACATGCCCTTCGACCAGGACGCGCCCGTCGACGAAGTGGAGGTGCTGACGAGGAAGATCGCCTTGATCGCCGGGGCCGCCCATGTCGATGTCGCCCTCCACGGCACAGTCCGGCCCGGATCGGCGGGCGACGCCATCGCGGCCCTGGCGGCGGCTGGCGTCTGTGGCTTCAAGGTTTCGTTGTTCGAAACCGACCCGGTTCGGTTCCCCAGGATTGACAACTCAGACTTGCTCGCGCTCCTGGGGCGCTCGCGCGCGGCCGGCCTGGTGGTCGGAGTTCACGCCGAAGACGGCGAGATCATCAGGGGGCTGGTCGCCACCGCCAAGGCCGAGGGGCGAACCCGGCCGATCGATCACTGTCTGACCCGGCCGCCGGTCTCAGAGACAGCCTCGGTGGCGCTGGGCCTGATGATCGCGCGGGCCGCCGCCGCGCCTTTCCACATTTTCCACGCCAGCCTGCCCGAAACCGTCGCCCTGGTGTCTGCGGCGCGGGCGGCCGGCGACGACGTCTCGCTGGAGACTTGTCCGCACTACCTCTTGTTCAGCCAAGAAGACATGGCCCAACTGGGACCGCTGGGGAAAATCAACCCGCCGTTGCGCAGTCCCGACCGGGTGACGGCGATGTGGGAATTGCTGGCGGCTGGCGAGATCGACATGGTGACTTCCGACCACGCGCCCTGGCCGATGGACCGCAAGTCCGACCGCCAGGACATTTTCGCCAACGCCTCCGGCGCGCCCGGCCTGCAGACCCTGGTGCCGCTGCTGCTCAGCGAGGGGTTCTCAGCCGGGCGGGTGGGACTGCTCCGGCTGGCGGCGGTGCTGGCGGAGAATCCGGCCCGCCGGTTCAACCTTGGCCACCGCAAGGGGCGCCTGGAGGTGGGGCTGGACGCCGACTATGTGATCTTCGACCCGGCGGCACGCTGGACCTTGACCGCTGACAACCAGCTATCCAACGCCGGCTGGACGCCCTATCAGGGCCGCCGGATGGCGGGTCAAATCTCACAAACCGTTGTGCGCGGGAACACCGTCTACGAGGCGGGATCTCTGACCGGTCCCCCGCTGGGAGAGCACGTCAGGGGACGCTGATGGCAGACCAATCAGCACGCGCCCACCTGGCCGGGCTGGCCCGCGACGGGCAAGTGCTCCGGATCCCCGGCCCGGTCTCGGCACGCTTCGAATTGGCCAGCCTCCTGGCGCTGCTAGATGATGGCCCGGCGGTGGTGATCGACCGGGTCGACGGCTTCAACTTCCCGGTCGTCAGCAATCTGCTCAACTCCCGCGCCCGGTTCGCCCGCGCTCTGGGTTGCGGGGTGGGCGAGATCACGGCGTCCATCACACGGGCGACCACCTCGGGATTCGCCCCCGAGACGGCCGCCGAAGCCGCCTGCCAAGAGGTCGTGGTGACGGCCGAGCAGCATGACGACCTGTTGTCGCTCCTGCCCATCCCGCACTTCTTCGAGTTCGATTCCGGCCCCTATATCACCGCTGGACTGGTGATCGGCCACGAGCCCGCCTCCGGCTACCGCAACGCCTCCTACGCTCGCGTCAAGCCGCTAGGCCGCAACCGCGCCTTCATCGGCATCGCCCCCAATCACCATCTCACCGCCTTATCCCGCCAGGCGGCGGAACAAGGACGGCCCTTGGACGTGGCGATCGCCTTGGGGACTCATCCCGCCATCCAGATGGCCGGCTGCTTCTACCTCCAACTGGGCCAAGACGAACTGGCCAACGCCGGCGCCCTGCTCGGCGAACCCGTCCGGGTGACGCCGGGGGCGACTGTGGATGTCTTGGTCCCGGCCGAGGCCGAGATCGTGATCGAGGCCAAGCTCCACTTCGACCAGAAAGTGGCCGAGGGCTGGGTGTCGGAATACCACGGCATGTACGAGGACTACGGCGACGGCCAGGTGCTGCAAATCACCGCCCTCACCCACCGGCGCGACGCCAGTTTCCAAGTCATCATGCCGGGCCTGTTCTCCGAACACGCGCTGCTGGGAGGCCTGTCCGTCGGCGCGGGCCTGATCACCGCGCTGAGGCAGGCGACAATACCGGTGGTCGACCTGGCGGTGACCAAGGCCGGCGGTGGACGGGTCAACGTGGTCGCCGCCGTCGAACCGCTGAAACCGGGGCAAGCCAAGCGCGCCTTCTTCGCCTGCTGGGCGGCGGTGAGCATGATCAAGCAGATCACCTTGGTGGACGCGGACATCGATGTCTGGGACTACGAACAAGTGGAGTGGGCGCGCAACGCGCGGATGCGCTGGGACGAGGACACCTTTAGCGTCCCCGATGCGATAACCGACCGTAACGAGCCCATGCAGGAGGGCAGCGTGGTAACCAAGATAGGTCTCGACGCGACGATGAAGCCGGGCCGGCGCCGGACCAATTGGCAAAGGGCCCTCCCCCCCGCCGAGGCCCTGCGCGCGGCCCATGAACGGCTCGTCGGCGACGGATTGCAGGCCTGGCTGGCGCCCGGCATGGGTGTGGCCGCGCTGGTGGATGGTTAGCATGCCAGCCCCTTTGAGGCAGCCGGAGCCCCAGCGAATCCAGCAGGACCTCCAGGACCTGGCGCTGCTACGCGATCCCGACCTGGCCGGCTGGTCGCGGCCAACCTTCACCGGCGTCGAGCGTGAGAGCCGGCGCTGGGTGGCCGCTCGAATGCGCGCGACCAGTCTGGATGTCCACGTCGACGGCATCGGAAACCTGATCGGCGTGCTGCCCGGGCAGGGCGCCGGCGGCAAGGCGATCGTGGTCGGATCGCACACCGACACGGTCGAGGGCGGCGGCCGGTTCGACGGCACCGTGGGGGTGTTGGGCGCGCTTGAAGCGGTGCGCCTGCTCGAAGAGTCGGGGATCAAGCTGCGGCACGACCTCCGGGTGGTGGACTACTTCAACGAGGAGCCCAACCGGTTCGGATTGAGTTGCCTGGGAAGCCGGGCGCTGGCGTCGAATCTCAGCCCCGACCACCTGGCCACGGTTGACGAAGACGGCGCCACCTTGGCCGAAGCGCTGCAGAGCCAGGGGCTGGACCCGGCCGACATCCCCGCCTGCGCCTGGTCGGCCAACGAAGTGCTGGCCAGCCTGGAGCTCCACATCGAACAGGGTCCCATCCTCGAACAACAAGGGGCCGGACTGGGCGTGGTGACGGCCATCGCCGGCATCGCCCGGCTGCGGGCGGTCTTCAAGGGGCGGCGCGACCACGCTGGCACGCGCCCCATGGCGCTACGCCAAGACGCGGGTTGCGCGGCCGCCGGGACCGTCTTGGCTATCGAGGCGATCGGTTCGTCTGGGGCCGATGCCGTCGGCACTGTTGGCGAGATCCGGTTCACTCCGGAGGCCACCAATGTCGTCTCCGAGGAGGCGCTGCTGACGGCCGAGTTCAGGTCCTCCGACGCGGGGTGGTTCGGCCTCGCTCGCGAACAGCTAGAGCAGGCCGTCGAGCGCGAAAGCCGGCGCCGGGGCGTCCACGGGTCCGTGCTCTGGCTGCCGCCCGAACCACCCACGGCGATGGATCCGCGCCTGTCGGAGTTGATCGGACGAAGCATCGCCGGCCTGGGGCATGACTTCCTGCGGCTGTACTCCGGCGCCGGGCACGACGCGGTCCAGTTGGCGCGCCTCGGCCCGGCCGGGATGATCTTCCTGCCCTCCAAGGACGGGCGCAGCCACACTCCGGAGGAGTGGACAGACCTAGCCGACATCGCCCTTGGCGTGCACGCGCTGGCCGCCAGCATCGTCCAGATCGACGGGTGGGAGCCGTGACCGGGCGACCAGCGGTCGTGGTCGGCGTCAGCGGCGCCAGCGGCGCGCCGATCACGATCCGAATACTGCAATTGTTGCGCGAGCTGGACACCCACCAGGTTCATCTCGTCATCACCGCGGCGGGCGCGCTCACAATCACTCAGGAGACCGACCACACCATTGGCGAGGTCGAGGCGCTCGCCGACGTGGTCCACCAGAACTCCCAGGTCGGAGCTTCGATCGCCTCCGGGTCCGCCCCGGTCGCGGCGATGCTGGTGGCGCCATGCTCCATCCACCAATTGAGCGCGATCGCCTATGGGGTCACGGCGGACCTGGTCGGCCGGGCTGGCGACGTTTGCCTGAAGGAGGGCCGACCGTTGCTCTTGATGGTCCGGGAGTCCCCTCTGCACCAGGGACATCTGGACGCCATGCGGCGCGCGGCGCTGAGCGGGGCGATCATCGCTCCTGCGGCGCCTGCCTTCTACACCCGCCCGCGCACTGTCGACGACATCGTGGACGAGGTCGCCCGGCGCGCTCTGACCAGGGTCGGCATCGGCAAGGATTTGGCCACACCGTGGCGCGGATTACCGTCCGATCGGGCCAAACCGCAGGTGGCGCCCTAACGTTCTGCGTCGGTTCACCCTGCGTTCACCCGAAAAGCCCTGTCCGTTAGAGATGGGCCCCTAGCGTCGTCTTAGAGATTCACACGAACAAATCAGCGAGAGAGGGCCTAATGAAGCTGGGTTTCGCCGCGCCGCCCCGGGGCGCCTGGCTGTCCCGCGCAATCAATCATCCGACGGGATCAAGCGCGCTCTGCGCAGGTCGCAGAATCTGCGACCTGACCGCGTGAACTCCGTTCCAGGTCGGAATTTTATGCGGATATTCACCCCAGCCTTGAAGAAAGCTCCGATGAAACCCGCGAGAAACATTCAAATTGCCAAGCTGGAGCCCACACCAACCCATACCGAGGCCCCAGCAAAATGACTTCGTCGCAACCTGCAAGTGATTGCCGGCACAGGCTGATTTCTCCCCGGCGGGGAGTGCCGTTGTCCGGGAACGTGGCCAACAGCCACGTCACGAGCCCGCGCCCGAGCCTCGCCAACACGCTTGTCCCAAGTCCCCGGGCGATGCCGTCGCGCGGCCGGCCCGGACAGGCGAACACAGTCTTGGCCCAGGAATCCGGATCGTTCGCCGGAACCCGAAGCCTCGCTGGCTGTTCACCCAGCCGACACCCCGGTCTATTCGACCGACATCCGACTCCACATCAAGGAAGGATCTAAAATGAACCGCAACCTGACCCGCAGGCCAACCACCGCGCTATCCGCCGGATTGGTGGTCCTGACGGCAATCAGCGTTACCTTGGCCGGTTGTTCGCAATCCGCCGACGACACGCCCGACACAACCAAGAGCCAGGATGTCGAGACGAGTCCAGGCGCCGAGGCGCCCACGCCCTTCGACCTCCTGCCGGATGACATAAAGGAGTCCAAGACCATCAACCTCGGCACCCATGCCGACTCTCCGCCCTGCGAATATATGGATGACGGCAATATCGCCGGCATCGGCTACGACATGTGGGAGGGCGTGGCCGCAGAACTCGGCGTCACGATCGAGCCCACGTCTATCGAGTTCGCCGGCCTTATTCCAGGTGTCGAATCGGGAAGGTTTGACGTCGCCGAGCAGTGCATAGCCGACACCCTTGAACGCGAGGAGGTCATCACCTTTGTCGACTGGGTGTACAACCAATCTGTCGTGGTCACCACGGCTGACAACCCCAAGAACATCAGCACCGACCCGCTGTCCCTGTGCGGTCTGACGGTAGCTGTCCAGACCGGCACCAACTACCTCTCATATGTGACCGACAAGTTCAATCCGACCTGCGTGGCGGCCGGCCAACCGGAACTCGTCATCCAGCAACTCGACAGCCAGTCCCAGGCCCTGATCAATATGCAGTCCAAGCGCGTTGATTTCGCGATGACCAACGCCGCGGCCGGCGCCTATCTGGCCGAAGGCTCCGATGTCGAACTCGAGCTCTTCCCGAACGAACTCCTGCCCCGCAATATCATGGGCTTCGCCTTCCAGAAAGACAGCGCTCGGTCACAGCAGCTAGTCGACGCCTGGGTGGCCGCCCTTCAGGAAATGCACAAGGACGGGACATACCAGGAAATTCTCGCCAAGTGGGGCATGTCTGACTACTTACTGGAGCCCGGAGTGAACCTAGTCGGCGCCGCGGCCTCCGCTTCGCCGTCGCCTTCAGCCACGCCCTAGAGCCTTTGTCCTGACTTGGAACAGAGGCCAAACGTGAACACCAAGACGACGACCAGGACCTGGTACGTCCGTCCCGAGGAACCGCTCCAGTCAGACGCCGCCGCCGCTGAACGCGGCCCTTCGCGCCGCGTTCACACCCGCGTCAATCTCACCCAGATCCTGATTGGGGTCGTTCTCGCGGCCATCCTGGTGGTTCTGGGATGGTCGGTCCTGACCAACAAGAACATGGGCTGGGACATCGTGGTGAAATACCTGTTCTCGCCACTGATCCTCAAGGGCATCTCCGTGACCATTGAACTGACGGTTCTCTCAATGGTGATCGCGGTCGTCGGCGGCGCCGTCGTCGCGTTGATGTCACAGAGCCGGAACATTGTCGCCCGGGCCATGGGCGGGCTTTACGTCTGGTTCTTTCGCGGGACCCCGCTGTTGGTGCAGCTGATCTTCTGGTACAACCTGGCACTCCTCTTCCCCAGAATCGGCCTGGGCATCCCCGGCACAGACATCTGGATGGATTGGGACACCAACCAGGTGATCAGCGGGTTCACGGCGGCGGTCCTGGGGCTGTCGCTCCACGAGGCGGCCTACATGTCGGAAATCATCAGGGGCGGCATAAACGGCATCCCGAAAGGACAGATGGACGCGGCTTTGAGCATCGGCCTTCGCCGGGGCGCCGCCATGCGAAAGGTGATCCTGCCGCAGACATTGCGAATCATCATCCCGCCCACCGCCAACCAGTTCATAAGCACGTTGAAGTCGTCTTCGTTGGTCGCGGTGATCGGCGGAGGAGACTTGTTGACCTGCGCGCAGTGGATCTACTCGGAGAATTTCAAGGTCATCCCCCTTCTGCTGGTCGCCACTCTTTGGTTCCTGGTGATGACCACTGCCGCCACCGTCGCGGAGAGCTATCTCGAGCGGTGGTTTTGCGGAAACAAGGAGCGCGCGCCCATCACCCTGATAGCACCTGCGAACGAGGAAGAATGACGACCGCGACTCCGCTGCTGGAACTCGAGAACGTCCATAAGTGGTACGGCCAACGACATGTGCTGCGCGGCATCGACCTGCGCCTGCACCAAGGCGAAGTCGTGTGCGTCATCGGGCCTTCGGGTTCCGGCAAGTCCACCCTGCTCCGATGCATCAACCAACTGGAGAAGGCGGACGCCGGCACCATTTCGCTAGGCGGCGTCGACGTGATGCATGAGAAGCGGCGCGGGAAGCTCTTCGAACGTTCCGGAAAAGACGTGGCCGCCTTCCGCCAGCGCATCGGCATGGTGTTTCAGCACTTCAACCTCTTCGGACACATGTCGGCCGTGGAAAATGTGATGTTCGGACCGCGTCAGGTCAATGGCGTCGACAAGGTCGTGGCCCGCGCCCGCGCCATGGAATTGCTGGACATGGTCGGCCTGGCCGCCCGAGCCTCCCAACTGCCCACACAGCTGTCTGGTGGCGAGCAGCAGCGAGTCGCCATTGCCCGCTGCCTGGCCATGGAACCCGAGATCCTGATGTTCGACGAGGCCACCAGCGCCTTGGACCCAGAACTCGTGGCCGAGGTCATCAACGTCATGAAGGAGCTGGCCCGGGCCGGAACCACCATGATCGCGGTGACCCACGAGATGGGATTCGCCCGCGACGCCGCCGATGCGATCGTGATGATGGACGCGGGTCTGATCATTGAAGAAGGACCGACCGCCGAAGTGCTCAACGCCCCCCGCCACGCGCGCACGGCCCTGTTTCTGGGCCACGTCGCCAACCGCCCCGACAATCGCCCTGACAGCCGCCCCGCCAACCGTCCCGACGTGTGAAACACCCCCCGTCCGCGGACCAGCCGCGGCAAGAAAGGAACGCCATGAGTCGCAGAGTAGTGTTCGAGTTCTCGGGTTTCTCCGAACCCGTGGTCGCAGAACTGCTGGAGGACGATGCCGGGTTCGCCGACAAGGTATGGGACGAACTCGACCAGCCCGCCAAGATGTGGATTTGGCACACCCAGTCCTCGGGAGACTTCTTCTCCTCGAAAGGCCGACCGCCTATCGAAGCCAAGTTCGGCGGCTCCCAGCAGGCCCCGCTGGGCGGGACGGCGCCGCCGCTGATGTGCGACGTGCCCGTGGGCGGCATCGTCTACTCCGGTAACACGACTTTCTCCTACGCCTACGGCCACAACGTCACCGAGCCGATCGCGGTCAAAGGACCGATCGTGGCGCGAGCGCTCGACCCGGCAGTCCTGTCCCGCGCCGGCCAGCACTGCCTGCGCTCCCACACCCAGACG
This sequence comes from Bifidobacteriaceae bacterium, assembly GCA_031270825.1. Lineage (GTDB taxonomy): Bacteria > Actinomycetota > Actinomycetes > Actinomycetales > WQXJ01 > JAIRTF01. The sequence goes on from JAISXH010000041.1 coordinate 148,136, forward strand.
CACCAACTCGTCACCGTGACGGCAAGAAGAGGGGAATGAACTGATGGCACGCCACTGGACCGAAGTCAAAAGCCAGATCGAAGCCGAGCTCGACAAGATCATGTGGGAGGAGCCCCTTGAGGTCAAGATGTCGCGGCTGGGCGTCTATCCCAGCGGGGCCGGCACCGCCAATGTCTACTTCGCCAATCTGCTCTTCCAGCTCTGCGAAACCCAAGCGATGAGTTGGGCGAACGTGACGCCGGCGCTGACGGCCGCGCTGCGGGACCCGGACTTCGACGTTGTGCAGGTGAAGAAGCTCTTCTCCTTCATTGTGACGCCGAAAGCCAAGCTGCTGGGCGAGGTGGCGCCGCCGAAGTGCCCATACCCATGGCTGAACCTGCGAATCGTCGAAGAGCTTGCCCTGGCGATCGAGGAGGCCTTCCCCACCGTCGCCGACAAAGAAGATCTCACCAGTCTGCTGTGGTCGTGGTTCGGATTCATCGAGCGCCAGTCCCGCTGGTGGTTCCTCGCCTTCCCTTGGGAATTGGGCGCCCACCTGAAGAACAAGACGCCGGATCAGGTCGCCGAGCTCGTCCGCGAGGGGGAACTGCCGTCCGAAGTCTTGGATTGGGTGCTTGAAGCTGAAGAGGCGCGTGCCGTCAGCTCCGTGTCGTAACACCGCCGCCGGCTCGGCGGCGCTCCCTCGCCACCATGGCGAGGCCTCTAGGAGCGTGGTGAACAACCACGCTCCGACCGTGTTGACGCACGGCAGCGGGACGCTGACCAGCGGAAACGCGGCAGTAAGTGCTGCCTCGGTCCTGGGAAGCCGGCTTATTCACCGGCTTCCTAGGCGTGGTGCCATTCGCCAGGCCTTTTGTCTGGGAGCGGCGAGCCTGAAAAAG
>JAISXH010000036.1 GCA_031270825.1 Bifidobacteriaceae bacterium
AATACGCAAGGGGACGGTGATTGTGCTGAATTCCGCAGGGGGACGGTGATTGTGCTGATTCCGCAGGGGGACGGTGATTGTGCTGATTCCGCAGCCGGGGGTAGACGGAGCCACGGCTAGACGGCGAATAGCGACGGCGCGGTGGTTGGGACGTGCCGGTGTTCTGGGTCAGGCGCCAGGCTCAGGGGTTGGCGTCAGACCCAGACGTTGCCGCCAGCTAGGCCAGAGCCCGCTCCTGGAACGTCAGGCGGCGCCGTCGAGGCGTTTGCGGTATTGCAGCGGGCTGTACCCGATCACCGACCTGAAGTGGTGGGCCAGCGCGCTTTGGTCATAGAAGCCGACTTCTTCGGCCACGGCGCAGACCGGCAGGTCGGTGTCGCGCAGCAGCTCGCAGGCCTTCATGACCCGGACGCGGACCTTGAACTGGCTGGGCGGCAGGCCATAGGCGGCCTTGAACTTGGTCTGGAACTGGCGGATGGACATCCGGCATAGCTGGGCCAGTTCGTCAACGCTGAGGTCCTCGCCCGGATCGGCGCGCAGCCGGGCCACGGCGACATCGATGCCGCGGGGCGGCCGGGCCGATTCGGCGGCCGCGCGGTGCTCCTGGATCGTGCCCATCAGACCGACCACCTGGCCCGAACGCGACCACAACGGGAACTTGTTGGTCAGGAACCAGTCCGGGATGCCTTCGGTGCTCAAGAACAGTTCGACTATGCCGACCATGGGCCGCCCCGAGGACAGGACGGCATCGTCGTCGCGTTTGAACTTGGCCGCCAACCCGACTGGCAGGACGTCGAAATCGGTCCGCCCGATGAAGTCGTCCTCGGACTTGAAACCATAAAGCTGGGCCAGCCCCAGACTGGCGAAGAGGATCGCGCCAGTGCGGTCTTTGACGAAGAAATGCACGCCGCGAACATGGTCGAAGGCGGTGGTGAACTGCATCGGCGGATCCAGCAAGGACACCAATTCACGTTGGCGGGCCTTGCTTTCGGCGCGGCTAAGCGGCATCGCCAGCTCGTTCCAGCCATTCGACCAACCGCCCCAACAGGGCGATGTGCCCGGGCGCGCGGTAGCTGGGCAGGTCGTGCCCCAGGGCGCAGTAGGCCAGTGGCGATGCGCCCGTCTGGGAAACCCAGGCCAGAGGCTGGCGGGCGCCGTCGCGGTGGTGATAGGCCAAAGGCTTGACCCAATCGGCCAGGCTGAGTCCGGTGTAGAACTCATCCGCTATGGCGAAGTCGTCCAGGCCCGCCGCCAAGGGAGAGTCCTGGTCGATCAGGACCCGGCCTGGGCCGAGCGGCGGATGGTAGCTCTGGTCGGGGATCCATTTGGCGCCCAGGCGGCGTTCCCATTCGGGGCAGTCGGCGAAGGCCGATGCCGCCGCGTGCAGCCCCAGCACCGGCTTGCCTTGGCCCAGCCAAGCGCGCAGGCCCAGGTCGGCTGCGGCGCTGGGGGCGGGGCCGGTTCCGGCCGCCGCTTCTCCCAGGCAGACGACCAACAGGTCGAAGTCGTCGCTCGGCTTCGGTGGCGCGTCAAGCTGATCAGGGACGGTCGGCGTGCCGGTCTGGGACGGCCCGGTGGCGCAGGACCGGCTGATCGAGGCCAAGGCCTCATCGACGTCCAGGCGGACTTGAGCCGTCCAGTCCCGGGCGGCCAACAAATCAGCCACCGCCAGCGCATTGGCGTGGTGGTCGTGCCAGGGATCGGCGTAGCGGCCGCCGCCCGCCAGGATCAGCGCTGACTTCACCACGGCTGGTCCAAGGATTGCTGGAGCTCCGCCGGCAAGGGCGTCGAGGTGGCGGTGATGGCGGCTTCGAGTTGGGCCAGGGAACTGACTCCGACAATTGGCGCCACTGGAGTCGGCGCTCCGGTCATCCAGGCCAGCACCACTTGGCCGCGGGACCAGCCGAGATCGGCGGCCACCCGGGTCAGCGCCTCCAGGCGCTTGGTCGAGCCAGGATGGTCGAAGGCCGGATTGATCGGCCGCTCGGGGCGGTCGTAGGCGCCCTCCATCTGAGGGGTGTAGGCCCAAATCTCCACCTCGGGGTTGTGGTCCACGTAGTCAAGAGTCTGGTCGTCAACCCAACCGAAGCGGTGATCGTGGATGTGGTCGCGCACGAACGGGCGCGGCTGCAGGTAGGAATAGCGCAGTTGCAGGGCAGTCGGGGTGGCTTGGCCGCTGACGGCGGCGATTGACCGGGCTCGCTCGACTCGCCACAGGGCCGCGTTCGAGTAGCCCCAACGGCGGGCGCTGCCGCCGGCGACGAGTTCGGTGAAGGCGGCGACGGTTTCGCCCTGCGGAACCACATGATCGTCGCGGTGAGCCCAATACAGGTCCACATAGTCGGTGTGCATCCGTTCCAGGGAGTCGCGCAGCCCTTGTTTGACGACTGGGCCGGCCAATCCCTCGGTGCCGGCCGGGTTCTTTTCCGGCGGAACCGCTTCGCAGCCCACTTTGGTGGCGATGGCGATCTGGGGGCGAACCCCGGGGTTGGCTTCCAGCCACCGTCCCAGCACCTGCTCGCTCTGGCCGCCGTGTCCGGATGGGGAGGACCAGTAGGCGTAGCAGTTGGCGGTGTCGAGCCAACGGCCACCCGCTTCGGCCCATCGGTCCAGGAGGGCGAAAGCGGTCGCCTCGGATGTGGTGGTGCCAAACCGCATGATCCCCAGGACCATCCGGGGACCGCCGTCAAGGGGTCCGGGCGCTGCTTCACTCATTAGTCTTGCTCCTTCGTCGGGTCTGCGCCGCTAGGTGAGATGCGCAGCGTGGTGATCTGAAATGGGTCGAGCCGGACGGTCGCGCCGTCGGGACTGGTTGAAACCAGGGCGGAGCCGCTGGTGGCGCGTTCGAGCAGGTCGGTCTCATGGCAGGCGGTGGCGGCGAAGCCGAAGCCGAGACGGGTTTGGCGCCGCCCGCCGGCCGCTTCGTAGAGCCGCACCACCACGTCACCCGATCTGTCGTCGGCCAGTTTCACGGTGTCGATAATGGCGCCGGGATCGCTGCTCGTCACTAGCGCCGTGGTAGCGGCGCCGCGGTGGCTGCGGACAGGCCGCGCCATCAGGTAACCATGCCTGACCGCCTGGCTGGTCGGTCCCACTGCCAGCGCCACATCGATTCGATGTTCACCCTGGTCAGCGACGGGGTCTGGGAACTTTGGCGAGCGCAGCAGACTGGTTGACAATTCGGTGAAACCGGCCCCTCGCGCCGCGTCGGCGGACTTGCGCCGTCGAACGGAGTAGCCGGCCGGGCCGGCCCGGACCACGGCCAGGCCGAAGTCTGAGTCGCCGACATGCGCCCAGCGTTGAGCTGGGACTTCGAAGCGGGCTTGATCCCAGGAAGTGTTGGTGTGACTGGGGCGGGTCAACTGCCCGAATTGGATTCCGTAGCTGGCCTGCGGGCTGTGAACATCCAAGTCGAACGCCATCCGCAAGATGGAGTGTTCCTCGTGCCAATCGATCAGACTGGAGATTTCCACCACCGCCGAATCGCGCGCCAGGCCGATCCGCTGCACCACCTGCGACCGGCCGAGGCTCTTGCGCAGGGCCACGGCCGTGTCATCGGCCTTGATCCAGTCGACGCCGTCCACCACCCGGATGCTGTCGCGGTCTTGGAGGTCAAGGTCCCAGGCATCCCAGCGGTTCGGTCGGTCTGCTCCCAGCGTCAGACGGTTTCCGCTCCCCCCTTGCACGATGCCGTTTCGGCCAGTCGCCAAGTCCAGCACAGCCACCAGGTGGCCCAGTTGGTCGATTTCGACTCGGAGCCGGTCGTTGGCGAGGATGAACCGGTCGCCGCTCGAAGTCAGTCGGGGCGGTGTGGCCGGGGCCGGCCGGCCGGCTGAGTGGCCGGGCACGCCGCCGGCTTCGAATGGCCCCGGATTGAACGTCAGTTCCGGATGGCGGCTTCCTGGGTGGCCGGCCAGGGCGGCTATCGCCGCCGTGATCAGGCGTTCCAGCCGCTGGCCTAGGCGTTCATGCAGGCGGGTGGCCTCGTCGTGGACCCAGCCGATGGCGGAACCAGGCAAGATGTCATGGAATTGGCCGGTCAGCGCCTGGCGCCAAATGTCCTCGAGTTCCTGGTGGGGATAGGCGCACCCGGTGCGGACGGCAGCCGTGGCGGACCACAGCTCGGCTTCGTGGAGCAACGCCTCAGTCCGGGAATTGCCTCTCTTGGTCGCGGCCTGGGTGGTGAAGACCCCGCGATGAGCCTCCAAGTAAAGCTCGCCACACCAAACCGGCAGCCGCGCGGCATCGGTCAGCTGAACTGCCTCGGGCGACGGGGAGGCCTCGCGCGACCCGGCGGCCTCAGGCGACCCGGCGGCATCGCGCAACTGAGCGGTATCCGGCGACCGGGCGGCATCGGCGAAAAACTGGGCCGGGGAGGCTAGACGGACCGACGGCAATCCGGCCTGGTCGGCGGCGCGGCGGGCGCTGGCCAGCATGGCTCTGGTGGGACCGCCGCCGCCGTCGCCGTAGCCGAAAGGCAACAGCGAAGCGTTGAGCGCCTCCTTGTCGGCCGTGAGTGACTCGGAGCGGGCCAACTCGGCCGGGGTCAGCTCGGCGTTGTAGGTGCCGGCCGGGGGCATGTGGGCGAGCACGCGGGTGCCGTCGATTCCCTCCCACCAGAAGGTGCTCAAAGCGAAGGGGTTGGTGTCGTTCCAGGACAGCTTCTGGGTGACGAAGCGGTCGGTGCCCGCGGCCATCATGATTTGAGGCAGGGCGGCGCTGTAGCCGAATGAGTCGGGCAGCCACGCCTCTTTCGGCTCGACCCCGAACTCCTCCTTGAAGAAGCGCTTGCCGAAGACGAACTGCCGGACCAAGCTCTCGCCGCCGGGCAGGTTGGCGTCCGCTTCGACCCACATGCCGCCCACCGGCGCCACCGTCCCGGTGGCCACGGCCTGGCGCAGCCTTCGCCACAAATCCGGATGGTCCTGTTTGATCCAGGCGAAATGCTGGGCTGAAGAGGCCGCGAAAACCCAGGTCGGGTCCTCTTCGAGCAGAGCCAGGGCATTGGCGAAGGTGCGCGCGGCTTTGCGCCGGGCCTCGCGAACGGGCCACAGCCAGGCGGTGTCGAGGTGGGCGTGGCCAACAGCGTAGACGCGGTGGGCGCCGGGTGAGGCCGGCAAATCGGTGACGCCGGCTAGAGCGACGCGGGCGGCGGCGGCGGTTTCGGCCGGTTTGGACGGGTCTAGGACTGTCGCCATGCGTCTGAGAGCCCAGACGGCGTTGGCGAACAGGCCACTGGCGGAGTCGAGTTGGTCGATCAAAGCGTCGACAAACTCGATGTCTTGGACGAGGTCCCAGACCGTCCAATTGAGCTGAACCAGGTCGGCCCGGGCCAGCCGGTAGATCCCCGGGCCGTCATAGTCGCGCCAGCGGCCCTCGGGCGTTGCCAGGCCACGGCCGTCCGCGAGGGCGAAATCCGGGTTGGCGGCCGCTTCGAGGAGGAAGCTGAAGTCCGTCCCCGGGCTGGCCGCGATGGGCACGTGCCGATTGCGCGACGAAACCCCCTTGAGCGCCGATCCGTCCGGCCGGTAGGCCAGGGCCTCGGCCCCGAAACCGGGCCGTCTCGGGTCGAAGCCCAAGTCGACCACCGCTTCATAGGCGGGACGGGGGCCCTGGCTGATCGGCCAGTCGGCCGGGACTGTGCCAGCCGCTTTGAACCAGGTGGTGCCCCAAGGGCGTCCCCACCGCCGGTCGGGGTCGAATGGCTGATAGGCCTGGCCCCTGGCGACGTCGAAGCCGACCGGCTCGCCGGCGGCGGCCCAGCAAGTCAGCCGTAGCGGCGTCCGGGCCTGAACCGCGGCCGACGTCAGCACGTCTTCGACCAGGCGGCGCGCTTTGAGGCGAATCTGGTCGGCGCTCGGTCCGGTCATATCGCCTCCTACTTGAGAGCGCCGGCGGCCAGGCCGCGTTCGAACATCTTCTGCAGGCTGAGATAGACCACGATCTCCGGTATAGCCGTGATCACAGCCGCTGCCAGGACTTTGGTTTGATCCTGGGAGAACTGGCCGATGAAGAACTGCGGCAACTGGGTGATGGTCTGAGTGGACGGCTCCTGCAGGAGCACCAGCGGGAACAAGTACTCGTTCCAGGCCTGGACAAAGGTCAAAACCACAATGGTGGCGGCGATCGGTTTCGACATCGGCAGGATCACGTAGCGGAAGACCTGGCGGGTCCTTAGTCCGTCGATCCGGGCCGCGTCGAGCAGATCGTCCGGTATGCCGTCCACAAAAGTGCGCGCGAACAGGACTGTGAAGGGGATTTGCAGGGCCGCGAGCGGCAGGATCACGGCCCAATAGGTGTTGTAGAAGCCCAGTTTCAAAGTCGTCGAAAACAAGGTCGGCAAGAGGATCGCCCCGGGCAGGGTCAGGCAGGCCAGGAGCATCCAGAAGATGATCTCTTTACCGCGTACGTGGAGCTTTGAGAACGCGAAGGCGGCTGCCATGGTGCAGGCGTAGACCAAAGCGACCGTGGTCACCGCGATGATGATCGAGTTCCGGAAGAACAGCGGCAGTTCCGGGCGCGACAAGACGGCCTCATAGTTGCCCCAGCCTTGGCCGGCGAAGGACCCTTGGACCATCACCACGATCGGAAAGGCGTAGGGGATGGCCATCAGGGTGACGATCACCTGCAGGGTCAGGCGCTTGCCCTTGCCGCGGACCTCAAACATGGCTCGCCTCCGTCCGCCGGGCCAATCGCGAGAACAGGATCGACAGTCCCACAGCTAGCACCAGCAGCACTATCGATGCGGCGGCGCCGTAGCCGACCTTGGCCAGAGTGATCGATTGGCGGTAGATGAACGTGCTCATCACCTCGGTCGAGTAGTTCGGGCCGCCGGCGGTAACCAGGAAGGGCAGGTCGAAGGTCTTCAGGGCCCCGATGATCGAGAGCATGAACAGGGCGATGGTGGTGCCGCGTGCGCTTGGCAGGGCGATGTGCAGCAACGAGCGGAAATTGCCGGCGCCATCGAGCCGTGCGGCCTCCAAGGTCTCCGGATCGACCTGGCTGAAGGCCCCGTAGTAGAGGATGAACGTCAGGCCGGTGAACTCCCAGACTTGCAGCGCCATGATCACCAGCAGGGATGTGTTCGAATCGGCGATCCATGGGTGCGTCAGCGCCCCTAGGCCAAGGTGCTCCAAGACCCAGTTCAGTTGGCCATGGGCGCCGAAGATCTGGCGAAAGACGGGAGCCATGATGGCCGGCGCCAAGACGACCGGGATGAAAATGATGACTTTGTACAGCGCCGCCAGACGAACTCGCGAGTGCAGCATGGCCGCGAAGGCGATCCCCAAAGTGGTTTGGACCGAGAAAGTCACCACGAAGTACAAGCCGCAATGCGCCAGCGCCCGCCAGAAGATCTGGTCCTGAAACAGTTCGACGTAGTTGCCGGCCCCGACCGCCGTGGGCTCGGGGCTGACCCCGTCCCAGTCCAGGGTCGAAGTCCGCGCCGTGTCGATCAAGCAGAAGTAGAGCAGTCCGATCGACACCAAGACGGCGGGCGCGAGCCAGGCGTAGCCGGGCCGCTGGACCCGGTAGCTGCGGCGGCCGCCGGCACGACCGCCGCCGGCACGACTGGCGCCGCCACGACTGCCGCCACCGCCACGACTGCCGCCACCGGCACGACTGGCGCCGCCGCCACGACTGCCGCCGCCACCACGACTGCCGCCGCCAAGACCGCCGCCGGTGTGGCGGTCGGTCGTGGCGGCGGCCCCGATTCTGGCCATGGAACCTAGCCCTGCAGTGTTTCCTGCAGCCATTCCACAGCGTCGGCCGGACTTTGTTCACCAGCGGCGACTGCGGAGGCTGCCTGACCCAGCGAATCGATCACCGCCGGATCGTGTTCCATGCCGCGACCCTCCGTCGACTGCTTGCACTCGCCGATCAGTTCCTCGATCGGCTCGCGTTGAACGTCCGGGTTGACCAATCCAGCGGCCTGCCAGTCAGTGCTGACCGAGGCCAGCGCGGGGATGTTGTTGAGTTGATCGGCCACTAGCTGTTGGCCTTTGGCGGATGTGGTCAGCCAGATGGCGAAGGTTGTCGCGGCCTTCGGATTCCGAGCCTTCTTCGAGACGGCCAGACCGTAGTCGGCGGCGCCGAACCAGGCCCCTGGCGTCCCGTCTTCGTAGGCGGCGGGGAAGGCGATGGGCACAACCGTGAACGGCTCCGGGTTGGACACGCCGGCGCCTTCAATGGCGGGGACCATGACGGCCTTGGTCGCGTACTGCGCGTACCATTGCCCCATTTGTATCATCGCGTACTGTTGCGATAGGAACATATTATTAGCATCCGGATAATGGGTGACCCCCTGCGCGCCATCTTCCATTATCCCGTCTGAGAACATTCTCTCCCAGGCGGCAAAGGCCTGGATGATTTCTGGTTGCGTCCAGTCCTCTTCACCGGCTAAGACATCTGCGAACAGGCCCGGTTTGATAGTGTCCGCAATTGCCTGAATGATGTCGCGGTTGAAAGCGGCATCTTGTGCGCCGTGGACAAAACACCCGGCGCCTTGCGCTTTGAATTCCGCGCAGACATCAACCCATTCGTCGAAGGTGGTTGGCGGTTCTAGGCCGTAGCGGTCAAACATTTCCTGGTTGATCCACACGGGGCCGGCGTAGTTCAGACCCACCGGAACCGCTTTGAGTTCGCCGTTCTCATCGATGAGCGGATCGGCGGCGGTCAACAGCAGCTTTGATTTCCAATCTGATCCGAGGGCTTCTTCGATCGCCGCGGTCATGTCGGATCCGAACTGCGCGAACAATCCGTAGGTGACGCCTGGGGCGATCCCGAATAGATCGGGTCCTTGGTCTGACGCCAGGGCCGGGCGCATGACGGACTGATAGTCGGCCAGCCCGACTTGCTTGAATGTCACTTCGATGTCGGGATATTCCTCGTTGAAGGCGTTGATGTAGGTGTCGGCGATGACCTGTTCGGCGGGCGTCCAGCCCCACCAGGTCACCTGGCCTTGGGTGGCCGAGTCTGTGGGCGTGTCCTTGTCGGGGTCGCCGCAGGCGGAGGCCCCGGCGACGAGCAGGCCGGCTGTCACGAGGATCGCGGCGGCGCGCCGTGCTGCTTTAGATGTGTTCTGTGGCATGGTGTTTCTCTCCTTAGGTTCGGCCAATTGGTTTGTCTGACGGCGCCGGCGCCGGCACGCCAGCGCTGGTCCCCGCCCCCCACCTGGCGCTCAAGAAATCGATGGCGTCGCGCTGCAATTGGCGGGGCGACCCGAACACGGGTCGCCACAAGGACAGGGTGCCGGCCAATGCCGGATCGTCATCGGTCTTGAACGCTTCGACAATCACCGCGCCGGTGTAGCCGCTTCGGGCCAGGGCTGTCAGCACCTGGTCCCAAGGGATGTGTCCGGCGCCCGGCGTGCCGCGGGTGTTCTCCGAGGCTTGAAACGACAAGATCTTGCCGGCGGCGGCGATTATGGCCCCGGTGAGGGACTCCTCTTCGATGTTCATGTGAAAGGTGTCCAGGGCCACCCCGACATTGCTGGCGCCGACTTCGGCGCACATCCGCAAAGCCTGATCCACGGTGTTGACCAGGTCCGATTCGAAGCGGTTGAGCGGTTCTACCGCCAGCGCGATCCCCAGCGCATCGCCCCGGGCGGCAGCCGACTTCAGTCCCTGGACGGCGTGGTCCCATTGGCGCAGGCGTTCGCTTGGGCTGGCCGGCTGGGCCAAGCCGACGGCCGAATACATGGGGCCGGCCACCACCTTGGCGCCCAGGGCGGCCGCGAACTCGATGCATTCGGCCAGGTAGGCCAGGGCATCCCGGCGCTGGGCCGGCGACCCGCTGGAGATGTTGCGGCCGCCAGTGAAGTCGCCGGCGACGGCCAGCTTCAATCCCACCTCTTCGGCCGCCCGCTTGATCAATGGGGCGTGGACCAGTTCGGGGTTCTGGTAGGCGATTTCGACCAGGCCGTATCCCAGTTCGGCCACGGCCGGGAAATGCTTGGTCAGATCGTCGGTCATGGGCGAGCCGAGGATGAATGAACTCAAACCGATCATGATTGGACGCCTGTGTCGGTGGTCGTTTGCCCGGCCAGGCCGGACAAACCCCGCCAAGGAGGTTCGGTCGACTGATCCAACTGGACCACTTCGCTGTGCTGGCGCTCGGAGATGGTCCAACGGGGCAGGGCGACGCGCAGGCCGCCGGACAGGGCCGATTGGTGTGAGCAGATGCCGGCGCCGGTGATGTTGGCGGCCTGAATCGCGTCGGGGTATGGATCGGCCTCACCCGACACGGCTCTGATCAGGCGATCGGCCAAGTGGGGATGGGAGCCGCCGTGGCCGCTGCCCTGGATGAAGGAAAGATGGGCCGTCTCGCCGTCGGAGCTGTAGACGCCCTCGGTGGTGAAGCGGCGGATCTCCGCTGGCAGTCGATCCGCGAAGTCGGGGACGCTGACCCGCTCGGGTGTCTCCCCGGTGTAGATCACGTGTCCGGCGCCGTGCACCTGCTCCCATTCGAACGAGCGCAGCGATCCATAGACGTCAAAGCTCTCCCGATACTGGCGGGCCACCGCCCACAAGCTGCGAGTGACCTCTCCGCGCAAGTCTGAGTCCTTCATGCCGAGCGTGGTCGATTCCACCGCAAACGGCGAACCGTAGCTGTCCTGCATGCGTTGGAATACCTGACCCGATCCGGAACACTGCACCCATAATGTTTGATTGTCCGCCAAGCACAGGATCGGGGAGATCGCGTGCGTGGCATTATGCATCGGCGGCAGACCTTCCCAGTAAGCCGGCCATCCGGTCATGTCTTGCACATGCGACGAACGCAGGAACTGCAACTTCCCTAGCTCGCCGGAACGGTATAGCTGTTGCACAAAGAGGAACTCGCGGCTGTAAACCACGGTCTCCATCATCATGTAGACCAGGCCAGTCTCTTTCTGGGCGTCGACAACGCGCTTGCAGTCTTCCAGGCTGGCGGCCATCGGAATGGTGCAGCCGACATGCTTTCCTGCTCGAAGGGCCGCCACCGAATGATCGGCGTGCATGTGCAAGGGGGTGTTAATGTGGATCAGGTCGATCTCTGGATCCGCGAGCATGTCCTCGAAGCGGTCGTAGCGAACGTCGACGCCGAATTCGTCCCCGACCGCATTCAGGCGCGCGGCCGAGCGCTGGCAAATCGCGCGCATTTCAGCGTTGGGGTGCGCTTGGTAAATCGGAATGAACTCGGCTCCGAACTCAAGTCCGACTATCCCGACGCGCGGCTTCATCGCCTTCCCCTATCTACTCTTGCCGAGGTCCGTATGTTCGACCAGTCTAGTAACTATGCGCAGACGCCGGCTTGTATATTCAGGGCCAAAATGAGGCAAAACACGCAGAGTCGAGCATTCGAGCGGCCGCCCCGGCTCGATTCGCTCGAAGTGCGCCCGCTCGGCCATGTTGGCGTCAGGGGCGATGCCGGTCACGGTACCGCCTTTGGTCGCAGCCGGCAACGGGGGTTGGGGGAGGGCCAGGAATCTGCCGAACAAGCCAGCTTGCCAGGCCCAGACTTCGGGCGCCGTTGGTCGGGCCAGGTAGCGCGGGAAGTATTGAAGACCAGCGAGGTCATGTCCCGCAGGCACACCGGGGCCAGGTGGCGCGGGGGTCTTGGCTTTGACGGGCCGGGTTTGGGGGATGGCGCTGGCCGTGGCGAGGTCGCGCGGGGTCTTGGCCCGGTCAGGCGGCTAGGGCGGCGGTAGAGTCCGGGGCCCAGCAGGCGACGGGTTTGTGGGGCGGGCGGCGATGGGCTCGCCGGAATTAGTCCGAGACGGGCGGAGGATGTGGGGCACCTCGGCGAGTAAGAAATGTCTTGGGTGGAAGCGCTTCCAATCGTCGAACAACTCTTGTCAACCGGCGAGGTTGTCCGGTAGACTATACATATGTCGGAATGGTGTGTTCCTGGTCTGTCATTTGGTTATGACGACCGTACCGAAGCGGGCTCGGACCCTTCGGCGGACGGCACAGAAATCGGCGGGGTCACCGGATTTGCCCAGCCGGCCAGCCGGGACGCTGGCACCGACGGAAGCACTGACAGTGGCAGGGGCACCGACCGGAGCGTGAGCACCGGCACTGGCACCGGCACCGGCACCGGCGAGGCCACGGGTGCGCGCCAGCGGTCCAAGTCTGCGAGTGATGCCGGCGATTGGGCGTTGCCGGGGGTCGACCGCCAAGCGGTCGTTGGCGAGCAAAGAGCACCACAGCCGGGTTCGTTGGGCGTGGGTGGATTTGTCCCCACAGTTTCTGGGTTGGTGCGGGCTTGTTGTGACTTGTTGGATGTTGGCTTCGCTGCTGGGGCTGGCGGCACGTCTGCGGCGGTCGCCGCAGCTGGTGGCGCCGCTATGGCTGATGACGCCGCCGGGGTAGACGCCGCCCCTGGGGCGGGCGGCATCGCCGGGGCTCGCGGCTCCTCCGCGGCGGGAGCCGCTGAGGCTGATGGGGCTGCGGGAGTCGGTGGCAGCGCTGAGGCGGGCGGCGCAAGTGCGGCTGAGCTGGTGGGGTTGGTTCACGTGGTGCTGGGAAGGCTAGGCGGCGAGGTGTCAGGCCGGCGCGGCGTGATGCTGGCGTCCGCTCCCGATGTGTTGGACGTGCTGCTCGGTTTGTTGAACGTGAAGAATCGCGTTGACGCCGTGATTGGCGAGGTGGTTGGGGCGCTGGACCGGTCAGGGCTGTGCGGACAGGTGACTCAAGCGGACCTGACGGCCTGGCTGATGCTGAAGGCGTTGCTGACCCGCCGCCAGGCCTCGCGGCTGGTGCTGGACGCGCGCCGGGCCACCGGATTCGGCCAGGTCAGACAAGCCGCGCTGGCCGGCGCCATGAGCATCGCCCAGGTGGAGGCGGTGGTGGATGTGCTGGACAACTTGCCGCGAGATCTGGATGACGCGCAGACGAAGGGCGCGGAGCGGTACTTGGTCGAAATGGCCAACTCGACCGCCTCGGACGGGCTGGCCAGGGTCAGCGAAGAAGTTTTGGAGCAGGTGGCGCCAGAGGTGGCGGAGCAACTGGGGGAGGAACGGGCCAAGCGTCAGTTTGAGCGCGCGACCCGGCGGCGGTCGTTGACCATCCATACCCACGCTGATGGGGTGACCACCTTCTCGGGTTCTCTGCCCGCGATCGACGGGGAGATCGTGCGCAAAGTGATCGACAAAATCGCCGAGAAGAACCGCCGGTTGCAGGCCCAGACGCCGGGCGGTGTCCCGGTCGACCGGCGAGCCGCCCGCGTTGACGCGCTGGTCGAAATCGCCAGGCACGCCCAGGGCTGCGAAAAGGCCGCCGGGCTTGGCGCCGGCGGCGCCCAGATTGTCCTCACCATCCCGTTGAGTGATCTGACCAGCGGGGCTGGCGCCCAAGGAAGGCTCGCCTCGACTGGGGACCGGATTGACTCGTTGACACTGAAGACTCTGGCCTGTGACAGCGACGTGCGCAGAGCCGTCCTGGGGGCCAAGGGGGAGATCCTCGACATCGGCAGAGCCACCCGCGTAATCCCGAAACAGCTTCGCTTAGCGCTTGCCATTCGGGATTCCGGATGTGCCTTCCCCGGCTGCGATCGGCCCGTCGAAGCCTGTCATATCCATCACATGGACCCGTGGTGGCACGGAGGGCCCACCAGTCTATCGAACGGCTGTACGTTATGTCCCACGCACCACCGAATGGTCGAGCCGCCCAGGGACGGGCCGCCTAACTGGGTGGTCCGGCTGCGGGATGACGGACTGCCGGAGTTCATCCCGCCAAAGTGGATAGATCCCGACCAGAAACCGCTGCTCCACCACCGGTTCAAGAACCGGGGCGCGGAACCAGCCTCCGATGCCGACCCAAGACTTAACCCAAAACCGCCCGGTTCGCCGCCCCCCGGATGAATTTCCCGGGCGCGCGGGGCGGCCAGGCGGCCTCGGCGGATGGGCGGGCGGTTCCCTTCGCGGGCGGACAGCCCAGTGGTGTGCCGCCGGCTACGGAGCCTCGGCGGGCGGCGAGGGGTTCGTGGGTGCGATTAGTTATAGGGAGTCGCCGAAGTCGGCGCGGAACTTGGCGACCAGTTCTTGGGCCCAGTCGCCGATCGGCTCTAGGCGGCCGTAGAAGAAGCGCAGGATCTCGGGCTCCTCGATCCAGCGCAGCCCTCCGACCAGGTGCCGGTTGGCGTGCAGCCAGCGCAGGCGGTCTATGGCATAGGAGACCTGAGAAAGGGTGAAAACACGGCGGGGTATGGCCAGGCGGACCAGTTCCATGTGCGCCATCGGCTCGGAGCCGTCGGGATTGCGCTGCTCGGACATGGTGCCGCGCTCCATGCCGCGCACGCCGGAGGCCAGGTAGACGGCTCCGGCCAGGGCAGCGGCCGGGTACTGGGTCTGGGGCAGGTGATCCAAGAAACGCATGGCGTCGACGTGGGCGCCCAGGCCGCCAGCCGGTTTGACCACAGGGACGCCGTAGGAGTCCAACTCGGAAACCATGTGCTCAATGAACTGCGGCCCCTGGTTGATCATGTCCTCGTCCATGGTCTCGTCCAGGCCCACGGTGATGGCCTCCATCTCGCGCACCGACATGCCGCCGTAGGTCAAGAAGCCCTCGTACATCGGCACCAGTCCGCGCATCTTCTTGTAAATCTCCTGGTCGCGGACGCAAATGCCGCCGCCGCGGCCAAAACCGAGCTTGCGCGCGGAGAAGTAGACAATGTCGCAAGCGTCTGCCATCGCCCGGGTGATCTGCGGGATCGACAGATGGGCGGCGGCGGCCTCGCGTTCCTTGATGAAGTACAGGTTGTCGGCCAACAAGGATGCGTCCATAACCAAGATGAGCCCGTGCCGCGAGCACGAGGCGCGCACCTGGCGCAGGTTCTCCAATGAGAACGGCTGCCCGCCAATGAGGTTGGTGCCGGCCTCGACTCTGACAAAGGCGATCGACTCGGCGCCGCGTTCGGCCACCAGGCGATCCAGGGCGGCCACGTCGAAGTTCCCTTTGAAGTCCCCAGGGTCGTCGACTGACAAACCTTCCGGGCAGATCAATTCCAGGACCTCGCCGCCCACCTCGACAATGTGGGCCTTGGTGGTGGTGAAGTGATAGTTCATGGGCACCAGGGAGCCCGGCCGGACGTAGGTCTTGGCCAGGATGTGTTCGGCGGCACGGCCCTGGTGGGCGGGCAGGAAGTAGTCCATGCCGAAAATCTCCCGAAGCTTGGAATGCAAACGGGTGAAGGTGGCCGAACCGGCGTAGGCGTCATCGGCCAACAACATGGCCGCCTGCTGGCGGTCCGACATGGCGTTGACGCCGCTGTCGGTGAGCATGTCCAAGAAGACGTCTTTGTTCTCCAGCAGGAAGGTGTTGTATCCGGCTTTGGCGACCGCTGCCAGCCGCTCTTCGATTGGCAGCAGCGTCAGCTTCTGGATGATTCGGACCTTGTGCATTTCCAACGGCAGGCTCTGGCCGCTGAAGTAGGTGACCTTCGGCATTGGGGAACTCCTGAGATAGGGCCGCGCCTCCACGCGCGGCGGCCCGTCCAGTCTAGGACCTGCGCCGAGACCCGGGCAGAACAGCGAGCTGGGCGCGGGGCCGAGAGTCGGGTCCGGGGCCGGATCGGGCGAGCGAAACAGCAAGGTGGGCGTCGAGGCCGGCGCCGGGTCCGGGGGCAAATCGATACAGCACGCTGGGAACGGGGCTGGGCGTCGGCGCAGGTGCCGGACCGGGCGCGTGTGGCAGCCGGGACGGGCGTCGCCAGGCACAAAGATGGGCCGTGACGCCTCGACGATGAAGCGTCACGGCCCTCGGCTAGCGTCTGATTCGGACCGACCCGGGCAAGTTGCCTTGTGGATCGCCCAATCGACGCCGACTCAATCTGGCGGATGGCGGACCTACTCAGATCCGCCAGCGGCCCCGTGGCTTTCCCCGCAGATGGCGGACCTAACTGAATCCGCCGAACCAGCTCGGTGGCTCGCGCTCGCCACCTCTACCGTGTCTTTATCCGGCGCCTTAGCCGGCAGGGTAGAAGCCTGAAGGCGACTCCGACAGGTTGATCATGATGTTCTTCTGTTGCGTGTAGTGCTCCAGAATCACCTTGTGTGTCTCGCGGCCAATGCCAGAGGCCTTATAGCCGCCGAAGGGGGCGCCAGCCGGGATCGAGTTGTAGGTGTTGATCCACACCCGGCCGGTCTCAATGCCGCGGGCCACACGGATGGCGCGGTTGATGTCTCTGGTCCAAACCGCCCCGCCGAGTCCGTAAACCGAGTCGTTGGCCATGGCGATGACCTCTTCCTCGGACTTGAATTTGATCACCACGGCCACCGGGCCGAAGATCTCCTCTTGCGCGACCTTCATGTCATTGGTCACGTCCGCGATCAGCGTCGGCTCCATGAACGCGCCCTTGGCCAGTTCTTCGCCGGGAGCGCGCTGGCCGCCGGCGATGACCGTGGCGCCCTCTGCCTTGGCCTCTTCGACCCAGCCCAGGATCTTCTCCAGCTGGTTCTGATCGACCTGCGATCCCATCTGGGTGTCTGGCTCCCAGGGCAAACCGACCTTGATCTTCTTGAAGGCTTCGACCGCGTCGGCCAGGAAGCGGTCGTAAATGTCCTCGTGGACAAAGACGCGCGAACCGGCGCAGCAGACCTGGCCTTGGTTGAACAAGATGCCGAGTTGCAGGCCGTCCAAGGCCATATCCCACTGGGCGTCGGGGAAATAGATGTTGGCGGACTTGCCGCCCAACTCGAGGGTGGACGGGATCAGGCGCGAGGAAGCGGCGTTGGCCACCGCGCATCCGATCTCGGTCGAGCCGGTGAAAGCCAGCTTGCGGAATCCCTGGTGGTCCAAGATGGCTTGGCCGGACTTCGAGCCCTTGCCGGTCACCACGTTGAACACGCCCTTGGGCAGGACGTCCCCGATCAGGCGGGCGAGTTCGAGGACGCTCAGCGATGTCAGCGACGAGGGCTTGAAGACTGTGCAACAGCCCGCCGCCAGCACTGGCGCCAGTTTCCACGCCGCCATCAGGAACGGGAAGTTCCACGGCACGATCTGGCCGACCACGCCGATCGGCTCGCGCAACACCAAGGAGAGGGTCTCCTCGGTCAGCAGGGTGGCTGTGCCCTCTTCGGTCCTGACCGCGCCCGCGAAATAGCGGAAATGGTCAGATGCGAAGGGGATGTCGATGGCGCTGGTCTCACGGATCGGCTTGCCGTTGTCAAGCGATTCGACCAGGGCCAAATGCTGGGTGTTGGCGTCGATGATGTCCGCGATTTGGTTCAAGATGGCGGCGCGCGCGGCCGGCTCGACCTTCTTCCAGGATTCGAAGGCCGCCCAGGCGGCGTCAACTGCTGCGTCGACGTCTTCTTTGGTGGCCTCGGCGACACGGGCGAGGGGCTCGCCGTTGGCGGGACAGGTGCTCAGGAAAGTGGCGCCGTCTGAAGCGGGCCGCCATTCCCCGTTGATGTACAAACCGTAGGTTTCTTGCAGATCGGCTTTGATCATTTGATACCTCTCTAGAGGGGGGGATTGTGCTGTGGACAGCACTTTCAGCCTATCGGCCGAGCCTGTTCCTGTCACTGGTATTTGGTTCTCCGGTTCGGCCGTTGTCTTGGCTGTTCGCGACTTCCCGGGGACGATGCCGTCGGCTCGCCAGACCGGTTTTCCACCGTTTGACGTGGGGTTTTCCCGGCCTGTCCCCGGCGCGGCTGAAGCCTGATCCGGCTCTATCCACTCGGGGCGAGAGTGGTCTGCGTGCGCGCCGTCGGCACGCCAGCGGGTGGCGTCTTGGACCGAGGCAGGCCGGGCCGACGACCGGCGAGTTCGCTCTGCGGACTCTCGGGCGGCCGGCGTTCTAACCGTCCGACGGGGGAGGCGTCGCTTTGGGCGCCGGCGGCGCCGGAAGCTGCCGGCGGCGTTGGCAGCGGGGACACAGGTGCGTGCCGCGACCGGCCACGCGGGTCTTGATGATCGTGGTGTCGCAGCGGGCGCAGGGCCGTCCTTGGCGGCGGAAGACCTGGGCGAAATCGAGGTAGGCGCCGCGTCGGCCTTCGGCGTCCACATAATTGCGGTCGGTCGAGCCGCCCAGCTTCAGAGACAGGTCCATCACTTCGCCGGCGGCGATCAACAGTTCCTTCAGTTTGGGGTCTGACAGCGCCCCGATTGGTGTTTCTGGGTGAATGCGGGCGGCCCACAGGGCCTCGTCGGCGTAGATGTTGCCGATGCCGGCCACGACGGCTTGATCCAGGAGGACGGCTTTGATCGGCGCACGCCGGTGGCGCCGGGCGCGGCGGCGGAACTCTGGCCAGGCCTGCGGCCCGAACGGTTCTGGTCCCATCTTGGCTAGCAACGGAATAGCGCCGACCTCGGCGGTGGGCATGACCGCCAGCCAGCCGAATTTGCGTTGGTCGTTGAAGTAAAGGCGTGACCCGTCCGTGAACCGGATGACGACCCGGGTGGAATTGTCCGGCAGCGGCCCGATCAGCGAGTCGCTGGGATGTCCGCCGCCCCAAGCCTCGCCCGCCTCGATGGCTGCGGTGCCGATGGGTGAGACGCCGGCGGCACCGCTGTTGGGCACGCTCGCGGTGGTGGGCGAGACGCCGGGCAGCGCCGGGGTGGCGGCCTGGCGGCGGGGCGGGGCTGCCACAGGCGCGCCGGCGGTGCCGCCGGTGGGTCCATTCGACGCGGCGGAAGCCGCCGCCGCGTGATCGCCAGTAGGTTTACTCGTCGCAGTGGGCCCAGACGCGGCGCCAGCAGGACTGCGGAGGACCAATTGCCCGGTCATCTTCAGATGCGCCACCATCGAAATACCCTTGTCCAGGTCTATGACCAGCACTTTTCCGCGCCTGCGCAGGCCAGTCACCGGCTGGCCCACGGCGTTGGCGGCCACGCCGGTCAAGCTTGACGGTTCGATCGCCTCGATGCCGGCGATAGTGCGGCCCACGATCAAGCGTTCCAGGCCGCGGCGAACGGTTTCGACTTCGGGCAACTCCGGCATCGTCCCAGCCTAGGACGGTGGTCAACGACCACCATGGGGAGCGGATCATGTCGGCGGCGCGAGCTGTCGCCGCCAGCGGGGTCGAAGGATCGGGTCGGGGCCAGTCCGAATTACGTCTGATCGTGGCCTAGTAGATGCCGGAATCGAAGGCCGCCGCTGACTGACGGAGCGACACGAATTGCGCTCTGCCGGCGGTGCCGAGGTGGCCGGGTGGCCAAGGTGACCGGGTGCTGGGCGGCCAGGGTGGCGGGGGGCCAAGGTGACCGGGTGCTGGGTGGCCAGGGTGGCGGGGGGCCAAGGTGACCGGGTGGCCAAGGTGACCGGGTGCTGGGCGGCCAAGGTGGCGGGGGGTCTGGCGGCCAAGGTGGCGGGGCGCCTGGTGGTCGGGGCGCGACCTGAGATTTGGGGGTGGGGGATTTGGATTAGACGGATATTGACGTGGCCTGGCGGCCAGGGTGACCGGGTGCCGGGTGGCCAGGGTGACCGGATGGTTGAGCTGGCTGGGTGGTAGAGGCGCGGCTTGAGAATCGGGGTTGGGGGATTTGCGTTGGACGGATATTGATGTGGCCGGGGATAGTCTGGGGGCGGATGGTACTGTTTAGCGGGGACACGTGTACCGACGTGGGCTAAAGGTGGTTGTGTGAGGTTTCAGCACGAGGAGGCAGAAATGAACCAATTCAGGACTAGCGCGCATAGCGCGGCGTCTGGCAGGGGAACCCGCTCGGGTAAAGAGCGGCGGGCTTTGGCGCAGAGGGTCACCGCAGTGACCCTGTCGGTGGCGCTGGCGGGCACCGGCCTGGTGCTGGCCCAGCGCGCGCCCGAGGCGCACGCCGCCCGGACTCCGCACAGCCACACTTTCACGTCTGCCCAGCTCACCTATACGCTGCCGGCCAACGCCGTCGACATCACGATCGAGGTCTGGGGCGGCGGCGGTGCCGGCGGCGGGGCGCGAGCCTGCGGTGGTTGGGACGGATGGGGGACCTGGGGGAATCAGGCGAAAACCGGCACTGCGGCTGGTGGTGGTGGCGCTGCTGGCGCCTACACCACTTACGGGGTGCCAGCCTACGGGAAGGCGCTGCTTCTGACCGCGACCTTAGGAGACGGTGGGACCAGCAGTGTCATTTCGAACACACTAGGCGACGGGGCCACCGACACGCCGGAGCCGGGCACGGGTGCGGCAGGCGCTCTCTCAAAGGTGGTGGCGACCGCCGGAGGCACCAAAGTGGACGAGGTCTCGGCCGCCGGCGGAGATGGTGGCTACGGTGCCAGTGTGAATGCCGGCACCGCTAATCTGCAAGCGGCGGGCACCGGCGGCGCCGGCCCCGGCGCCGCCGGCGACGCGGGCAGCGCCCCAACCAACACGACAACGGCCAAGGGCGGTGCCGGCGGCGCCCCCGCCGTAAGTGGCGGTTCGGCGGCGCAGGGAATAGAGGTTACCGGCAACTCCGCGAGCGCGGGCAACTCCGGCGTTGCTCCGGGTGGTGGCGGCGCCGGCGCCAGCGCTCGGGCCACTAACTCCAACTACTGGGATAGCTGCCAGGGCAGCGCCGGCTCCCGCGGCGCCCAGGGTGGGGCGAAGGTCACTTATTACACCTATGATCAGGCGGTCACCTTCGAGCCGGCCGCCACTAAGACTTTGAAGGGTCGTGGCGCTCTGGCTGGTGAGAGCTTCAAGTTCGAGATCACGCCCACGGGCACAACCACCCCGGCGGCCGTGGCCGCCGGGAATGTGGTGTTGCCGGCGCAGCAGGCGACCTTGAGCGGACCGTTCGACGTGGACACCCCACAGACTGTGAACTTCGGGGATATCACTTTCAAGACGCCGGGGACCTACGAGTTCCTGGCCACAGAGGTCGCCGTGAACACGGGTCCGGGGGTGTCTAAGACGGCTAGTTCTTTCGGTTTCACGGTGAAGGTCGAGGATGTTGCGGGGACGTTGACTCCCACGCCCACTTATCCCCTTGGCGGGATCGCGTTTGTGAACCAGTATGTGGCTTCGTCGGTGGATCTGGTCTTGACTGGCTTCAAGGAGCTGACCCCCGACGATTCTTTGCTCAAACCGGATGATCCGAAGGAGAAGTTCGAGTTCACGTTGGCGGGCGTGGGCGGAGCGCCGGTTCCGTCTTCTTTGACGGCGAAGAATGACGAGTCTGGCACGATTGATTTCGGCTTGGTGACTTACGAGTTGGATGATCTTGGCGGGCAGGCTTCTAAGACGTTCACCTATACGGTGACTGAGAAAGCCACTTCTATCGGCGGGGTGGACGACGACCCGAATCCGGTGAAGACTTTCACGGTCACGGTGGCGGATGATCGGACCGCGGCCGCGTTGGAGGTGACCGCGACCAGTCCGGCGAGCCCGGATCGGTTGTTCCAGTTCACTAACACTTACAGCGCCGATGAGGCGGTCTTGGCGCTGCCGCAGGCGTCGAAGACGATCGCCGGGCGTGGCTTCTTGAGCACCGATTCGTTCAGTTTCGACCTGACGACGACGTCGGCGAACCCGCCGGACGGTATTGAGAACAACACCGGGACCCAAACCGAGTCGGTCGGCGGCGCGGGGGGCGCCACCAAGACGTTCAACTTCGCGGACATCGAGTTCTCCAGGCCTGGCACCTATGTGTTCGGGATCGCGGAGGACTTGACCGGCCTTCCTGGGGCCTTGTCGCCTGATGACGGCACTTGCGCTTTCACGGTGAGCGTGACCGACGACGGCGCCGGCCAGCTAGACGCCGCGATCACTAGCACGGATCCCAGTCCCGTGGCGGAGTGTTTCGCGTTTGAGAACACTTACACTCCGGATGCGGCGGAGTTGGAAGTCAACGGCCTCAAGTCGTTGGTGTTCGACCCGTCCGACGCTCCTTTGGATTTGACGTTGGCGGATTTGGTGTCTGACTACACCTTCACGCTGACCGCGCTGGACGGCGGCCCGATGCCTGACGGTTGCGGCGCCTTGTCTTGCCCAGTGTCGATGGACGCGTCGGGGGCTATCGATTTCGGCAAGGCCGTGTTCGCCAAGAGCCTCCTGCCCACGGGCGATATGCAGCGGGATTTCGAGTATCGGGTGGTCGAGGCCGGCTCGCATGGCGGGGTGGTCAACGATCCGAATGCGGCTGTGTTCACGGTTAGTCTGACGGACGACGGTTCGGGGAAGCTGGACGCGAAAGTCGTCACGCCGGCTAGCGGCCCCACGTTCAGTTTCACCAACACCTATGCGGTCGAAGGCGTGGAGACGAATCCGATCGACGCGAACAAGACCCTCGACAACCGCGATTTCAACGCCGACGAGTTCGATTTCGTGATCACAGCCTTGGATCAGGACACCAAGGCCGCGGTGACCGCCGGTTTGGTGGTGTTGCCGCCTCAGGTCCAGGTTTCGGGCGGCGCGGCTGGCGTGGCGGAGGCGTTCGCGTTCGACCCCATTTGGTTCGCCAGGCCGGGTGTGTACTCGTTCCGGGCGAGCGAGTTGCCTGGGCTGCCGGCCCACATCAACCCGACTGTCAATTTCCACGATTTCACCGTGACGGTCACCGACAACAAGGACGGGACTTTGTCGGCGGTCCCGGGCTATCCGAGCGGCGGGCTGGCTTTTGTGAACACCTATGAGACCAACCAGGTCACGCTGTCGCTCGACGGCGCGAAGGTGATCGCGCAGGAGGCCTCCTCGGGTTTGGGCTATTCGGACATCGCCGGGGCTTGCGAGTTCACGATCTCGGGTGGCGCCGGCGGCCCGGCGATCCCGTCCGCGCCGGCGCATATGGACGGCCAGGGGAACATTTCCTTCGGGAGTGTGGTTTACACCCAGGCGATGTTGGGCGGCCAGTCGTCTGAGACCTTCACTTACACGGTGGCCGAGGACTGCGGCTCTTATGGCGGCCTGGCCCAGGATTCGGATCAGAGCTTCTCGATCACGGTCGCTGACGACGGCGCCGGCAACCTTTCCTACACGTCTAGCCCGGCTTCGGGCGCGCTGTTCGAGTTCGAGAACACGTATTCGGTCGCGCCGGTCGAGGTGCCGGTCAGCGCCACTGTGACGCTGGTGGGCCGTGACGGCTTGCCGGGCGAGAAGTTCGTGTTCAGGGTCAGCGACACGACACCGGTTCCGGCCTGGTTGCGGCGGGCTTTGCCGGCGGAGGTGGAGGTCGACGCGGGCGGCAACGGCGTTCCGGTGGTGATCCCGTTGGGGGCTATCGAGTTCCAGACGCCGGGCAGGCTTCAGTTCACCGTCGCCCAGGACACGACCGGTCTGGAGCCGGGTGTCACGGCCACCAACAACAACCTGACGTTTGTGGTGGAAGTGGTCGACGATCATAACGGCGGCTTGGATTATTCGGTCACCTACGCTGACGGCGCCGATGGTCTGGCGTTCGTCAACACTTATGCGACCACGGATGTGACCAGGCCGTTCGCGGGGAACAAGATTTTGCGTCTGGATCCTGACGATGGTTCGTTGGCGTTGGGCACAGGCGATCTGGCGGGGGCGTTCAGTTACGCTTTGACGGCCCCGGCGGGCACGCCGTTGCCGAGCGAGTGTGTTGTCGGCGATCCTTGCGTGGTCTCCAACGACGCCACCGGGACGGTCTCGTTCGGTTCGGTGACTTATGGTTTCGCCGATCTGGCGGGACAGACCTCGAAGGTGTTCACATACACTGTCGAGGAGTCGGGTGGTTACCCGGGTGTTGTGAATGACCCGGTTTCCTCCCGGGATGTGAGGGTCCAGGTGGAAGACAATTTGGACGGCACTCTCAAGGTGACGGTGCTGGACTTCCTGCGTGATGTGGTCGATCCTTGGTTCGCTTTCACGAACGTGTATTCGGTGGTTCCGACACGCACGGAGATCACGGCGACGGCGGTCCTGGACGGCCGGCCGATGGCGGCTGGCGAGGTGTTCCGGTACAGGTTGATAGCGCTGAACGACTTGGCGGCGCTTGTGCCGTTGCCTGGCCCGGTGACTGTCAGCGCGGCCGGCGAGGGCGAAGTGGTCGCCTTCAGCTTCGGCGAGCTCGAGTTCCCCGGCCCGGGCGAATACATTTTCGAGGCCTATCAGGAGATCGCCACCCGTCTGCCGCCCGGGGTCAGCGAGGTGGCGGGCCGGTTCGTGTTCAAGGTCGTGATCGAAGACGCCAAGGACGGGACTTTGACGGCCACGGTGGTGTATCCCGAGGGCGATATCGCTTTCGAGAACCAGTACACCGCCCAACATGTGAACCTGGATTTCAATGGCATCAAGGTGCTGGATCTGGCTGATCCGGCGTTGGGTTTGACGTTGGCGGACATCGCCGACCGGTATCGGTTCACGGTGCGGGCGGTGACTCCGGGGGCGCCGTTGCCGGCCAGTCCGACGGCCTCGAACCAGGCGTCCGGGCAGGTGTCGTTCGGCCAGGCGGTCTACACGTTGGAGGATCTGGACGGCCAGCCTTCTAAGGCTTTCACTTATGAGGTCTTAGAGTCCGGCGCGGTGCCGGGCGTGGTCAACGATCCGGAGGCGCAGACCGGCAAGAGGTTCACGGTCACGGTGACCGATGACGGTCTGGGCCACTTGGTGCAGACCACCGAACCGTCGGCGCCGTTGTTCACGTTCGTCAACACCTATGGTGTGGCGCCGGTGTCAGTCGATGTGGTTGCGACCAAGGTGTTGGAGGGCCGGGGCTTGGAGGCTGGGGAGTTCACGTTCAGCTTGTCTCAGGGCGATCAGGTCCTTCAGAGCCTGGCCAACGCGGCCGACGGGTCGGTCGCGTTCGACCCTGTGACGTTCACCAGGCCGGGCGCTTATTCGTTGACCGTCTCCGAGACCGCCGGGTCGGCTGATGGCGTCTACTACGACAGCCACGTCGCCGTCCTGAATTTGGTGGTCGAGGACGACGGCGAAGGCGGCCTGGTCGTGGCGCCCTATGAGGCCCAGGGCGGTCTGGTGTTCACGAACGCTTACACGCCGCCGCCAGGACCGGAGCCAGAGCCGACACCGACCCCGACACCCACGCCTACCCCGACGCCGACGCCGTCGGCGGGCGCCTCGGGTGATCTGCCCTGGACCGGGGCCGACCCGCTCGGGCGGGTGTGGCTGGCTGTCGTGTTGGTGGCCCTAGGGGCGGTCCTGCTGCTGACCGGCCGGCGCCGGGCACTGGCCAAGAGCCGGAGCTGACCAAACCGGAAGGAAGGTTACTGGACCAGGGCGCTAGGCGGCGGCGCCAGCCGCCGCCGCGTCCACCAGCCACAAGGTCCGGTCACGCCCAGCGGCCAACGCCGCCGGCGCCGCCGTGTCGGCGCTGGCGGCCTGGCCGTCGCGGACCGGACAGTTGACGGACGGGTCAACCAGTTCGGCCGTCCCGGCCAGTGCTGCCGGCGCTGGCGCGGGCGGAGCGCTGAGGGCTGCCGCGACCGCGTTCCGCTTGGCCTGCCCGGCCGCCACCAGCCAGACCTGGGCGGCGGCGTTGATGGTGTCCAGGGTCAAAGACACCCGCGCGGGCGGGGGCTTGGGCGAATCCGGCACCGCGAAGGCGCCGGGCACTTCGATGCCAGCGCCATCGCCGGCTCCCGGGAAGATCGAGGCGACATGGCCGTCGGGTCCCACGCCCAGCAGGACGAGCGAAAACACCACCTGGTGGCGGCGCAATTCGGCGGTGTAGTCGCGGGCGGCCTGGACCAGGGACAGGCCCTGATCGGGACTGGCGACGGGATGGATCCCGCCGGCGGCCTCCGGCAGGTGGTCGAGCAGCGCCCGGTGCGCCCGCCAATCATTGCGGTCTGGGCCGCCGGCCGCCACAAAGCGCTCATCGCCCCACCAAAAGTGCACGTCAGGCCAGGACACGGCGCCCAGGAGAGTGTTGGCGCGGACGCGCTCCAGGACGGCTATGCCGGTGTCGCCGCCGGTCAGCGCCACATGGATGGGCGAGGTCAAAGACTGCGACTCGAGCAAGAATGACACCAGCCGCTGAGCGGTGGCCTCGACCACCGAGGCCGGATCCGGCAACACGATCACGTCTCTCATGAATTGGCATCCTCGGGTCCCGGTGGGATTGGCGGACCGCCGGCCAGGTAGCGGGGCAGCGCCTCCTCGACCAGATGGCCGTAGGCCAGGTCCGGCTCCAGCCGCCGCAATTCCTCGGCCAGCGCCTCGGCCCGGCTGCGGCGGCTTAGCGTCACCACGCGATCGACCTGCCCGCTGATGCGGAGCACGGCTTGGGACTCCTCTGACTCCTTGTCCAGCAGGACGCGCCGGCCGCCGGCGAGGCGGAACTCAACTGCTGTCAAGAACGGCGAGTCGGCTATCTGGCGCCGGGTCGGCACTCCCAGCCGGTCTGTCAGCCAGGCCGCCATCAGGTACGATGCCGTCGAGTCAGGTCCGGTCACCGTGGCCGCGGCGACCGCCGTCAGGGGCGGGATCTCCAGGGCCGCCGCCAACTGCGCCCGCCAGGGGGTCAGCCTGGTCCAGGTCAGATCGGTGTCGCCGGGGGTGTATCCAGTGGTCAGCGCGGCCACCAGGGGCAGCGGACCGGCCTCGCCGGCCAGATGGCGCTCGGCCACGGTGGCGTCGGTGATCCGGCGCGAGGCCAAGGTGCCCAGACGGTCCTGGGAGGGCAGGTCCGGCCAGACATCCGGCCACCAAACCACCACCGGAGCGTCCGGCAGCAGCAGCGGAGTGGCCACGGCGTCCAAATGCCGCCCTGGGGCGCCTCGCAGCCGCAGGACTATCACCTCCGACGCGCCCGCGTCTGATCCGACCCTGATCTGGGCGTCCATCGAGGCGGGGCCGTCAAGATCCTCGGCGGTGAGCACAATCACCCGGCAGGGATGCTCTATCGAGGCCAGATTCGCGGCCTGGATCGAGGTTTCGATGTCGCCTGCTTCGCAGTGGATGATCAGGGTCAGCACCCGCCCCAGGGCGGCGACGCCGCCGTCTTGGCGCAATTCGACCAGCTTGGTGGCGACATGCGCGGTCGAGGTCGCGTACAGCGGAATGATCATGGCCGCCTCCATTCCCGGCCGTCGCGAGCGAGCAGCCGATCGGCCCCGGCGGGCCCCCAGGTTCCAGCCTGATACGGTTCCGGGCGCGAATCGAGCGAAGCCCAGTACTCCTCCACCGGATCGATCACGCGCCAGGATTCATCGACTTCCCGAGCCCTTGGGAAGAGCGGGTCCTGGCCCAACAGGACGTCCAGAATCAACGGCTCGTAGGCGTCCGGCAACGACTCGGTGAAGGCGTGCCCGTAAGAGAAGTCCATCGTCACGTCGCGCACGTCCATGTCGGTCTGGGGCACTTTGGCGCCGATCCTAAGGGTGATGCCCTCATCCGGCTGGATGCGAATGACCAGCGCGTTCGCGCCCGAGGGCCGTCCCTGCAAACAGAAGTCCGGCCACGGACTGCCGGAAGGGCGCTTGGCGCCGAACGTGGCCGCCGCAGCGGACTCGGCCGCTGGCGCGAACTCAGTCGCCGGCCCGGACGCCGCCGCCGAAACGGGTTCGGCCGCTGGTCCGAACTCGGCCACCGGGCCGGGCTGGGCCGCCCCGGCGCATTCGGCCTGGTTGTCGGCGCGCCGGAAAATGATCGCCACCTCGGTCACGCGGCGGCCCAAACGCTTGCCGGTGCGCAGATAGAACGGAGTGTCCCGCCAGCGGTCCGTTCGGACCGCCAGTTTGAGCGCCCCATAGGTGTCCGTCACCGAGTCTGCCCTGATGCCCGGTTCGTCCAGGTAGCCGCGCACAGGGATATTGCCCTGCCAGCCGGCGGTGTACTGCCCGCGGACCGCGCATTCGCCCACCGGGCCGGGGATCGCCACCGCCGCCAGGGCGGCCTCTTTGGCCGCCCGCAAGTCGGCCGCGCCGAAGGAGGCCGGCTTGTCCATCGCGATTATGGCCAGGAGCTGGAGCAAGTGGTTTTGCATCACATCGCGGGTGGCCCCGATCCCGTCGTAATAGCTGGCCCGGGATCCCACCCCCAGTTCTTCAGCCATGGTGATTTGGACGTGGTCCACGTGCTCGGAGCACCACAGTGGCTCGAAGACCTGGTTGGTGAAACGCATCGCCAGCATGCCGCGGACGGTTTCCTTGCCCAGGTAATGATCGATCCGGAAGACGCTGGCCGGGTCGAAGACCTGGCTGAGGGTGGCGTCCAGGGCCTGGGCCGAACTCAGGTCATGTCCGAACGGCTTCTCGATCACCACCTTGGCGTCCGGTCCCCGGGCGGCCAAGCCGGAACTGGCCAAGTGGCCGCAAATGACCCCGAAAGTGGCGGGCGGCATCGACAAATAGAAAACGCGCCGACCACCGGTGCCGAAACTGGCGTCGGAGCGATCCAACACCTGGCGTAGCCGGTCATAGGTCGAGGCCTCGGCGATGTCTCCGCTGACATAGGTCATCGAGGCGCTCAATTGCTCCCACACGCGCTGGCGGAAGGGCGTGCGCGCCCCGGAGGCGACGGCCGCATGGGCCTGGCCGACGAATTCGGCGGTGGTCCACTCAGAGCGGGCCACGCCGGTCAAGGAGAACCCGGCCGGCAACAGGCCGCGATTGGCCAGATCATAGATGGCGGGCAGGATCTTGCGGCGGGCCAGATCGCCGGTCACGCCGAAAATGGTCAGCGCGCATGGCGGCGGCACCCTGGGGACGCGCTGGTCCAGAGGGTCGACCAGCGGATTGACGCTCACTTGGCCTTCGCGGCCGCGATCGACTGTTGGGCCGCCGCGGCGACCTTCTCCGGGGTGAAGCCGTGCTGTTCGAAAAGCTCTCCGGCGGCCGCGGACTGACCGTAGCCCTCGATCGAGACGCACCGGCCGGCATCGCCGACCAACCGGTACCACGGCATCGCGATCCCGGCCTCGACCGAGACCCGGGCCTTGACGGCCGCCGGCGCCACGTCCTCGCGATACTCCGGCGTCTGTTCGGCGAACCACTCCAAGCATGGCGCGGAGACGACGCGCGCCCCCACCCCCTGGCTGGCCAGAAGAGAACGGGCGCCCAGCGCCAAGTGGACCTCGGAGCCGGTCGCGAACAGGAGCACGTCGATCTTGGGCAGCGGCGAATCGGCCAGCACATAAGCTCCGCCGCACAAATCGACCGCCTGGCCCAAGCCTTCGCCCAGTCGGTCCAACACCGGCAGGTTTTGGCGGCTGAGGATCAGCGCGGCCGGGCGGCGGCGGGCCAGCAGGTGGCGCCAGGACCAGACGACCTCATGGGCGTCCGCCGGGCGGATCACGTCCAGGCCCGGCAGCGCCCGCAGGGCGGCCAGTTGCTCGACCGGTTGGTGGGTCGGCCCATCTTCGCCCACCCCGATCGAGTCATGCGTCCACACCAGCGTCACCGGCAGGTTCATCAGGGCCGTCAACCGGACCGCGCCCCGCATGTAGTCGCTGAAGACCAAGAAGGTGCCGCCGTAGGGCAGGGTCGGGCCGTGCAGCGCGATCCCGTTCAGAATGGCCCCCATGGCGTGTTCGCGCACCCCGAAGTGGATGGTCCGGCCGCCAGGATTGTCCGGCAGGAAAGAGGTCGCCCCGGCGATGGTGGTGTTATTGGAGCCGGCCAGGTCCGCCGATCCGCCCCACAGTTCCGGCAGCACCCGTCCCAGCGCGGACAGCACCTTGCCCGATGCCGCCCGGGTGGCTATGGCTGTTCCGGCTTCGAACGTGGGCAGCGCGTCTTCGATAGCGGCCGGCAATTCCTTTCGGCTCAGCCGGTCCCACAGCTCGGCCCGCTCCGGGTTGGCCTCGCGCCAGGCGTCGCAGCGGGCGCGCCAGGCGACATGGGCTTTGGCGCCGCGTTCGCGGGCCTGACGGGTGAACGCCAGGACTTCTTCCGGCACGCTGAAAGCCGCGTCCGGGTCCAGGCCGAGCGCGCGTTTGAGGCCGGCCACTTCGGTTGGGCCCAGTTTGGAGCCGTGGATGGCGCCGGTGTTCTGCTTCGACGGCGCCGGCCAGCCGATGACGGAGCGCAGTCTGACCAGGGAGGGCCGGTTGGTTTCGGCCTGGGCGGCCCGCAGGGCCCGGTACAGCGCCTCGTAGTCTTCGTGATAGCGCCCGCCGCTGGTCCAATCGACGCTCTGGGTGTGCCAGCCATAGGCCTGGTAGCGCTCGATCACATCCTCGGTGAAGGCGACCGCCGTGTCGCCTTCGATCGAGATCTGGTTCTGGTCGAACAGCACCACCAAATTGCCCAGCTTCTGGGTTCCCGCCAGCGAGGACGCCTCGGCGGTGATGCCCTCTTCGAGGTCGCCTTCGCCGGCGATCACCCAAATGGTGTGGTCGAAGAGGCTGCTGGCGCTGGGACCTGGGCGGTCGGCGTCGGCGGCGGGGTTGTCAGCCTGTTCGGCGGCCTGTTCGGCGGCGGCGTCCGGGTCGAACAAATAGCGTTCGCGGCGGGCGGCCATGGCCATTCCGACGGCTGAGGCGAAGCCTTGGCCGAGCGGCCCGGTCGACATCTCGACGCCGGGGGTGAGCCCCAATTCGGGGTGCCCGGGGGTGATCGAGCCGGCCGTGCGCAGGGCCTTGAGGTCATCCAGCGACACGTCGTAGCCGGCCAGGTAAAGCTGGATGTAGAGCATCACCGAGGTGTGTCCGGCGCTGAGGACGAAACGGTCCCGGCCGGGCCAGGCCGGATCGGCCGGATCGTGCGTCATCAGCCGCTGGAACAGCAGGTAGGCGGCCCCGGCCAGCGAGATGGCGGTGCCGGGATGGCCGGAGCCGGCTTTTTCGACGGCATCGGCGGCGAGGGCTTTGGCTGTGGCGACGGCCTCGTTGTCGAGGTTGGTCCAGTGGAGCGATTGCGACATGGTGACAATCTTAGGGCTGGCCTGCGCGCTGGACTGGGCCGATGCACCTGGTGGGCCAGTATTGAGATGTGCTTGTCGGTCCACTGGGTGAAGGCTCTGCGTTCGGCGGTGATCGCTCGCCGGACCCTGTCGGTTCGCGGCCCGCGGCCGAATCCCATGCGCCTGGCGACCTTGGCGCCGCCCGGAAACGGTTCTTGGCCCATCTGCGGGTCGAGCGTTCGGCCAGCGCGGCGACGGTCGAAGCCTATGGACGGGACTTGGACCGCTACTGCTCTTACCTGGGCGAGGTCCGGCTGGATGGCGTCACCCAGGCTCGGATCGAGCAATTCCGGGCCGACCTGATGGCGTCCGGCTTGGCAGCGTCCTCGGTGGCGCGGACCCTGTCCGCTGTGCGCGGGCTGCACCGTTTCGCGCTCTTGGAGGGCTGGGCCGCGGACGACCCGACGGCGCAGGTGCGCCCGCCCCGGCCGGGTCGGCGCTTGCCTAAGGCGTTGACCGTCGACCAGGTAGAGGCGCTGATCACAGCCACGGGCCAGGATTTGACGGCGCGCGCGCTGGTCGAATTGCTGTACGGCACGGGCGCGCGTGTCTCGGAAGTGCTGAATCTGGACCTGGACGATCTAGGCCTGGAAGACTCCGGGCCGGGCCGGGCCGCCCGGGCCGCCCTGGCCGACCGGTCCTGGGTCCGGGTGATCGGCAAGGGCGACAAGGAACGGGTCATCCCGATGGGCGCCTGCGCCCGCGCGGCCGTGGAGCAATATCTGGTCCGCGAGCGTCCCGGCCGCGTCCTGCGGGGCAGGGGCACGGCGGCCCTGCTGGTTGGCCGGCGCGGCCGGCGCCTGTCCCGCCAGGCCGCGTTCGAGCTGGTCCGGGCCGCAGGCGAGGCCATTGGCCAACCGGACACAACGCCGCACCGGCTGCGGCACTCCTTCGCCACCCACTTGCTGCAGGGCGGCGCCGACATCCGAGTGGTCCAAGAACTGCTCGGCCACGCCTCGGTCACCACCACCCAGCTCTACACCAAGGTCACTCCCGACCACTTGCGGGAGGTTTTCGCCGCCGCTCATCCCCGCGCCCGCCAAGCCACCAGTGCCACCACTGGCGCCGCGCAGGCCAGCGCCAACACGTAGCGGAATTCGGCGAAGCCTGGCGAGAGCAGGGCTGTGCCCCAGATGCCCGCCAGGGGAGTCAGGGCCAGCGCCAACCTCGCTCGGCGCTTGATGACCAGGGCGGTCGCCGCCAGCACGGTCAGGCCGAAGTAGAAGCCGATCGAGAAGAACATGGAGACCACTGGGACCGGTCTGGGGCTGCCCCAAGCCGCCCAGGTCATGGCCTTCCTGAGGCCGGGGGCGAGTGAGTCGTCAGCCGAGATCCCCCAGGGATTGTCCGCTTGATAGCTCTGGCTGGCGTGCTCGATCGCCTCCGGATACCAGTAGCCGAAGGTCTGGGCCAGGGCCGCGTTGATATAGGACTTGGGATACCTGCGGCCCAACTCGAAGTAGAGCTCCAAAGCTTCGGCCTTGTGCGCGGACAGATATTCCGAGTCGATCTGGTTCTTCACCCAGTCAGACAGCCGGGGGTAGTAGGCGTCTTCGAACGGCATCGACTGGGACACCCATGTTTCGACCGAGAAGATGTCCGCGATCAGCCGCTTCTCCTGGTCGGTGAGCTGGGCGTGGTGCTCGTGGACGGCGCGGGCGACCTGTTGGACGGGCAGGGAGAGGGACTCGCGTAGCGAGTCGCCGGGCGCCTCGGCCAGGGCGGCGGACACCGGTCCGGTGACCAACGCCCACAGCGCCCCGGTGATGGCGGCCGCCGCCAAGAATTGCCGCCGTTGGCCTTTGGCCCAGATGACCAGGCAGGCGAACGCCAACGCCAGCGCGTAGATGCCATTGGACCGCCATAGCGCCACCACCAGCGCAAAGGCGACCAGAGGGATCCACCGGCCGGGTCCGCCTGAGAATTCAGGCCGGCGCCTGAGCACTTCCACCAGAGCGGTCACCAGGCACATGGCCCCGAGCGCGAAGGGCACGTCCTTCTCCGCGTCGACCGAGTACATCCCGAACAGCGGGTTGAGCGCGAAGAAGGCCCCGGCGCCCAGGACCGCCGCCGCTGGGATCCCCCAGCGTTTGAGCGCGAGCAGCACGTAGGCGAAGGCCGCACTCGAAGCCATGATCAAGAACACCGAATAGGCCGCCAGTCCGCCGGTCACCGATCCAACCGCCCGCCCGGCCTGGCCGAACACCGCCAGCGCAGCGGTGTGCGCCAGCGAATGATGCGCGAACAGCGGGTATTCGCCCAGCGCCTGCTCGAGTTGATTCTCCGCGTCGACCGTCAGCACCGCCGGGTACCAGGCCAGCAGATACGGCACCCGGCTGAGGCACAGCGTCAGCCAGATCCCGAACACGAACCGCCGCCGGTGTTGGCCCCATTGGCGTCTCAACCATCCCCACGCCGCCGATGCCGTGCCGGCGCCTCCGGTTCCGCCGCCGCCTTTGGCTGGGGTCGCCTCGCCCGCCTGGACCGCCTGGCCCGTCTGGTCCGGGCCCAACGGCCCGGCGCCCAACGGCCCGGCGCCCGACTGACCGGCGCCCGACTGGCCGGCGCCCGACTGGCCGGCGTCCGACTGGCCGGCGTCCGACTGGCCGGCGCTTCTGGCCGCAGTGGCCTCACGCCGCCTGGCCGCCTGGCCGCCGGCCTTCAGGCAGGCCGCCAGGAGCAGCGCGAACACTATGTAGAAGATGACCCAATAGCCGGTCAGATGGATGGCGGTCTTGGCTAGCTGGGTCTTCGATGAGACCAGCAAATGGAGCGAGTTATCCCAGTTGAGCGCCGCGCCAAGGGTCTCAGCCAGAGCGGCGGCGACGGCCAAGGCGGCCGCGGCCGCACGGGCGCGACGGCTCGTCACCGCCAGAGCCCGGGCGGCCACCAGGGTCAGCCCCGCCCAGATCGCCAGCAAGAAGACGTCGTTGCCGGCGAATTCGCCGTCCAGCGGCACCGTCTCCCAGGTGTCCAGGGTTCGGTAGCGGAATCCGCCCCATGTTTCCCGGACCAGGTTGGTGCTCAGCGACACGGTTCCGGCCAGTCCCGCCGCCAGGGCGACAGCCCGTCTGGCGGGGCGGGACAGGTTCGTCATGCGGCCAGTTTAGTTAGGCCGACGGGCCAATCAGTCGGCTGGCGGCAGCGCGGGTGGGGCCAACAGGCCGCGGCGGGACCGCCGGATCAGACCCAAGGCCAGAAGATTCAGGCCGATCATGAAGCAGCTGGCGCCGGCCACGGCGCCGATCACCTCCCAGCGGGCGGCGTCCAGGGCGTGATCGACCAGGCCGATCAGGCCCAAGCCGAAATCGACCACCGGACTGATCGCCATCAGGCCGATCCCACTGGCGGGCATGGCGAGGCCCGGGCGTTTGCCCGTGTCGGCCCTGAAATCAGGGACTGCCACGTCGATCATGTGGTCAAGCTAGACCGCCTGGCGCCGGCGGCGCCAAGGCAATGTGATCTATCTCACATCGCGGCCGCCCGCGCCCCGCCCGCGCCCCGCCCGCGCCCCGGTAGTGGTCAAGAGCCCGTCAAGGGCGGGGGATAATTGAAGGGCAAGCTGGTAGGGTAGCATTTACCTCGATGTCGAGATAAATGTGCGGGGCGGCCCACGGCGGGACGCCCAGAAAGGGATTTTCCGTAACAATGGCCTCACTTGACTCATTCGGCGCCCGCTCACAGCTGAGCGTCGGCGACGACAACTACGAGATATTCCGCTTGGGCGCGGTCGAAGGGCTGGCCAAGCTGCCTTTTTCGCTCAAGATCCTGGCGGAGTCGATTCTACGCAACGAAGACGGCGCCACTATCACGGCCGACCAGGTCCGGGCGCTGGCGAACTGGGATCCGACCGCCGATCCGTCGGTCGAGATCCAGTTCACTCCGGCGCGCGTGGTGATGCAAGACTTCACCGGCGTGCCCTGTGTGGTGGACCTGGCCACCATGCGCGAAGCGGTCGCCGAGCTAGGCGGCGACCCGAACAAGATCAACCCGCTGGCCCCAGCCGAAATGGTGATCGACCACTCGGTCATCATCGAATACGCCGGCTCGCCGCAGGCCTTCGACCTCAACGTCGCCATTGAATACGACCGCAACCGCGAGCGTTACCAATTCCTGCGCTGGGGCCAGGGGGCGTTCAGCGAGTTCAAAGTGGTGCCGCCGGGCACCGGCATCGTCCACCAGGTCAACATTGAATACCTGGCCCGTGGCGTCATGTCGCGGGGCGGCCAAGCCTACCCGGACTCCTGCGTGGGCACCGATTCGCACACCACCATGGTCAACGGCCTGGGCATTCTGGGCTGGGGCGTGGGCGGGATCGAGGCCGAGGCGGCAATGCTCGGCCAGCCGGTCTCGATGCTGATCCCGAAGGTGGTCGGATTCAAACTGCATGGGACCATCCCGCAGGGCGTCACCGCCACCGACGTGGTGCTGACCATCACCGAGAAGCTGCGCCAACACGGCGTGGTCGGAAAGTTCGTCGAGTTCTACGGCGAGGGCGTGTCCCAGGTTCCGCTGGCCAACCGCGCCACCATCGGGAATATGAGTCCCGAGTTCGGCTCGACTTGCGGCATTTTCCCGGTCGATGACGTGACCCTGGACTACTACCGTCTGACCGGCCGCTCGGAAGACCAGGTCGCCTTGATCGAGGCTTACTGCAAGGCCCAAGGGCTGTGGTTCGACCCGGCCAGCCCTGACTATGTCGAGCCGGTCTTCTCCGAATATCTGGAACTGGACCTGTCCACCGTGGTGCCCTCCATCGCCGGGCCGAAGCGGCCGCAGGACCGGATCGAACTGAGCCAGGCCCGCCAGGCCTTCCGGCGCGACCTGCCCAACTACGCCCCGGATGTGGCGGCGACGGCGGCCGGGGACGAATCCGAAGCCGAGTCCTTCCCGGCGTCTGACCCGGCGGCATCGGACCGGGTCAAAGCCAAAGCCGTGCCCGTCGCGGTGGCGGGCAAAGGCGAGTTCACCCTTAGCCACGGCGACGTCTGCATCGCCTCGATCACGTCTTGCACCAACACCTCCAACCCGTCGGTGATGCTGGCGGCCGGGTTGCTGGCCCAAAAGGCGGTGGCCAAGGGCCTGAAGTCGAAGCCCTGGGTGAAGACGTCGATGGCGCCTGGCTCCAAGGCCGTCACCGCCTACTACGACAAGGCCGGACTGTGGCCGGCCCTGGACGCGCTGGGCTTCAACGTTGTCGGCTACGGTTGCACCACCTGCATTGGCAACTCGGGGCCGTTGGCGCCGGAGATCTCCCAGGCGATCGGGGAGAACGGCTTGGCGGTCACCGCGGTGCTGTCCGGCAACCGCAACTTTGAGGGCCGGATCGGGCCGGACATAGCCATGAACTACCTG
Source organism: Bifidobacteriaceae bacterium (assembly GCA_031270825.1). GTDB lineage: Bacteria > Actinomycetota > Actinomycetes > Actinomycetales > WQXJ01 > JAIRTF01. The sequence continues at coordinate 36,077 of JAISXH010000036.1, forward strand.
GCCAGCCCGCCGCTGGTGGTGGCCTACGCGCTGGCCGGGACGCTGGACTTCGATTTCGAGACCGATCCGCTCGGTTTCGACCAAGACGGACGGCCGGTCTTCCTTAAAGACGTCTGGCCCTCGCCGGAAGAGGTCCAGGCCTCCATCGACGCGACCATTTCGCGCCAGATGTATGAGGCCTCCTATGAGGACGTGTTCGCCGGCGACGAGCGCTGGCGCTCGCTGCCCACGCCCGAGGGAGCCGTCTTCGAGTGGGACGGCGCGTCCACCTACGTTCGCAAGCCGCCCTACTTCGAGTCGATGGCCGCCGCCCCGGCGCCGGTGGCGGACATCGCCGGCGCGCGGGTGCTGGCCAAGCTGGGCGATTCGGTCACCACCGACCACATCTCTCCGGCCGGCAACATCAAGGCCGACAGCCCGGCCGGCCGCTACCTGGCCGATCACGGCGTGGCCGTCAAAGACTTCAATTCCTACGGCTCGCGCCGGGGCAACCACGAAGTCATGATGCGGGGCACCTTCGCCAACATCCGCCTGCGCAACCAGCTGGTGGACATCGCCGGTGGCTACACCCTCAATCTCTTGGACGGCGTCCAGACCACCATCTTCGAAGCCGCCGAGGCCTACAAAGCCGCGGGCATCCCCTTGGTGGTGTTGGGGGGCAAGGAATATGGCACTGGATCCTCCCGCGACTGGGCTGCCAAAGGGACGCTGCTGTTGGGGGTCAAGGCTGTCATCACCGAGTCCTTCGAACGCATCCACCGGTCCAATTTGATCGGCATGGGCGTGCTGCCGTTGCAGTTCCCCGCCGGCGAATCGGCCGACTCGCTGGGACTGGACGGCACCGAGGTCTTCGACATCCAGGGCGTCCAGGCCCTGAACAGCGGGATCACCCCCAAGACCGTCAAAGTCACCGCGACCAAGGCGGACGGGACGGCGGTGGTCTTCGACGCGGTGGTCCGGATCGACACTCCGGGAGAGGCGGACTACTACCGCAACGGCGGCATCCTCCAGTTCGTGCTTCGTCAGCTGACGGCGGCCGCGTAGCCGAGTCCCGGCCGGGGCCGATGCCGCCTGGTCGCCTTGGCGGCATCGGCCCCGGCTCGGTTGGGGCTGGCTCGGTTGGCGCCGGCTTGGGCGCCGGGCGGGGAGGCGATGCGGCGACTTGCCCCGCCTGGCCGTACCATTGAAGGCCAGCGATGTTGTAAGCCGAGCCTGGGATGTCGACAATGGGGGACGGCCAGGCGGCGGGTGAAGAGTTCGGTGAAGAGTTCGGGTGCGCGGGCCCGCCACGCTGGCGGTCGGCGGGCACGGTCTCAGCATCGAAGACAGAAAGGTTCCTAGCCGTTGAACGCAGCGCGTCGAGACCCCGGTTTGGGCCGTTCACGACCGCCAGGGACGGTGTTGTCCCAGGTCAACAATCCGCGATCGCTGAAGAAGCTCCAACCTGAGCTAATCGAGGACCTGGCCGCGGACATCCGCGACTTCCTGGTCGAGAAGGTCTCCCGAGCCGGCGGCCATCTGGGCCCGAACCTCGGGGTGGTCGAATTGACGATCGCCGTGCACCGGGTGTTCGACTCGCCCCGCGACACGATTGTCTTCGACACCGGCCATATCTCCTATGTCCACAAGATCCTCACCGGTCGCCAGGACTTCGACCGTCTGCGCCAGGCGGGAGGTCTTTCCGGCTATCCGTCGCGGGCCGAATCGGTCCATGACGTGCTCGAGAACACCCATGCTTCAGCCGGACTGTCTTGGGCCGCCGGGATCGCCGCCGGGAGGCGCCTGTCCGGACAAACCGACCGCTTCACGGTGGTGGTGGTCGGGGACGGAGCCCTGACCGGGGGGATGAGCTGGGAGGCCATCAACAACATCGCCGAATCGAACGAAGGCCGGCTGATCATTGTCGTCAACGACAACGGCCGTTCCTACGCGCCGACCATCGGCGGTCTGGCCAACCATTTGTCGGGGCTGCGCACCACGCCCTATTACGAGCGCCTGCTCGGCTGGGGCAAGCGTCAATTGCGTTCCCATGGTGGACGCTTCGGGCGGTTGGTTTACGGCGCGCTGCACGGGTTGAAGAAGGGCGTCAAGGACGTGGTCGCCCCGCAGGCGATGTTCGAGGACCTGGGGCTGAAGTACATCGGCGCGGTCGACGGCCATGACGAGCCGGCGGTCGAACGCGCCTTGGCGCAGGCCAAGGCCTTCGGCGGTCCGGTCCTGGTCCACGTCATCACTGAGAAAGGTCGCGGCTACATCCCGGCGGAGGGACACTGGCCGGATCGGTTCCATTCGGTGGGGCGTATCCACCCCGAGACCGGTCTGCCCTTGGAGCCTTCGCGTTTCGGCTGGTCATCGGTGTTCTCCGACGAATTGGTGCGAATTGGGCGCAAAGATTCAGCGGTGGTCGCCATCACCGCGGCGATGCTCGAGCCGGTCGGGCTGGTGCCGTTCGCGGCCGAATTCCCGGATCGGGTCTTCGACGTCGGAATCGCCGAACAGCACGCCGCCGCCCTGGCCGCCGGTTTGGCCTATGCCGGCGCGCACCCGGTGGTGGCCGTCTACGCCAGTTTCCTGAACCGAGCCTTCGACCAGATCCTGATGGACTGCGCCCTGCACCGCGCCGGCGTCACCTTTGTCTTGGACCGTGCCGGCATCACCGGCTGCGACGGCCCCAGCCACAACGGCCAATGGGACTTGGCCCTGTTCCGGCTGGTCCCGGGGCTGCGGCTGGCCGCTCCCAGGGACGCCGCGACGTTGCGCCAGCTATTGCGTGAAGCGGTCGCCGTCGTGGACGCCCCGACCGTGGTCCGTTACCCCAAGGGCCCGATGCCGCGCGACATCCCCGCGCTCTGGCGCCAAGACGGGTTGGACTTGCTTGAGCGGACGGGCCCGAATCCGGTGGTGCTGCTGGTCGGGATCGGTTCTGAGGCGGGCACGGCGCTGCAGGCGGCCGAGTTGCTGAAGGAACGCGGCGTGGCCGCCACGGTGGTCGATCCAGGCTGGGTCTACCCGGTCGCTCCCGGGCTGACCCGGTTGGCCGCCGCTCACGAGCTGGTGGTGACGATCGAGGACGGAATGGTGGCGGGCGGCGCCGGCGAGGCGATCGCCCGCGCGGTGGCGGCGGAGGCTTTGACCTTGCCGGTGGTCAACTGCGGCCTGCCGAAGGAGTTCTTCTCCCACGGCGCGCGGGCGGACATCGCCGAACGCTGGGGGCTGACGGCGGACGCTGTGGCTGCCCGGGCGCTGGCCGCTTTGCCCGCCGTGCTTTGAGTCTCTAAACGTTGGAGATGCTGGTTGGCGCCGGTGCTGGTGCTGGTGTCGGCGGCGCTGGCGGCGGTCCTGAGCTGTCCCTGACCACCAGCCGACACGGCAGCAACACCGATGCCGGCTCGCGTTCCAGGTCGGGCGGCGTCTGCAGGGCCTCGATCAGCAGGCGGGCGCCCATCTGGCCCAGTTCGATCGCCTGCGGCTCAAGGGTCGTCAACTTGGGGCGGAACATCTCGGTGACGCGGGTCGAGGAGGCGATCGACACGACCGAGAAGTCGCGCGGCACGGACGCGCCGATGCGTTCTATGGCGCTGAGGACCCCGACGGTGGCGCGGTCGTTCATAATGGCGATGCCGGTCAGGTCGGGGGCGGTCTCCAGCAGTTCGCGGAAGGCGGCTTCTCCAGATTCGGAGTCCTCGCCGCAGGGGCGCTCCAGGTAGGCGACCGAGAACTCTTCCGCGGCCCGTCTCAAGGCCGCCGCCGCCCGCACTGACGGGCCATAGGCGGTCGACATCTCAGAGGCCGAGTGGTTCAGGAAAGCGATCTTGCGGTGGCCGAGTTTGGCCAGGTGCTCGACGGCGTCTCTGCCGGTCTGGTCGAAGTCGATGTCGGCGCAGTCGATCCCGTCCGGGTCCCGCGGCCGGCCGATCATCGAGAAGGGTATGCCGGCGTTGCGCAGCAGGGGGATGCGTTCGTCATCCAAGCGCACCTCCATCAGGATGGCGCCGGCGATCAATCCGCCTTTGTTCAGCGCCTCGACCTGGCCGGCCGTGTTGGAGTTGGTCACCGACAGGACCAGTTGGTGGCCTAGCTCCTTGGCGGCCTGGGCGGCCCCGGTGGCGAACTCCATCTCGGTGAAGCCGATTCCGCGCTGGGATTCGGGCAGCAGCAGGGCCACCACGCGCGACCGCCGGCTGGCCAGGCCGCGGGCCAATTCGTTGGGTTTGTAACCGAGTTCGGCGATGGCCCGAAGAATGCGTTTGCGGGTCGACGGGGATATGGTGCGTTGACCGCTGAGGGCGTAGGAGACGGTGCTGGGAGCCACATTGGCTCTTCTGGCGACGTCGATCATCCTGGGGTTGGCCACCGGCTTTCCTTTCCATTCGACTGCTTGCAGCTTACGCCGGGTCCCTGTCATTTCGCCGACACCAGCCTCCGCCGGGGCGGCCCGGGCCTCAGTCCGCGCCGAACCCCCATGTCAGCCGTTCGCCTTCAGTGTCCACGTTGCAGTTGGGCCACAGCTATTGACGGGGGGCCGACCGGGTGCGGTAGTATCGAAGCGCTTCGAGTCCCGCGGCGGGGGGGTGTCGGCTCGCTCAAATTCATCGGCAGTGTTGCCGCAACGGCCAAGCTGCCGCAACCGAAGGGAATCAAAGGAGATGCACCAAACCGGTCGGCTGAGTGCCGCCAAGAAAGTTGTGGCGGCCACGGTAGCCGCGACAGTGGTTGCTTTTGGGTTGGTTACCACCCAAGATAATCAGGCAGTGGCTGCGCCCGAGGACATTACCGGCGTCGCTTACCCGTTCCAAGACACCTCGCTCAGCGACGATGCACGGGTTCAGGATTTGATTTCGCGCCTCACCGTGGACGAGAAGGTTGGCCTGCTGCACCAGTTCAGCGCCGCCATCATCCGCTTGGGCGTGCCCCAGTTCAGGACCGGCACCGAAGGGTTGCACGGCCTGTCATGGCTCGGCTACGCGACGGTGTTCCCGCAGAACACCGGCATCGCTATGACCTGGAACCCCGAACTGGCCGAGAAGATCGGCGATGTCGTGGGCTCTGAGGCGAGGGCCTATAACTCGGTCGACGCCCGCTTCAACGGGATCGACATCTGGGCCCCGGTGGTGGACCTGGCCCGCGACCCGAGGGCCGGCCGGGCCTCCGAGTCCATGGGCGAGGACGCCTTCCTGGCGGGCACCATTTCCTCTTCCATGGCCGCTGGCCTGCAGGGCGGCGACAATGGCTACTACCAGGCGATTCCGACCCTGAAGCACTTCGCCGCCTACGGGCAGGAGGCCAACCGCGCCGGCTATTCGGCCAACGCCGGTCCCCGTAACCTGTACGAATACTATTTCCGGGCCTTCAGCCGGGGCATCGCCGAGGGCAACGTCAACGGCATCATGACGGCGTACAACCTGGTCAACGGCAAACCCACGATGGTCATGCCGGAAGTCATGAGCCAGCTCTACGGCGAATGGGTGGACGGCGGATACGGCAGCGGCGCGTTCTTCGCGGTGACGGATGCCGGGTCTCCCGGGAACCTGTCAGGCTCGAACGCCTATTACCCGGCTAGCACGCTGGGCCAATCGGCTTCGATGGCTGATTCGCTCAAGAACGGCATCGCCGTGATGACTCCCTCCGACACGGACACTCCTACCACCCGGCGCTGGTTCTATGAGGCGCTGGCCCGGGGAATGATCACCGAGGCGGACATCGACCAGGCCATCTACGGCATCTTGCTGGTTCGTTTGCATGCTGGCGACTTGGACGCGGACGCCACCGACAACCCTTACAAGCAGCTCAACAAGATCAATGCGCTCGACACCCAGGCCAACCGCGAGGTCGCCGCTCAGGCCGCGAAAGAGCAGGTCGTGTTGCTCAAGAATGATGGCGGCATTCTGCCCTTGTCGAAGTCGGCTGATGTCGCCTTGGTCGGCCCCTTGGGAGATGAGAACTCGACCGACTTCTACGCTGGCACCTACCCCTACACCACCCTGATCAAGGACGAGGTGGCGCGGAAGGTGGCCGCCAGCGGTTCGCTTGACTTCAGCCGCGGAGTCGATCTGGTGGCCCTCCAAGTCACCAACGGCACCGGCAATCCGGACGGCAAGTTCCTGGTCACCGGGGCCACGCCGGCCGATCCGTTGACCGGCACGGGCACATCGGCAAGCGATGCCAAGGCCCAGTTCTACCTCTACGACTACGGCTACAACAACATGCTGCTGCGTTCGGCCGACACCGATCGATATCTGGTCGCGCGGGGCTCCGGCAACACCGTCATAGCCAACGCCGACCCGCCCGGCTACGAAGGCGCCAACCGGGCCAGCCAGCAGTGGTCCACCGATCAAAACCTGGGCATTGTCCAGCGGGCCGGCTCCGTCGTCTCGTTGCGCTTCGCCAAGGGCACCTCGATCGTCTCCCCGACCGCCGCCTCCAACGTCTACGTCAACCAGAATTCGCCCTACAACGTGGTCCACAACGGCAACAACTCCAGCGTCAACCGGCAGTTCGAGCTGATCACGGTCCAGGACGGGGTAGACGATGCCGTCGCCAAGGCCACCGGGGCCGATGTCGCCGTTGTCGCCGTGGGCGACCAGCCGCACATGACCTCGCGTGAGACCTACGACCGGCAGTCGACTGCGCCGGACATCAAGCTGGCGCCCGCGCAGGAAGAACTGATCGACGCCGTCGCCACCGCCAACCCGAACACGGTGGTCGTGATAGTCGGCAGTTACCCGTTCGACGTCTCGGCCGTCCAGGCCAACCCCAACGTCAAGGGGATCGTGTACACCAGCCACGCCGGTCAAGAACTCGGCAACGCCGTCGCGGACGTCCTGTTCGGGGACTATGCTCCGGCCGGCCGGCTGAACCAGACCTGGTATGCGGGCCTGGGCGACCTCCCACCGATCACCGACTACGACATCATCAAGGGCAACCGCACCTATCAGTACTACGACGGCGCCCCGATTTACCCGTTCGGCTACGGCCTGACCTATACGACCTTCGCCTATTCGGGCGTGTCGTTGAATCCGGCCTCGGTCCCGAACGCCAACCTCAGCGCGACGGTGCCGGTCTCCGTGACCGTCTCGAACACCGGCACGCGGGCCAGCGACGAGGTGGTACAGCTCTACTCGTCGTTCAACGGCGCCGGGTCCTCGCGGGTCGAGTATCCCAACCGGACGCTGATCGGCTACAAGCGGGTCAACGTCGGCGCGGGCGCCACAGCCCAAGTCACCATCAACGTGTCGCTGAGCGATTTGGCGATCTGGGATGCGGCTGGTCAACGGTATGCCCTCGAACCAGGCACGTACACCATCGCGGCGGCCCGGTCCTCGGCGACCGCTGACCAGCTGGCCACGGCCACGCTGACGGTCACCGGCCCTGGACTGGCGGCTCGTGACTTGAGCACGGCCCAGTCGGCGTACAACTTCGACGACTACTCGTTCACCACGGTGACGGCCACCGGCACCCAGGCGGATGTGATCCCGAGCTCGGTCAATGAGAACGACACTTACGGCATCAACTTCCGCGCCACCACCGGCGGCTGGGTCAAGTACGCCGATGTCAACTTCGGATCGCAGACGGGCTTCGCCATCCGGGCGTCTAACTCGAACGCCGTTCCGGTTGCGGTCGAGGTTTGGCGCGACGGCCCTGACGCCGGCTCCGGCGGAACCCCGATGGGAATCGTCAACGTCCCGCCGACGGGACATCTGCAGACCTTCGTGAGCATTGGGACCACGCTGGCCGCGGTTCCCAGCGGGACGGCCGATCTCTACTTGGTCAGCCCGTCCAGCGGCGTGTCGGTGTCTTGGCTGCGCCTTGGCGCCTTGGCCCAGGCGACCAATGCCGATGTGACGGTCACCACCAACCACTACAACACCAACCTGACCACCTCCCTGACCCGGTACCACGTCGAGGTTCCGGCCACGATCGAGCAGCGGTCCGGCAACTTGGTGGTTGAAGCCGAAATCAACGCTCCCCGCGTGGTGGCCGGCGCGGTCACCTGGTCGGTGACAGATTTGTTGGGCGCTCCGACGACAGCGGCCACCATCAGCGCCACTGGACAGCTCACGGCCGCCGGGACAACCGACGGATGGGTGCGGGTGACCGCCACCTACCCGACCGCTTCCGGCCAGGCGTCTGGTTCGATCGATGTGGAATTGAAGAATCAGACGGTCGACGCGGGCACCAACGCGGAGGCGATCATCATTCGCAGCGGCTGGGATTCGCGGCCGTCGGATATCTCGTGGGGGCCGAACCAGTTCGACACCTTCGGCGCCATACACCAATACAAGGGCGAGCTGCTGCTCAGCGCCGTCACCTACCCGTTCCCAAACAGCGCGGCCCGTCCGGTCACGTTCACGGTGACGAACCAGTACGGCCAGCCCACCAATCTGGCAGAGATCGTCGCTGGGTCCGAGGCGGCAGGATTCGTCGAGGGTCAGACCTCTGGGAACAACAACCGGGCCTACAACGCCACCTTGCGGGCGACTGGCAACGGCGACGGCGAGGTCTATGTGACGGCCACAACCAGCAACAACCTCTCCTACACCACCCGGATCGTCATTCAAGGCCAAGGCATTCGCTCGGCCTACCCGACGCGCTACGAGGCCGAATTGTTTGACTCGGCTGGGAACGTCGACGGTGTGACACCGGCCAACCTGCGGGCCGACAATGTCCACGGTGACGATGCCGGTCTGCAGCTCAACCGCATCCGCAACGGCGATTACGCGGTCTACAACCGGTTCTACATGGGGGAGGCTCAGGCGGTCGAAATGACGCTGCGCTATATGAAGGCCTCCACCGAACCGGCCAAGATCACGGTCATGGCAGACGATCCGGTGACAGGGACCAAGCTCGGCGAAGTCGAACTGGCGGGCGACCTGGACCTGACAGTGGCGGCGGATTATCAGAATCCGGTCTATCACTGGCAGGATGTCACCTTCGCCTTGACGCCGCTGGCCGGAGTCCACGACCTCTACCTGGTATTCGAGGTGTCGGCGGCGATTCCGAACACCGACATCTCCAGCGTCTATGGCGCTGTCGCCGGCTGGCTCGACCTGGGCATCAACTGGTTCGCGATCGAGGGCATTCAGCAGAGCGCTCCGCAGGGAACGGCCCAAGATGTGAAGGTCGGCGAGGCGGACGGCAACGGCACGGTCAAGCAAGTGGTGCTCGATGCCGCGCCGGTGGCGGACCCGGCCATCGCGACCGCGTCGATCGATCTGGCCGCCACCCAAATCGGCGCCATCACCTCGGCTGACGGCGATGTCTCGGCCACCGAAGCGGTGGTGCTGCCCGATGGCACAGTGCGCTTCTCGGGCGATGTTCCGGGCGTCTACGAGATTCCGGTGACCTACTACGACAACCTGGGCAAGAGCGTGGTGGTGACGCATGTCGTCACCATTCAGGCCATGCCCGCGGGAGTCGGCGGCCAGGCCCGGATCGCCGAAGACGGCTCGCACGCCTTCGGTGCCCCGGCCGGGATCGGCGCCGCGACCGGTGCTCTGTCCACGCCGCCAGCCGATGGCGCCGTGGTGATCGGGCCAAGTGGGGCTGTGGAGTTCGACGCCGATGGCGTCGCGCCCGGCGCCTACGAGTTCGACGTCACATTCACCGACGACCTCGGCCAATCGGTGGTGGTCTCGTATGAAGTCGTCGTCCAGGCCCGGCCCACCGCCGGCGGCGGATCGGCAACGGTCGATGAAGGTGGCGAGCACACCTTCCAGGTCGCCATCGGCACCACCGGGAGCATCGTGGCTGGCACCGCCGCGGACGTCCCGGCCGGCGCGACGGTCACGGTCGGCCTGGACGGCACGGTGGAGTTCGATGCCGGCGCCGCCGCGCCGGGGACCTACCAGTTCTCCGTGACCTGGCGAGACAACCTGGGCCAGACCGCCACCAGCGAATTCACGGTAATCATCGCCGGAGAGCCCGGCGAACCCGGCGAACCCGGCGAACCTGGCGAACCTGGGGAGCCGGGTGAACCCGGTGAGCCGGGAGAACCTGGTGAGCCCGGAGAACCTGGCGAGCCTGGTGAACCTGGGGAGCCGGGTGAACCCGGGGAGCCCGGAGAGCCGGGCGAGCCTGGTGAACCTGGGGAGCCTGGAGAACCTGGGGAGCCCGGAGAGCCGGGGCCAATTGGACCAATCGGACCAATTGGACCGACTGGGCCGGCTGGGCCGGCCGGACCGGCTGGGCCGGCCGGAGGAGCGGGCGGAACGGGAGTATCGCCTGACGATGAGGGACAGCTGCCCTTCACCGGCACCTCAGCCCTGCCAACTGCCGCGCTGGCCGCCTTGCTGATGCTGGTCGGCGGGTTCGCCGCAGTCGCCTCGCGCCGTCGGCGGCGCAGCGAGGGGGTCGGCTGATCTAGCCGCGGCCCGGGAATCCGGTGCGCTAATCGGATTCCCGGGCCAAAGCCGCGGGGTCGGCCTGGGCCGCCGACGGGGCTTGGCCGCCCGGGCCGACACCGCCGGCCCCGCGGGATCTATCCATTACTAGAAGTCAAAACAGTAAGAAAACGCCAGCCGGAGATCACTGGGGTCCGGCGGAAAGAAGGAAGCAATGACACGATCAACACGGGCAACAATGGCGGTCGCGATGATCGCCGCCGGCATGCTGGCGCTGACCGCCTGCGGCGGCGAAAAGGACGAGAACGGTGGCGGCGGCGGAGGCGCCTCCGGCGGCGGCGAGGAGACAACGCTGGTCTTTTGGCACTACGAAGGCGAAGACGCCGCCATGACCAAGTCTTGGAACGCCGCGATTGAGGAATTCGAAGCCAATAATCCAGGCGTCAAGATCAAGGTCGAGGGCCAGACCTTCGAGCAGCTGCAAAAGAACGCCAAGATCGTCCTGACTGGCGACGACGTGCCAGACATTATGGAATACAACAAGGGCAACGGCACGGCGGGGCAGCTGGCTTCGCAGGGCCTGTTGGTAGACCTGAGCGAGTACGCCTCGCAGTATGGCTGGGATTCCAAGCTCTCGCCGTCTCTTCAGACGACGGCCCGTTACGATGAGAACGGCCTTATGGGATCGGGCAATTGGTACGACGTGCCGACCTATGGCGAGTACGTGACGCTGTACTTCAACCAGGACATGTTCGACGAGAACGGCATCGCGGCGCCGACCAGCTTCGAGGAGCTCGAGGCGGCCATGGCGGCTTTCGTGGCCAAGGACATCACCCCGCTGGCTCAGTCCGGAGCCGAGTACGCCTTGGGCCAGCTCTGGTACGAGTTGGCGTTGTCCCGGGCCGACCGTTCGTTCATCGACGCCTACCAGCTATTCCAGGGCGACGCCGACTTCTCCGGCGGCCCATTGCTGGAAGGCGCCGAGTTGGTGGCGGATTGGGTCGACAAGGGCTTCATCGCCAAGGACTGCACTGGTCTGACGGCTGAGGATATGGGGACGGCCTTCATAGCCGGCACCTACCCGATGATGTACTCGGGATCCTGGTGGTTCGGCCGTCTCAACGCCGAGGTCCAGTTCACCCTGGGGCAAGTGCCATTCCCGGGCTCCGATTTCTCGCCTGGGTCCTCCGGCAACTTGCTGGTCATCCCGTCGAACGCTAAGAACGCCGATCTGGCTGCCAAGTTCATTGACACGGCCTTGGGCGCCAAAGCCCAAAACGTCATGGCCGAACTGGGCGGCTTGCCGGTGGCTGGCGATTCGTCGGTGATCACCGATGAGAACACCAAGGTCCTGCAGGACAACTGGGACACGATCGTCGCTGCCGACGGCCTGGCCTACTATCCAGACTGGCCGGTGGCCGGATTCTACGACCAGATCGTGGCCTTCGGGCAGTCGATAGTGAACGGCTCCAAGACTCCAGCGGCGGCGTTGGCGGAGTTGGGGGACTTCTACAATGCCGGTAAGGCCGACTTGTTGGGCGGCTGACGCGCGCTCCTAGGAAACCGGTGAACAAACCGGTTTCCTAGGGCGAAGCAGCGTTTGCCTTCCGCGTTTCCGCTGGTCAGCGTTCCGCTGCCCGGCGTCAACACGGTCGGAGCGTGGTTGTTCACCACGCTCCTAGATCGGTAACACAGGCTGAGGCCCGCCACATGGCGGGCCTCAGCCTGTGTCGGAGGAAATGAAGGGGGCACAGGCATGGTTGGGCAAGTCCGGCGCCACGGCGGCCAGCGAACACAGGGGAGGAGATGAAGGGCAAAGCTATGACCAGGCCCGCCGCCAAGCGGCCCGTCCGTGGCCGCGGGCGGGTTTACTGGCTCTACTTGATTCCGGGCGCGATCGGGTTGTTGACGGTCATAATCGTGCCTTTCGGCCTGAACGTCTGGTACAGCCTGCACCGCTGGAAGGGCGGTCTGGCGCCGATGCATTGGAACGGGCTGGGCAACTACGCCGACCTGTTGGGCGACGCGGCCTTCTGGGGATCGTTTCGGAACTCGATCTGGATGGTCGTTTCGATGGTGCTGGTGCCGACCCTGATCGGACTATTGTTGGCCGCCGTTCTGTTTGATTACGTGGCCACTCACGTTGGCCAACGAGTGGCGGGCTTCCTTAGGGCGACCTACTATCTGCCCCAGATCATGCCAATCGCTGTGGCCGGCATCGTCTGGAACTGGATCCTGAACGCCCAGACCGGCGCGCTGAACGAGACGTTACGCGCGATCGGCGTCACCCAGCCGCCCAACTGGCTGGGCGAACCCAAGAGCGCCTTGCCGGCGGTGATGGTGGTGCTGGTCTGGATCCAGATCGGCTACCCGACGGTCATCTTCATGTCCGCCCTGCAGCGGGTCGATCCGGAGCTTTACGAAGCGGCCGAATTGGACGGGGCGGGATGGTTCCGGCGCTTCCGCGCCATCACCATCGCGCAGATCCGGCCAGAGACCTTTGTCGTCGTCTTGACTTGCACGGTCGCGGCCCTCAAGGTCTTCGCCCCGATCTATGTCCTGACCCGGGGCGGCCCGGAGAAATCGACCTTGGTGCCGTCCTATTACTCGTTCCTGAATTTCTTCGACACATCCAAAGTCGGTTACGGCGCGGCCATCGCGACGGTGCTGACCGTGGTGATCATCGTGGTCGCCGGAATCATCCAGGTTCTTCAAAACAGATCAGAGCGTTCTAGGACGGAGGCGCCGGCATGACCGCAGTTGTACCGGCTTCGGCCCGGGTGGGCCCCAGGCGGGCGCATGACCGCCACCATCGGGGCGTCTTGAGGTGGTTCGTATTAGCCGGCTGCGTGGTGGTGGCGCTGGCCATGTTGGCGCCGTTCGCCCTGATGATCATCAACGCTTTCAAGTCCCCCACCGAGTACTCCACTTCCGGCCCGCTGGCGTTGCCGAGCGAGTTGTACACCAAAGGCCTGGTCGACTTCTGGAACCGCGTCGACTTCCCGACCAAGCTGTGGAATTCGATCTGGACTTCGGCGGCGGTGGCGCTGTTCGGGACACTGCTGTCGCTGTTGTCCGCCTACGCGCTCGGAGTGGGCAGAGTCCGGGGCCGGCTCTGGCTGGTCGGCGTGTTCTTGCTGGCCAACATGTTGCCCCAGGAAGTGCTGCTCTATCCCCTCTACGACATGGCCCAGGAAGTCGGACTGAACAACTCCGGTTGGTCGATCGTGATCATTTTCACGGTCATTCAATCCGCCTTCGGCACCTACCTGGTGGCGTCAGTCCTCGGCACCTTCCCGCCTTCGCTGCTGGAGGCGGCGGCGCTGGACGGCGCCAACTCTTGGCAGCAGCTATGGAAGGTGGTCTTCCCAATAGTGCGGCCAACCCTGTCGGTGCTGATGATCTTCTTCTTCATTTGGACCTGGAATGAGTTCTTCATCCCCCTGGTGATGTTGACCTCGCCAGATTCGCAAACGGTGCCGATCACACTATCCTCGTTGCAGGGAGACCGGATGCTCGACGTGCCGACTCTCAACGCCGGCGCCCTGGTCTCGTTGATCCCAACCCTGATTTTCTTCCTGATCTTCCAACGGACCCTGACGCGGGGTGTCACCGCGGGGTCGATAAAGTAGCCACCAACCAACCGCTTCTAGGACGAATAATGAAATTCTCAGACGGATACTGGCAAGTGCGGGGGGGCTTGTCAGTGCTCCATCCGGCCGAGGTGCGCGATGTCCGCGCCGATTCGAACGCCGGCACATTGACCGTCTATGCCCCCACAGCGCGGATCAGATCCCGCGGTGACACGCTCAACCGGCCCTTGATCACAATCACCTTGGGTTCACCGGCGCCAGGGGTGATCTCAGTGCGCATTGCCCATCATGAGGGCCGGACGGTTTCACCGGCGCGTTTCGAGCTGACCCGGGCGGCGGACTATTCCCCCCAGGTTGAAGTCGACGGGCAAAACGCGCGCCTGGTGGCCGGCGATCTCGAGGCGCGGGTGAGACGCGGAGATGGCTGGGCGCTCGAGTTCTGGTCGGGAGGCCGGATGCTGACTTCCTCGGTCGGCAACTCGGTGGGACTGGCCACAGCCGATGACGGCGCCGTCTATGTCCACGAACAGCTGACGCTGGATGTCGGCGAATCGGTCTACGGTCTGGGAGAGCGCTTTGGGCCGGTGGTCAAGAACGGCCAGAGCGTCGATATCTGGAACCAGGATGGAGGCACCTGCAGCGAGCAGGCCTACAAGAATGTGCCCTTCTACCTGACATCGAAAGGTTATGGCGTCCTGGTCGACGACCCGGGCCGAGTCTCTTTCGAAGTGGCCTCGGAAATGGTCGAAAGGGTCCAATTCTCGGTTGCCGGGGAGGCCCTGGAGTATTTGGTGGTCGCCGGCCCAACGCCCAAGCAGGTGTTGGCCCGCTACACCGGCTTGACCGGCCGGCCGGCCAGAGTGCCTCCCTGGTCGTTCGGCCTGTGGCTGTCGACCTCGTTCACGGCCGCCTACGACGAGGCGACCGTGACCGCCTTCGTGGACGGGATGGCTGAGCGCGGACTGCCTCTGTCGGTGTTCCATTTCGACTGCTTCTGGATGCGGGAATTCCACTGGACCGATTTCGAGTGGGACCCGGAGCAATTCCCCCAGCCCGCTGCGATGCTGACTCGCTTGAAAGCTCGCGGCCTGCGCATTTGCATGTGGATCAACCCGTACATAGCCCAGCGGTCGCGGCTGTTCGAGGAGGGCCGCGCCAAAGGCTACTTGCTGCGCCGCCTGGACGGCTCCGTCTGGCAATGCGATAGCTGGCAAGCGGGCATGGCGGTGGTGGACTTCACCAACCCTGAGGCGGCCGAATGGTACGCCGATCACGTGCGCCAGCTCTTGGCTCAGGGAGTGGATTGTTTCAAGACCGATTTCGGCGAGCGCATCCCGGTCGAAGGCGTCCGTTTCCACGATGGGTCGGATCCCGACCGGATGCACAACTACTACTCGCTGATCTACAACCAAACTGTCTTCCGAACCCTGGTGGAGGAGCGCGGCGAAGGCGAAGCGGTGGTCTTCGCCCGCTCGGCCACCGCCGGATGCCAACAGTTCCCGGTCCACTGGAGCGGCGACAACGACTCCAGCTACTCCTCCATGGCGGAAACCCTGCGCGGCGGCCTGTCGCTGGGACTGAGCGGTTTCGGCTTCTGGAGCCACGACATCGGCGGCTTCGAGGGCACGCCGGATCCGACCCTGTTCAAGCGGTGGCTGCCGTTCGGCCTGCTGTCCTCGCATTCGCGGCTGCACGGGTCGACCTCGGTGCGGGTGCCGTGGGCGTTCGACCAGGAGGCGGTCGACATCACCAGGCGTTACACCGCCCTCAAACACCAGTTGATGCCCTACCTGGCCCGGATCGCCGAGGAAGCGCACTCCCACGGCTGGCCGGTGCTGCGCCACATGCTGTTGGAGTTCGCCGACGACCTGTCCGCCCGCCACGCCGACACCCAGTACATGCTGGGCGACTCGGTGCTGGTGGCGCCGGTGATGCGGGCCGACGGCCGGGTCGACGTCTACGTTCCCGAAGGCGTCTGGACTTCGCTGCTCGACGGTTCCAAAGTGGCCGGTCCGGGCTGGGTCAGCCAAGAACACGCCGCCGACTCGCTGCCGGTCTTGGTTCGGCCAGGAACCGTGCTGCCGCTGGGCCGGGGCGGTGATCGCCCCGACTACGCCTGGGCCGAGGATGTGACCCTGAGCGTCTTCGAATTGCCGGACGGAGAATCCCGCGCGGTGGTCATACCGGCGCCGGACGGCGGTCCGGCGGCCGAGTTCGAGGTCTCAAGGACCGGCCCAGACTTGATCGCGCGCGGGCCCAGCTCCAAGTCCTGGCGGCTCGCCGCCGGGGATCGCGTGGTCCAGGCCGTTGACGGCAAGGCCGAGCTGTCACTGGCCTGACTAATTCTCGGGGTGGTCGCGGATGGCCTGGGCCACCAACGGCGCCACCGCTTCGATCTGCCAGCTGCGGGCGCCCAGGGCGGCCATCGTCTCGGCCGGGTCGGCGGGCGCCTCGAAGACGACCGAGCGCACCAAGTCGGGTTGCATCAGGTTCTCGACCGGGATCTGTTCGGATTCCGACAGCTCGGCCAGCCCGGCCTTGACCTGGGCCAAGCGTTCGGCGGCGGCGGGGTGGCGACGGCGCCACTGGCGCACGGCCGGGATCGACTCGCGGCTGGGCCCGCGCATGGCCGGCAGCGCGCCGGCCGGCAGAGCCAAGGCCGCCGCCACCGCCGACCACCAGTAAGGCAGCAGTTTGATTTGGCGCCGCCCGTCGAAAGGCGGGATCTGGGCCAGCTCCTTAGCTGACCGGGGCAGAGCGGCGGCCGCCGCCACCACGGCCGCGTCTGGCAGGACCCGGCCCGCGAACACATCGCGCTTGGCGGCCAGCCGGTCGCGAGCCAACCACAGCGAGCGCAGCACGGCCAGTTGGCGCTGGGTCTTCAACAAGTGGCCGCCGGAGGTGCGCCGCCAAGGGTCGGCCCGGGGCTTCGGCGGCGCCGCCGCCAGCGTGGCCGCCGCCTCGGCCTGGGCGATGCCGAGTTTTCCGGCCTCGATCAACTCCTGTTCGAGCACGTCGCGGACGTCGAGCAGCACCGCCACGTCGAGGGCGGCGTAGTTCAACCAGGACACCGGCAACGGCCGGCGTGACCAATCCTGGGCCGAGTGCTCCTTGGCCAGGCCCAGTCCCAGCGTCCGGGCCACCACCGCCGCCAGCCCCACGCGAGGTTCGCCCAGCAGCCGCGAAGCCAGTTCCGTGTCGAACACCGAACTCGGCTCCAGGCCGCATTCACGCAGGTAGGGGAGATCCTGGGAGGCCGCGTGGAGGACCCACTCGACTCCGGACAGGGCCGCGCCCAAAGAACTGAGGTCCGGCAGCGCGCGCGCGTCGATCAGCACCAACCCGCTGCCCCGGCGGAACAACTGGACCAGTTCGGCGCGGACGTGATAACGGAAACCGCTGGCCCGTTCTGAATCGGCCGCCACCGGCCCGTGTCCCTGGGCCAGAAGCTCGACCGCGCGCTCCAACGCCTGGGGGGTGTCGGTCAGCGGGGGCACGCCGGCCGGCGGCGAGTCGAGAGGGATAACGGTTTCAGTCATGGCTTATCAAGCCTATGAGACTTGCCCGGCGCCGGTTGACCGCTGTCTGATCCCCGGTGACGGCGGTGACGCTGAGGACGCGGCGAAGGCGACATCGACGGCAGTCAGACAGGCCGCAAAGCGACAATCCCCGCCGGCAACAATTCCACCCCGCCCAGTTTGGCCAGGAAACCGATCCAGGCGATCAGTTGCTCGCCAATGTCCGGGCCGCCGGGCGTCCAAGAGGCGCGCACTTCCACGCCCACAGACGAACCGCGCATCTTCAGGCCGCCAAAAGACTCCGACAGAGTCCTCGTCACGGTTCCAGCCAGGTGGCCCATCGCCAGCGACTCCATGTCCAGCGACTCGGCCAGATAGCTCCAGGCCACCTCGGCCAGGAAGGGGTCGGCGCCCAATTCCGGCTCGAGTTCGGCCCGCGCCACCGTCACGATCCTGAAATCGCCCTCCCAAACGGCGTGCCCTTCGGGCTCATGCAGAAGCACGAACGAACCGGAGGAGCAATCTGAATCGTCGGCGCCGGGGAGACGCGCCTCGATGGCGACGGCGAAGGAGGCCGCTCGCACTGGCGCCGGGATCTCTTCCAGCACCGCCTGCGAGGGCAACTCGGCTCGCCGGATCGACTCCAGGGCTTCGACGAACCGTGCCGGCGGCTGGTCGTTCGCGGGCCTGTGCACGCCTTGAACGCTACGCGGATGGCGCTGACTGGTGTGGCTCCCACGCCGCTGACCCCTCAAGTCTTGGCACGGCGCCGGGCCAGGGTCAGGACAAGAGCTTGGTGGTGCCGGAATAGAAGTGGATCACCGGCACTCCCAGCGCGCGCCTGGCCTTGGCGGACCAGTCCTCATGCAGGGCGTCGCCAACCAGATGCGGCTTGGTCACGAACACCGCGGCGGCGGCCTTGCCGACGGAGATGGTTTGGACCAAGGCGGCGATCAGGTCGCCGGGGATGACTTCGCCGTCGGCCGTCATGCCGACTCGGCGCAATTCCGCCAGCGATTCGCGCAGAATGGTCGCGGCCTGCTCCAAGCTGCGGGCGTCCGGGTCATGGCCCTTCAAAGTCGCCCAAGCGTCTGAGAGTTCGCCCAGCAGCAGATGATCCATGGCCGCGGGCAGCCGAGGCTCCGAATCGGCTGTCGGCGCCAGCACCTGGGCGGTGGTCCCGGGGCCGTAGAGGCCGACGATCTGATCCGCGTCCGAACGCTCAAGCGGGGTGTCGATTACGACGGCGATTGTCCCTGAAGCCATGTCTCAAACCTATACCGCAGCGAGGAGACGCTGGTGAGCCAACCCCGGGCGGGTTCGCGCCCGATCAGGCGCCAGTTCGGGCCCATCGCCGGCGCGTAGGTGTCGCCGGTGGCCCAGGTGTCGATCACGGTCACCTCCGCCCGGCCGGCCAGGTCCGCGAAGGCCCGGTAGACGGCCGCCCCGCCGATCACCCAGACCGGCCCCGGCAATCCGCTGGCCGCCGCCCGGGCCAGCGCTTCGGCCGGGCTTGGCGCCGTCACAGCGCCCGATGCCGCCCAGTCCGGCTGGCGGGTCAACACCAGGTTCGTCCGTCCCGGCAAAGGACGGTTCGGCTGGGGCAAAGCCTCCCAGGTCGCCCTTCCCATCACGACCGGATGTCCCCAGGTCAGTTCTTTGAAGCGCTCGAGGTCCTCCGGCAGGCGCCAGGGCTGGGCGCCTCCGCTGGCGATCACGCCTCCCCGGCTCTGAGCCCAGATCAGGGCCACTTCGGTGGTCATCTGGTCGCCGCCCAGTCCTTCGCTCGGCCGGCCTCTAGCTTCTGGCGACACGGCCGCCTCGGAGATCTCGGGGATCTCGGCCGAGCAGAACAGTCCAGACCGGGCGCAGCCCGGCCCCGGCCAGCGCCGCCTCCAGCTCCGGGCGCAGGTCGGGAGGCAGCTCGACTTCCACCGTGGTCACTTCGCCGTAAACGACTTGCCCGATGCCGACCGCCGGGTTCGCCGCCGCCCAGTCGCGCAGGAGGTTTTCGGCCCGGCCCGCCCCGCCGGCCGGCACGGCCAGGCCCAGGCGCAGGCGGGGATCGTCCCGGTGGAGGCGGGCCAAGCTCAGCGCCGTTGCCACCCCGCCCGCATAGGCCCTGATCAAGCCGCCACGTCCGAGTAGGACGCCGCCGAAATAGCGGGTCGAGACAGCCAGTATGTCGGTCACCTGTTCGCGCCGCAGCACCTCCAGCATCGGAACCCCAGCCGTGCCCGCTGGTTCGGCGTCGTCGCTGGAACGCTGGACGGCGGCATCGGACCCTATGACCATGGCGTAGGCGTGGTGACGGGCGCCGTGGTCGCGGCGGCGGACGGCGGCGATCCGCGCCTTGGCCGCCTCCGGATCGGCCACCGGGAAAAGACGGGTGATGAAACGCGACTTCTTGATGATTTCTTCGGAAGTCACCTCATCCGCGAGGTAAGCCAGGGGCATGGCAAGAACCCTATAGGCTGATCGGGAAAGGGGAGGCGCGCGTTGACTGGGGAACCGATCGTTCGGACGGACCGCATTGCGACCATACCCAATGCCATTTCGATGCTGCGGTTCTGCCTGGTGCCCGTGTTCGTGTACTTGGTTGTCCAACATGAAGACGTCTGGGCCATAGTGGTGCTGGCCTTTTCCGGGCTGACGGACTGGCTGGACGGGGTGGCCGCCCGCAAGCTGCACCAGTTCTCAAACCTGGGGCGGTTGCTTGATCCGGCCGTCGACCGGCTGTTCATTCTTTCGACCGTGTTCCTGTTGGGCTGGCGGGGCGTTGTCCCGTGGTGGTTGGTGGCCTTGCTGGCCGCCCGCGAACTGGTCATGGGACTGGCGCTGATGGTCCTGAAGGCCAAAGACATTGACCCGCCGGCGGTGGTGTTCGTCGGCAAGGCCGCCACCTTCGCCCTCATGTACGCCTTCCCGCTGCTCTTGCTGGCCGAAGTCTCCAACCGCGTCATCGCCGGTGCGGCCTGGGTGACCGGTTGGGCTTTCGCCATCTGGGGGCTGGCGCTGTACTGGGTGGCCTGCGGCGCCTATCTGATCGAGGCGCACCGCGCGCTGGCCCGTCTGGGCGCGGCCGGGGCGTCGGAGTGAATGTGGGCGGCCATGAGACGTCCTGACGAATCGATGACCCTGCTGACCGAGGTGCTCTCGCGCCCTCTCGACGGCGGCTACGCTGAGGCCGCCCAGCGCAAAGCGGCTGGTCAGACTCCGGTGCGTCCGGCCCGCTGGGTGCTGGTCGTGGCGGCGGCGCTGGTTCTGGGTTTGGCCGCGACCTGGGGCGTGCGGGCTCTGCGCAGCCCCGGCGAAGCCGAACAGCGCGCCCACCAAGCCTTGGAGCGCAGCGCGGCCGAAGCCCAGGAGCGCGTCACCGCGCTGCGGGAACGGACCAACGAATTGGCCGGCCAGGTCGAAGCGCTGGAGAACCAGGCCCTGGCCCGGTCCGATCCGTCGGCGGCGACGCGGGCACGGGAGCTGGCCATGGCTGTCGGCGCGATCGCGGTGGCCGGCCCCGGCCTGGAGATAACCTTGCAGGAGGATGCCGAGGCGGTCGCTGCCGGCGCCGCCGAGGCCCGCATCCGCGCCGGCGACCTGCGCATCCTGGTCGGCGCGTTGTGGCAATCCGGGGCCGAGGCGGTCGCGGTGGGAGGGGTTCGCCTGGCCTCCACCACAGCCATCCGCGACGTCGGCGACCAGGTGCAGGTCGGCTTCGAGTCCTTGGGAACGCCCTACGTCATCGAGGCGATCGGGCCCAGCGATGACATGGAACTGGGGTTGGTGGACGGCTCGGCGGCGGATCGGATGAGCCTGTTGAAGGGATACTTGGGCGCCACGGTCGCCATCCGGCGCCTGGATCGGTTGGAACTGCCGGCCAGCGCCGAGGTGGCCGGATTGGATTACATAACGGTCGGTGAAGGGAGTGAGCCGCGTTGATCGCGCTCTTGGGGCTGATCGCCGGGGTGGCCCTCGGCATGGCGACGCAGACGGACGTGCCCGCATTCTTGGTGCCGTACTTGCCGATCGCGGTGGTGGCGGCACTGGACGCCCTGGCCGGCGCGGCCCGGGCGCTGCTCGACGGGCTCTTCGATGATCGCGTGTTCGTGGTCTCGTTCTTCTCGAACGTGCTGGTGGCGGCGCTGCTGGTGTTCATAGGCGACCAACTGGGAGTCGGCTCGCAGCTATCCACGGCCGTGCTGGTGGTGCTCGGCATCCGGATCTTCTCCAACGCCGCTTCGATCAGACGGAAGCTGTTCTCGGCGTGACCAGCGATCGCCGCAGCGCGCCAGCCAGTGGCTCAGCCGCTTGGAGGCGTCTGGCGAGGGCGCTGCGGCCGCGGGTGACCAAGGCCCATCTGACTGCCGGCCTGCTCTGCTTGGTGCTCGGTTTCGGGGCGGCCACGCAGGTCAAACAAGTCGGCAAAGCCGACTTCTCAAAGCTGCGCCAGGACGAATTGGTCGAGGTCTTGGACCAACTCGACGCTCGCGCCAGCCGCCTAGAGGCGGAGAACCTGGCCCTGGAACGGGAGCGCGACCGCCTTGAGTCAGACCAGACCAGCCAACAGGCGGCGGCCGAAGCGGCCCGCCAGCGGGTCGAGGTTCAAGGGATCCTGGCCGGCACCATCGCCGCCCGGGGCCCCGGCATCAGCCTGACGGTGCGCGACCCGGACCGCAAGCTGACCGCGGCTGCGGCCTACCTGCTGGTGGACGAATTGCGCAACGCCGGCGCCGAGGCGATCAGCGTGGGCCCGGTGCGAGTGGTGGCGGCGACCTATTTCAAGGATTGCGCGGCTGGCGGCTGCGTCATTGTCGACGGCGTGGAATTGGCGCCGCCCTACGATTGGCTGGCGATCGGCGACCCGTCGACGCTGGAGACCGCGCTGGGCATTCCCGGCGGCGCCTTGGCCGCGGTCCGCACCCAGGGGGGTTCGTCGACCATCGTCGCCGAAGATGATGTCGCCATAACAGCAATTCGGATTCTGGCCCCGCCGAGCTACGCCACCGCGATAGAGTAAACAGGGAGATTGCTTCGCGGAACCGGAAGGGGTGACGAGGGTGGGGGCTGACTCAGCGCAGGGCTTTGGCATCGATTCGACTCAAGCGATAGGCGGCCTGGTTGAACTCGACTTGGACGCGCCGCTGGGCGAAGGGCTCAGCCCACAGGCACAAACCGCCATCGAGGCGCTGCCGCCCACTTCGGCTTTGCTGGTGGTCCAACGCGGCCCGAACGCGGGCTCGCGGTTTCTGCTCGACGCCGATTCGACCACCGCCGGCCGTTCGACCAAATCGGACATTTTCTTGGACGATGTGACGGTCTCCCGGCGGCACGCCACCTTTGACCGCGTCGGCGCCGATTTCACTGTCCACGATTTGGGATCGCTGAATGGCACTTATGTGAATCGCGAACGGGTCGACGAAGCCCTTCTCAAAGCCGGAGATGAAGTGCAGATCGGCAAGTACCGGTTGACCTTCCATCCGTCCCCCTCCAGGGCGTCGTGAGGGCGCTCGCCCGCGCCCGGTCGTGGCCGGCCGGGACCAGCCATAGCGCGGTCTTGTCGATCTCGGCCGTGCTGGACGCGCTGAGGGGCGAATTCCCCGGCCTGACCGTGTCCAAACTGCGTTACCTCGAAGACCAGGGTCTAATCGCTCCGGAGCGGACGGCATCGGGCTACCGGCGTTACTCAGAGGCCGATGTCGAGCGGGTGGCTTGGGTGTTGATCCAACAGCGCGACCATTTCTTGCCCTTGCGGGTGATCAAGTCGCGTCTGGACGCGATGGACGCCGCCGGCGCGCGGGGCGCTTTGGCGCAGCCGCGCCGGCCCCGGCCGGTGCTGGTGGGCCCCAAAGACGTCGCCACGGTCACCGGCCAGGAGCTAAGTGTGGTGGAGGCGGTCGCCAAGGCGGCCGGAGTCGACCCTAAATCGGCCGACGGCTCGCTCATCCAGGCGGTCGAGGCGGTGGCCGAACTGGCGCCATTCGGTTTGGAGTTGCGCCACCTCAAGCCGGTTTTCCACGCCGCGCAGCGGCAAGTCGAATTGGTGGGCTTGGCGACGGCGGCCGCCCCGGCCCAGGGAGCGGAGTGCGCCGAGGCCATGGCCCGCCTGGCCGGGGCGCTGGTGCGGCTGAAGGCCGCCGATCTGTGAGCGCCCGACCCGCCGCCTACATTCAAGCTCAACTTGAGGTTGAGATAATCGGCGGGCCCGTCGGCGTGGCGGATTGACCCGGGCCGTTCGTGGACATAGCGTCGAAGCAGCAGGAGCAGCAGGAGCAGCAGGAGCAGCAGGAGCAGCAGGAGCAGCAGGAGCAGCAGGAGCAGCGGCAGGCCGAAGTGTTATCGAGAGAAAGTGACTCCTAATGGCCTTCAACGAATATGGCCAAGTGGGCGAACAAGGCCTCTTGTTCGGCGGCCGCGTCACCGACGAGGCGATCGGCTTCAGAGGGCCGACCGCCTGCCGCGCCGCTGGGATCACCTACCGGCAACTCGACTATTGGGCCCGGACGGGCCTAGTCGAACCCTCGGTTCGCCCGGCCACCGGCTCCGGCACGCAGCGGCTGTACAACTTTCGCGACATCTTGGTCTTGAAGATCGTCAAGAGGCTGCTGGACACGGGAGTGTCGCTGCACCAGATCCGGACCGCCGTCCAACACCTGCGCGAACGCGGAGTGGAGGACTTGGCCACCGTGACCCTCATGTCTGACGGCGCCTCGGTCTACGAATGCACCAACGCGGACGAGGTCTTCGACCTGGTCCAAGGGGGACAGGGCGTCTTCGGCATAGCCGTTTCGAGGGTCTGGCGGGAAGTCGAGGGCACCCTGGCGGAACTGCCCTCCGAGCGTTCGCAGGAGACGGCATCGGCGGCCGCTCCGATCGACGAATTGGCGGCCCGGCGCCGCGCCCGGCGAGTTTCGTAGTCTGAGACCTGCGTCACACCGCGCGCTATTGGCGCGCGCCCGTGCTTAGCCTGTGTCCGTGGCCACAGCGACTATTCACACCGGACCGATGGCTCCGCTGGTCATCAGCGTGTTCCGGTGGTTGTGGCTGGCCCAACTGGCCTCCAACGTGGGCAGTTGGATGCAATCGGTCGGCGCCCAATGGATGCTGGTCAACGACCGGAACGCGCCCCTGCTCACAGCCTTGGTCGCAGCCGCATCCCTGGCGCCGGTGCTGCTGTTGTCAGTGCCCGCCGGGGTGTTGGCCGACTCGCTGGACCGCCGCTGGCTGCTGATCGTCTCGAACGGCTTCATGGCTGTGGCCGCCGCCGTCCTGGCCGTGGCGACCTGGGCTGGCGACGCCAGCCCGGTGGTGGTGCTGGTGCTGACCTTCGCCCTGGGCTGTGGATCGGCCCTGGGCGCGCCGGCCTGGCAGGCCATCCAGCCGGACTTGGTCCCGCGCTACCTGATCCCGTCGGCATCGGCCATCACCAGCGCGAACATCAACATTGCCCGGGCTTTGGGGCCAGCCCTGGCCGGCGCCCTGGTGGCCTGGGCCGGACCGGCGCTGGTCTTCGCCATCAACGCGGTTTCCTTCGCCGGCGTGATTGGCGCGCTGGCGCTGTGGCGGGGCTCGCCGGTCGCACGCGGATCGGTGGGCATGGCGCCCGCGATCGCCTCCGGCCTGCGCTACGTCCGCAACGCGCCGGGGGTCAGGCGCATCATCTTTCGCGCCGCCGTCTTCGTGATACCCGCCTCCGCCCTGTGGGCGTTGCTGGCGGTGATCGCCCACCGGATGATGGGCGAGGGATCGAGCGGCTACGGCGTGATGCTGGGAGCCCTGGGAGTGGGCGCGGTCGTGGGCGCGCTGATCCTGCCCTGGTTGCGGGGCCGGTTTCGCAACAACGGCCTGCTCCTCGCCGCCACCGGCCTTTACGCCGGGACGATGCTGGGCGTGGCCTTCGCCCGCTCCTTGGCGCTGTCCCTGGCGCTGCTCTTGGGCGCCGGCCTGGGCTGGGTGATCGTCCTGTCGGTGCTGAACACGGCCATGATGCTGACCCTGCCCGCCTGGGTGAGGGCGCGGTCGCTGGCTGTGTACTCGCTTGTCTTCATGGGCGGCCAGGGGGCCGGCTCGGCCCTTTGGGGAGTGGTCGCCAGCGCGGTGGGACCAGTTGCGACGCTGGTGGTGGCGGCCGTGGCGGTGTCGGTCGGCCTGGTCACCATGGCCCTGTGGCCGCTCTACCGGTCCACCGGCTCCCTCGACCGGGAGATCGTGGCCATGCCAGAAAGCGCTCCCGACCAGGCCTTGCCGGCTTCGGCCGGGCCGGTCCTGATCCAGATCGACTACAAGGTCAAGGATGATCACGTCCAGGCCTTCGAGCGGGCCCTGCGCGCCTTGGCCACCTCCCGGCGGCGGACCGGGGCCACCGCCTGGGATCTGTGGCGCGACGTGGCCGACACCAGTCATTTCGTGGAGCAATACACCCTAGCCACCTGGGGCGAGCACATAGCCCAACGCGAGGAACGCATCACCGGCTACGACCGCGAGCTTGAGCGCCAAGCTTTGGCTTTGGCCGCGCCGGATCCGCGGGTCAGACACCTAGTCCGGCCCGAACACATGCCGCGGAAAGATCGGGGGATCGCCGTGGCTGACACGCAGAATCGAGGAAAAATCCCATGACTCAAACCCAACCCTTGTCAACCGGAACCACCGAGAAAGCCCCGGGGGCGCCCGCCTGGTCGCAAACCGCCGGCTTGTTCGGCCCTACGCTCGGCCGTCCCTCCAGGCTCAACGCCGGGTCGGTCGGCCGCCTGAGGGCTTGGCTGATCATCCGCGGCCTGGCCGGCCTGGCCCTGGGGGCGCTGATCCTGTTCCTGCCGGGCCTGTCCATAGAGGCGTTCGCCTTGGTGATCGGCATCTTCTTCGTGGTGGCGGGAGTCATCCGAATTGTGATCGGCGCCGTCGACACTGAGTTCACCGCTGGACTGCGGGTGCTCAACATCATCATGGGCGTGCTCTTGGCCGCTATCGGCGCCATCGCGATCCGCTATCCCGGCTTCGGACTGGTCGCAACCGTCATCCTGGTCGGCTTCGCCTGGATGATGGAGGGCGGCGCCACCTTGGCGTTGCTGCCGCCGTCCGGCCAGGGTCGCGGCTGGGCCATCGCCTTCGCGGTGGTGTCGCTGGTGGCCGGCGTCATCCTGATCCTGTGGCCGCTGGAGTCCCTGCTGCCGCTGGTGATCGTGGCCGGCGCCGCCTTGGTGGTCGGCGGGATCTTCGACCTGGTGGGCGGCATCACCCTGAAGAAGACCGCCTGACACGCCGGCCCACGCCCGCCGGGTATGGCCAGGTCACGGCCATGGGATGATTAACCCATGGCGATGAGAGACATCCGGGTGATTGGCGACCCGGTCTTGCGCACGCGGTGCGAGCCGATCACCAAGATCGACGACCGCGTCCGGTCCTTGGTGGCGGACCTGCTGGAAACAGTCGACACCGAGGGCCGGGCCGGCCTGGCCGCCAATCAAATCGGAGTCTCGCTGAGGGCCTTCTCATACAACATTGACGACGAGGTCGGCTACGTGCTCAACCCCGTCATCGCCGAACTGTCGGAACAGACCCAGGATGGCGACGAGGGCTGCCTGTCGGTGCCGGGGCTGTGGTTCCCGACCAAGCGGGCGTTCTACGCCCGGGTGGTCGGCGAGGACCTGGACGGCAACGAGGTGATGGTCGAAGGCACCGGGCTGATGGCACGGTGTCTTCAACACGAAGTGGACCACTTGGACGGCCATCTCTTCCTGGACCGCCTGGACCGGGCGACACGCAAGAAAGCCATGGCGGCGGTCCGCGAATTGTAGGCGGGAGCACCGCCGCCCGGCGTGGTGGTTAGCATTTGTTAATTCGCGCCGCGGCATTTCGATCCGCGCCGAACGGAGTGGCGTGGCTCGCCCCGGATGGGGCACAATAGTGGATGGCACGCCGCGCGAGGCTGTGTCCGTTTCCGTTGGCTGGAACAGAAATGAAAAGCTACCGAGGTCGTAGGGGAAGACGCACCTCGAGTAGATTCTGGGAGGCTGATGATGTCTGACGTGATCACGCGCGGCGTGCTCTTCGTGCACTCTTCGCCCAGGGCGGTTAGCCCGCACGTGGAGTGGGTGATGACCAACGTGCTGGCCATGGACGTGTCGATGGACTGGACGGAGCAGCCGGCGGCGCCCGGCACGCTCCGGGCGGAGTACTCCTGGCAGGGTCCGCAAGGCACCGGCGCGCGCCTGGCTTCGGCTCTGCGCGGCTGGGAGCATCTGCGTTACGAGGTCACCGAGGAGCCGTCCTTCGGCGCCGACGGCGGACGCTGGTCGCACACGCCGTCGCTGGGGATCTTCTACGCCGTCATCGATGTCCATGGCAACACCATGGTGCCGGAGGATCGCATCCGGGCCGCCCTAGATTGCCGGGGCGACCTGATCGCCATGCGCCGCGGGCTCGATCTGGCCTTGGGCCAAGCCTGGGATGACGAATTGGAGCCCTTCCGCTACGCCGGCGCCGGCGCCCCGGTTCGCTGGTTGCACCAAATCGGCTGAACTGAATCGACTGAACTGAATCGCCTGAACTGGCCCTAGGAGTTGCGCCGGGATGGCGGACGCGTCCCGTTGCCAGCTGAAGCCAGGAGGCGGAACCAATCTGCCAGCCGTCCGTGTTCGGCGCCGAGGCCATCTAGCTGAGAGTTAGCTGTGAGGTAGCTGGACGTTGGCTGGGAGTTACCAGAAAGGGGCCTGTCCCCATTTTGGTTAGGAGGGGGTGGCGAAGACTAGGGCCATGTTGTGGCCGCCGAAGCCGAAGGCGTTGTTGAGGGCTGCTAGGGGGCCGGCGGGGGGGAGCGGGCGGGGGCGGTCGCGGACCACTTGGCAGGGGACCTGGGGGTCCAGTTCTTGGATGTTGATGGTCGGCGGGGCCAGGCGGTCGCGCAGGGCCAGGATCGCCAGGATCGATTCGACCGCGCCGGCGGCGCCGAGCAGATGGCCGGTCATGGACTTGGTGGCGCTGACTGGGACCGATCGGGCCGCCGCCGCGGTCCCCAGGACCTCGGCCAACGCCGCCACGATCGCCTTGGCCTCGACCACGTCTCCGGCCGGGGTGGCGGTGGCGTGGGCGTTGACATGGGCCAGGTTCGCCGCCACGGCCGGTCCGGCCGCCGCCAAGGCCGCCCGCATGGCCCGCAGTTGGCCCTGGCCGGTCGGGTCCGGCGGGGCCACGTCATAAGCGTCCGATGACGACCCGACGCCCGCCAGCACCGCCTTGGCCGCCGCCCCCCTGGCCTCGGCGTGAGCCGCCGATTCGAGGACCAGCGCGCCCGCGCCCTCGCCCATGACGAAGCCGTCGCGGGTGACGCAGTAGGGTCGCGAAGCCGTCTGCGGCGAATCCGACCTGGTCGACAGGGCCCGCATTCTGGCGAAGGCGCCCAAGGTCAGCGGGTGGATGGCGGCCTCGGCCCCGCCGGCCACGACCACATCCGCCAAACCCAGTTCGATCAACCGGGCGCCCGTCACCACGGCCTCGGCGCCCGAGGCGCAAGCCGACACCGGGGCGTGGGCGCCGCCGCGGGCGGACAAGTCGATCGCGACCGCCGCCGCCGGCGAGTTCGGCATCAGCATCGGCACGGTCAGCGGCAGCAGCCGCCTGGCCCCGCGCTCGCGGACCGTGTCCCATGCCCCCAGCATGGTGTGCAGCCCGCCAATGCCGGTGGCCATGACCACGGCCAGGCGTTCGGGCCGGGTCGCCGGAGCGCCCGCGTCAGCCCAGGCCTGGCGGGCGGCGATGAGAGCGTACTGGGCCGACGGGTCGGACCGGCGTTGCTCCTGAGGCGACAACACGGCATCGGCCGAAACCTTGAGGGTGGCGGCGAAATTGGCGACGACCCCGTAATCCTCGGCCCAACTGTTGTCGAGGGCGTTGACGCCGGACTGGCCGGCCAGGACGGCGCGCCAGGTCGATTCGACGTCACCGCCCAGCGGCGTTGTCGCCCCCAGGCCGGTGACCACGATCATGGGGCTGGCGCTCGCCATCGGCATCAGGCGCCGGCGATGTGGTCGACGGCGTCCGCCAGCGTGGTCAGGCCAGCCACCGCGTCGTCGGGGATTTCAACGTCGAACCTGTCCTCGGCCAGGGCCAGGATGGTCATCATCGACAGCGAGTCGATGTCGAGGTCGTCGGCGAAGCTCTTGTCGAGGGCGATCTGGTCCGCGTCGATGCCGGTCTCTTCGACGATGATCTCGGTCAGACCCTCCAAAACGTCATTCTTGTCCAAAGCCATAGGTGTTCCTTTCGTTGGTGTTCCAATTGCCGTCTAGTCGAATGGTGTCGCCGGGCCGCCCGCGGTCGGTTGGCGGTGGCCGGCTGGCGGCAGTTCGACCACTTGGGCGGCGTAGGCCAGGCCGGCTCCGAAACCGAGCTGGAGGGCCAGTTTGCCGCCGATCTGGGGATCGTCGCGCAGCAAGCGTTCGGTGGCCAGAGGCACCGAGGCGGCGGAAGTGTTGCCGGTCTCGACTATGTCTCTGGCCACGATCACCTCGGGGCTCAAGCCGATTCGCTTGACCTGCTGCTCGATGATGCGGAGGTTGGCCTGGTGGGGCAGGAAGACTTCGATCTGGTCCGGGGTCAGTCCGGCCGCGGCGATGGCGGCCCGGGCCGCCTTCGAGATCTCGAACACAGCCCACTTGTAGACGCTCGGTCCGTCTTGGCGCAAGGTCGGCCAGACGCCGCCGGCGACAGCCTGGCGGTAATCGATATCTTGTCCCACTCGGCCGGCCTGGGCGCCGTCGGAGCCCCACACCGCCGGCCCGATGCGCGGCCGTTCCGAGGGCCCCACAACGGCCGCGCCGGCCCCGTCGCCGAGCAGGAAAGAGATCGTCCGGTCGGTCGGGTCGACCATCTCGGACAGTTTGTCCGCCCCCACCACCAGCACATGGGTGGCCGCTCCGGAGCGCACCAGGCAGTCCGCCAGTCCGATGCCGTAGCAGTAGCCCGCACAGGCCGCCGAGATGTCGAAGGCCGCCGCGCCGGACGCCCCCAGACGGGTCGCGAGCTGGGGCGCCGCCGCCGGGGTCTGCAAGAAATGGGTGATCGACCCGAGGATCACCAGGTCAAGTTGGTCGGGGCCGAGCCCGGCGGCGGCCAGGGCGGCGCGGGAGGCCGCCTCGGCCAAGTCCAGCATCGACTGGTCGTCGGCGGCGCGGGCCCGGGTGGCGATTCCGGTGCGGGAACGAATCCATTCGTCGGAAGAGTCGATCGGCCCCGCCAATTCGGCATTGGTCACCAACCGGTCGCCGCGAGCCCCGCCGACCGCCAGGATGCGAGCCCCCGGGTTGGCCGGCTGGCTGAGAAGGGCGCCCTTCACGCCACCACCGCCGGCGCGCCGACCTGTTCCAGGCGGGCGTCCTTGAGGGCTCGCTTGGCCAGACCGGTCAGAACTCCGCCTGGAGCGAGTTCGAGTTGGGCGGTCACGCCCCTGGCGGCGAAGGTCTCCAAGACCAGGTCCCAGCGGACCGGGCGGGCCACCTGGCGGATGATGGATTCAATGATCTGACGGCCGTTGGTCAGGGCCTGTCCGGCTTGATTGGTGACCATGGGAACTGCGGCGTCCGCCACCGCCACGCCCGCCAGCGCCGCTCTGAGGGCCTGTTCGGCCTCAGCCATCAACGGGGTGTGGAAGGCGCCGGCCACGTCCAGGCGGATGACCCGCGTGCCCCGCGGCGCCTCCTGGACCAGCCGGTCGATCGCCGTGACGGTCCCTCCGGCGACGATTTGGCTGGGACCGTTGAAGTTGGCCGGCCAGGCGCCGGCGCCTTCGATCGCGGCCAGGGCGGCGTCCGGGGCGCCGCCGACAACCGCCGCCATGGCGCCGCTGTGGGCGGCGGCGCAGGCTGCCATCGCCCGGGCGCGCGCTCCGACGGCGCGCATGGCGTCATCGGCGCTCAACACGCCCGCGATCACGGCGGCGCTGAATTCGCCCACGGAATGGCCGGCCACCAGATCGAAGGGCTCAGCGACAGCCTCATATGAAAGCAATGCCGCCGCCGTCAAGAGGGGCTGGGCCACGGCGGTGTCGCGGATCTCCTCGGCGCCGGACTCAGTGCCGTGCCGGACCAAGTCCAGCCCGGCCAGCTCGGACCAGCGCTCCAGGCGCTGGCGGGATTCGCCCAGAGCTAGCCAGGGGGCCAGCATCCCCGGTTTCTGAGCGCCCTGACCGGGCGAGACCAAAGCACGCATGCTCTCCAGTCTCCGTCTTCGGGGCTGGCGCCGCCGCCCCGGCCCGCCACAGCACCCCGGCGGGGCTTTTGTGGCAACCCTCCAAAAGTACGCGACGCGCCCAAACCACCTAGAGCGGTCACCGCCACCGCCGCGGCCTCATTGCGGGCGCTCCAGGCGCCCCACCGCCAGGGCCTGTTGGAGGACATAGGCCTCACGCGGATCGCTCGGATCCCAACCGCAGATGTCGGTGATCTTGCCGAGGCGATAGCGGACCGTGTTGGGGTGGACGAATAACACCCGGGCGGCGCCCTCCAGCGACCGGCCCAACTCCAAGTAGGTCGCCAGAGTCAAGGCGACGTCCTTGCCGGCTTCCACCAGCGGTTTATAGGCCCTGTTCAAGAGGGTGGCGCGAGCCTCCGGATCGCCTATGAGCAGCCGTTCGGGCAGCAGATCGTCGGCCAGCACCGGGCGCGGGGCGCCCGGCCAGGCGTCGAGAGCGTCCAAGCCGGCGTTGGCGGCACGGATCGAACGGGGCAAGTCCTCCAGCGAGGCGACCTTCGGCCCCACCACCACCGGGCCGTCGCCGAGCGCGGGCATCACCGCATCTACCGCCGGGCCGAACTCGCTCAGCCCGCTGAGCAGCAGCAACACGCGGTCGGACTGGAAGCCGGCGAGAGAGTCGGGGGCGGCGCCACGCAGGGCCGAACGGACCTCGCGAACCCGGCTCTCGCCCAGCGGCGCGGCGATCCCAGCCACCAAGCAGAGCGCTTGGCCGGTGGCGGACCAGCCCAGCGCCGCGATCCGGGACCGCACTGACGGCCCGACATCACCCCTGATCAGCGAATCGACCACGAGAGCTTCGAGGCGGGCGTCCCAAGAGCCGCGCAACTCGGCGGCGCGGGCGTAAACCTCCGCCGTGGCGAAGGCGAACTCGCGCGAATAGCGCAATATGGCATCGTGCAACTCGGCCGCCCGGCCCGGCGCGGATAAGACCTCGGCTTCCCTCTCGATCACATCGACACCACTCTTGACCAGCAGCAACGTCTGGTGAAGGGAAACTGTGCGAGTCAACTCGGCCGGCGCGACGGCGAAGATCTCCTGCGACGAACTGGCCGAGGTGCCTTTGTCGCTGCACCAGGCGATGAAGGCGTCGACTGAGGCCTGGGCGACCAAGCCGACCCAAGAACGGTCCTCGGCGGCCAGCGCGCGGTACCAGGCGTGCTCTGAGTTGATCGACTTCATCATCTGGTTGACCAGGCGGTCGCGGTGCGAGGACAGGCGCGCGACAGTGGTGGCGCAAGGGACGGGATGGGTCAGGGAATTCCTCGCCATGCCGCCATGGTACGTCCGATTTGTGGAGTTCCCACAATTGAGGCCTCGGCGAAGTCGGAAATTGCCGTATCCGCGTGTGCGTCTGCCCGGATCCTCGGCTAGCGTTGGCAGTGATGAGTACCTTGACCCCTAGAGACGGGACCTCTTCAGCCAGCGGGTCGCCCGGCCCGCCGCTCGGGCTGACCGCCGGCCAGGTGGTGCAGGAAATCGGCTACGACGAGGATGTCGACTTCGATCTGCGGGACGCGATCGAAGACGTCATCGGCGATGATCTGGTCGACGAAGGCTGGGACGACGTCACCGACGCGGCGCTGATTTGGTGGCGTGAGGGCGACGGCGACCTGACCGACACGATTGTCGACGCCCTGTCGCCGTTGGAAGACGGCGGCCTGGTCTGGGTGCTGACGCCGAAGCCGGGACGGCCCGGCTATGTCGAGGCCTCCGAGATCCACGAGGCCGCCGGCATCGCCGGTTTGCACACCGCCGGCTCGGTTTCAGTTGGCCAGGACTGGGCCGGCACCCGCCTGACCGCCCGCGGCCGCACCAGGAAGCAGTGACCCCAGCCCCCTAGCCCGTCCCCACGCAAGGGGACGGTGATTGTGTTGATTCCGCGAGGGCGCCGCCCGCGGCCGCACCAAGAAGCAGTGACCCCAGCCTCCTAGCCCGCCCGATGCCGTGGGGCCGCCCGGCGCTGTCTGCCCGGCGGGCGGCATCGTGCGCCGATCACCGGTCGACGGTCGGGGCTTGCTCACCGAACCGTGAGCGGGACGTGTCCCTCGCCCTCCGAGCCGCCACCGGCGCGTGGCCCACCGGGCGAGGTGCGGCCGCCTGGCCCGCGCCCCCCGGCGGGCGCCAGGTAGTCCGGGTCGCCGGGCTGGGGCGGCTCGGTTTGGCCCAATTCCGATTCCTCGACGGCGGTCGGGTTCAGCACTCGGTGCAGGAAGACCCGCGCCCGCTCGGTCCGGGGCGCGCCGATCACCTGGGCGGCCGGCCCTTCCTCCATCACCTGGCCGTCATCCATGAACACCACGCGGTCGCCGACTTCGCGGGCGAAGGCCATCTCGTGGGTGACCACCATCATGGTCATGCCGCTGCGGGCCAGGTCCCTCATGACGGCCAGGACGTCGCCCACCAGCTCCGGATCGAGCGCCGAGGTCGGTTCGTCGAACAGCATCATGGCCGGATCCATCGACAACGCCCGGGCGATCGCCACCCGCTGTTGCTGGCCGCCGGACAACTGGGCGGGATAGGCGTCGACGCGGTCGGCCAGGCCGACATGCTCCAGGTTGCGCAGGGCGACCGCGTCCGCCTCTGCGGCGGAGCGCCGCAGCACCTTGCGCTGGGCCACGGTCAGGTTCTGCAAGACCGTTTTGTGCGGGAACAGATTGAAGGACTGGAAAACCATGCCGACATGGGTGCGCACGCGGTCAATGTCCACATCTGGGTCGGTCATCTCGACGCCCAAGAGTTTGATCGAACCAGCCGTCGGCTGCTCCAGCAGGTTGACGCAGCGCAGCAAGGTCGACTTGCCGGACCCGGATGGGCCGATCACGCAGACGACGTCCCCGGCGCCGACGGTCAGGTCGATTCCCTTCAGGACCGGGGTGTCCCCGAAGCTCTTGTGCAAGCCGCGAATCTCGATCACGGGTCCGGTCGGCCCGGCCGAATCGGCGGTTCCGGTCATGACTTGCCCCTTCCGAAGCCTCTTTCCATCCGCCGGACCAGGAAGCCCAGCGGCAGGGTGATGATCAGGTAGCAGGCGCCGATGGCGAACAGCGCGGTGAGGCCGCCTTCAGGCACCGACAGCGTCTCGCGGGCCAACTTGGTCAGTTCGTATTCGCGGGTGGCCAGACCCATCACATAGACCAGCGAGGTGTCCTTGGTCAGCAGGATGATCTCATTGGTGACCGGGGGCAGGACGATCCGGAAGGCTTGCGGTATGACCACCGACTGCAGGGTCTTGATATGCGACATGCCGAGTGAGCGCGCCGCCTCGACCTGGCCCTTCGGCACCGCCTGGATGCCCGCCCGGATCGATTCGGCCATGTAGGCGGCGGACACGCAGCCGAGCGCCACCGCGGCCTTCAACGAGATGGTGGGGATGGTTGTGCCCAACGCCATCGGAATGCCGTAGGCCACCGCAAAGACCACGATCAGGGCGGGCATGCCCCGGAAGAACTCGATGTAAGCGGTGGCCAAGGCGCGGTAGAGCCTCGCCGTTGAGAGTTTCATCAGCGCCAAGACCGTGCCCAGCGTGAGCGAGACGGCGAACGCGCCCAGGGTGTAGCGGACCGTGTTGAAGAAGTCGGGGATGATCCGGGGCGCCGCTTTGCGCAGTCCCGCCAGCGTGAACAGCCGTTCCGACATCAACTCCCAGTTGGTCGCCAGGACCAGGATCACGATCGCCCCGATCAGGACGCCGTACTGCAAGCCCCGGATCAGCCCGGCCCGCTCGCCTGGCCGCAGCCGTTGGCGCCGCCGGCCGGACAGAATCGTTGTCGGCGGCCTGGCGCCGGGCCCCTGTCCCGGCCTGCCGCCCTGTCCGCCCTCCTGTTCACCGATCGACAAGGCGGCTTGGTCGCCGCCTTCGGGGCGAGCCGGGCTCTGCTGGCGGGTTTGGCCGCGCCGGCGGCGAACCAGCCCAACCAGACCGGTCGCCAACAGAGCCAGCGACAGCGCGGCGCCGCCGGCGGGCACCCAATAGACGGTGACGACCAGCCAGACCGGCGCCATGAGAACCCCGATGGGGTAGGCGATCAGCGTCACGCAGGCCGCCGCGACCCAACCCCGGGTCCGGCCGTGGCGGTAGACGCCCGGCCAGACGGCCAACACCAGGGCGGTGATCGAGACCGCGATCCAGGGCGCGTACCTGAGCGCGAGTTGAGCAACTGTCATGGCGCCAGTCGTCTCCTAACGGCGCCGCCGCCCGGTCCGGGCCCTGCCTTGGTCAAGTCCGGCGGGCGGCGGCGATAACTGGTTCTGGTTCAGGCAAGACAGGCTACTCCTGGTCGGCGAACCACTTGGCGAGGAGGCCGTCATAGGAGCCGTCGGCCTGCAGCCGGGCGAGCGTGGTGTTGATTTGGGCCAGCAGTTCGGCATTTCCCTTCTTGACCGCGAAGCCGAAGGTCTCGCCGGTCGCGAAGCTGGAGACAACCTTGAAGCCCTCGTCCTCATAGGGCGTCAGCGTGGGCTCGTCGTTGAAGATGCCGGCCACATCGCCCGCCTTGAGCGCTGTGACTTGGTCGCCCAGTCCCTCGTACTGCCTGATCTCGGTCAGTTCAGGCTGGGCGTTGGCCCAATCCTCGCCGGTGGTGCCCTGCTGGACGCCGACCGCTTTGCCTTCCAGGTCGGCCAGGCTGGAGATGCCCGATTCGGCCTTGACCAGGAGCCCCATAGTGGTTTCGTAGTAAGGGTCGGAGAAGTCGAGTTTGGCCAGCCGGTCCTCGGTAATGGTCAAGGCGCTGGCGCCGATGTCGCAGGCGTCGGTGTCAAGCGAGGCGCCGGATTCGATCGACTCGAAGCCGACCACCACGAACTCGATCTCCAAGCCCAGGTCTTTGGCGACCTCGCTGGTCAGGTCCATGTCGAAACCGATCACCTGGTCGCCGTCGGTGTCTTCAAAAGGAGCGTAAGGCGGGTTGGTGCAGACTTTCAACCAGCCTTCGGTGACGGTCTTGACGCCCGGGGCCTCAGCGCTGGCGGCGCCGGTGGGGCTCTTGGAAGCGCTGGCGCTGGAGCCGCCGGCCTTGTCGACTTCGCCGGCGCCGCAGGCGCCCAGCGCCAGGACTAGGCCGGCGGCCGTGCCGAGGCCTAACAGTGCTCTACTGGTAAGGGTTGTCATGGTCAGGTCCTTTGCTCGCGGTCTTGGTTACACAATTGTCCGGCTCCGCCATCGGAGCACGGCCACGCACAAAGATACCTTGCCCCGTGTTGCCATCCCGTGTCCGCTCACTTCGACGCCCTGAACCAGTCAGTCGCCAACGGCCACAGGCCCGGCCTGGTCAATCGTGGTAATGCAGGTAGGGCTTGCGGTTGGCCTCAAGCCCGCAGCGTCGGCATTGGTCCCATTCTTCGCCGGTCTGGTGGTCCCTGGTCTCGACATCGACCCGGCGCCGCTGCGCGAAGTCGTGGTTTTCGCCGCCGCAGCGCCCGCAGACACAGGTGGCCTGGTGGCCTTGAAGCTCATAATTGGGCGCCTTACAGGTGGCACAGAAGTAGCCGTCGAGCGCGGCCATCACCGCATTGGCGAACTTGGGGCCGCGGTCGACTTCGAGAAGATCAGCCAGCCGCGAGCGGTCGGCCAGTCGGCGCACCGCGGCCAGAGCCACGGAGATCGCCTGGTCATGCGAAGCGATGTCGAAGAGGACCTCAGGGTCTGCGATGGCGCTGGCCGCCGCTCTGCGTGTGGCGGTGTCCCGGTCCCGGGCCAGCCGATTCAGTGTCGCGGCGTGACGGGTGGGGTCAAGGACCGCGATGATCCGGTCGCGCCATTTCCCGCCCGGCGCCTCGGCCAACTCAGCTAGCCAGTCGGTGCCTTTGAGCCGGCCGATGAGGCTGTCGGCGGTGGGCTGAAAGGCCGGTCCTCCTTGCCGCATCAGGCGCGCCAGCGCCTCCTGGTCGCTTAGCTTGAGGGCGGCCTCGTCGGCCAGGGTCTGGCCGCCCTGGTCGCCCGAGTTGGTCCGCATCGTGGCGATACCGAACAGGAGTTCCTGGTCGGTGATGAAATCAAGAGCCTCCCGTCGGGACCTCAAGGAACGCGATTGCTGGACGATTGAGACCAGCAAACGCTGGTCCGAGATGGCGGCCAAGGCCGCCCGGCGGGTCGGCGGGGTCGATCCGATGCCCGCCAGGCGTTCGGCCAACTCCTCTTCGGCCGCCCGGCGAATGGCCGGGTTCTGATCGGTCCGGGCGAGCATGGTCAAGTCGCTCCACCCCAGGTTCGGCAGGTCGGCTAGGCGGGCGGCCTCCCGGCGGGACTGGGCCGGCGGGAGGCCGCCCGCGGCCGACCCGCGCGCCTGGCGCCGAGAAAACCACCCCATTGGGACCTCCTGTGGACTCAGTCGGTGATAGTTGAGACAACCCACCGTATTCCCGGCGGCATCAGCTCAGGCCAGTTCGGCGGTGACCAGCTCGATCGTGTCGGTGTCCGATGCCGCCAGGGTCAACTCGGCCGCCCGGCCAGCCGCCATGATGTCGGCCTTGGCGGCCACGGCCGCCGCGGTCAGG
Source organism: Bifidobacteriaceae bacterium (assembly GCA_031270825.1). Taxonomy (GTDB): domain Bacteria; phylum Actinomycetota; class Actinomycetes; order Actinomycetales; family WQXJ01; genus JAIRTF01. Next base: position 74,267 of record JAISXH010000036.1, read on the forward strand.
TCCGGCGGGACGGCCACCGTCGCGGCGATGATCTCGGTCCGCATCGAGACTTTGGCCTCCGACTTCGCCTTGCGCAGAGCGCCCAGGACGCCCCCGGCCACGGCCAGGACCGCAGGATCGGTCCGGTCTGCGGCGCCCAGCTCGGCCGGGACCGGCCAGGGCTGGCGGTGGATCGAGTCGCCGTCCTGATGCCACCAGGACCAGACTTCTTCGGTGGCGAACGGCTGGAACGGCGCGAACAGCCTCAGCAGCGCCGACAGCGCCAATCCCAGCGCGGTCTGGGCCGATCGGGCGCCCTGCGGGCCGCCGGCCCCATGCGCGCGGGCCTTGACCAACTCGATGTAGTCGTCGCAGAAGGTCCAGAAGAAGGTTTCGGTCGCCTCTAGGGCGCGCGTGTGGTCGTAGGCGGCCAGCGCCTCGGTGGCGACCTCGACCACCTCCCGCAAGGCGGCCAGCATCGAGCGGTCCAGTGGTTCGGTCACCAGCTCCGGGTCCAGCCCCAAGGCCGCCGCCGGGCTGGCCGCCGGGGCGTCGCCGTCTTCAGCCAGGAAGGACAAGGCGAACCTGGACGCGTTGAGGAGCTTGATGGCCAACCGGCGGCCAACCTTCATTTGGCCGGGCTCGAAAGCCGCGTCGGTGCCAAGGCGAGCCGAGGCGGCCCAGTAGCGCACGGCATCGGACCCGTGCTCGACTAACAAACCCATCGGCGTGACCACGTTGCCCTTCGACTTGGACATTTTCTTGCGGTCCGGGTCGAGTATGAAACCGCTGATGGCGGCGTTGTAGAAGGGCAACGAATGCTGTTCCAGATCGGCCCGGACGACGGTGGCGAACAGCCAGGTGCGGATGATGTCCTGGGCCTGCGGACGCAGATCCATCGGAAAGGTGGATTCGTAAAGCGACTGGTCGTCGCGCCAGTGGGTGGCGATCTGGGGCGTCAGCGAAGAAGTCGCCCAAGTGTCCATGACATCCGGATCGCCGATGAAGCCGCCCGGTTTGCCGCGCTGCTCCGGCTTATAGCCGGCCGGGGTGTCGCTGGCCGGATCAACCGGCAGCCGGTCCTCCGGCGGGACGATCGGCCGATCATAAACCGGATGGCCGAACTGGTCGACCGGATACCAGATCGGGAAAGGCACGCCGAAGAAGCGCTGGCGAGAGATCAGCCAATCGCTGTTCAGACCCTCGACCCAGTTCTGATAGCGCACCCGCATGAAATCCGGGAACCAGGTCAGCTCGTCGCCCCGGGCGAGCAGCTGCGCCCGCAACTCCTCGTCGGTGCCGCCGTTGGTCAGATACCACTGGCGCGTGGGGATGATCTCAAGTGGCCGCTCGCCCTTCTCGAAGAACTTGACCGGGTGGGTGATCGGCTGCGGCTCGCCCTCCAGGTCGCCGGCCGCGCGCAGCAATTCGACCACGCGCTGGCGGGCGCTGAAGATGGTCAGCCCGGCCAGTTGCTTGTAGTTGGCCTGGCCTTCCGGCGAATCCAGCCCCATTGGCGGCTCCGGCAGGATGCGCCCGTCCCAACCCAGGATGGCCCTGGTCGGCAGATGCATCTCGCGCCACCAGACGACGTCCGTGAGGTCGCCGAAGGTGCAGACCATGGCGATGCCGGAGCCCTTGTCGGGCGCGGCCAGGCGGTGCGCCACCACCGGCACCTCGGTGCCGAACAGCGGCACGATCACATGCGAGCCGAACAGATCCTGGTAGCGCTCGTCATCAGGATGAGCCACCAGGGCGACGCAGGCCGGGAGCAGTTCGGGGCGGGTGGTCTCGATGTGGACGCGCTGGCCGGCGGTGTCCGCGTGAGGTGACCCGACGGCATCGTCGGTGGGGGCGTCAACCGTGGCGGCGCGCTCGAAGCCGATCCGGTGGTAGGCGCCGGGCTGGTCGCGGTCGACCAACTCGGCCTGGGCCACGGCGGTCCGGAAAGTGACGTCCCACAAAGTGGGGGCGAGCTGTTGATAAGCCTCGCCTCGGGCCAGGTTGCGCAGGAAGGCCAGCTGCGACGTGGCGCGCGAGTGCTGGTCGATGGTCTGGTAGGTCTGGGTCCAATCGATCGACAGGCCCAGATGCCGCCACAGCGCCTCGAACTGCTTCTCGTCCTCGGTCGACAAGCGCTCGCACAGTTCGACGAAATTGCGCCTTGACACAGGCACCTGGTGGGCCGCCTTGGCCGATTTGCCTTCGCCGCCCTCCTGCGGCGGTTGGAAATCCGGGTCGTAGGGCAGCGATGGCTCACAACGCACGCCGTAGTAGTTCTGGACCCGGCGCTCGGTCGGGAGCCCGTTGTCGTCCCAGCCCATCGGGTAGAACACGTCCTTGCCGAGCATGCGCTGGAAGCGCGCCACGATGTCGGTGTGGGTGTAAGAGAAGACATGGCCGACATGCAGCGATCCGGAGACGGTGGGCGGCGGCGTGTCGATCGAGAAGACCTGGTCCCGCGGCCGGCCGAGTTCGAAAGTGTAGGTGCCTTGTTCGGACCAGGCGCGGTCCCATTTGTCTTCCAGCCCGTCCAAAGAAGGGCGTTCGGGCACGGTCGGGCGCAGATGAGAGGGCTCACGGTGTTGGCTCACGGTGTCCTATCTTCCCAGATGCTTTCGGTTGGCGGGGGCGCTGCCCGCCAAACCGGGCTGAGGTTAGAGCCAACGCTGGTCGGCGGGCCGGTAGGCTCGGTGCCGTGAACGCGCGGATCAGGGCGCATAGCGAAGAGGTCGAGCGCCGTCTGGCCAAGAGCGGCGGCGACCGCGAAAACCTGGCCCGCCTGGCCGAATACCACCACCGCCAAACCCAGAACTTCCAGCACGAGCGCATGATCCACTTGCTGGTCACATTCTTTTTCGGCTTTCTGCTGCTGGCCGCCCTGGCCGGTCTGACCGCCTACCTGGTCGCCAATCCCGACCCGGACGCTTGGACGCTGGGCGGGTTGATTCTGTTGGCCGCGCTCCTGTTGGGAACCGAGGTCGCTTATGTGGTCCACTACTACGGCCTGGAGAACAACGTCCAGAAACTGTATGGGCTGACCGCCGAACTCCTGGAGGCGGCTGACGCGGCTGAGGCGGCTGAGGCGGAGTAGCCGCAGGTGGCGGCGAGCGCCGATGGGGCGTCGAAGGGATGGCGGCCAGGCTGGTTTCGCTGTTGTTCGGGCCGCTTGGGGCCGCTCGGTTTCTCGCCGCCGTTGTTCGGGCCGCTTGAGCCTGCTCGGCCTCTCGCCGCTAAGGTCGATCACGGGTAGGATTCCGCGTCAGCGAGACGCGCGAGACCGCGCGACGATCACACGTCAGGCAGGTGACACCGACAGTGCCCATCCCCGCGATTGACTTGGGCGGAACGCTGATCAAGGGCGCGCTGGTCGGTTCGTCTGGGCGGGTCGAAAGCCGGGTCACCGTGCCCACCGGCGCCGCTGAAGGCCACCTGGCGGTGGTGGAACGGCTGGTCGAGGTGGGCCGCGAACTGGTGCAGAGCATGGAGCGGTCTGGGGCCGGGCGTCCGGCCGCCCTCGGTGTGGCGGTGCCGGGTCTGGTCGACATGGCGACCGGGGTGGCTCTCAAAGCGGCCAACATCGACTGGGTGGACTATTCCGTCGGCGCCGTGTTGGCGGAGCGGATCGGCCTGCCGGTGGCGATCACCCATGATGTGGCGGCGGCGGCGGTGGCCGAACACCGGTTCGGGGCCGCCCGCGGCGCCGAGGTCGCGGTGGTCGCCGCCATCGGCACCGGCATCGCGGCGGCCGTGGTCTCCCGGGGTGAGCTGATTCTGGGCGCCCATGGCCGGATCGTCGAACTGGGGCATCTGCCGCTGGCCTGGTCGGACGAGCCGTGCGGCTGCGGCGGCGCCGGTTGCGTCGAGCGGGTCGCCTCGGCCTCGGCGCTGTCGCGTCGCTACGCCGCCGGGGGTGGCGGCGGACCAGGGCCGGCCGGTCTAACCGCCGTGGATGGCCCGGCGGCGCCGCTCGACGCCAAAGCGGTGATCGAACTCGCGGCCAGGGGCGATCAGGTGGCCGGGCGGGTCTGGCGGGACGCGATCCTGGCGTTGGCCGAGGCGCTGGCCGCCGTGGTGACCATCCTGGACCCGGACCGGATTGTGATCGGCGGGGGATTGTCCGGCGCGGGCGAGACGCTGCTGGCGCCGCTGCGCGTTCGGTTGGCCGAAAGGCTGACCTTCCAGGCCGTGCCGGCGGTGGTCGGCGCCGAACTGGGCTCTGACGCGGGCGTGGCCGGAGCGGCCATAGCCGCGCAACAGCGGTCCTTGGCCTTGGCAAGCTCGGCCATCCTCCCGAAAGGACCTTCGCAATGACTCTTGCGCACCCCGGCGAGATCATGGGGCTGGCGGTCCGCCAGGGCTGCGGCGTCGGCGCCTTCAACGTCATCCAGCTAGAGCTGGCGGAGGCGATTGTCGAAGGCGCCGAGGCGGCCGGCCGCCCGATTTTCCTCCAGATCTCGCAGAATTGCGTCCGGTACCACGGCGCGCTCGCGCCGGTGATCGCCGCCTGCCAAGCCGTGGCGCGCGCCGCCGCCGTTCCCGTGGCCGTCCACTTGGACCACGCCGAGTCCGTCCCCCTGGTGACCGAGGCTCTGGAACTGGGCGTCGACTCGGTCATGTACGATGCCTCGCGCCTGAGCGACGAGGCCAATATGGCCTCCACCGCCGCCGTCGCCGATCTGGCCCACGCCCGGGGCGCCTGGATCGAGGCGGAATTAGGTGAGATCGGCGGTAAAGACGGCGATGCCGTCCGTTCGCCCGGGGCTCCCGGTCACACCACCAGCCCCGCCGCCCCGAGTCACACCGCCAGCCCGGCCGTCCCGCGTGACTGCACCGGCCCCGCCGCCCTGGGTCACGCTGTCAGCCCGGCCTCCCCGGGTGATGCCGCCATTCAGGCCGCCCCGCGTGACGCCACCAGCCCGTCCTGCGCGGTCCACACTGTCAGCCCGGCCTGCCCAAGTCCGGCAGGTGGCCACCGCCCAGGCCGCCGGCGCGGCGCCCACAGCCCCGGAGCGCGCACCGACGCCGCCGATGCCGCCAGGTTTGTCGAGGCCACCGGTGTCGACGCGCTGGCGGTGGCGGTTGGCTCGGCCCACGCCATGACCACCCGGACCGCCGCCTTGGACCTGGAGCTGATCGCCCGCATCCGCGCGGCGGTCGATGTGCCCTTGGTGCTGCACGGCTCATCCGGTGTCCCCGACGCCGACCTCGCCGCCGCCGTCAGGGCCGGCATGACCAAGATCAACATCGCCACCCTCCTGAACCAGACGTTCACCGGCTCCGTCCGCGCGACGCTGGCCGCGAACCCCGATCTGGTGGACACCCGCAAGTACTTCGCCCCCGCCCGCGCAGCCGTAGCCCAAGCGGTCGCGTCCCTGCTCGCAGTGATCCCATAAGGCCCCCCGACTCCGGCGATCTTGCGCGCATCCCCTGCTGACTGGTGGCCTTTCGCGGCGCAATCCCGGCCCAGCCCCGGCCAGCAGCACCCGTTCCCCCCGCCATCGCCTCTGGCGCCACCAGCACATAATCGATGTCGGGGTTGACCGCCAGGGCCAGATTGGACGGCAGCGTCCACGGCGTCGTGGTCCAGGCCAGGGCGACCGCCCCGGCCAACCGCGCGTGGACGGCGCGCCTGGCCGCGACCGTCGGGTCGCCGGGCGGAGTGCTGGAACCGGGCCGGTCGGCATCGGGCTTGCCCGGGAGAGGGCAAGATGACCGGGTTGGCGTTCAGGTCAGTAGCATGGTCTGATCAGGGAATCCAACGGCCTGGTGAATGGCCGTGCTCAGCGAAAGGGCAGGTCCCACCCATGGTGTCCCGCGTTCGGCCGCCTGACCGGGGGATTGACGAGCACCGAGCCAGGACTAGGCTGTGGGACGCGCTGGTGGCCTCGGTGCTGGGCATGGCGGCCGGCTTCGACCTGTTCGTCAACCACTTGTGGCGACCGCCATGGCCGCCGTTCTTCATGATCCTCGCTTGCCTGGGGGCCACAGGACTCGCCTACGGTCCCCGGGCCAACGACTCCCACGCCTCTTACGAGCGCTGGTTGAATTGGGCGGGGCCGGCCTTGGACGCGGTCCTGGCTGCGTCCGCGTTGGCGCTGGTGGCGCTGTCCTTCACGGAGCTGCCCCCGGACGGTCGCACCGCCGGGCGGGCGGCGATCTTGGCCTCCTTGGGGCTGGCCCTGACGCTCCTCTACCGCTTGTCGATCCGACCGCGGCTGCCGTGGGTTGAGGCCGCTTCGCCGGCGCGCTGGTGGGCGATGGCGCTGGGCGGCGGCGCACTGATCGGCGCTCTGGAGGCGTTTGCCCCGATCACGGCTCTGCTGCAGGTGCCCCTGGTGGCGGTGCTGTGCGCCAGCAGTGTGAGCGCGTCGTCTTTCCGCAGGCTGAACTGCGGGGTCGGCTGCGCCTTGGCGCTGCTTGGAACCGGGGTGGTCATCTCGCGCGGCATTGTCGACGCGCTGCTGTGCGAAGGGGCCGGCGTCGCGTTCACGGTCCTGACGTCGCACTGGATGCACAGCTCGTGGCGCTGGACGGCGGAGCGGCGCCACCTGCTGACGCAGTTGGAGCTGGCCCAGGAGCAGTTGGCGGCCGCCGCCAGCGACGCCGGCGCGTTGGTCGAGCGCGAGCGCATGGCCCGCGATATCCACGACACGATTGCCCAGTCGCTGGTTGGGATCATCATGACGGCGGAGCGCCTGCGCGCCCGCCAGTTATCCGGCCCCAAGCGCTTCTCGCCTCCAAGCGGCGCCGTGCCGCCCGAACCGTCAGGCGCCGAGGGTTCAGCCCAGGGCGGGGGGCCGCTGAGCCGCTTGGACCGCGGCGTGCGCGACGCCCGTCTGGAGGCCGATTTGGCGGTGGTGATGGACTTGGCCCAAGACGCCCTGGCCGAGGCCCGCGCGTTGGTCGCGGAGAGCTCCCGACTCGATGTCGAAGGGCCGTTGGACCAGGCCCTGACTGGTCTGGGCAGGCGGTTCGCCAGAGAGACGGGGATTGCCGTCGAGACCAGCACAGCGGTGCCGGACGATTTGCCGGCCCCTCTGCGAATGCTGGCGGCCCGGACCGTTCAGGAAGGCCTGGCCAATGTCCGCAAGCACGCCCACGCCTCTCATGCCCGGGTCAGCGTGCGGGCGGCGCCAGGTGTCTTCCGGATCGAGGTCGTGGACGATGGCGTGGGGCCCGGCGCCGCGAACGATGCCGACGGGGGCTTTGGGCTGACGGGGTTACGTGATCGCGTCGACGTGCTCGGCGGCACGGTGGTTCTCACCCAACGCCCAGATGGCCCGGGATCGGTGTTGCGCGTTACGGTTGACCGCGTGCCCCCGGCCAGCGAATCCCCCAGCACCGCGCCCGAGCCGCCGCCGATCGCCGTGGTGGTGGTCGACGACCACCCGATTGTTCGCCGCGGGCTGGTCGAACTCCTCGGCGACAACTCCGACATCGACATTGTGGGCGAGGCGGCCACCGGCGAGGAGGCCGTCCGCGTGGCGATGGAGACCGCCGCAGATGTGGTCCTGATGGATTTGGCGATGCCGGGGCGTGGGGGAGTGTGGGCCATTTCCCAGATCCTGGCGGATTCGGCGCACGCCGGCCGCGCCACCCAAGTCCTGGCGGTGACCGTCTTCGAGTCTGACGCGCGGATCGTGGACGCGATGCGGGCCGGCGCGGCCGAGTACATCATCAAGGCCAGCCCTCCGGAGGTCTTCGCGCAGGCGGTGCGCCGGGCGGCGACCGGGAACCCGGCGCCCACAGACCAGGTCAGGGCCGCGTTGGCGCACCATCAGAACGTCTTGTCGAACCGCGAGCGTGAGGTCTTGCGCCTAGTGGCGCAGGGCCTGTCCAACATTGAGATCGCCGAGCAGTTGTGGGTGCAGCCGTCCACTATAAAGACCCTGCTGACCAGAATCTACGTGAAGCTTGACGTGCCGGACCGCGCCGCGGCGGTGGCCGAGGCCCTCTCTCGCGACCTGATCTGACGCCGGGGTTGTCCCCCATTCGGGGGACGCGGCGCCATCAGGTGGAACGGTTGACTGACTGTGGTTGTACTGGAGCATCTTGGGTGAGGGGTAGGGCTTGTGACGTATATCCGTGGCAAAGGCCGGCTGGCGGCGGTCGTGTGCGTGGCGGTCCTTTCGGGAGGTGCCGCGGTAGCGGCGGTCGACCTGTCGGCATCGGCGGGTAAGGCGGTCGTGAGCGAAGCGGCGGAGGCCCTCAACCCGGTGGGCGCGCACCTGGTGGAGTGGTCCCAGGAGTTACGGACCCACGCCCAAGAGCTGCTGGGGGAGCGCTATGTCGACATCTGGCTGACGGGCGACCAGGCCACCTACGGCGTGGGCGTGCTGGATCTCGCCGCTGACGAGGCGGAACAGCTGGAGGCCGCCCTGGACGTGGGCGTGCCTGTGGCGGTGGCCGGCCGCGCGGTGTCTCGGGAGGCGTTGGACCAGGTAGCGGCATTGGCGGCGGAGGCGGTAGAGGCCTCGGGCACTTCGCATTCCCTGGCGGTGGATTACGCCGCCGGGGTGGTTCGGGTGGGACTTGTGGGCGGCGGGGCTCCGTCTGCCCGGACGGCTCTGGAACAGGCCGCCAGAGCGGTCGGCGCCGAAGTCGCCGACAACGCTTTGGCGCAGGAGATCGCCGCCGCCGCGCCCGGCGAGTGGGCGAGCGCCAACCCGGTGGTTGTGGTCGAATCCCCCGAGATCCAAGCTCTGGAAGACCAACGATCAGATCCGGCCCGGGCGGGCAAGTGGCTGACCATTGGCGCCGGGCATTGCACCGCGAACTTTTTCACGCAGCGCGCCGGCGCCTATTACCAGATGATGGCCGGCCACTGCGCGACCAACGGCACGGCCGTGTCGCTGGGCTCGCTGACCTCGGTGGTTGAGGGCCGCACCAATCCCCCAACCGGTGGCTTGGGCACGGCAGACTCGGCTATGTACAAGGTCTCTGACTCGGTGGCCCCAAACGCCAGCGTCTACGTGGCGGACAACCCAGGCGGCGCGGAGGGGTTCAACCGCCCAGTGGTTGGCCTGGCCGTCCTGGTGCCGGGCACCGAGGTCTGCGCCCGGGGCTCCACCACCCAACGTGAGATTTGCGGCGTGGTCAGCAGTGTCACACAGTGGGTGCCCGTCACCGGCGGCGGCGCCTTCGCCGACCAGATCTTGGTCGCCGGAAAGGCCGGCTGGCAGGTTCAAGGCGGGGATTCGGGGGCGCCGCTGTACGTTGTCAACCCGGATGGGACCGCGCTCGCCGCCGGGATTGTGAACTGGTTGTATAGCTCAACCTCCGCCGCCGCCAGCCCGGTTGCGGCAGCCATGGCCGCCAACGGCACCACTTTGGTGACGGCCTCCCGCGGCATCGAGTCGACCGCTGAGGCGACGCTCCTAGTGAGTCAGACGCTCAGCTCAGGCGACTCGCTGACCTCGCCGAACGGTCAGTATCAGGCCACCATAAACGCCGATGGCGACCTGGCCGTCGAGGGGAGCGCGGGCGCCTCTTGGTCCACCGGGAACCCAGGAGGGGCGAGCGCCGCGATAACGGCCGATGGCGACCTTGTGCTTCTCGACGCGCAGGGAGCGACGCTCTGGTCTGCCGGGACGGCCGGATCATCCCTCTACAACAAATTGATCTTGGGGGATGACGGGCGTTTGCGGCTCTACCAGGGGGAGGTGGAACTGTGGGCGTCCCCCAAACCGCTGGAGCTCGACCCGGCCGGGTCCGTTCTGGTTGCTTTGACCCCAGGCCAAAATGTGCTGCTTGATGGCAACTCTGCGCACGAACTCCAAGCCACGCTGGTCGACCAGTACGGGGATCCTTGGACCGAGGACGAGGTGGTGGACTTCTACTACCGCGAGCCCGGGACCCAGGGTTGGCGGTATTGGGCCGATATCGCCACCTCTCCTCCGGGGTCTGCCACGGCGCACCTTCGGCCGGAGACGCGTGTGGCGGGCCAGTACCAGGTGAAAGCAGAGATCGACGGCGTCCAGATCGGCTCCCTGGCGACCGTGGGGTTTGTGCTCCCGGACGTGGACTTCGACGCGGTCAAAGACACGTTCTGGCACACAACCGGTGTGCGGATTCCGGACTCGACCACGCACGCGGCCGGCCTGTGGGTCACGGACACGCTCGGTTTTGCGCGCCCCGACGTGGAGGTGGTCTTCGAGCTTGACTCCGGTAGCGACGGGTATTTGCTGGACCCGGCCTCGGGCCAGCCTCTGGCGGGCCGTTCCCTGGTCGTGAGCCCTGACGCTGTGACCGGCGCGGCATCGGTCAATGTCGGCGCGTCGGCCGCTGGAACCGTGCACCTGACGGTGTACGCGAACAGTATCCTCATGGGCGAGGCGGACTTCGACTTCGCCGCCCCGTCCGATCCGCCGGTGCTGGACCCGGCGCAGTCGAGCCTGGTGGCGTTGACCGCGGGACAGCATGTGGCGGCCAATGAGGCGCACAT
>JAISXH010000055.1 GCA_031270825.1 Bifidobacteriaceae bacterium
GGGGCGTGGATCTCGGGCGGGACGGGAAGGACTTACACGCCGGTGGCGGCTGACTCGGGCAAGCGTGTGTCGGTGCTGGTTACCGGTTCGGCCGCCGGCTACCGGTCGGCGGCGGTGACTTCTCCAACGGTCACTGTAGCGGCGGGATAAAGATCGGGCTGGTGCAGCATGTGCTTAGTCGCGGTCAGCCGGATCTCCCTGCGCCTCGTTCGCAGAGTCTCTCCAGTCTGCACTGATCACCCGATACTCGAGTGCCTAACCCCTTATCGCGCAGAACTCTGCGAGTCGAGATCGACTGCCGCGGTATCAAGCTCACCGCCGAGGACGACATCCCCGGCGAGGCGCGGGCCGCCATCACGGCACTACGCCGGTCCCGCACTAATTGAATAAAGTCGGGAGGCGCCACCTGACCAGTTACTTGCGAAGAGCCAGCAATGTCCGTATCATCGTTGTGAACAATGGCGGAGGAGGTGAGTTTAGACTGTCGACTAGCATAGGCAAACAATTCGGAGAAGACGCTCACGCCCTCATAGCCGCCACAGTTCACTTCGGGAGCGCGGCCGACTGGGCAAGAGCGTGCGGATTCAGACACGTAGGGGCCTTGGCCAAGGCCGAGGTCATGGGTGCCCTCCCGGGGTCCCTGGCCCCGCAGGCTGAAGGATCGGCCTCGATGGCGATCAAGGTGTTCGGTGACTTCGGCCGCGAGAATCAGGGAATGATCGCTGCTCAGGACGGCGGCTGGAGAGCCACAGCGAAGCGAGTCCTGCCTCTGCGGCTCGAGCGCTGCGCTAGGCGACTGTTGCGCAGGCACTAAGGGTCAAGGGCGAGGAGCAGGATGTCCAAGGAAGTACTCGTGTTGGGCGGTACCGGCGCAATGGGCACATACTTGGTGCCAAGACTGGCAAGTGCGTCCGGCACGCACTGTTCTGTCACCACTCGCCAAGGGAGAGGTCGCCCGGGGAAGGAGAGCGGGAGAGAAAACGCACTGGGAGATGAGGTGACATATCTCCGTGGCAACGCTCATGACCTGACATTCACCTCCAACATCCTCCGGAAGCAGAGATTTGACGCCATTATAGACTTCATGAACTATTCAACACCTGAAATGCGGGAACGGGTTGACCTACTGCTGTCTCACACTGATCATTACCTATTCCTGTCATCAGCTAGAGTGTTCGCCGAGTCTGCGTCCCCGATACACGAAGAGTCTCCGCGACTTCTCGACGTATGCTCCGATGCCCGATATCTTGCCACTGACGAGTATGCTTTGTCTAAAGCTAGACAAGAGAATATGTTGCGCGACTCACATCGTCGAAACTGGACTATCCTTCGACCATACATTACCTATTCTTCGCGTCGATTTCAATTGGGCACGCTGGAGGCAGACCAGGTGGTCTTCCGCGCCTGGAGAGGCTTACCAGTCGCACTCCCAAGAGAAGTGTTGAGCAGGAAGACCACGATGACATGGGCAAATGATGTAGCTTCCATGATTGCAGCTTTGGTCTCGAACCCATCAAGCCTTGGAGAGTCATTCAACTTGGCCACGTCAGAGAGTCGCACTTGGAGAGAAGTTGCAGGCCTATACGCAAATAGCCTTGGACTTGTTTGCCAGGAGACGGAATTGGACGCCTTCCTTGCCGCCACAGGCTCTACGGAACAGGTCCGGCGTGACCGACTCTTTGACAGGGTCTTCAACTCGGACAAGATTGAGGCAGCCACCGGCATCGGCCCCGGAGTGCCGCTTGAAGAGGGCTTAGTATTCGAGCTCGCCTCAGTTAAGGTCCCAGTGCCGGGGCAGTGGCCCGTGATCGCCTGGCACCGACAGGGCGCCATGGACCGCCTAACCAAGAGGGTGGCACCGCCACCGATCAACGCGGGCGCTAGCGCTCACGCGATGTACTGGGGCGGCAGAAGTCTCATCTTGACGGATCTCGGTCGGAGCCTCTTGCGCCACAGGGCAAAGGCAAGGTCCCGAGTTGGCTGACGTTTTGGGGTCGACCCCATGAGAAAGCATGCGCCGTTGATGACGGTAAGCCCAGGTCCCGCAGTTGTCGAGTCCCAGTTGGCTGGCGTTGAGTTGGCGTGCCCCTGGCCGGGTGGCGGCGTCGCGTTGCGCCGGTGGTAGTTCGCGTCGGCGCGGGCGGTCGAGGTTGGTTTGGACGGGCGGGCGAGCGCGTGTCCTTGAGGACGCGCTGTCTGCGGTGTGCGGGCCCACCCGGGATGCCGTCTACCGCCTGAATCCTGACACTTGCTTTAGTACCCATTTTTCGCGGCTGCATTGATGGTTGTTTGTGCTTCTGGGGGCACGGCTGGTGGCAGCGTGAGTTGTTGGCCGCCGACTTCGATGACGGCTGATCGGACCTGCCGCAGGGTTGTGACCAGCCGTTTTATGCTCACACCGGTCGCGTCTTACAGATGGCGGGCGACGGCCAGCGCCGCGAACACGATGGTCAGGTGCGCCTGAATGGAGTCCTCCAGGTGGTGAAAGATCGGTTATGCCGATGTTCGCGGTGTGCCGATGTCTTAGTGTCGGGGCTGGTCGCGGGGCCGGGGGCGGCGGATTTGTCGGCATAACCGCACATTTCGGCGAATCGGGCTACAACATGTCAGGAATCAGGTCCCCGGCGGTCACCGCTCGAAGATCGCGCGGCTACGGCCGGGCGCGGTCGGCCACGCTGTTGCCATGGCGTCTCTCCTGGTCTGCGGTCTTTGTCAGGCCGCCCAGAGAGGAAGCCGGGCGGCGAGCTTCGCGTGAATCTGCGCCCGCTGGGCTTGACTCAGGGCGTCCGCATAGAGCACGATCTCAGCCACATCGCCGGGATAGTAGGCCCAGTCCCCCGATAGCCACCGACGGCTGATCTGGATAGCGGTCCCGATGCTGGTCGCGGCCGAGGCCTGGGTCACACCGGCCTCACCGTCTGTCGCCCAGACGCGGGCAGTCCCGTCATGGGTCAAGAACCGCCACCCCCACGCGCTCGCCGGGCGAGCCGGGCTCGGATACTGCGGCGTCGAGCCACCCACCACAGAGAAATTCGTGCCGTTGTACCAGAATGCGTCCGGCCCGGCCACCACACAACTGCCGGCAGCCCCGGCGGTGGTCCTGGTCAGGACGCCGATGGTGCGCACACCGGTGGGAAGACCCGTGACCCTGAAACAGTCGGCCGTCCCGTCAAACAGCAGGTAGCGGCCGCCGCCGCCTGAGGCGACCGTCGCCTGGCCGACCAGGACATGGTCGGACATGATCGAACGCCAAGCGGAGATCACGGTGCCGTCATTCTCGGTCAGGTGATGGGCGGACCAGCGGGCGACCGGATTCGCAACACCTAGAGACGGCGCGAGGATCGGCAGGCCGGCGGCATCTTGGAAAGCCTCGGTCAGCTTGAATGTGACAGTGCTCATCTCTTAACCTCCCTGGTCGGCGCGGACGTGCCGACTTCGTTTGTGATGGTGGCGCGCGCCCACACCGGCAGGGAGGCCGCGACGGTCGTCTCAGCATGCAGGGCGAGCGGGCTTGCCAGCGTCAGGGCGGTCCATGTCGTGCCCTGGTCGGTGGAAACTTCCACCGTGTATGCGGTGACCCGGCACGGCGGCGCCTCCCAGTCGATTTCGACTAGCGAGCCCGACCGGCTGACAGTCAGCCGCTGCGGACTGATCGGCTCCGAGGCGGAGGTGTTCAGACGCGCGCGGATCAGGGCGTCCACCAGCATCCGGCCCCGCAGTTCTTGGCCCTCCCCGGACCAGTGGATCAGCCCGGACGGGTCCCCCAGATCGTCAGGTCCCGCCATGAACGCCGTGCCCAGGACACGGCGGGGCGTGTCCGCGAGCGCTAACTGGATCGCGTCCGCGTTGTTCGCCGGATCGCGCGCCCACTGCGGCTCGAATCCGCCGACTGCGGCCGGCGTGTCCGGGGCGTCCAACTGGGCGCGGGTCCAGCCCAGCAGGTCGTCTAGAGCGGCGGCGTATGCCGTCTGGGTCATGCTCCGGTCGGCCTCGCCCTGCGACCACACAAGTCCGCCCAGCGTGGAGTCGCCATGTTCGGACTGCGCCCAAGCCAGCGCCGCCAGGATTTTCGGTGGCGCTGCTAGCGCCAGGTTTTTCGGGTCCTCCGCGAGCGTCCGGTCCCATGTGCCGTTTTCGGTGTAGGTGTGTCCGCTGGGCGGATCATCGAGTGACGATGTGGTGAATCCGGTCGAGCCGGCCCCGCACGGCACAACCAAGACACGCTGCTCCGGATAGCGGGCGTGAATCTCGCGGGCCAGGCCTGTCCCCACCCAAGCTGTCGTGTCGCTGATCGGCTCGCCGCGTCCCGTCTGCGAACTCCACGCACGGATAGCGCCACCAGAATAGAACGCCAGGGAAGCGGAGGCGGTGTCCGCCTCGGTTGCGTTTGACTGGCCCAGTATCCCGATCACGATGAAAGGCCCACCCACTCCGGGCAGGCGCGCCGCTATCCGGTCGATGGTGGGCTGCGGCAGCGTCAAATCCCGTCGCACCCCGAACCCGATCCGATCGTCTTTATCCACGATCGCGAAAACGTAGTCCTCGTTGTCCACCGCCTGCCAGGAGCCGGGACCTATCCGCAGGTCCGAGGCGGACGCCTTCGGGAAATGCTGACGGCCGTCCGCGAACACGAGCCGCGAAGCGTGTCCCGTCCCGTCCACGTCTGCGGCGATGGCCGTATCGTCGAACGCTCCCTCGACCGGCGCGCCGAGGTCCGAGCGCAGCACGACATCGAGCCCATCCACCACCGCCTCAACCTGGGGGGGAAGCGCCTCGCCTGCTACGTTGTTGTAGGCGTCGAGGACCGATTGCGCCCAGTCTGGGATCGGACCGGCAGACGGCTCGCTGGGTAGATAAAACTCCGAGACGCCGTGTGTTCCGGGCTGATTGACTAGTACTACGCCCGGCAAGGCGACTGAGCGTGGCGCCGGAGCGCCACCCGCGACCGTCACAGGACCGGTGATCGTCACCCGATAACCAGCGGCGTTATCTTGGACAAGGACCGCCGAGAAATTCCCGGCAGAGTCCGCCTCGACTGTCACCGGGAAAACGCGGATCGTCCCCTCTTCGGTGACCTTCGTCCCGACCGTGTGAGTGAAGGTGACAGTGGCCGGCGCCAGTCCCGCCTTCGTGAAGGCCGCCACTCGGCCGGTGACAGTAGTCATGACATCCTCCTCGTCAGGTCGCGACGTGGACTTGATGGGCTCTTGGAGGGGCCTGCCCAGAGCGTGCCTGCCGGGTCCCCGTGGGTTGCCCAGGTTGCGGGTCTTGAACGCCTGCACGTCGGTCTGTAGTTGGCCGATAGCCGGCGCCCGCCGCTCGGGACTTCGGTCCTCATGTCGCCTCCCCTGGCCTGGCCAAGAGCTGGGCTGTGACAGGATCACCCGATGTCGGATGAGCCCGCAGCTAGCCACCAATAGATCGTAAGGGAGCCTAACACCCTGGCCCGGAAGCGGCACGGACGGAGAAGAGCGTGTTTGTGGGCCGTAGGGCTGGCGGCGTTCGCACGCTGGGGAGACTTGCTGATTCCGCAGGGGGACGGTGATTGTGTTGATTCCGCCAGGGGGCGGCGCGCAAGGTGAGGCAGGCTTGCGGTTCCGGGCCGGCCGTCCCGCCGCGCCGGCCCTTCTTGCCCGCACGCCGGGCCCCGCGCCCGCAGAGGCCGGAGACCGGTTGAGTGACACGTTCCGCTAAGCCGTCGTCGGACCCCCAATCCGCAAGCCCAACGCCCAGCGCCCAGCTGACACGATAGAGCGGCGGAACTCGGGTCTCGTGCTGCCGTTCGGCCGGCCTGTGGTCAGTCCGCTGGTAGCCCTCATCGACAGTTCGTCTGTCGCGGCGTTGGGCTGGGTTTACTGACCTGTACTGGCTGTCAGACCCGCCGGTTAGCGTGGTTGTTGTGTCGGGTTGGGTGGTCGGGTTCGCTGGTCTGAGTGGCGTCGTGGCGGTGTCGCGGGGACCGGTGGTGGCCTGGCGCGAACGTCTGGCGGGGCGGCTGATGAGCCTGGTTTTCGGGTCGGGTTTTGTGGCTGTGGCTATTGACTCCGGAAGTCGCCGTGGGGTAGCATAGACGTATGCAGTTACACCGTTGTGCCTGGTCTTTAGATGCGCTTGCGGGTGCCGAT
>JAISXH010000018.1 GCA_031270825.1 Bifidobacteriaceae bacterium
CGCCAGCCCCAAAGTGGTCATGCTGACAGGCCTGGCCGGCTTGCTCTCAGGCGCCATGTCGATGGCGGCCGGCGAATACGTGTCAGTCGACTCGCAGAAGGCGCTGCTGGACGCGTCTAACCCCGACCCCAGAACCTCGCTCATGCTGCCCCACTTGAATATCAAGGCGAACGAATTGGCCTTGGTCTACAAGGCGCGCGGGATGTCGACGGCGGAGGCGGAGAAACAAGCCGACGAAGTCCTGCGCCACCAGACCGATTTCACGTTGCCCGGCGCCCACTCCGAATCCTCGATCGTGGTCGGATCGGGCATCAAGGCCGCTGCGGCCTCGTTCTGCTTCTTCTCTTCTGGAGCGATCTTCCCCGTGTTGCCGTGGCTGCTGGGCATGACCGGTCTCCAGGCCGTAATCTGGGCGACCGCCCTAGTCGGCCTCGGCTTGGCCGTCACCGGTATGTGCGCTGGCATCTTGTCCGGCACGTCCCCGCTCAAGAAGGGCCTGCGCCAAGTGGCGATCGGTTGGGGAGCCGCCGCCGTCACCTACCTACTCGGTTTGGCCTTCGGCACCGCCGTCGGCTAGCGCCCTGCCAGCCGCCGCCATCAGCCCGAGCGGCCGATTCCATGCCGCTGACCCGGTCGATCGGCGGACCCGGCGCCACTGGGGTTGACCCCCAGGGCCCATGGGTCTGGCCCCATGGGCGCCGGTTCGCGCGTCTTTGGTCAGGTCGGCTGAGCTACCACGGCCGCGTGCGGGTTGTTCGACAAACTAGTTGGAGTCAGTGTATAGTTTGTGGCGCAAACTAACCCGTGAAGGAGACCGCATGGACCCCGACGGCGGCATTGAGGGGCACTCCGCGGACAGATCAGCAGCCGAACGCCCTCCTCGGCGCAACAGCGGCAGCGAAGCCGGCGGCCCCGAGGACGGTGGCCCTGGCAGGGACAGCGCCAGCAGCGACAACCCCGGCGGCGCTGGCGCGGTCGCGACCGGTTCTGGCGGGCGGACGGAAGCGGTCGGCTCGGCGGCGGAGGCGTTGGGCGTCATCGTGCAATCGAGGGACAGGGCGAGGCGCGCGCTGAAGGTGAACAACGGGCTGTTCTACGGCGTCTGGGCGGTGGCCTTGGGCGGGGGCTATCTGACGCTCTGGGCGGCGACCCGGCTCCGGCCGCAGAACTGGGCGCCCGCCTGGGCCTTCGTGATGTTCGGTGTGCTGATCGCTGGGGCCATTGCCCTGTCGATTCTCCACAGCGCCTCGCGCATGGCCGCGATCAGGGGGCCGCGGCGCTGGACCTGGGCGGCGTGGGGCTGCGCCTGGGGCGCCGCCTTCGCGGGCGGGATGCAGGCGGCTACGGTGATCGCGCAAGAGATCGCCTCGGTGGCGGTGGCGATCGCCGTCTACAACACGGTGTCCTGCCTGATCGTGGGTTGCCTCTACATGGGCGCCGGCTCCATGCTCGGGGAGAAGGCGATGTATGGGATCGGCGCGTGGATGGTGGTTGTCGCGGCCGTCGGGGCCGTCGTCGCCGTGCGGGTCGACCAACCAACCGCCTACCTGGTTATCGCCCTGGCCTCAGGCGGCGGACTGGCGGCGGGAGCGGTGATCTCGCGGCTCAAGGCGCCCGGCGCCGCAGAGGCGCCCTGATGCCTGTTCCCGAACTCGATCCCGTGATCCACGCCGCATCAAGGCTGCGCCTGGTCGCGGTGCTCGCCACCTTGGACGCGGGCGAATCCATCGCCTTCACCAAGCTTCAGCGCGTGGCCGAGATCACCCAGGGCAACCTCTCAACCCATCTGGCGAAGCTGGAGGCCGCTGGCTACGTCCAGATCGATAAGACCTTTGAGGGCAAACGCCCGGCCACTTACGCGCGGTTGACTGGCGCCGGCCGCGCCGCCTTCGAGACCTATCAGGCCAACTTGAACCAACTACTAAGGGGAGCGGAATGAGCCGAACAGCCATCGAGATGACGGGGGTGATCAAACAGTACGGTGACCACCGAGCGCTGGACGGCCTGAACCTGGAAGTCCGGGCGGGCGAGATCTTCGGTCTGCTGGGGCCGAACGGCGCCGGCAAGACCACGGCCATGCGCGTCATCATGGGTCTGGCCAGGGCGGACGCTGGCGAGGTGGCGGTGTTCGGGTCCGCGCCGGGTTCGCGGACCGCGCTGGCGGCGACAGGGGCCCTGATCGAGACACCCGCGCTCTACCCCGGCTTGACCGGCCTGGAGCACCTGCGCGCCGTGGCCCGCTGGCGCGGCGCCGGCGAGAGCCGCGCGGCCGGGCTCCTGGAGCTGGTGGATCTGGCGGACGCCGGCAAGAAGAAGACCCGCGACTACTCGCTCGGCATGAAGCAGCGGCTCGGGGTCGCGACCGCGCTGCTCGGGGATCCCGCGCTCTTGGTCCTCGACGAGCCGTCCAACGGCCTGGACCCCGCCGGCATGCGCGACATGCGCTCGCTACTGCTCCGGTTGGCCGATGCCGACCGCGCCGTCCTCCTGTCTTCTCACCTTCTCGGGGAGGTTGAGCAGGTGGCGACCAGGGTTGGGATCATCGCCCGGGGCCGCATGGCCCAAGTGTTGAACCGGGCCGAGTTCGAGGAACGAGGGCTCGATGAGGCTTTCTTCGCCGCGACGAACGAGACGGCCGGTGGCGGGGTGGCACGGGACGGCGAGCCGGGCTCGGCCGAGCCTAAACCGTCTTCCGGAAGAGGGGAGACGCGCCCATGACCGCGGGGGGGCAGGGCGCTGGGGGCGGCGCGGTGACGGCATCGGGCGGCTTTCCGTTGACGGCGGCCTGGTCGGGGCTGGTGCGGCGGAAGGCGATCTGGGCGGTGCTGGGAGTCTGGCTGGTGCAGGCGCTGGGCTTCGGAGTGGTCCTCAACCAGGTGCTGTATCGCTCCATGGCGAGCGGCGACGATGCCAGCGCCGAGACAGTGGCCGCCATGCGCGAGAGCCTGCTGCCGGGCAACTTCCAGGAGTTCGCCGCCGGCTCGATGCCGTTCTACGGCGCCGCCATGGCGTTGGCGTTGGGAGTCCTGGCGGTGGGCGGCGAATACCGCGCCGGGACGGTGCGATTGCTGTACACGCAAGGTCCGGGGCGCCGGCCTGTGTTGGGCGCGCAACTGGTGGCGCTGGCGGGGATGACCGGCCTGATGACCCTGGCCACTTACGCGGTGGACTACGCCGGCCTGGCGGTGGCGGCCGCGGCGCAGGACTGGCCGATCGCGGCGCCGCCGCTGGGGGGAACCCTGATCTCGCTGGGGAGCTCGTGGCTGGTGACGCTGGCGTATGGCCTGTTGGGCGCGGCCCTGGCAGTTCTGACGAGAGGCACAACGCTGGCACTGGCGGGGGGCCTGGCATGGGCTCTGGGTTTGGAGACAGTGCTGATCGCGCTCGGCGGCCAGGTCGGCTGGCTGAATGGGCCGGCGCATGGGCTGCTGGGCGGCGCGACCTCGAACCTGGCGGTGGCGAACGGCGCCTACCCATGGTGGCCCAACACGCTCGACCAGTCCGTGGGCGTCGGCGCAGGCTGGGCGGCGGCCGGGGTTCTGGCGGCCTGGGCCGTGGCGTGCGCGGCGGTGGCGCTGATCGCCATCAAACGCCGAGACATCTGAGGCGGCGCGCCGGCCTGGGCTTGGCGGGATCCGGGGGTCGGCGGCTGGCGATCAGGTGCCGGCGGCGGGTTCGGAAACCCGCCCGGTCAGTCGCGGGCGCGGCGCGCGAACCGCAGGGCGGCGCCTCCGGCCACTATCAGGCCGAACGCGGTCAGGGCCCAGATGATCATCGCCGAACCGGAGAATGGCAAGCCGGCCACTGAACCAGGTCCCAACGCAGGTGAGGACGCTGGCGGAGGCGGCGACCCGGCGGGCACGGACGGACTGGGCGGCGCCGACGGGCTGGGCGGCGTGGGCGGTTCGGTCGCCCGGGTGAACCAGATGCGAGCCCGCGCCGGACCATCCTGGTAAACGACGCCGTCGGCGATTGCCACCGGCTGACCATTCACCTGGCCAATCACGTCATAGCGACCCTCTTGCCCACGGTAGGTCGCCTCAGCGACGCCGCCCGACTGAGGAGTCACCATGGTGCCCCCAGCCCCATCCCCAGGCGGCGCCGGGCCGAGCTCGACCAACTGGGCCGCTACCTGGATCGCCGCAGGGCCAGTCACTTGGCCTGGGCCCTCGCCCACTCGGGTGCCGGCTGGAACCGACAGGCGGACCTGGCACGGCCGTTGCTTGGGGCCGTCCCAACAAGTCGCCAAGTTGCCGTGGCCGTCCCGCAGAGTCGCTGTGACCGTCTGTCCGGTCGGATCATTCGCCGGCGCGGACCTGGGCGGACTGGTCAATTCGGACCGGCTGCCGACTGGCGGGCCGCCCACGAACAGGGCGGTCAGCGAATAGCGCTTGCCGCCGGCCTGGGTCGGGATAGGGGAACCTCGCAGTTCGGCCCCGACCTGCGCCCAGCCCGCCACCGTCGATGTCAGCCGGATGGCGACCCGGCCGGTCCCATCAGTCACATAGGAGCCAGCCGGGCAGTGGCCGCTGGCGCCCGCTCCTGGAGAACCGCCTTCGTCAGAACTGGAGTCCTGACTGGCACTGGCACTAGCACTGGCACTAGCACTAGCACTAGCACTGGCACTGGCACTGGCACTGGCGTCCCGGCCAGAACCGGCGCCTGGGCCAGAACCGGCCCCGTCACCGGAACTACCGCTCTCACCAGAACCGGCGCCGTCACCAGAACCGGCGCCATCGCCAGAACTACCGCTCTCACCAGAACCGGCGCCGTCGCCAGAACCGGCGCCATCGCCAGAACCGGCGCCGTCACCAGAATCAGCGTCCTGGCCAGAACCAGCCATCGCGCTTGCCGTCATCCCGGCCGGCAGGCGCGGCCTGACGCAGGCGCCGGCCACAGGCTGGGGCGGTGCTCCCACCACACGATCCCTGACTGTGGCCGTCAAAGTGTAGGACTCGCTTCCGTTCGCCAGCACCACCGGAGCCCCAGGATCACTCCTTACCAGCGTGAACGAGGAAACCTCTGCCGAGCCCGGCCCCGGCCCCCGGGAACTGAAGCGAACGGTGAAGGCCGATCCGACATCCGTCCAACGGCCGTCCTGGGCCATGATTTGGACCCGGCCAGTGAATTCTCCGGCGACCGCAGAATAGAGCCGCCAGCTAAAGCGACCAAAAGCGCCACTGGAGGGCGTGCCGGTGACGCCCTCGACGGCATCGTCGGCAATGCTGACCGAACTGGGCAACCCGGCCAGGCGGACCCGCACACCCGGGGCCAGCCATCCCGAGGCGGACCGCGCGGTGACGGTCACGGTGTAGGCGTCGCGGGGCGAACCGCTAGCCGGCAGCGAGACCTCGCCGCCGGTCGCCGGATCGGCCGTGTTCGGGTCGATAGCCCACGTGGAATTCGCGGCCACGCCTGGGCCAGCGGTGAACGACAAGGGCTTGGGCGAACCGTCGACCGGCTTACCCGCGACCGTGGCGCCGGCCGGGAAGGTCCCCGGTTCGTTCGAGGTGAACCGGACCATGGCCAGGCCGGCCCGGAAGACGCCGTCTTCCACGCACCAG
Source organism: Bifidobacteriaceae bacterium (assembly GCA_031270825.1). Classification (GTDB taxonomy): domain Bacteria; phylum Actinomycetota; class Actinomycetes; order Actinomycetales; family WQXJ01; genus JAIRTF01. The sequence goes on from JAISXH010000018.1 coordinate 5,565, forward strand.
TCGGGCGCGTCGCCCCGATCGGCCGGATCGCAGGTGGTGACCGTCGCCGATGCCGTCTGGCCGCCTTCGACGTAGGGTCCGGGCACGTTTGGCGAACCGGGGTCGATCCGGAAGACCACCGTCTGGCCGCCGAGGCGATTGCCGAAGCTGTCGCGGATCACAGCTCGGGCGTAGTGGCTGGCCGAGCCATCGGCCAGGGCCAGGTTCTGCGAGACCTCGAAATCCGATTTGGCCGGGTCGGCGGCGCCGGCGTCAAGTGTCAGATCGACCGGGCTCCCGATAGCCACCTGTTGGCCGGCGTAATAGGCGCAGCCGCGCCAGGGTCCCGCCTTGGTGGAAGCGAACGGCGCGGTCGCGACCCCCTTGGCGTTGGTGAACGCCGAGGCGACCTGGGTGTTCCGGTCGGGCGCCTGGGAGCAGAAGGCCTTCGGGTCGAGCGGGTCGAGCGGGTCGAGCGGGTCGGCCGGGTCGCCGGCCAAGAAGAATCGGTATTGGATCGGCACGCCCGTCCGCTTCACCGGATTGCCGTGCTTGTCTTCAAGCTCCACCCGGACCAGGTAGGGCGCTTGTCCAAGGCCCAGCTGAAGCGGGCTGGACGGCGACCGACTGATCCTAGAACCCGGCGGCCAGATCGCTCCGGCCACGAATTCGACGGCGGCTGGCGACCCCTTTTCGACCGGTTCCCATTCGCCCCCGCCGACCCGGCGGCTGTGGGCGGTGATGTCGTAGAGGCCGGCCGTGGTGGTCGTCACCTTCAATTCGGCCACGCCAGTGGCGTGATCGACGGCTGTCACGACTTCGCTGGCGCCGACTGGCTGACCGGGTGCCTGGAGCCCGGCCGGGATGGTGAAGCGAACCTGCGTCTTCGCCACCGGATTGCCCTGGGCGTCTAGCACGTGCGCCCGCACCGTCAAAGCATCGCGACCATCCGCGACGGCCGTCACCCCTGGCGCCTCGAGGTAGGAGACGCTGCCGGCCGCAGGGCCGGCGGCGAAATCGATTCGCTGGCGCCCTTGCCCAATCACTTGAGCGCCCAAGGAGGCCGCGATTTCATACGATCGGGCCGCCGTCGCTGTGAAAGTGACGCTGACGAGCCCGTCCTGGTCGCTCACCTGGGGGCCGAGGGGAGAGATGGTCACGCCATCCGGCAGGTCGAAGAAGACGCCGGCATCCCGAACTGGACGACCTTGGGCGTCGCGTACCGTCACGACGGCGTGCCATGAATCCAAGCCGTCCGCGAGGACGGCGGGGTGCGCGGTAGACAGAGCCGTGGTCGGATTGAGCAGCAGGCTGGACTTGACCGGCGAGGGCGCGTCGGCCCCGAACTCGAGTTCCGCCCGGCCCACCTGGGCGCCGTCGACCGTGGCGGTCAGCACGGCTGTCTCGGCGGCGGTGTCGACGATCTCAATTCGCGCCAGGCCGAAACCGGAAGAGCCGACCGTCAAGGAGTGGCCGCTTCCCGGGGCGCCCAAGATCTTGGCCGAGCCTGCGACCGTGAAAGTGACGCGCTCTCCTGGCACCGGGTTGCCTCCCGCCACGGCGTCCTTGACCACCACTTGGGCGAAGTGGGCGGCCTGCCCGTCGTTCAGGACCCGGACACCGGCCGAGGATGTGAACACGGCGCCGGCGGGAACCGCCGGGCCGGGCCCGAAGCGGGCCTGCAGGATCCCGCCGACCGCACCCGAGCCGATGGTCGCCGCCACCTCGTAGAGGCCGGCCACCGCGACGGTCCAATCAGTCCAGCGGGCCAGGCCCCCGGCCGACTCGATCACTTTGGCGCCGGCCCAGGCGCTCGCGCCGACGGGACGCCATTTGAAGGTGACTGGCACGGATGCGGCGGTGTAGGGATTGCCGGAGGCGTCGAATAGCTCCACAGTCGGCCGGTGGAACTCGGTGCGGACGGTCTTGACTTGGTTTGCCGTCGGGATGGAGAACTTGGAGGCCCCGGCGGACAGGTCGGCGTTGACGAAGACCGCCTTGGCGGGACTGCCCTCGGTGATGGCCAGGTTCCCGACTTTGGCGGTCACGTCACAGACGCCGACCACTTTCGAGACCAACGCCAGGCGCGCCCGGCCGGTGGCGTCAACGGTCGCCAAGACGATGGCCGGACCGGTGGTGGCGCCGACCGGGGTGGGGGCGGCCGAGGTCGCTCCGGCGAAGGTTGAGCCGGGCGGAGTCGCACCCGCAAAGGTCGCGCCGACCCGGCCGGCGCCGGTGAAGGCGGCACCGGGCGAAGTCGCGCCGGCGGAGCTGGCGCCGGCCAGGGTTGTGCTGGCGAGCATTGCACCGACCGAAGTCGCGCCAGCCAAAGCTGCGCCGGCCAGGCGTGGGCCAGCCAGGTTTGGGCCGGCCAGGCGTGGGCCAGCCAGGTTTGGGCCAGCCAGGCGTGGGCCAGCCAGGTTTGGGCCAGCCAGGTTTGGGCCAGCCAGGTTTGGGCCAGCCAAAGTTGCGTCGACAGCTGTCACGTGGGCGGGGATCAAGAAGGCCACTGAGGCGCCCACCAGCGGATTTGACCGCGCGTCCCGCACCACCGCGGTGACAACCTGCTGTTCGCCGCCATCGGCTTTGGCCGGACCGGTCTCAGGGCCGATCAGGCGCGAGGCGAACCCGTCCGCCGCTCCCGCCGTGAACACAACCCGGGCGGACTTGGCGGCGGCGCCGGGACGGCCCACCGACAGCTGGTCGCCGCCCAGCTCGACGGTGACGGCGAAGGTCCCGGCGACGCTCGATGTGACGTCGTGGACGGCCGTGCCTGACTGTTCGTCCACGCGGCCAGATGTGACGAGTTGGCTTTGCGCCGTGCCGGTGGCCAGGTCGACCACCTTGACGACCACGCCGATCCCGTCCAAGGGACGGCCCTGCCTGCTGCGCAAATGAATTGTGACCCGGTAGGAGTCGCGGCCGTCGGCTCTGGCCGGATCGCCGGCGTTGGCCGGGTTGCGGGCGGCGGTGAACCAGGACGCGGCCGGTTCGGCCGAATCGTTGGCGAAGACCACCTGCCGCGTCGCGGTTTGGCTCGCGCCGTGCAGGCCGATCACAGGGAAAGTCCCCTCGAATAGGGACACGATGTCCCAAGTCAGGTAGCCGTCCAGGCCGGATTTGCCGTCAACCTGGCGACGGCCTTCGGCCAGGGGCGTGAAGACCGCCCCGGCGCCGTGGCCAGTCAGCCTGAAGCCCAGAGCCACACCCGCCAGAGGGTTTCCTTGGGCGTCCTGGGCTTTCATGCGCGCCCACAGCGGATGAGCGCCGGTCGCCAGCCCGATCGAGTCTTGGACCTCGAATGAGGCCAGGGTGCGGTCGAGGTCGAGGGGGCCGGCGACGAATTCGGCCGTCGCCGGGGAACCGTTCACCGCCTGGCCGTCCAGATAGGCCCGGACCCGGTAGACGCCAACCGTCGTGGAGGAGAAGTCGACTGCGGCCAGACCACTGGCGTCGCTCAGTTTGGCCGACTCCGCCAAGAGGCTGGCGTTCGGCCCGTAGCGGAACATGATCTTGGCTCCGACCACTGGGTTGCCGTGGGCGTCGGCCACACGCACCTCCGCCCGGTGGGTTTGACTGCCGTCGGCGATCTTGGTGGCGCCGGCAGCGGCCGTCGGAACGGTCAGGACCGATTTGCCCGATGCCGCAGGTCCGGCCCGGAAGGTCATCCGCACTTGGCCGCTGGTCGCCAAAGTGGCTTCCTCAAGGGCGTCCTTGACAGTCGAAATGTCGTTGCCGCCAATCTTGGCACTGACGCGATAGTCCCCGGCGATGGTTGATTTGTAGGCCTGGGTCGCGTACCCGCTGACGACGGGCGCCATCACCGCGACCGTGGGGCCGCCGACGATGTCATGGCCGTCGACCACAGCCGTCAACCCCGGCGGCACGGCGAAGGCGATCTGACCGGTCTGGGCGCTATTGCCACTGGCGTCGCGGACATGAACCTTGACCTGAAGCTGGTCCACACCGTCAGCCTCAGCCGAGCCGTCTGGTTGGATCAGCCAGGAGTGGCTTGCGGAGCCGATCCCGGCCTGGAAGCGCAACACCACCGGATCGGGCGCGATCGGGCGCCACCGGCCAGCGCCGGCGTCGACCTCAACAGTGGCGGCGAAACTCCCCGCCACCGCGGAATACAGATCCCAGGTATAGGTGCCGTAGTTGGCCGAACTGGGTGTGCCGGTCTGGCCCGCCAGACCGCCCGCTTGGACGACCTTCACCTTGGCCGAATCCAAGCCGACCAGGCGGACCGGGACATCCGGCACCAGGATGCCGCTGGCGGACTTGACCTGGACAGTCAGTCGATAGGCGTCCGCTGGGTGGCCCGAGGCGTCCACTGACACGTACGCCCCGGCGGCCGTGTCCGGAACCAAGGTGTAGGAGGACGCGGTCGGGTCGGGGGCGCCCGCCACAAAGGAGACCGGTTTGGGCGCCGCGCTCACCGTCGTCCCGTCCAAAGCCGCCGTGACCATGAACGAGCCGGGGTTCCGCGAGGTTATGGCCACCCGCGCCTTGCCGGGTTGGTCGCACCATCCCGGCGCGTTCGGCGCAGCCGGGTCGCAGGCCACAACGACGCCGTTGGCCGGGTCTAGATTCGGCCCCGGCACCCCCACGGCCCCCTGGGCGATGCCGAAAGTGACTTTGGCGCCGGGCGCCGGATTCCCGTGGATGTCTTTGACGACCACCCAAGCGGCGTGGCTGGCGACGCCGTCCGCCAACACGTTGCCGTCCGTGACCTCTAGCTGGCTGGAGGCCGCGCTAGCGGCCAAGGCTTCGAATGGCAGCCGCAAAGCCCCGCCAAGGGTCCCGGATTCCTGACCGAACACGGCCGTGGCCTGCCACATTCCGGCCTTGGTGGTGGCGAAGGCGGTGGTGGCCGTTCCGGCCTGATCGGTGCTAAGACCGCGGACCACCGGCGCGGTTCCGGGCGCCGGTCCGGAACCGCCGGGCCCCAAGAGTTGAAAGGTGATCGCCACCGGCAGACCGGCCGTGGTGACCGGATTGTCGTATTGGTCCCTCAAGTCGACCTTGACGGTGTAGGCGGTGACGCCATCGGCGCCGAGGGGGCCGGCTGGAGTCTTGGAGATGACAGATCGTGTCGAGGAGACCGGCCCGGCCACGAAGGTGACCGTGGCTGGAGAACCGCCGACTATGGGTTGATAGCTGCCTGCGGCCTCCGCCTTGGCGGCGGCGGTGACCGAATAGGCGCCCGCGGTCTTGGAGACCAGTGTCAGCTCGGCCCGGCCGGTGGCGTCCACCGTGACTTCGACGGCTGACGGCGTGGAGGAGCCGCCCGCCACTTCAGCGCCGGGCGGCACGGCGAAGCGAACCGTGGCGCCGATCACCGGGTTGCCTTTGGCGTCCGCGACGGTGGCCGTCACCACCTGCGTCGCCTGACCGTCCGCCGGCGCGCTGGCGACGGGCCCGGTCAGGAAAGTCCGGTCGGGCTGGTCGCTGATCGGCCCGGCCACGAACTCGATCTGCTGGTCAGCGGTGGGGATCGAATCGGCGCCGATGCGGGAGTTGACCGTGTAGGCGCCCGCCACCTCGGAAGTGAAGCGCACCACCAGTTGGCCGTCGCCACCGGTCAGGTACGGCGGCGACGGACTGACTGTGACCGCCGCAGGAACCGCGAAGCCCACTTCGGCTCCGGCTTTGGGATTCCCGGCCAGGTCCTTCACCTGCACCGCGGCTGTGAAGGCGGCTTGGCCGTCGGCGGCCAAGGGGCCGCTCGGAGCGATGGTCCAAGACGATTTCGCCGCCGAGGCCGCGCCGGCGGCGAAAGCCAGATCCGCCTCGCCGACGCGGTCGGCCGGGCCGATCACCGCCAGCACATGGGTGGTCGTGACGCTCGGGGCCACGACTGCGACCGCCGCCGAACCGGTGTCGGAGCTCGTCACAACGCAGGTCCGTTGTTGGCAACCCGAGGTGATGAAATGGGCGCTGCTGGCGGCCGAGAGCGTGAAGGTGACGGTTTCGCCCGCCACCACGTTGCCGAAGGCGTCGCGGACCTCGACCACAGCGGAATGCGTGTCCTGGTCGTTCGCCAACACGGTCCCGACCGAGGCGGTGAACTGGGAGTTGGCCGCGCTGGCCGGCCCGGCCTTGAAGCGCGCCTGGCGAGCCGGTTGCTCGTCAGCGATCTGGCCTGCGGCCACGTCCGCCCTGACCTCATAGGCCCCGGCCCGCTCGACCGTGAAGTCGGCCCAGCGGGCGATCCCCTGGGCGCTGGAGACCACCGGGCCGGTGACCCACAGGGTGGTCCCGGCCAAGCGGTATTGGAAAGTGACCTGCTCAACCGGCGTGTAGAGATTGCCGGAGACGTCCCTGAGGGTCGCCTCGATAGTGTGGTGCTCGGTTGCGACGGTCTTGACCTCCCCGGCGGTCACAATGACCAAGACCGAGCGCCCGGGGTCCAGGTCGGCGTTCACAAACACCGCTTGGGCCGGAGAGCCGGTGGCGATGGCGAGGTTCGCCACCGTGGCGGTGACTTCATAGGTTCCGGTCTTAGTTGAGACCAGCTTGAGTTCGGCCAGCCCTGGACTGGCGCCGCCGACCGCTGATTGGACCGGCACCTGGGCCGGGCCCACCACCGGCTGGCCGCCCGGCGGCAGGGCGGTGACGCCGGCCGGAATGGTGAACTCGACCGCCTGGTCGCCGATCAGGTTGCCGTTAGCGTCCTTGACCTCGGCCTGAATGCTCTGAATCGCCACGCCGTCGGCCTTGGCCGGGTTGGCCGGACCGATCAGACGCGAGGCGCCAGCGCCAACAGCCGGCGGCCCCGGCGCGAACTGGACCTCGACCGATTTGACGGATGGATCGGACTCTTCACCCAGTTTGTCGTCGCCGATCACCACCGTCACAGCCCACCGACCGGCCTGAACCGTCTTCAAGTCGACGGTGGCGACCCCGTGCCCGGCGCTGCCGGATCGGACCGGATAGACGACCTTGGACGCTCCAGTGATGTTCAGCGGCGTGAAGACGACCTGCGCGCCGGCATCGTTCAATAGACCACCGCCGGCGTCCCGCAAAGTGACCGTGACGACATAGGCGTCCTTGCCGTCGGCGAAGGCGGGGTGTCCGGCGTTGGACGCCGCCGGGGCGACGGCGAACCGCGAGGAGGCGGCATCTGCCGAATGATTCGAGAAGTGGACTTGTTTCACCCCTGACTGGACCGTTTCCACCACCCCTCTGACGTCGAAATCGCCCGGCCAGAGCGAAAGAATCAAGACCTCGGCGGTTCCGTCCTCGCCCGATTTCAGGGCGGCGGCCTTCGACCCGGTCTCAGCGTTCGCGAACAACGGCCCGCGATCGCCGCCGTAGTCCAAGGCGAACCCCAGCGCCGCGTCCGCGATCGGGTTGCCGAATTGGTCCTGAGCCGTCATTCGGGCAGCGGCCGCCGCCACGCCGTCGGCCAGCTTGACGGTCGAATCGACTGTGAACGATCCAAGCGTCGCCAACCGGTCCATCGGCCCATGGACGAACACGGCCGTCTTAGGCGACCCGGCGGCATCGGCGGCGGTGGCGTCGATCCGGGCCGAAACCGACCAGGTGGTCGCAACGTTGGAGCCGAAATCGTAGCTGGCCAGGCCGGTGGCGTCGATGGCCACGGCGCCAGAGGACCCCTTCACCGACTGTCCCGTCAGATCGGCGTATGTCCAACTGAAAACGACCTTGGCGGCGCCGGCGGCCAGGGCGTTGCCCTGCGCGTCCCTGACCTGGACCTGGGCGGTGTGCTTCTGGACGCCGCCGACCTCCTTCGGGTTCAGGCCGTCCTGACCGGCAGTCGGGATCGACAGCTCCGATTTGGCCGGCGCCGGCGGCCCCGGCACAAAGGCGACTTCGGCCTGGCCGTCGGTCCGGACCGTGGCGTCCTCAGCGGCGTTCTTCACCGTCTTCACCAGGGCTCCGTTCAAGGTGACGCTGACCTGGTGAACGGCCGCGACCGTGGCGGTGAGCGCGATCTGAGCCGCCCCGCCCGCGATCGGCGCGGTGACTGTGTCCGGACCGGTCACCACACTGGCGCCGACCGTCGTCGCGGTGCCCGCCGGAATGGCGAACACGGCTTCGCCCTTGGCGGCCGCGTTGCCCTTGGCGTCGAAGACCCGCGCCACCACAATCTGCGCCGCCACGCCGTCCGCGACCGCCGAACCCGACGGCTGCACCAGCCAGGAGGCGGCCGCCACTCCCGGCCCCGCCACCATGTTGGCGTAGCGGTTGGCGTCGGTGGCCAGCGGTAAGTCGATGCCGCCCGCCTCCACGGTGATCTGCTGTTTGCCCGCCCGGGTGCCGGTGAAGCTGGCGCTGTATTGACCGGCGGCGCCCTGGGCGGTGAAAGCCGAGGCGGTGATACCCGCCCCCGCCGGGCCCAAGGCGGTCAACAGGGAGGCCCCCGTGGTGAACGGATGGCCGTCGTCCCCGACCAGGGTGACCGTGACCGTGCCGGTGTCCTGGCCGTCTGCGACCACGTCGCCAGTCGATACCGCGAAACTCGAAGCGGCGGCATCGATCTTGATGTTCCTCCAGGTCAGCGTCTTGGGCGAACCCTTGACCGGGTGCCAAACCGTGCCCACGCGAACCTCGGCGGTGATGCCGCAGGCCTCGGCGACGGCCGAATTGACCACGGCGGCGGCCTTACCGGTCGCCGATGCTTTCAAGGTGATCGAGTCCGAATCGTTGGACGCGAACTTCGCCGAGCAGGGGTTGGCCAGGGTGAGGCGCACCTCGGCGCCCGCGACCGGGTTATTGCGCCCCGCGTCCCAGACCCGCACACCCGGGTGGAACGGAACGCCGACGTCATGTCTAACCGAGTCGCCGCCATCCGGATCGTCGGCCGGATCGTCCCAATCGTCCTGCGGGTCGGTTTCGCCCGGGTCGGTGGTCGGGTCCCCCAAGACGAACACCGACCAGTCCGGATCGGCCGGCGGCGTGGTGAACACGGCGGTCACGTGGTCGTTGCCGGTGTCCTTTTCTTTGACCGGCAACTGCACGCCATCGGCGCCGGCATAGACGATGCCGACCGTCTTGGTCCCAGCCCTCCCGGCGTAGACCTCCAAGGAGTAGACCCCGCCCGGACACTTCCCGCCCACAGGCGCGACCGCGCAGCCGAGCTGGCCAGCCGTGCCGGTCGGAGCGGCGAAGTAGACCGCGTCGCTCGAACTGGAGGCTGTCAGCCGGCCCAGAGCATCCACGAAGGCGTTCCCCGCCGCGTCGCGCAAAGTCACGCTGATCGTTTGTTTGCCCCAAGTGGCCGCGCTGGAACCGGGCGCGTCGTGATCGGCCGGCTGGTCGGCATCGGCGGTGATAGTCGCGAACGAATTGGCGCCGGCCGGACCCGCCGCGATGAACTCGAAGTCGGCGGTCTCCTTCAAGTACGCGAAACTTGAGTCCGCCTGTGTGAAGCGGACCCTCCGGTCGGTGTAGACGGCCGCTTTGTCCGACCAAATCTTGACTTCGTAGCGGCCAGCCTGGCCCGGCGAGCTGTCCTCGGTGATCTCCACCCGGCTGGCGGGCGGATCTGTCTCGCCCCAGACCAACTTGCCGGACGCGACCGCGCCGGTGATCGGATTGCCGTTGGCGTCCGCCAAGGTGACGACCCCGGTGTGGAACTTAGCGGCATCGGCGGCATCGTTGCTGGTGGAAACGAACTTGGCGGCCGCTTTCGTCACCTCGAAAGCCGACTTCGCCGGATCGGTCGAGCCGCCCGGCTTAAACGTCGCGGTGACATACTTCTGGTCCGTGTGTTGCTTGTTCGCCAAAGCGCTCCCGATCCCGGAAACCCACAGGCCGATGGCGTGGGCGCCGGCTTTGGTGGCATATACCGCAACGCTGTAATGCCCGTCGTGACCAGTGGCTTTGTCCTCGACGACGGCGCCGAACCAGACCCCGACCTGGGCCGGACAGGTCGTTCCCGGCTCGGTGGACGCCCCGGCGGCGCAGGTCTTGGTGAAGCTGGCGTCGCTCAAACCGGTGACGCCGTTGCCGGCCGAGTCGTCGACTTGGACATCGAGGGTGTAGGAATCGCCTTGGCCGGGTCCCGCCACCCCGTAGTCGGCGATCTTGTCGCCAGTGTCGTCAAGGTTGATCCAGCCGCTCGCCGGCGGTCCCTCTCTGAACCAAATCTGGACCGGCGAGGTGGTGGTGGACGTCCCCGTGGCGGCGTTGTTCAAATAGGTCCCGTCGATCTGCGCGGTCAGGTCGTAGCCGCCCCTGACGTTGGCGATGACACGGACCGGGTTCCGGCAAGCGCCGTTCTGTCCCACCACGCAGGTGTCGGCCTGGCCGGCGTCGACCCAGGTGACGCCGCCGTCGGCGGAGTGTTGGAATCTCGCCCCTGCTTGGGTGGCGCCCGTGCCGGCGCGCGGGGCGAGCTTCAAAGCGACCTCGGCGCCGCCCACCGGCACCGTCTTGTCGGCGCCGGTCTCATCAGCGACGGTTCCCTTGACCGCCACCACGACGGCGGAGCTGGCTTTGGGAATGACCAGCCGGTCGGCCAGGTCCGAATTGCCGCTCGGATCCGCCGTCACGCTCGAGGCGCTGACAGTGATCCCCGGCGTATAGGTCAACTGGCAGGTGATGTCGGCGGGCAGTGGGCCGGAGCTGGGCGGGTTTATGGTCACCGTGCCTTTGTCCTGGTCGATCGTTGCGCCCAGGTCGCTCTTAGTTAGCGAGTCGTAGCAGAAAGTGTCGACCGGTTTGCCGGCCTCGGTCCGGGCGCCAAGGCGCCAGCCGCCCAGTTTCGAGGCCTGCGCGCCGCCCACGCCGGTGGTCGTGATGACGGTGGTGGCCGTCCGTGAGACCAGGCCATGACCAGTGCTCGAGCTGACGAATGTGGCGGCGCCGTCGGTGAGTATCTGATCGGTGTTCGAAGATGGGGACTTGCTCGACACGTTCGAGAAGGCCAGATTGACGTGGGCGGACACGCCGCCCAGACTGCGAGCCTCCACTCTGACCACGCCGCTGGTCAGGCCCAAGGCGTAATCCTCGATCTCGCCCTTGGGCGCCCACGCTTGGGTGGCGGAATCCTTTGGACCGCGCGAAATCGCCGTGAAGTCACTGGCGGAATCCACTCTCAGCCGTGCGAAGAGCCAGGCGGCGCCGTCCTTCGGCGTGCCTGCGGCCGCAGTGTGGTCGCAGTACACGTAGCCGCCGGCGTCTGGCTGGCTAGAGCAGTTCGAACCATCGCCTAGCAGCGCCTGGTCCATTGTGGTCGCGGCGACGCCTTGGGCTGTCAAGCTGGTGATCCAGGCTTTGACGTGGGACTCCTTGACCGCTCCCGTCCACCCGGAGGCCTTGGCTCTGAAGCGATACTTCAGCCCGGACACCATCAGCTGGCCTTGGGCCGGCGCCCACGACCGGTTGGCATCGGTTTCGCCCGCCACCAACGGCGCCAGCTCGAGCCCGTCATCGGTCGGGTGGCTGTCGGCCAGCGCGCTGGGCTGGCCGTCGGTGTAACTACCAGCCGTGGCGCCCAGATAGAGGTAGCTGTCGGAGCCCAGGCCGGGAATGGTATACGGGCCATCTTGACTGTTCGTGGTCTTGTAGCTCGCGGGCGCATCTCCCCAGGTCCCGGCCGTGGTGATGCCGAAATCGGCTGTCACCACCGCAAGATCTGACTCCATGGCGACATGGGAGACGATTTCGGCGCCGCCGGAAGCGGCGACCGGATTGGTGACAGCCGGCGGGTCGATCCCGTCCGCCCTGGTGCCATGGCAGGATCCGGACTCTGTCAGCACCTGATAGTCCCCGGTCTGGTTGAAACAGTAAGCGGACAGCGTGTTCGGCTTGTTGGCGCCAAAACCGAATTCTCCCGCTGAGGCATAAGTTTGGGCGGCGTTGGCGCCAGCCAACTGCGGCCGCTTCAGCCGAACCAGAAACTCACCCATGCTGGCGGGCAGCAAAGCGGAATAGGCGCCCGACCCGTCCGTTTCGACCTCCCCTTTGAGCGTCCAACGGGTGGCGTCCGCCCCGTCGCCCTTCTGCCAGATCTCGACGGCCAAACCGGCCGCCCCGTGTTCGCCGTCATCACGCTTCGAATTGGCATTGGCGTCATTGAAGACCACACCGTCCACAACAGGCGCCATCTGGGCGGAGGCCAGATCCTTCGGATAGCCGGGAGGGCCGGCCACGCCCAGATCTTCAGCCGCCCCGGAGAGCGGATCATAACGCCAGGTTCGGCTCGACACGCCGGATCCCGCCACGTAAAGCTTGCCGTCCATGAAGGCCATGCCATAGTTGGACTCGTTAGTGCTCTTGTCGGTGAAGAACTTGACCACCTGATAGGTGTAGTCCCCCGCCGGATCAGGTTCCCCGCTGGCGGTCCGGGGCACATTGATTCGGAGCAAGACATGGCGGTTGGCCTCGTTGTGTCCGAACATGTAGCAATTGCCGTTCGCGTCGATAGCCATGTCCGAACCCAGGCCCCAAGTGGCCCCCTGGCCAAAGGGCGGCGTGCCGAATTGGGTCTCCCAGGCCTGATAAATGGTCTCATTGTGAGCGGTCATGGTGCCGCCGTTCGTGGCCAGGCAAGTCAGCGACCGGTTGCCGTGCTCGTCCTTGGCGATCTTGAAAATCGACAGCGTCAACCCGCTCTTGGTGGTCGCGTTGGAAGCGATCAGCTCATCGGCGCCGGACCAGGTGGCGTAGACATAACCATTCTTCTGGTTGACCTCGCCGCTGTAGGCCGGGGCGCCGCCGACACACTTTCGCCCCCCCGCCAAGCCGCCGAAGGCGTCCAGCGCGATCGCATTCAGCTTGTGGGTGCTGTCATCGCTCTCCATCAGGGTGACTTTGCTGTTGGACGTCGAACTCCAGCCCACCCCGTGCAGCGTGTGGTCACCTGAGGCGGCGTACACCGGGCCCACCCCGAACGTCTCCCAGCCAGTTGAGGTCGACGTGCCGTCGTCACCTTTGCTCTTGTCGAAAATCTGGGTGGCGTCTGGCAAAGTGGCGGTGTTCTCCGGATGGTTCCACATATAAGCGGCGTTCAGATTGCTCGAGCCCAGCGCGTACAGCTCCGTGCGTTTGAACACCCCATCCCAGCCGTTCATCAGTTGGGTCGCCTCGGCGCGATCAGACTGCACCGCTATCAGACCGCTCGAAGCGACGACCACCGTCATCGCGAGGGTCGCCCACCTTGTCAGCCGGGGCGCGGGCGATACTCGCGGCACTCGGCTCCGCTGGCTCCTTTGGCTCCCCCGGCTCTCCTGGCTCCCTTGATTCCGTCGATTTCTTCGACTTGTGCGCCCCGCCGGGGTTCTGTGACTTGTTCGGCTCTCTCGACTTTCTAGACTTGCTCGGTTCTCTCGACTTCCTCGGTTCTCTCGGGGCCCTCGACTTCCTTGACTCCCTGGGTTCTGTGAACTCTCTCGCCGAGCCTGGGCACAAAGACATCCCGCCACGGGGGCATCACCTGATCCGCAGCCCGCAGGCGCCACTGTGGTGGCCGCCGCGCCGGCGCCGGCGCTCCGCGCGACCCCACTGCGCTCCCATCCTGCGCCTTGGCCCGACGGCGCTGCTGACCAGCGCGCTCCATCAGCGCCCCGATCGGCGCGAGGCCCAAGGCCAGTGACGGGCGTTGGCCGCCGGGCCCGACCACGGTGGCCGGGTCGGCGACTGACATCGCCATCCAACTGAGGTCCAGACCGACCCTCATGCTGGAGACCAGGCCAGCATTCGGACCGACACTCCGGCTCGAGACCTGGCTGAGATTCTGGCTGACGGCCAAGCTGACACTCAGACTGGCAATCAGACTGGCAATCAGACTGACACTCAGACTGACACTCAGACTGACATTCAGGCTGGATAGCAGGCTGAGGAGTGGAAGGGACGGTTGCGCTCATCGGTATTCCCCCGGGCGTGTGGCCACCCGAGGCCCTCGGCCGGCGGTGTCCAACAGCCTGTCGAGCGCCCCTGTGGCAGTTGATGTGGCGCAGTCAGGATATGCAGGCTCACGGGCACAAAGCCCGACGGCGGTGCCCTTCGCCCACTAGTTGAGAACGACCGCAGCGGCCAAGCCCGCCCGGACCCCCGGGCGTGTCCCCCGATTGGGCCGCCCAGCTCAGCGTTCTACATCCCGACCCCCATCGGGCGTCGTCCCTTTGTGAACGCCACCAGCAAGCACAATCACCGTCCTCCTGCGCGCCCTTGCGGAATCAGCACAATCATCGTCCCCTTGCGGAATCAGCACAATCACCGTCCCCCTGCGGATTGGTGGCGCGGTTGACGCGGAAGGCTAGAGGGGGCGGCGGCGGTGACGGCGGCGTAGGTCGCGGCGAGCGCGGCTCCGACGTGGTCCCAGGTGCGTTCGCGGCCTAATTTGACGCCGCCGTCGCTAAGACGGCGCGCCAGGTCGGAGTCGCCCAGGATCCGGCCGACGGCATGGGCCCAATCCTTGGGATCACGCGAGCGCACCAGCAGACCAGTGACCTGGTCGATGACCGAAGACTTCAAGCCGGTGGTGTCAGATCCGATCACCGGAGTGCCGCAGGCGGCCGATTCGATCGCGACCAACCCGAACGTCTCCGAATGCGATGGCATCAAGGTCGCCCGCGCGCCCCGGATCAGCTCGGCCAGGCGTTCAGGGGCCTGCGTGCCCATGAAGTGGATGTCCTCGGCCACACCCAAGGCCCGCGCCAGCGATTTCAAAGAAGCGGCGTACTCCAGATGGCCTGGGCCGGGGGCCCCAGTCACCACTAGCGCCGGCCGGTCCGCCGCCGGCAATTCGGCCAGAGCGCGAATCGCCAGGTCCTGTCCCTTGAGAGGCTGGATTCGGCCGATCATCATGAGGTAGCCGGCCGGCCGCCGCAGCGGTGGCGGCAACGCGTCAGTGGCGTTGCCAGTACCCCCACCAGCACCAGCACCAGCACCAGCGCCAACACCAGCGCCCGCGCCAACGCCAACGCCAGCGCCAACACCCGCACCAGCGCCAGCACCAACACCGGCACCAGCGCCGGCACGAGCACCGGGTGCGGGGCCGGGGCAGAACAAGGAGCTGTCCACGCCAGGGTTGATAACCGTCACGCGCTCCCAAGGAACGCCGTAATCGCGCACGATGGCGTCGCGTTCGGCCGCGCTGACCGTCACGACCCGCGCCGCCCGCCTCGCCAGCCCCTTTTCGCCGGCCAGGCGCGCATCCCCCTCGGGAGTGTCGCCGTTGGCCAAAGTCCGGTTCTTGATAGTCGCCACGGTGTGCAGCGACTGCACATGTGGAACCCCCCAGGCCGCCGCGGCCTTCTCCCCCGCCAGGCCGGACAACCAGTAGTGCGAGTGGACCACATCAGGCCTGGGATGGCGAGCCACGGCGGCGGCGAACTCATCGGCCAAGACCGCCAGGTCGGCCTTGTCGACCGGGCTGGCGGGACCGGCCCGAAGGTGATGGACCACGGCCCCACCAGCAGTTTGACTGCCGCGAGCCAACTCGTCGAGGCTGGTCGCACGGGTGTAGATGTGGACTGCGTGACCAGCCCGCGCCAGCGCCGCCGCCGCCGCCTTGAGGTAGACGTTCATTCCGCCGGCGTCGCCGACCCCGGCCTTGGCCAACGGCGAAGTGTGCAGCGAGATCAGGGCGACATGCAGGCCGGCCGGCCCACCTCGTTGCGGGTCCGGGTGCGGGTGGGCCGCGCAGGTCGAATCGCAGACGGTCATGCGCCAGCCGCCGTCGCCGCCAAGACCTCCACGCCGACTCGGATGGCGCCCTCGTCCGGATCGAAGTCAGGCTGGTGCAAATCAGCGGGTTGAGCACCAGGTATGCGCACGCCCAAGCGCATCAACGCCCCTGGCACCTCCCTCAGATACCAAGCGAAGTCCTCGCCGCCCATCGACTGGTCTGCCACCAAGACGTTGTTGCCGCCCAAGACCGCCCTGGCGGCGGCGCCCATCAGGCCGGCCACGGCTGGGTCGTTCACCACCGGTGGCACACCCGATTGGTAATCCAGTTCGGCCCGAATGCCATAGAGGTCCGCCAACAGCGGCACGGCTTGTTTGACGATCTCGGCCGCGCGGTGCCAGGTGCGCATGTCCCCGGCCCGGAGGGTCCCTTTGATGACCGCCGAAGACGGAATGGCGTTGTGGACCTCGCCGGCGTGGACCGCGCCCCAGGTCAGCGACACCACCGCGCGCGGGTCAAGCCGACGGTCCAGCACCGCCGGCAAGTCGATCAGCAACTGGCCGACGGCGTAAACCAAATCCTGGGTCAACTGCGGGCGGGAGGTGTGGCCGCCCTCGCCGTAGGCGTAGATGGTCACCAGATCGGCGGCCGAGGTGATCGAGCCTGTCTTGATCGCCACAGCTCCGACCTGATAGCGCGGATCGCAGTGCAGAGCCACAATCCGGTTCACCGATTCGAGCGCGCCCTGGCCGATCAGCTCTTTGGCCCCAGAAGGCTGGACCTCTTCCGCCGGCTGGAAGATCAGGCGCACCGGCGAGCGGAGCAAACCCGCCCGGTGCAAGTCGGCCAGGACCAGCCCTGCTCCGAGCGCGCAAGTCGTGTGGACATCATGGCCGCAAGCATGCGAGACGCCTTCTTTGACCGACCGCCAGGGCCGCGCGCTGCCGTCCCCGATCGGCAGGGCGTCAATATCGGCCCGGATGGCGAGACGCGGCCAACCCGCCTCTTCAATCGACGGGCCTAAGTCACACATCAGGCCGGTGCCCTGGAATCGTTGCGGGTCCAGCCCGGCCTGACTGAGGCGGCGTGCCACCTGGGCGGTGGTCCGCACCTCTTGGCGTGCCGTCTCCGGATGGCGATGCAGGTCGCGGCGGAATTCGATGAGTTCGCCGGCCAGGGCCGCCGCGCCGCGATGGATCGCCTCGCGCGCGGCCGGCACCAGGGCGGGTGTATCGCCGAGGGGACTTGACACGCCCTAAACCCTACAACCGCTGACTTTGACCGCGCCGTTCAAGGCTCTCGACTAGCCCCTTGACCTCCTGGACGCGATCTAGCGAAGTGACCAACACGGCATCGGGCGTGTCCACCACCACAACGTTCGGCACCCCGAGCATGGCGACCAGGCGTCCGCCCGCCGCCACGGCCAACGCGCCGGGGGATCCTTCGATCACCGGCGGTGGGCTGCCGCCCAGGACCATCTGCCGCGCCCCCTGGTCACCCCCGCCAACGATGTCTCGCCGACCAGCCGCACTTGAGGCGCGAGCTGCGCCCTGTGCGCTCGCCGGCCCAGCAGCACCTGAACAACCTGCCACCCCCGCCAGACCCGCCGGCTCACAGGGTTCACTTGGCTCACCCGGCTCAGTCGGCTCGACTGGCTCAGCTAGCTCAGCTAGCTCGGCTAGCGAGGCGAAATCGCCCACGTCGCTCCACTCGAATTCGCCCGGCACGGTCGCCAAGCCGCCGCGCGCCGCCACTGGTTCGGCGATGGCGTGGTCGAAAGCGATCGGCGACAGCTTCGGCCAGACCTCGGCCGCGACGCGATCACGTTCTTCGGTGTCCCATACCGCCGCCAAGCGCCCGATGCCGTCTGCCAGCGCCGGGTGCAGGAGCTTCAGTTGGTCAAGCATCACGTTCACCTTGAACACGAACATCCCGGCGTTCCAGCGGTAGCCGCCATGCGCCAGATAGGTCTCAGCGGTCGCCCGGTCCGGCTTTTCCTGGAATCTCGCCACCAGCGCAATCTGGGGAGCTTCGACCAGACCGAGAGGAGGCCCGGTCTGGATGTAGCCGTAGGCGGTCGAAGGGCCATCCGGCACAATTCCGATGGTGGCGATGAAGCCTTCTTGGGCGGCCAAGTAGGCCCCCTCGACCGCGGCCGCGAAACCATCCTGGCCGTGGATAATGTGATCGGCCGCGAAGGACCCGAGCACCACGTCGCCGTGTCGGCGTCGGGTGATGGCCGCCGCGAGCGCTATGGCCGGCATCGAATCGCGCGGACCAGGCTCCACAATCAGATTGGACGGCGCCAACCGGTCCAACTGCTGGACCACGGCGGCGGCGTGGCCGGCGCCGGTCACCACTTCGATGCGGGCGGCGCCCGCCAACGGCTCAAGCCGGTCCCAAGCTTGTTGGATCAAAGTGCGACCATCTCCGCCCAAATCAAGCAGGAACTTCGGACGGGACGTCCGGGACAGCGGCCAGAGCCGCTTGCCGGCGCCACCGGCGGGAACAACAGCATAGAACTCCGGCAGCGGGCTCAACTCAGCTCATTTCTCAAGATTCGGATCTCTCTAACAGGGTCTCAATTGGGTTCTAGTCGAGTTCCCACGTGGGTTCTAGGCGCCTGAGGTACCGGGCGGCGCCAAGGCGAAGCGGCGCAGGGGCTGCCACACGGCATCGGGTCGCAAAAGGCAGACGTCCAGGACGGCGGCCTCGAACCTGGCGTCCAGATCACCTATGGCATGTTCTGCCTGGTCAAGCTCGGTATCCGGGGCGTCTTGGGCGACCGTGACGTGGGGATGATAAGGGAAACGGGGCTCCAGCGGCCCAACGGCAGAGCGCACCTGGGTTTCGAAGGCCTGGCAGGCCTCGAAACCTTCCGCCAATCTGGCGAAGACCACGGGGCTAACCGGCCGGAAGGTTCCGGCTCCGCGCAGGCGGACAGTGAAACGTTCGCAGCTAGCGGTCGCTGCTTCGATGCGTTTTAGCACGTCAGGCAGTGCGGCGCGGGCAATCAGGGCTGGCGGGATGACGGTTATGTGGGGCGGGAAGGCCTCGGCTTGCGGGTCGCCGCAGTCCCTGCGCACCTGCAGCAGGCGCTCGCCCAGGGGCGAGGGCACCATCAGAGCGGCCCCAACGCACACCTGATCCGAGTCCAGATGCGGGGCCTTCACAGGACCGTCCCCGCAGAAGGCGCCGACAAGGCATCACCGACTTGCCGACCGGAGCAGCCTCCCAGCCAGATCGAACCGCTGCCGCTCCCTTGCACGCCGGGTCTCCCCAGTCCTCCTGTCCAGCGCCGACAGCCGGCCTGGCTAGCGCGACCTGCCCGGTCGGCATCGGACGCCCGGGAGATCAGACACCCGCCAGACCCTGCCCGCGTTTCGGTCAAATTGTCACCGCCGTCCCGTTCACCTAGACCGCTCCGCCTGGCCCAGGCCAAAGCGGGTCGCGATGCGTCGATACACCCGGTCGGCGATATCCTCTGCCCGCTCGGCGCCGGTCGAAAGGATGCGATCTAGTTGGCCCGGATCGGCCAGATAGAGAGCTGTCCGCTCGCGGAAGGGACTCAGGGCCGCGATGACCACCTCGGCCAGATCAGACTTCAAGTGGCCATACAGCTTCCCCTGATAATCGTCCACAATTTGTTCGATGGGCTGTCCGGTCAAGGCCGAATAGATGCTGAGCAGATTGGCGACGCCGGGCTTGGCTGCGGGGTCCCAAGTGACCTCGGCCCCCGAGTCCGTCACCGCTGACTTGATCCGCTTGGCTATGACTTTCGGGTCATCTAGAAGCTCGATGATGCCGCTCGGATGTCCAGTCTTCGACATCTTTGCGGTCGGCTCTTGGAGGTCGTAAATCTTGGCCGTGGCTTTGACGATCAGAGCTTCCGGCACCACAGCGGCGCCTTCGCCGAACCTGGAGTTGAGGCGGGCGGCCAGGGTCCGAGACAGCTCCAGGTGCTGGCGCTGATCCTCGCCGACAGGGACCAGTTCGGCGTCATAAAGCAGAATGTCGGCCGCCATCAGCACCGGGTAGTCGAACAGCCCAACCGTGACCGCCTGGTCGCCCAGTTTGGCTGCCTTGTCTTTGAACTGTGTCATGCGTCCGGCCTCGCCGAATCCGGTCACACAGTTCAGCAACCAGGTCAGTTGAGTGTGCTGGGGCACCTCGGATTGGACGAACAGAATCGACCGCTCTGGGTCGACCCCGGCCGCCAGGAACTGCGCGGCGGTGGCGCGCACACGTTGGCGCAGTGATTCCGGGTCGGGCCCGACGGTCAAGGCATGAAGGTCGACCACCGAGTAGATGCAGTCGTAGGAGTCCTGCAACTCGACCCACTGCTTCAGGGCCCCCAGATAGTTGCCGAGGTGAAGTGAATCCGCGGTCGGCTGTATACCTGAAAACGCACGCGGTCTAGCAATTGGCACGCTGAACATTCTGACATCCTCCTTCGGCGCGGCCCAACCCAACTCCCAATCTGCTCCGTCCAACTGTGGCTAGTCCACGCGCAGTGCCTCGTCTGGTGGACCCGGCCCTCGAAGTGGACCTTCTCAGCGGCTAGCCCGCGCCGGGGCCGGGAGCCAAGCTTGGTTTGACGGTCGCCACCGTGCAGCGGCTGGCCCGCGCGGGGGGCCCGGTGCCGTTGCCACGAACCACGTTATAGGGATCATCCGGCGGGCCCCCGCGCGGGGGGCCGGGTGTGATGGCTTGCGGCGTGCCCAGCCAAAGCGGCGGGCGGGCCCCCGCGCGGGGGGCCGGGTGGTCCGGCATCGCCTCGCAACCCCCGCTCCATCCGGCTGGCCCCTGCGGGGGAGGATCAGGCGCGAGGCGGGCGCGAGCGTGTGCACGGTGGAGGTCCTGGTCAGCGCGGGCGGCACGGGGATGTCGCCGCGCGCCGCGACTTGGCTAGTCGTCGGGCGGGGGAGGCTCGGAGTCTGTTCGGGGCGGGGCCCCGAAGGTCTCGAGTTTCTGCCGGATGCGGTCGTTCAGGAGCGGTTTTCGTTCCGGATCGACCCTGGCCGGCGGGATCACCACCGGATGGTGGTGCACGGGGTCTATCTCGACCCGCCACCTGCCTGGGTCATCGCAGCCCGGATACCACGGCGTCCCGTCTGGCAGGACGCGAGCCGGTTCCACCAACCGATGATGCGGGGGGCGACATAGGGCCGAATTCCTTAGCGCAGTTGGCCCACCTGATGCCCATTTCTGCAGGTGGTGGGCTTGACAAGCGGACGGGGGCATTCCGCGGCCGGGAAAGACGCAACCCAGGTCACGCCGCGCTAGCGCCAATCGGATCGATTCCGGGAACCGCCGGCTAACCCGGCCCACATCGAGCGGCTGCCCGAATGACCCGACCAGCACCGCCACCCATTCGCTGTCGCACGCGGCCTGGTCCACCGCCGACGGCGCCAGCGGTTCGCCGGTTTCCTCAAGAATTCCCTCAACGCCCCCCGAAGTCGATTCGTTGGCCGTCACAGCCAAAACAAACCGAGCCGGGCGTCCCACCCGCAATGGCGCTCCGCCGCCGGGATCCTGATCCACAACCGCCACTAAGGCGTCCATCATGGACGCCGCGAAGGGTTCGGCCCCCGCGCCGCCCACGCCGGTCGGCTCCCACAACCGCCCCTGCCGCTCTTCAACGCCGGAGTCTTGCCCGCGGCCGCCGCCGCGGTGAACGCGGCAGAGCCGAGACACCCGGCGGCCCGCTCGACAGGCGCCGCAGACGCCACGCCCCCGACCACTTCCTGACCGCCATCAAGAGCCAGCCATGCGCCAACCCCC
>JAISXH010000028.1 GCA_031270825.1 Bifidobacteriaceae bacterium
GGCCCGGTTGGCCCGGTTGGCCCGGTTGGCCCGGTTGGCCCGGTTGGCCCGGTTGGCCCGGTTGGCCCGGTTGGCCCGGTTGGCCCGGTTGGCCCGGTTGGCCCGGTTGGCCCGGTTGACCCGGTTGACCCGGTTGACCCGCGCAGCCCGCTGGCATTCGGAACGTTCTCGACTGCCGGGCGAGTCGGCAGGATGCTGATCGTGGCCCTACCCATAGTCAGCGCGCCGCCTCTGCGGTGAACGCAACGCCGCCTTTAGACGTTGCTTGATACGTGTTGACTGTCTGTAACCACATACACATATTCTAGGTATTCGGCGTTCGATTGTCAATGGGTTGGGCGAAGAAAACTGACCCGAAACAAGACTGCGGGACACGCCGAAACCACCGCCCGACAACCCCCGGGTCGCTCCGTTCGCCACCGCGAGTCGGTTCGCCACCGCGAGTCGGTTCGCCACCCCAAGTCGGTTCGCCACCGCAAGTCGGTTCGCCACCCCGGGTACGCTCGCCACCCCGGCCACAGTCGCCACCCCGGGTACGCTCGCCACCGCAGGCCCAGTCTTCGCTGTACCGCGTGCCTCTCACCGAGGGATCGACCTCCCGGCGGAGCACGAGATCGCGGTGCCACACGCCTGGGTCGCTCATCGCGGCCAAACCATCCACACAACCCGTAACAGACACAAAACCAACCTAGACAACAGGTCTGACAGTCAGCCCAGAACGGTGCGCCAACCGAGGCCGCCGGGCCAACAGTCGCCGGCCAACCCCTGCAGTGTGGCGTGATTCGGTTTCGGTTGCCATGGGTTGATTAGGCGGGGTGGCCAGCTTTGAGTTGGTCGGCGGGGCCGGCGCGGTCGGCGGGGCCGGCCCCACCAAAGGGGGACGGCCTGGAACCGCAGGCCTGCCGTCCCCCTGCGGAATCAGCACAATCACCGTCCCTTGCGTGCTGCGCTCGTGCGGAATCAGCACAATCACCGCCCCTTGCGTGGGGACGTGGGCGGAGTCGGGCGGCTCGCGGGGTCGCTTCGGCGGCAGAACTAGGGTGGTTAGAGAAGGTTGCGGCGCGCCGCCCAGCGGGTCAGTTCGGACCGGTTAGACAGCTGGAGTTTCCGTAGAACCGCGCTGACATGGGTTTCGACTGTCTTGATCGAGATGAACAACTCCCCCGCCACCTCGCGGTAGGTGTAACCGCGCGCGATCAGCCGCATCACTTCCTGCTCCCGGGCGGTCAGGGAATCGAGCTCGTCATCGGCCACGGCGACGTCTCCGGACACAGCGCCGAAAGCATCCAGCACAAAACCGGCCAGGCCGGGCGAGAAGACCGCGTCGCCACCGGCCACCCGGCCGATCGCCTCAGTCAACTCGCTCGCAGTGATCGTCTTGGTGACGTAACCACGCGCCCCGGCCCGGATGACGGCCACGACGTCGCCGGCGGCATCGGACACCGACAAAGCCAAGAACTTGGGGCCCGAACCGCCGAAGGCCGCCGCCACCTCGGCGCCGCCACCGCCGTGGCCGCCGGGAAGATGCACGTCCAACAACACCACATCCGGCTGCACGCGCCGAATCACCTCGACGGCCTCTTCGACGCCGCCCGCCTCGCCCACAATGTCCAGACTGGCGCCCAGCTCGGCTTTGGTGCCAGAGCGGAAAAGGGCGTGATCGTCCACCAACACCACCCGCAGCTTCGCGTTCATAGGCCTTCCTTGCCGGTCAACGTCAGTTTCAAACGTATCTCAGTGCCCTGGCCCGGAGCGGAAACCACTTCAGCGCTGCCGCCCTGGCGGCGCACTCGCCCGAGGATCGATTCGCGCACGCCCAACCGATCCGCCGGCACCTGGTTCAGGTCGAACCCCGGACCGCGGTCCTTGATGAAAACCTCGGCCCGGTCGGCGCCGATCTCGGCGTAGAGCGAGACCGGAGGGGCCCCATGGCGGACGGCGTTGAGCAGCCCTTCTCGGGTGGCGCCGATCAAGGCCGCGGCGGGACCCGTGGGCGGGTGGTCCCCTGCCACGACCACGCCGATTTCGGCGTCGGTCAGGTCTTCGACTTCAGCGGCGATGTCTTTCAGGGCCGTTGCCAACGACAACCCCGAGGGCGCGCGGTCCTGGTAGAGCCATTCTCTGAGCTCGCGCTCCTGGGCCCGGGCCAAGCGGCGGACCGATGCCTCGTCACTCGCCTGGTTACGGATCAAAGCCAAGGTTTGCAACACCGAGTCATGCAGGTGGGCGGCGATGTCGGCGCGTTCCGCCTCGCGTGCCGTGGCCGCGCGCTCGTCCCCCAGGGCGTTGATCAGGCGCAGCCACCAGGGCGCCAGCACCAGGGCCACGCCCGCCAGCACCGCCAGACCCGCCACCAACGCCATGAACAGCGATGACGGGCCGCGACCCTGACTGATCAGGAGCGCCGAACCGAGCACCACCAGGGCCAGCGCGCCGATCAGACGCATCCATGAGACCGGCCCGCGGCGAGATTCGGCATCGACGTATTCCAACTGGCTCCAGGCCAGGATCAGGCCGCCCAGCAGCGCCAGGACCGGCACCAGCCACTGCCAGGGGACATTCGCCCCGGCGGCGGTGGCGCCGACCAAACCGGCCAGCGCCAACAAGACAACGCCGGCGGCGGCCAACAGCAGCGGCGAGCGGCGCTCCTTGTCCCGCAAGACCGGCGCCAGCCGGGCCAGCGCCGGCGGCGGGGCGGCCGGATCGGCCGAAGGCACCGTCAACCACAGCCAGACATACAGCACCAGCCCTGGCCCCAGCAGTCCGCTGATGACAAAAGCCCAACGCGTTACCGTGGTGCCGACTCCCAGGTGCTCGGCCAGGCCCGCTGCCACCCCGGCCACTCGGCGTCCCTCGCGCGGACGCCGCAACTCCGGGCGCCGCGTGGGAACCGAGCCAGTTTCTGCGGGCGCCGCCGGGCCACCCACGTCGCCGATGCCGCCGGGGCCTCCTCGGCCCGCAGGAACCGCAGGGTCGCTGGTCACCGCTGCAGGGTCGCCGATGCCGCCGATGCCGCCGATGTCGCCGGGGCCGGTGCGGCCGCCAACACCGACAGGAGCGGTGGGACCGCCGATGTCGCCGGGGCCGGTGCGGCCGGTGATGTCACGGTGGCCTCCTCGTCCCGCAGGAACCGCAGCACCCGTAGCTCCGGCCGCCGGGCCGCCGACCTCAGAGGGACCGGTGCGGCCGCCAACCCCCGCAGGATCGGTGCGGCCGCCGACGGCGCCGAAGTCGCTGGGATCAGCGGGTCCGCCAGCATCGGCAGGGCCGATAGCTCCCGCCGAGGGCTCGCCGGCGCAGCCCCGGTCGCCCGGGCCTTGTGGCCCACCCGTGCCGACAGGGCCGCCGACGCTGACTGACATACGACCATCGAACCACGCCCGCGCCCGCGCGAACGGTCTCAGGGGGTCAAATCAGGGAAGCCGGACCCGGAAATCCGGGGTTCACCAAGGACAAATCAGGGTCGAATCAGGGCGAACCCCAATAGAAACGCCCGCTCCGGCCGATCAGACTAGACCCATGAGCGCATCACCGCCGCCGAACCGCCCAGCCGGTTCGGAATTCTTCGACTGGATTCGCCGTCAACAAGTGTTCCGCGGCCCTGACCGCTGGATCAGCGGCGTCGCCTCCGGACTGGGCCGACGCCTGGGCTGGGACCCCGTGCTGGTGCGCGGCCTGTTTGTGGTGGCGGCGATCTTCTCCGGTCTGGGCGTGCTGCTTTACGGCGCCGCCTGGCTGGTTGTGCCGGACGCCTTGACTGGGCGCAGCCACCTCGAGGACGCCATCCGCGGCCGTTTCAGCCCGGGCTTCTGGGGCAGTGCGGCGTTGACCGCCTGCGGGATCGTCTTGGTGGCCGCCTGGTTGCCCTTCACCTTCCCGGTTGGCGCGATTTGGCTGGTCGCGCTGATTATCGCCGCCGTTGTGGTCTGCGCCTACGCCATCAACCACGGTCCCGCGGCCCCACAGTGGCAGGGCGCCCAGCCGGCCGGACCTTATCCGGGCCCGCAGCCGGCTGGGCCTTATCCGGGCGCCCAGCCAGCGCAGCCCGCATTTTCGGTGCCCGATGCCGCCCAGCCAGCTCAGCCCGCATTTTCCGGGCCCGATGCCGCCCAGCCGCCCCCAGCCCCAAGCCCCGACCCCCCAACTGCGGCTTATGAGTCCGGTGGTTCGGTGGCCGCAGCGGCCGGCGCCGCCACCGCCATTGTCACCGAACCCGCTCCGAACGACTCCGACAGCGGTGAACTGGGACCCGAGCAATCCGCGGGCCGGCCGGACGCGACTGAGTCAGACGGTTCACGCCCTGACGAGAGCCCAGACGCGACCACACAGGCCGCGACCACACCGGACTCGGCATCGACCGACGAGTCCGCCGACCAGGTGGCCACAGCCGGCGGCGACGCCAAAGGGGCTGATGGCGACGAGCCGACCTCGGGCGAAGCGCCTGCATCCAGTCCGGGCGGTGATTCCGCTGCTCAGACGGAGGCGAATGGCGACGGGGAGCCAACGCGGGACACGCCAACCGGAGAAGAGGGAAGCGCAGACGGCACCCGAAGCGCGGGTGCCAGCACACCTCCAGCCGGCCAAAGCCGACCGACCCCAAGCGAACCGGCGGCGGGAGGCAACGGCGGCCGGGCGGCATCGGGCAACGGGGCCGAGAACCACGCGGGCTGGCCAGGCGGACCATACGGGGCGCCGCCGCCGCCCCCCCGGCGGGCGAAGGGCGGGGCGCTGACCCTGGCGCTGCTGGGCGTGATGCTGCTCGCGATCGCGCTGCTGGCGGCGATGAGCCGTTACACCACGCTGCTGGACGGAATGACCGTCGTTGGATGGTGCTTCGGCGGCGCGCTGGTGGTGATGGGCGGAGGTCTCGTGGTCTTGGGCTTGGCTGGTCGCCGAGCGGGAGGTTTCATAGCGGCGTCGATAGTGCTGGCCTTGGTGGCGGTGCCGCTCGCGGCTGGAGCACACACGATGGACCTGACCAAGGGCTCTATGACGGTGGGCTCATACGAATACATGCCGATTACCCGAGCCGACGCCGAAGCGGGCTACGTGATCGGAGCGGGCGAGTTGTTCGTCGACCTGACCGATCCGGCTCTGCGTGGAGACGGAGACCTGACCGTCGAAATCGTGGTCGGGATGGGCACCGCCAACGTGGTGGTGCCAGCGGGCGGCGCCGTCGTCATCGACGCCGCCGTCTCCACCGGACAGATCGTATGGTCCGGCTTCGAACGAGAACAGTGGCGGGTGGATTGGTCCGCCACGGGAGCGCGCGACCGGGATTCGACGTCACCCGTGCGCGGGACGACGTTCGAAGGCGAGCGCGTTGACGACGAACTCGGCGGCCTGAATGTGACGCTGCGCGCCGAAACCGTGGCCGCCGATGACGGGCCGACTCTGACCATCAAGTGCCGCGGCGGCTTCGGCCTGCTGGAAATCAATGACGAGTCCCTGTACAGGGACATGCGTTAGGAGCCACTCATGAACAACACCCTGCCTCCGGCGCAGCCGCGCCGAATCCCCACGCCGCCGGGATACCCGACCGGCATGCCGAGCCAGGGACGGCATCCGTATGGACCGCCCAGATACGGCGCCGGCGCCCAGCCAGGCGGCCCGCGCCCACCTCACCCGCCGACGCCGTATTACCGGACGGCGCCTCCGGCGACCGCCTATCCGCTCCCCGTTGGCGCGCCGATGCCGCCCCGGCCCGCGCCAGCGGTCAAGACCGGGCCTCGCGTCGGCATGATCATCGTCGGGATCGTCATAGCGCTGATCGGCGCCTGGATCATCGCCGCCTCGTCCGGGTTCATGGTGGACGAACAGCTAGCTCTGATCCTGATCTTGGCGCTAGGCGGTCTGACTCTGATCGTCTCGGCCCTGATCGCCGCGTGGCGACGCCCCAAGGCGTGAAGCGGCCGGCGC
Source organism: Bifidobacteriaceae bacterium (assembly GCA_031270825.1). Taxonomy (GTDB): domain Bacteria; phylum Actinomycetota; class Actinomycetes; order Actinomycetales; family WQXJ01; genus JAIRTF01. Next base: position 5,920 of record JAISXH010000028.1, read on the forward strand.
CTGATCGCCTAGCTGCTTGCCGACCCACAGCAGGCCCAACCCGGTCAGGAGCACCACCAGGCCGATTCCCGCGACTAGTAGCGACACGCCGAAAGCCATGGCGCTGAGCAACAACGACGAGCGCAGGAACGACGAGGTGTTCATCATGTTCCACAGCGCAGTCATCTTCGCATCGGCCTCTTCGGTTCCGGCGCCGGGATAGTCCTTAGTTGATCGCACATGCGCGATCTGCGCGGCGGTGGATCCGTTGAGGTCTTCGAAACCGTAGCTTCCCGGCATTTTCTCGGTGTGCATCTTGATGCCCTCGGATTGCGCGATCGCGCCGAGCGGTCCCTTGACTTCCTTCGGCGTGGCGCCCTCGGCCGAACCGAAGACTGAGTTCATGAAGGGCGTGTCGCCGTTGATCGGAATCTTCTCGGCGTCAAGCTGGGCTGCGACCGCTGCGTAAACGGCCACGCCGACAGCCAGGACCACGATTCCCAATACCGTCAGTATTCTCCCGATGCCGCGCACGCCGCGGCCTGGATTGACTTGGCTCTTTGACATTTTGGGGGCTCCTCCCCCACGGGTGACTCGCCAGCCCCCGTAAGGCCGGATGTGGCACCGCCCTCGGTCAGTTCCCCGCGACTGGTCGTTATGGCTTGGAGGCCAATCCCATTCTACTGTCAAGGGACCAACGTCCACTGCCACGACTGGGTTGGCCCAAGAATCCGGGAAGGTCGGCGCGGCGGGGACCATTCCCAGGACGATGCCGACGCCTCCAACCAGCCCGGCGGCCCCCAGAAGCTGAACAGCTCCATTGGCGAGCCGTCAGCGCGGGCGGGTCATTCCCATTCGATCGTTCCGGGCGGCTTCGATGTGATGTCTAGAACAACGCGGTTGACTTGCGGCACCTCGCCGGTGATCCGGCCCGCGATCTTGGAGAGCAGATCGTAGTCGAGGCGCGAGAAATCCGCCGTCATCGCGTCATCCGAGCTGACCGGCCGCAACACCACCGGATGGCCGTAGGTTCGCCCGTCACCCTGCACGCCGACCGACCGCACGTCGGCCAGCAGCACCACCGGGCATTGCCAGATCTCCCGATCCAGCCCCGCTCGTGTCAGTTCTTCGCGCACGATGCCGTCCGCCCGCCTGACGATCTCGAGGCGGCTTTCGGTCACCTCGCCAACAATCCGGATACCCAGGCCCGGCCCGGGGAACGGCTGGCGCCAAACCATCGAATCGGGCAGGCCCAGTTCGGAGCCGACAGCCCGCACCTCGTCTTTGAACAACCACCGCAGCGGCTCGACCAGTTCGAATTCCATGTCCTCGGGCAAACCGCCGACGTTGTGATGGGACTTGATCGTGGCAGCGCCCTCGCCGCCGCCGGATTCGACCACGTCCGGATAGAGCGTCCCCTGCACCAAGAATCTGATCGGCTGGGCGGAATCTGAGGCCTCAGCCGTGTCCCGACGCCTAGCGGCATCCGCCGCGGCTGGTTCCGTGGCGGCTGGTTCCGTGGCGCCCGCGGCAGCGGCGGCCTCCTCGAAAGCGCGGATGAACTCCCGCCCGATGATCTTGCGTTTGGCCTCCGGATCTGTGACGCCGGCCAATGCGGCCAGGAACCTCGCCGAGGCATCGTGGACGATCAGCTTCGCGCCGGTCACGGCCACGAAATCACGTTCGACCTGCTCGCGTTCCCCCTCCCGCAAGAGCCCATGATCCACGAAAACGCAGGTCAGCTGCGGGCCAACGGCCCGCTGCACGAGTGCGGCGGCGACCGAGGAGTCGACCCCTCCAGACAGGCCGCAGATCACCCTGGCCGATCCGACCTGGCGCCGGATCGCCGCCACCTGTTCGGTCACAATCGATCCGGGTGTCCAATTCGGCTTCAGCCCGGCCTCACGGTACAGGAAGTTCTCCAGCGCGGATTGGCCCAACGGCGTGTGGCGCACCTCCGGATGCCACTGCAACCCATAGAGCCGCCGGACGCGATCCTGGAAGGCCGCCACCGGCGCCCCATCCGTGCTGGCCAGAACCTCGAACCCGGCCGGCGCGCGGGTGACGGCCACGCCGTGGCTCATCCACACCGTCTGGGTTGCCGGACTGCCGGCCAACAGACCCTCCAGCGTCTTTCCGGTGATCTTGCCGGCCGGAAGGCCGCGCTCGCCCCCCCGCTCTTGCTGGCGCCCGGACGCCGGTTCGCCGCCGGATGCGAACGCGGCAACGCCGCCGGAGGCATCAGCAGGCGCGGCGTCCGGCCCCTCGCCGCTCATACCAAGCCACGCCGACGTCGATCCGTACTCTCCTTTGGAAGCCCGGTCGACCTCCCCGCCCAACACATGGGCCATGGCCTGGAAGCCGTAGCAGATGCCCAGCACCGGCACCCCCGCCTCCAGCAGGTCCGCCTCCAATCGGGGCGCGCCGGGTTCGAACACGGAGGCGGGTCCGCCGGACAGGATGATCGCGGCCGGACGGCGTGCCAGAATCTGCTCCGCCGACCAGCTATGCGGCACGATCTCCGAGTAGATGTGCGCCTCGCGGACGCGGCGGGCGATCAACTGGGCGTACTGGGCGCCGAAATCGACCACCAATACCGGGCCAGCATTATGCAAGGGAATGGTCACGGGTGAGAATGCTCCTTCCTCGGACTGGCCGAAAGGGCCTGAAGTCCTAGGTACACTGGAGGGGTTGGCGATTCCAACATCAAGCAAAGGCTCCCTTCGTTGATGAAAGGCGTTCACAGGTGGCACGCTCAGTTTTTCTTGCTTCGACCGACCGCGACGCGGTCAAGTCTATTGTGGCCGTCGGGCTGATCGAAGAGTTGAAGCGCTCCTACGAACGGGTCGGCGTGTTCCGGCCGGTGCTCCGCCACGAGGACGGCTCCGACCACGTGCTCGACCTGCTGAAAACCCGCGACACCATCGAGGCCGACCGCGCGGTCCGGATCGGGACCACCTACCGGCACTTCCACGAGGACCCCGACGCGGCCATGGAGTTGGTGCTGGAGCGCTTCGAAGCCTTCAAGGCCCTGAGCGACTTCGTGGTGGTGGTCGGTTCCGACCACACCGACGTGCCCGGCGGCGAGGAGCTCTCCCTCAACGCCCAAATCGCCGCCAATCTGGGGGCGCCCATACTGTTGGTGCTCCCGGCGACGCGCTGGACGCCCGGCCAGATCACGGCATCGGCCAAATTGGCGACCACCACGATCGAAAACGAACACGCCAAGGTGATCGGCGTGATCGCCAACCGCTGCCCCGCCGACCAACTCGCGGCCGTGCGCGAAAAGCTCTCCGAACTGGACCTGCCCACGGGCGCCATACCCGACTCGCGAATCGCTTTGGCGCCAACTCTGGGCGCGGTGGTCGATGCCGTCGGCGGCAACTTGGTCAGCGGGGACCCGGCCGCGTTGGGGCTGGAAGTGCTCGACATGACGATCGCGGCCCAGGAAGTGGAGCACGTGCTGGCCCACCTGACGCCCCGGTCGGTGGTGATCTTCCCCGGCGACCGGGTCGGCGTGCTGCTGGGGCTCGCCTCGACCCAAGGCGACCACGACTTCCCGGCCCTGGCCGGACTGATCATGGGCGGCGGCTACGTGCCGGACAAACCGGTCATGGACCTGGCCCGTTCGCTCGGCGGCGACCTGCCCATCATCACCACGCCCAAGGAGACGTTCGCGGCCGCGGCCGCTGCGACCCTGGTGCGCGGCCAACTCGATCTGTCTTCACAGGACAAAGTCGAAGCCGCGCTGCAGGCCTTCGAGGAGTCGGTCGACGGGCACCGCTTCACCGACGCCATCGAAGCCTTCGTCCCCGTCGCCGTGACCCCTCTGGCCTTCCAGCAGTCCCTGGTCAAACGCGCGCGCCAGGATCTGAAGAACATCGTCCTGCCCGAGGGCGATGACGACCGCATCCTTCAGGCTGCCGCCCGCGTCTTGCAGATGGACGCCGCCCGCGTGACCATCCTGGGCGATCGCGACGCCATCCTGGCCCGTGCGGCCGCCCTTGGGATCGATCTCAGGGCCGCCAACATAGTCGACCCGACCGGCGGTGACTTGGTGGACCACTTCGCCGACATCTACACCGAACTCAGGTCCCACAAGGGCATGACCAAGGACCGCGCGCTGGAGGTCATCCGGACCTCCGGCACATACTTCGCCACCATGATGGTCTACACCGGCATGGCGGACGGCATGGTGTCCGGGGCCAAGCACACCACCGCCGACACGATCCGCCCGTCCTTCGAGATCATCAAGACCAAACCCGGCACCGAGGTGGTCTCCTCCGTCTTCCTGATGGCGTTGGCGGACCGCGTGCTGGTGTTCGGCGACTGCGCGGTCAACCCGAATCCGACCCCCAGCCAACTGGCCGGCATCGCCGTCGATTCGGCCACCACCGCGGCCGCCTTTGGAGTCGATCCGCGTGTGGCCATGATCTCCTATTCGACCGGCACTTCGGGCGCCGGCCCGGATGTCGACGCGGTGCGCGAAGCCACCGAACTGGCCCGGGCGGCGGCCCCGGAACTGGCCCTGGACGGACCGATCCAATACGACGCGGCCGTGGTGCCGGCGGTCGGGGCCTCGAAGATGCCCGGATCCGCGGTGGCGGGCAGAGCCACGGTGCTGATCTTCCCCGATCTCAACACCGGCAACGCCGTCTACAAGGCGGTCCAACGCTCGGCCGGCGCCCTCGCCATCGGACCTGTGCTCCAAGGCCTGCGCAAGCCGGTCAACGACCTGTCGCGAGGCGCGCTGGTCGAGGACATCGTCAACACCGTCATAATCACCGCGTGCCAAGCGCAGTAGCGCTCCCGGCCGTTCTCAGCCCGTTCCAACTAGCAGCGAAAAGGAAACATCCGTGAGCGAAACAGTCCTGGTCATCAATGCCGGCTCATCCTCGATCAAATACCAGCTGGTGGACGTCGACACCCGCGAGGCCCTGGCCAGCGGGATCGTGGAGCGGATCGGAGAAGCGGTCTCACCGCTGACCCACAAGTCCCACGGAACCAAACACACCGTCGAGTTCCCCATTCCCGACCACACCACCGGCCTGCGCGGCGTGCTCAAACTGTTCGCCAAGTACGGTCCGGATCTGGCCACCGTGGGGCTGGTCGGGGTGGGCCACCGGGTGGTCCAAGGAGCGGACATCTACACCGCCGCGACCATCATCACGCCCGAGGTGATCCAGACCATCGAGGAGTTGTCGCCGCTGGCGCCGCTCCACAACCCCGCCAACCTGCAAGGCATCCGGGCGGCTATGAACGCCTTCCCCGAGCTGCCGCAAGTCGCGGTGTTCGACACGGCCTTCCACGCCACCTTGCCACCCGCCGCCTACACTTACGCGATTCCGCCCGAAGTGGCCAAGTCCCTGCGCATCCGCCGCTACGGATTCCACGGCACCTCGCACCAGTACGTGTCGCGGGAAACCGCCCGGGCGATGGGCCGCGCCCCCGAAGACGTCAACATCATCACCATCCACATCGGCTCGGGTTGCTCCATGGCGGCCGTCCGCTCCGGCCACTCAGTCGAGACCTCGATGGGTCTGACCCCGCTAGAAGGCCTGGTGATGGGCTCACGCTGCGGCGACATCGACCCGGCCATCGTCTTCCACCTGGTGCGCGAAGGCGGCTACACCATAGACCAAGTGGACACCATGTTGAACAAGAAATCCGGTCTGCTAGGTCTGTGCGGATCGCTTGACGTGCGCGACATCCACAAGGCCATCGCCGCCGGGGACGCAGCCGCCGAACTCGCTCTAGAGGTCTTCACCCACCGTTTGCGCCATTACATTGGCGGCTACGCCGCCCAGTTGGGCCGCCTCGACGCGATCGCGTTCACGGCCGGGATCGGCGAGAACGACCCGGTGACACGGGCGCTGGCGGTCCGGGGGATGGAAAGATTCGGGATTGAGATCGACCCGGCCCTGAACCAATCCGTGCGCGGCGCCGGTCGCATTTCCCCGGATGGCGCCGCAACCGAAGTGTGGGTCATGCCCACTGACGAGGAATACGAGATCGCCCATCAGGCAGCGGAGTTAATCGACGCCTTGGAGCCCGCCACGCGCTGAATTCGGTCAGCGACGGTTTCCGCGACAACCGGGTCCTTTCCCGGCGCGGCGGGATGGCTGCGCGACGCGGCCAGGAGCACAAGGCCCATTAGGCTGGGAATTCGGTTCCCGATAGGGAAGAATTGGTCCATGCAGCGCTGCCCTAGATGCGACAGCCCCAATGAAGAGGGCGCCTTTTGTTCAAATTGCGGAGCCGGTCTTAACGCGGCCCCGCCTCCGTCGCCATCTCCACCTTTCCCGCCCGGCCCTGAGTCCTCGGCGCCTCGTGAGCCTTGGCCGCCACCAGCCGGGCCGCCCGCCAGCCCGGGCTTCGCCCCGGCTCCCCCGCCGCCTCCGCCGCCGGGCTTCGCGCCGGCGCCGCCACCTCCGCCACCGCCACCTCGTTCCCCGCTTGATTCGGGACCGACCGCCACACTGCCGGCGACACCGCCACCCGACGCGGGTCCCAGCGCCGCCGCTCCGCCACCTCCTCCACCGCCACCTCCGCCTCGTTCCCCGCTTGATGCGGGACCGACCGCCACACTGCCGGCGACACCGCCACCCGACGCGGGCCCCGGCGCCGCCCCGCCGCCACCTCGTTCCCCGCTTGATGCGGGCCCGACCGCCACACAGCCCGGGCCGCCCGAAACTGCGCCGCCCGCCCCAGGAGACGCCACGGCGACTGCCCGCCTTGAGCCGCCAGCTCCGCCACCACCTCCCCCGGCGCCGCCGACATCGCCCAGTTCTGAGTTCGCTTCACCAACCCCGCCGCCGCCGCCCGGCGCCACAGAGCCCTTGGCGATCCGCGACCTAACGCCGCCACCTGGATTCGGTCCGCCACCAACCGCTGATCAGACGGCTCCGCTGACAGATCCGGGCCCCGGTTACGGGGCACAGCCAGCTGGCGCGCAGGCGCCGCCGAGTCCTTCGCCGTGGCCGGGCTACCAGCCGCCAGCCCAAGCAACCCAACCGGGCGCCCCGCCACCGGAGGCCGCCATGCCCCTGCCGGGCTACGGCGCGCCTGGGGCCGGCCCCGGCTACGGGGCCCCGCCGGCCTACGGGCCGCCGAGCGCTGTCCCGCCGCCCAAGCCTCCTCGGGAGCCGAACCCGCGCAAGGGCAAAATCGCCTGGCTGGTGGGCCTGGTCCTGGGCGCCATCGCCTTAGCCGCTGGCGCATTCGCGCTGGTCTTCTACGTCATCCTGGGCTGACTCGGGCCTAACTGACCGCTGCCCGGGCCGACCGCTGTCGGGCTCAGCCGTACCGGGCTCACTCTTGCCGGGCTGATCCTTGCCGGGCTGATCCTTGCCGGGCTCACTCGCGCCAGGCTGACCCGCCGGGCCCGAACCCTCAGCGAGATGGGCGACTGTGGCCCCGGGGGTTTAACCCAGCCCTAGCGACGGCGCCGTTTGCTCCTCTGGCAGCGGGTATTGGTTGGCCGTGCAGCCATCCAAACCCTTGGATTGCTGCATCATCAGCGGGGCCTCCTGACCAGGCCCGGGGCAGCCGGTGTGGTCGTGTCCCAGCCAATGCCCCACCTCGTGGTTGACCACCATGGCCCTGTAAACGCCAATGTCAAGGCCGTCGAGGGCGCCCGGCAGGGCGCCATGCAACCATCGATCCTGGTTGATGACGACATCCCGGCCGACCCGACAGGAGTACTCCGGCGAGCAATCCTCGGCGAACCGCGGCAGCTGATCCGCGGTGGCCATCCACAAAGTGAAGTCGCCGCCCTCGGCCACGCGGTCGAAGCCCACGCCCGCCGAGCGCCAGCCGGCGGGATCGTTCAGCGCCTCCTGGGCCTGGCGGGCGAAGTCCGCCAAAGACACGTCGATCGGTCCGGCGGCGGAGACATCATAGGTGACCACAACGGCCGCGTCCGGATGAACGCCTTGCTCAGCTTCCGCTTCCGTCCTCGAAGAGCCGATCTGCTCGGCTGGCGGCGTCGGCTCCTCGGCGCGCGCGCCAAACTCGCCGATGCGCCCTTGGACAGCTTTGCCGACAGCCCACACCACCATCAGCGCCGCCAGCGCCAGCCCAACGAACACAACCTTCCCCAGCGGTGTCAGTCGGGCCTTGCGTCGGGTCTGATAAGTGCTCATACCCCAGCCTCGCTCGATCGGCCCCGGGCGGCCTCCCCCTCCAACACCCCACGCCATCCACCTCAAGTTCCATAGCCGCGACGTCTGGTCCTACCAGCGGACGACTTTCCCCGACTCCGCAGGCCAGGGCTCCCACCGCCGCTCTGGTTTCCGTCACCGCCATACATCCAGGCACGATGCCGCCCTCACGAGCACCGCACGATGCCGCCACCGCGCAGTGCCGCCGCCAGCCGGATTGTGGCGGTTTCGGCGCCGGCCCGCGACGGCGCCAACCTGGGCTTCCGCAGGCGACCGAACGGCATCGGGCAAGCGACAACCGCGACCGAAACGGGCGGAACTGGCGCCAGGCGTTACGCGATTACCGTTGCCGGGCCGCCGAAGGTTAGCCTGGCCCGATGCGTGGTGAATACAAGACGCCGGGCGGCAAGCTGGTCGCCGTGGACCTGGACACGGCCGACGGGCGAGTGGCCCAGGCGCGGCTGGCGGGTGACTTCTTCCTCGAACCGGATGGCGCCCTGGGCCGAATCGAAGCCGCCCTGGCCGGCGCCTCCACCGACGATCCGGCCCAAACCCTGGCCGACCGGGTGGCCCGCGCCCTCGAGCCGACGGACACGCTGGTCGGCTTCGATCCGCTGGCCGTGGCGATCGCGGTGCGCCGGGCCCTGGGCAAGTCCTCGACCTGGGCGGATCACACTTTCACTTTGATCCAGGAGCAGCCGCGCGACCCGTACACCCAGATGGCCCTCGACCAGGTCTACGCGGAGGAATTGGGTTCGGGCAGGCGCGGGCCGACACTGCGGATTTGGGAATGGGCCTCCAACGCGGTCATCATCGGGTCCTACCAGTCGTGGTCCAACGAAGTCGACGAGGCGGCCGCGGCTCGCCATGCCGTGACCGTGGTGCGGCGCGTCTCCGGCGGCGGCGCGATGTTCGTTGAGCCGGGCAACACCATCACCTACTCGCTGGTGGTGCCGGAGTCGCTGGTGGACGGGATGAGTTTCGTGGATTCCTACGCCTTCCTCGACGCCTGGTGTGTGGGGGCCCTGCGATCCTTGGGGATCGACGCCAGCTACCTGCCGATCAACGACATCGCCAGCCCGGCCGGGAAGATCGCCGGCGCCGCCCAGAAACGATTCGCCGACGGCGCCGTCCTGCATCACGTCACCATGGCCTACGACATCGACGCGGCGAAGATGCTGGAGGTGCTGCGCATCGGCCGTGAGAAGCTGTCCGACAAGGGCACCAAGTCCGCTGCCAAGCGAGTCGACCCGCTGCGATCGCAGACGGGCCTATCGCGCGCGGCCATCGTGGAGGCGTTCGTGGGACATTTCGAGTCGCTCTACGGCCTGGACCGCTCCGAGCCGACCGAGGTCGAGTTGGCGCGCGCCGCCGAGTTGGTCCGGACCAAGTTCGCCAACCCGGAATGGCTGCGCCGGGTGCCCTGAGGCCGGGTGCCCTGAGGCGCGTGGCCTGACGCCGGGCGGCCTGACGCCGGGCGGCCTGACGCCGAGCACTGGGAGGCCGGGCGCCCTGACGGCGGGAGCTGGGAGGCCGGGCGCCGTGACGCCATCGCGCCCCTGAGGATTTCGACCCGATCACGCCGCCGTTGGCCGATCCGAGACATCGGTTTGGACGGCCGGTGTAGCAAATGCCGGTCCGCCGGACATGGATAAAGTGAACGGACCGAACCGCTTTGCTAGGAGCACCGACCACGTGACGCAGCCCGACCTCGAAGCCGACCACCAGTTGGTCGAGCGCTTGTTCGCTGAGCACGCGGACACCGTCTACCGCTACTGCCGGTTGCGCTTGGAGGCCAACGACGCGCACGATGCCGTCTCCGAAGTCTTTGTGGTCGCCTTACGCCGAGCCCGCGAAATACCTGAGGCCCAAGTCGCTTGGCTGCTGGGTGTGGCACGCCGCGTTGTCGCCAACATGGCGCGCGGGCAGCGGCGATCCTCGGCGTTGGCCCAGAAGTTGGGCTTCGAGTTCGGCTTCGAACTGACCAGAGCCGCGCCAGACGTGGCCGAATCGGTGCTGGCCTCGGACTTGGCCTACCGAGCTTTGGCCGCCTTGCGCCCAGGTGATCGCGAAGTCCTGCTGCTGGCCTTGGCCCGGCCCCTGACCCAACCCGAACTGGGTCTGGCGCTCGGCTGTTCGGCCAAGGCCGCTGGCGTCCGCCTCAGCCGCGCCCGCGCGCGTCTGGATCAGGCTGTGGCCAAGCTCAACGAGCCCGTTCCGCTTCCGGCCGGTGTCCGGCCGACTAACTCTCAAGTCAGGAGCAGCTAATGAGCGACCAATTCGACCGCCTCTCGCACCTACCCGGCCCCGATTCGCTGGACAAGGCCTCGGCCTGGGCGGCGACCCAGCAGCGCTTGGCCGCGAGCGCCTCGAACTCGGCCGGACGCTCGCGCCACCGGGGCGCCAAACTGGCTGGCGCCCTGGTCGCCGTGGCGGCCGTGGCGGCCACGCCCTTGGTGATAGTCGCCTTGCGGTCCCAGGACCAGCCGGGGCTGGGCACCATTTCGCCCAGCCCGAGCTTTAGCTCCGAATCACCCGACCCCAGTCCCACCGATGGCGCGACTAGCCCGGGAGCCCATCAGTGGCCCGACCTCACAGCTCCGGCGGCCGAATGCGGCATTCCCAACCGGGCCGACGGCACGACCGAAGTGACCGCGGCCGACGCCCAATACATGATGCAGTGCTCCCTGGCGGCGTTGGCCGCCCCTGACCTGATCATCAGCGTGGAGACCCCGGCACAAGAAGGCCGCGCTGTGTTGACGGAGCGGATCACCGCCCCGGCGGCCGGCGGCCTGCTGCTGGTGAACACCGACTGGGTGTACGAGCGGGAAACCGTAACGCCAACAGACACGGCGATCGCTCCTGAAAAAGGCGACGCCCTGTTCTTCGTCGACGACGGCAAGCTGCTCTCGTTGCTCCTTGACCACGTCAACCACACCTATTCAGTCGCCGACCTGGAGGAGTACATGCTCAACGGGGTAGACTACCTCAACGGAATCGACCGCCTGGACCCGGATGGCGTCGGTTGGATGGGGCGGTTGGTGGACAAATGGGAAACGGTCAAGTCCTTGGTCCAGTCCGCCAGCCGGCCGGGCGCCATCGGCGGCATCACGGTGCTGGGTTCGGATCGCCAGAATGACCGCGAAGTGGTCAAACTGGAACTGGCGGCCGAACTGTTGCCACAGGAATATCAGGAGAGTTTCGCCACTTCGGCGGAACTCTGGCTGTACCTCGATGACGGCATGCCCGCCCGGACGGTCTTCAAGTTCGACGCGGCGTCGCTTCACCAAGACTCAGTCGACAACTCGGCCGGAACGCTGACTGCCGACCCAAGTCTTGTCGGCTGGTGCTGGGCGGAAGCGAACCTGGACGGCTCGATCGGCATCTGCGCCGACCAGCCGACGATCTTTAGCTGGTCCAGGTCGGCTAACCCGGCTTCAGCGATCACGCTGACAGTTCCGGACACCTACACTGGCGCCGAACTTCGGTGCGCCGAGGGGGAGGACTGCATTAAGGCGATCCTTTGCGACGACCCGGAGGGCGATGCTGAGGCGGCCGACTGCGTCGTCCTGGCTTCGGGACCGCGGGCCTCGAAGGCGCCAAGGAGTGACTCTTAGCCAGACGTGGGCAGGCCTACGGCAGCAGCGCCGCGACCAAACGACCGGGGAGATCAGGCGGCGCCTCAGCGCGCTCCAGCGCGTGGACCACGATGAAGCCGACCAGCGCCTTCGCCAACTCGGGCACCGGGGCGCCGGGACGTAGCTGGCCGGCGGCGGCGGCGAGCTCCAGGCGGCGGTGTAACACCGATCCCGCCCCCAGGGAGGAGCCCAATAAACGTCCCACGTCTTCGTTCTCAACTGCGGCCGCAAAGAGCGAGCGCGTCATCGAGGCGTTGGCGGCATCGGCGACAAAGGCGAACAGCTCGGTCAGCCATGTGCGCAGGTCGGCTTCGATGTCCCCAGTGTCTGGCGGAGCGAAACCGGCCGGCGCCAAGACGCCTTCGAGCAAGCATTCGGCCACCAACGCCGACTTCGATCCCCACCAGCGATAGATGGTCTGCTTGCCGACTCCGGCTTCGGCGGCGATTCCCTCGATGGTCATGTGGTCATAGCCGTTAGCGGCGAACAACCGCGCTGTGGCGTTCAGAATCGCCAACCGGGAAGCCTCCGAACGGGCGCTCTGGCGCCGTTGCGACGCCCCCGGCGGGCCGCTGCCCGGTTGGCGGGAGACCATGCGCCCATTGTAGGCTGTCGGTTCGAGACGAACCGTATCGTCTCGCTAGTCTGAATGCCCCCAAGAAGTCGCAGTGGACCAGCCGGCGGAAGCTCCGCATCTGCGGCGCGACTAGTGGTGGCAAACGAAGGAGTGAACAATGGCCGAATTCCTCTACCGACTGGGCGGGGCGGCGGCGCGGCGAGCTTGGGTAGTGATCGGCGGCTGGGCGGCCCTGCTCGGCCTGGCCGGGTGCGCCTACGCCGCCGGCCACGGCGCCCTGGCGGCCAGTTTCGACATCCCCGGCCTGCCTTCATCCTCGGTCGTCGACGAATTGGCCGTTGAGCTGCCGCAATACGCCGGAGCTTCGGGAACCATCGTGCTTCAGACCACGGACGGACAACCCTTCACCCAGGATCAGCGTGACCGGGTCGCCGCAGCCGTCGCGAGCGCCGCCGCCCTGCCCGATCTAGCCCAGGCGGTCGATCCTTTCGCGGTCGAAGCCGAAAGACGCCTCCAGGCCGAAGAACTCGCAGCCGGGCAGGAGGCCGTCGCGGCTGGACGCCAAGAACTCGACCAGGCCGAAGCACAACTCGACGCCACCGAGCAGACCCTCGCCGCAGACCCCGCCCCCGCGACCCTCGACCCGGAGGCGATCACCGCCGCCCGCGCCCAGCTAGCAGAGCAACGGGCGGTCCTCGAGCAGAGTCGAATCGAACTGGAAGCCCAGGCCGCCCAACTGACCGCAGCGCAAGAGATGGCCGAATTGGCGGCTCCGATCCGGGTCGTCAGCGAGGACGGCGCCGCCGCCCTGGTCCAGCTCGCCTTCACCGAGCCGCGCCTGGACCTCGCCAGCGCCTCGAAACACGCCGCCATCAAGCACTTCGAGGACGCCGGCGGGGCCGGCGTCGAGGTGGCGGCATCGGTCGAGCTGTCCCAAGACGTGCCAGACGTGCTCGGCCCCGGCGAGGCCATCGGCCTGGCCCTGGCCGCCCTGGTGCTGGTCGTCATGTTCCGAGCGCTGATTCCCACGGCCACGCCCGTGATCGGCGCTGTCGTCGGGGTGGGCGTCGCCACCCTGGCGACGCTGGCCTTGTCCTCGACCGTGACCATGACCTCGGTGACGCCGATCCTGGGGGTGATGCTCGGGCTGGCCGTGGGCGTGGACTACTCGCTGTTCATCGTCAACCGGCACCGCCGGCAGGTGGCGGACGGCATGGCGCCGCTCGAGTCCGTGGCGTTGGCCAACGGCACCTCTGGCACGGCCGTGGTCTTCGCCGGGACCACCGTGGTGGTCGCGCTGGCGGCCCTGGCCGTCACAAACGTGCCGTTCCTAGGTTTGATGGGGGTGATCGGCGCGGCCGCGGTGGCCGTGGCGATCCTGGTGGCGATCACTGAGACGCCCGCGATGCTGGGCTTGGCCGGGCGGCGGGTCCTTCCCCGCGGCGCCCGCTCCGAGACCCACCAGGCGGACCGGGAGGCGCCGAAGCAGATCTCCGTGCGTGGCGGCATCGTGGGGGCGGTCCTGGCGACGGCCGTGCTGGCAACTCTGGCGGTTCCGGCGCTGGACCTGCGCCTGGGCCTGCCGGACGGTTCCTCGGAGCGGGCCGGCTCCCTGGCCGAGCGGGCCCACGCCGCCACCGCCGAACGGTTCGGTCCCGGCGCCAACGGGCCGCTGCTGGTCACGGCGCATTTGCCAGAGCAGTTAGACGATGCCGCCCGCCTGGCCGCGCAGATCGACGTCGCGACCGCTTTGGGAAGCCAGGAAGGGGTGGCCGGAGTGGCTCCGGTGGCGGTTTCCGCATCCGGCGCCCAGGCCGTCTTCCAGGTCTTGCCCGTTGGCGGCCCCAACGACCGGTCGACCGAGGACCTGGTCAAACGCCTGCGCGAACTCGACGCCGACCCCAGCGGACAGGCCCTGGGCGTGGCCGGGCAGGCGGCCATCAACATCGACATCTCTGATCGTCTGCGCTCCGTCCTGCCGCTCTACCTGGGCGTGGTGGTGGGGCTGACGCTGCTGATCCTGATTCTGGTGTTCCGCTCGCTGTTGGTTCCCGCGATCGCGACAGGCGGGTTCATTTTGTCGCTAGTCGCCACTCTGGGCGCGGTCGTGGCCGTGTTCCAATGGGGCTGGGCAAAGGACGCGATCGGGCTGGCAGCGACCGGGCCGGTGCTCAATTTCCTGCCCGTGATCATTGCCGGGGTCCTGTTCGGCCTGGCCATGGACTACCAGATTTTCCTGGCCGCCGGGATGCGCGAAGCCCACGTCCACGGCGCGTCCCCGCGTCAGGCCGTGGCCCGTGGGTTGAAAGCCGGTCGGCCGGTGGTGATCGCGGCGGGATTGATCATGGTGGCGATTTTCGGGTCTTTCGCGTTCGCCGAATCGGCCATTATCAAGTCGTTGGGATTCGCCCTGGCTGTCGGGGTCCTGGCAGACGCCTTCGTGGTGCGCCTGGTCCTGATGCCGGCCCTGATGACCCTGATCGGACGCTCGGCCTGGTGGATTCCGCGCTGGCTAGACCGCATCTTGCCCCAAGCCGACATCGAGGGCGCCCGCTTGGAGCGCCGTCACGCCGTGCCCACAGACGCGGCCGACACCGCAGATACCGCCGATGTCGCTGACGCCGCCGACACAGGTGCTGTCTGAGAACTCGACCGCACAACGAATCAGGCGGCAGAACGAGGCGTCAGACGCGCTGAGAGCGCCCAGTTTCGGTCTGCGAGCCGCAGACGATTCGTCGCGTACACGTAATTGAGTATTATCACTCAGGAGCGGGAGCGGGGACCCGCACACTGGCGGCTCGCAAGTGCGTCAGTTGGCATCCCGTTTCCCTGTGCGGAACGGGGGCACCATGCGTGAGGTTCTACTTCTTCAGGACGCACCACATGAAGATGCAGTTCAGCGCCCCACGGCCCCCCGACAGATAAGGATGTGCGCAAATTCCATGAACGCCTTGGCGCTGTCCGCAGCGGACGTAAAGGTCGACTTCCGGGTCCGGCGAGGAGAGATTGTCCGGGCCTTGCGCGGCGTGAGCATCGATGTGCCATTCGGCTCGATGACCGGAATAAAGGGACCGTCCGGAAGCGGAAAATCCACCCTTCTTTACTGCCTGGCCGGCCTTGAACAAGCGACAGCGGTTCAGTGCGAGCATGTCAACCGCCACGTAATTAGGGCGCCTGGTGCCAAGTAATTAGGCCAGCGGGTGCCAAGTAATTAGGCCGCCTGGCGCCAAGTAATTAGGCCAGCGGGTGCCAAGTAATTGGGCCGGCCGGTGCCACGCGGGTGGGCCACCGTGCCGGCCGCCCCGGCCGAGAACAGGCCCCGGCGCACCTCCCGGCTGACCGTGGACGGGCCGCGGCCCAGCTCTCGGGCCATCTCCCGGATCGACTTCCCCTCGGATCCCATCTTC